>JAAZBM010000004.1 GCA_012513815.1 Candidatus Sumerlaeota bacterium | reverse complement strand
TCAATACCCTGTAAAATGTAGAATAAATACTTTATATTAATATCAATTTTGCCATTTGGATGGATTACCATCGCATTCCCATTAATCCAACTATGTTTCTCTGTCACATTTAGCGCTCCACAAGAAGCACCTCTACAAGCCATTACTATTTCTGATTCTACATGATTATATTTATCGTATTTTCCAATTGCACCGTTTGCTCCATATACTGTATATGCACCATTCGCAATAAAGCTTTTGGTTGCAATTGTTTGCGGTTGATATACATCACATACATCAAGCAAACGGTAATAACAGAAATTAATTCTTTTTGTCATTACGCCACCAATTCCACGTTCATTTCCTGAAGTATTTTTTCGTAATCATTCCCGAACGCTTGATAGAAGGCGGATAACCCGCCTATGTGGTCAAAGGGTGTTAAGTCCAAATCGTCCGGCAGAATGCTCAGAGAGGCGGCTATATGTTTTTTTATCTGGTGTAGCCACTCCATCTGTTTGGCGGAGAACTGGATGTTACCCGCATTGCGCTTGAATGTCCACTGCTTGAAGTTCTGGTTCACCCTCTCCGCGAATGTGGTAAGTTTGTCGGTATAGCCGCCCATCTCAAAGCGAATGATGGAAATCAAATCGGTTAGTTGCGCCCGTGTGCCACGATCGACCTTGTCCGGCTTTTTGATGGCGTAGCAATCCCACAGGCGTTCCACCGTGATGCCTTTGAATTGGAGTTTTTCGTACAGAGCCTTTAGCTGTTCAATGGCCATCGGGCGGTCTTTGTAGGCTTCGTTGTAGATAACGCGCAAGGCGATAATTTCGTCTTTGTTTTCCTGTATGAACTCGCGGAAGGTAGTGATGACACGGTCGGCGTCTTCCTTTTGTTGGGGATTGTAACCGGCGTAAGTGACGCTGTCAATGTTATCTTTGTCAATAATCTGATCGTGATTGCGGCGCACATTCACGATAAAGCCGCGAACTTTTGGGTCATGAAATGGTTTGACGGCAGACTTTATCAGTTCCTTTTGTGCCTCTTTCCGCTGAGCGTCAGTGACCGTTGAAGAACCGGATTCCTTTTTTGCCTTGCCATCAATCACATCTTCATCAAACGCGTTCAACAGGGGTTCGGCGACATCACCGGGCGGCACACCGACAATCTCAACAAATTGTTTCTGTTCCGTCGGTGTCATAATTTTGTTCAGTCGAATGATGCGGTTGGCGAGCGAGGTGATTGTTTCCGCGTCCTTTGCCCCCAGTGCGACACTCTTCATCAATTCTTCCGTGCTGACAGTTGGCTTGTATTCCAATGGTCTCGTATCGGTCTTTTTGCTTTTTGTGACACCAACAGCGTCCACGATAACAAAGTGGTCTTTGTTGTCTGTCGCGTCTGGAGTCACCTTCTGCAAATCTTCCTTGCAGAGAACGCGAGTGCCACGGCCTTTCATCTGCTCGAAGTAGTTTTTGCTGCGCACATCACGCATGAACACCACACATTCAATCGGCTTGACATCCGTTCCCGTTGCGATCATGTCCACGGTAACCGCGATGCGAGGATTATAATCATTGCGGAAGGAACTGAGAATCGATTCGGGGTTCACGGCGGAATAGGTTATCTTGCGGCAGAAGTCGTTGCCTTTGCCAAATACCTCGCGGACAATCTGAATAATGTCGTCGGCGTGGCTGTCCGTCTTGGCGAAAATCAGTGTTTTGGGAACTTCTTCTCTGCGTGGGAACAATGTCGTATTGAGGTTCTCCTTGAAGGCGTGAATCACAGTGCGTATCTGACTTGGATTGACAATATCTCTGTCAAGTCGCGTGGGGACATAATCCACATCCTCATCAAGCATTTTCCATTTTTTTTCTCTGGTCATGCGATCGCGGTATTCGACCACTTGCTTCACCATGTACCCGCCGCGTGTGCTCACCTCAGTTTCAATGATGAAGATATCCTCGCCGACATTGACGCCATCAATTATCGCTTGTTCGCGGGGATACTCGCTGACGACGTTCTCTTTAAAGAAAGCAAAGGTGCGCTTGTCGGGCGTCGCAGTCAAACCAATAATAAACGCGTCAAAATAGGTCAGCACCTGACTCCACACATTGTAGATGGAACGATGACACTCGTCAACAATGATGCAGTCAAAGAACTCCGGCGGATACTTTTCGTTGTAAACCACCTCGACGGGCGTTTTTGCGTCAGCCATTTTGAACTCGGCAAAAGAGCTTTCTTCGGTGGACTCGTCCAACTCTTCGCCCTTCAGGATGGAATACATGCGTTGAATGGTACTGATGCAAATCTGAATGTCGTTGGGAATGTAGGAGTTTTTCAGTCTACGCACACCGTATATTTGCGAAAAAGAACGTGGGTCATCATTTGGTATATAGTTAAGAAACTCGCGTTCTGCCTGTTCGCCAAGGCTTCGGGTGTCCACAAGAAACAAAATGCGTTTCATGTTGCCAAACTTTAGCAGACGGTAGGCGGCCGTAATAGCGGTGAATGTTTTGCCTGCGCCGGTTGCCATCTGGACGAGTGCTCTGGGTCGGTTTTCGGCAAAGGAATCGTCAAGATTCTTAATGGCATTCATTTGACATTTTCGAAATCCGGTTGCGTCCAACGGCGGAAAATGCTTTAGGTTATTGCGCATGGTATCCTTTTGCAAGAGTAATTCTCGCAAGGTTTCGGGACGATGAAATGCAAAGACATCCCGAGAACGATAGTTGATGTCATGGTAGTCTGTGAACCGAATCAGCTTGTCTGTTGCTTCATAGACAAAGCGAATCGTCGGATTGTTTTTAATGTTCTTGAAACGGCTGCTTGAATATCGTTTGGTTTGTTCTTCGACTTCAGTGATGGATTCGCCCTTTTCGGAGCGTTTGGCTTCCACCACACCCACAAGTTCGCCTTCAACGAATAGCGCGTAATCCACAGGGCCACTGTCCGTAGGGAATTCTCGAATGGCGACGCCAAGGCCGCATTCAAGATTCATCTGACTCATGTCTTGTACTATCCAACCGGACTGACAAAGATTTTCGTCAACCACAAGTCTGGATTTTTCCTCTGGTTTCATACGCGCATCCTCCCGTAATCATAATGGTTCAAGTGCGAACGCTGTCTAATCAGCATTATTCGTATCTTTATAATTAATAATACATAAGTTGAACAATTGTCAATAGAAAAAGTGTGGCGGTGTTACTGTTTCTAATAGGAATTGAGCCTCTGTGTTTTGTCGCGGAGGGACGGACTTTTGGGAAGAGGTGTTAGGTGATGGGTTTTTCGATTTGTGGGCTGGATTGCGCCAAATGTGACTATCGCGAAGCGTGCGGTGGGTGTGCCGCGACGGAGGGGCGGCCTTTTGGCGCGGACTGTATTCTGGCGCGGTGTTGCCATGCGGGCGGCCACAGCACCTGTGACCAATGCGCGGACGCAAAACCCTGTCGTTATATCGCGGAAACGATCGATGAGTTCAATGAGCTGCATGTGGCGGATATGCCCAAGCTCACCGGACTTAACGCGCTCAAAGGTTCCATCGTCAATCTCGAGTACACGCTCCCCAGTGGACAAGCGGTCAAAATATTTGACGATGATAGAATCATTCTCGGGAATCAGGTGTGCAAAAGCGACCACTCGGAGCGCTGTTATGGGTTGGCTGCCGATGAGAATTATCTTCTCGTGTGTGAGTTTGGCGAGGGGGGTGCTGACCCCGAAATCGTTATCTACAAGCGACGCCGCAACCGCTGACGCTCGCCGCCGAGGTTCGCGCTCTTATCGATGGCGGCGGTCATTCTCGGCATAGTATTTGCGTTTTTGCTCGAGCATTATCTCGTCGGCCTCTTTTGCCACGCGCTCCACGCCCGGCTCATTCCGGCGACAGGCAATTCCGTATGAAATGCTGTAGCCATGCTTCTCAATTTTGGCCGCGATATTGCTCATTTTCTCTGCGCAAACGTCTTCACTGTCGCTGTCGGTGAACACCACAAACTCATCGCCACCAATGCGGTACACCAATTTTTTCGTGAACTCGGCGACGAGCGTGCCCGCGACGATTCTCAACATCTGGTCGCCAACCGCATGGCCGTACTTGTTGTTGATGTTGTGCAATCCGTTGGCGTCGATGTACACACATACCACGGACTCGAACACCCGGTCACGACACGAAACAATAAACCGCTCGTAGGCGTTACGATTTTGCAAAC
>JAAZBM010000003.1 GCA_012513815.1 Candidatus Sumerlaeota bacterium | reverse complement strand
TTGGAGAACGAGAAGACAGACGCCGGGCGAAGGCTCGTGCCTTGACCGCATCAATACCGGCTGCTATCTTAAGCTTTCCCATACACCTGCATCATCCCTTGAAGTTTTTGAGAAAGAAAACCTTCAATCGATAAATAAATATCAATTCTCTTCCGGAATCATTATTTTCTGAGGAACATTGGCTGTTGCCTGTTGCGCAGACGGAGCCTGCGTCGACACCATGGGAGCGGCTTGACCGGACGGAGGATTTATCCGTTCCATCAAATCCGAGCATCCAACCATTAACATTGAACCGGCACAAAACAGCATCAATAATAAACCGAATCTCATTCTTACAATTCCTCCGAAAGTAACTTTCTTTCTTAACTTTTTAGTATAGGACAAATATTCACGAGTGACTCAAAAAATCAACCCCGCATCCGCAACATGTGCCGTTAACGGCATGTCGCGCAAAAGGCATTCTTCACATATGCATTGCCACTGTAGGCAGTCTTGCAACAAGAGCAACCACTGAGCATCGCACCACTAAAGGCAACCAAAACGGCAAGCGTTATCATCTTTTTCATCTGCGTTTTTCCTTCAATTGAATCTATCATCTATTACTATGTTGTACGCCAAAAGCCCGCCTCTATTTCCTCAATAGAAAAAAAACCTCCATCGGAATCCGACGGAGGTTATCTTTTTTGTTCTAGCCCGCATCACGGGCAGACACTATTTGTAGCAAGCAGCCTTAACAGGTGCGCAAGGATTGCTAGCTTGGGCCTTGGGGCAGCAGCCACTGATCATGGCACCACTGAAAGCAACCAAAACGGCGATAGCGATAAGCTTCTTCATGTTGTAGTCTCCAATGTAAAATGTGTCTTTATCTTTCGACAAAAACGATTCATAATTACCACCGACACTCATCTCTATTCCCTCACAGTACTACATGTGTAAACGGAGTCACGCAACAATAAAAAATCCCTGCCGAAATAATTCGGCAGGGCATATTCTGCTATTTAAAGTTTCATCCCCCCGAAGGGATTACGACTTATTTGTAGCAAGCGGCCTTAACAGGGGCGGGTGCATAGCTGGGTTGTGCCTTGGGGCAGCAGCCACTGATCATGGCACCACTGAAGGCGACCAAAACGGCGATAGCGATAAGTTTCTTCATTTAGAAAACTCTCCGATGATAGATTGTGTCCTTCACAAGTCGGACTTGTGTCTTCCTTGTTATGACAGGATAATTTACATACCATAAAAAACACTATTCAAAAAAAATCCCTGTCGAATTGCTCCGACAGGGAAATGTTACTTCTTCATGCAACAGATGCACAAAACGGTGCATACTGTTTACAAGCTACTATTTGTAGCAAGCAGCCTTAACAGGGGCGCAAGGTACGTAGCTGGGTTGTGCCTTGGGGCAGCAACCACT
This sequence comes from Candidatus Sumerlaeota bacterium, assembly GCA_012513815.1. Lineage (GTDB taxonomy): Bacteria > Sumerlaeota > Sumerlaeia > Sumerlaeales > Sumerlaeaceae > JAAZBM01. Next base: position 56,989 of record JAAZBM010000003.1, on the reverse strand, counting down.
GATCATGGCGCCACTGAAAGCGACCAAAACGGCGATAGCGATGAGCTTCTTCATAATAGTAAATCTCCTCAGATTTTTTTTTGTTTAGAAGTGAATCCACTTCTTAACTTACTTAAGTATATGTGCCAATTCACCTATTCATTCACGTTTTTTATCTTTTTTTGTTTTTTTACGTGACGAAATAAACTCTATACCCCAATGCCATCATTCCGTTTTTCTCTTGCTTTTTATCTGTCAAACAAGTAGTATAATGATAAGATTTCGAAAGGCTCAACGAGTAATTATCATGAACAAAGCATTCCTCATTGGTGAATCCATTTATCTGCGTCCGGCGGAACCTGACGACGCGCCGACTTTCGCTGCATGCATCAACGACCCTGTCGTTCGGCATTCCTACTTCACGCACACACCGGTCAGCATCACGGCACAAACAAAAAAGATTGCATCCTTTTACGAGGGCGGTTCGGACTACATTCCGTTTGTCATCGTTCGCAAGGACAACGACAGGGCCATCGGCACAACGGCGCTGCATCGCGTTGACCTCGTCAGTGGCGCGGCCATCTTCGGCATCTGTATTTGTGATGAAGCCTCACGCGGCATGGGCTTTGGCAGCGAGACGACAAAACTCATGTTGCATTACGCGTTTGATATTCTCAATATGCATCGCATTCAATTGCATGTGTGGGTCGGCAACGCACGCGGCATAAGCGCCTATACAAAGGCAGGTTTCAAAAAGGAAGGAACATTGCGCGAGGCGATGAAGCACAACGGCGAATACTGTGATTTCCACGTCATGGGTATTCTCGAAGATGAATATCGCACGTTGCAAAAAAAGAAAAAAGCGGACTAATAGTCCAGTCCTTTTTGAGCGTCAACACCGTTCTCATAACAATGTTTGACGCAACGCATTTCGGTAACAATGTCGGCGCGGTCAATCAACTGTTTCCAGTTTTCCGCGCCACGACCTGTCATCACAAGATGACAAGGCCGACCGTGTTGCGTATAAACATCAACTAATCCAAGAACCTCTTTGCGAGTAATTAACTGCGAAGCGCAACCACAGGTCAGAATCTCGTCGCAAACGACCATCCCGTATTGGCCGCTTTCTATCAGCGTGCGCGAGGTGGACAGAGCTTGTTGCGCCTGCGCGATATCTTCATCCGTGTTCGCGAAATCAAAGCTCCCTTCGGAGGTAACACGGCACCGCCCAAACGTGAACAAATCGACGTCTGACAACTGCCGCAGAATCACCCGTTCGCTGTAAAATTCGCCGTCAGTGCTGTCGTCAATCTGCGGGATGCCCTTGTCAAAACAGACATAACCAACGCGCAACCCGGCGCCAAGAGCGCGCACCGCCATGCCAAGCGACGTTGTTGTTTTTCCTTTACCACTGCCGGTCAAAACGACAAGCAGCGGATTCCTCGCGTTCATATTCATTCACGCAAATCCGGCGGCAGAACAATCGCTGACGAATCGCATGCTGAATCATTACCGCCAATGTCATGCCAATAGTTTTCGGCCTCGTTAGTCAAACCCGTGAAAGGCGTCTGCGTTTGTTCGACTTCATGGACAATCTCTTTCAATTGGTCATCACGCAGACACGGAAAAACTATCTCGAAAGTTGTGCCAACGCCTTCTTCACTATTCAGACTAATAGTGCCATTCATATCCTCGACAACTTTGCGCGTCATCGCCAGACCTAGCCCGGTGCCGCGGCTGCCTTTGGTCGAGAAGAACGGTTCCCAAATTCTGCTGATTTTGTCGCGGGGAATTCCCACGCCCGTATCCGCGACGATAATCTTCACGGAGTTGTCGTCGTTGTTGCTCAACGTGCGAATGGTAATCTGCCCACCGGATTCGTTCATGCTGTCCATCGCGTTTGTCAGCAAATTCGCCAGTGCGCGTGTCAAGCTCTCCGGCTCAATCGCGTGAGGCGGCAGAACTTCCTGCAACTCTGTACGCAGTTCAACATTGCGTGATTGCATCGCCGAATCGGCGGCCTCGACAAGTTCGCTGATAATCTTGTTCACGCTGATCTGTCGCAACTCCGGCGGCGTCTGACGCGAGAAGGACAACAGCTCGGCGCACATATCCTTCATGCGCCCCACACCACGCCGTACCACTGGCCAGCACATCGTAACATCATCGCTATCGCCCGCCGACTTGCGCTTGTGGACGGCAGCATCCATTAGGGTTATTCCGGCGTTAATCAGCTGCAATATATTTTTCACGTTATGCGCCAATCCCGCAATCGCAGTCCCCATCGCAGCCATACGAGCATTGCGCAAGTTCTGCTGCGACAGACGGAAGTTCACAAGCGACAACGCGAGGTCGGTTCCAAACAAACTAAAGAACGACAAATCATCCTCTGTGCTGGAATGGTCTTCGCCAAGCGTTTCCAAACACAAGACACCAATCATCTCCACATGCGCAATCAACGGGACGCATATCAGCGACGCCGGAATGGTTTCGCCATCTGCGGCGCCATTCGGGATAATCTGACTCCGGCCAAGAATCGCTACCCTCTCCGCGAGACAACGCGACACGATGCGATTGCTCACCATCACCTCCGCGTTCATCTTCTCGGGGTCACGCAAGCGCACCAACATCAAGTTCGGAAAATCCCCCGGATGCTCACAGGTCAACAGCGAGGCACGGTCGATGCCGCTGACATGGAACAACAAATCCAAAACGCGAGCGGCCATCTGCTCAATCGTAGAGCTTTTGCTCAAAATCGGTGCAAGCTCGTACATGATATTCAAACGGCGTTGCGCAAGTTCATAGGCCAAACGAGGATCGAAATCATCGCGGGAAATCGGACGAGCATCCATGCTGACAGGCTTGACACTCAGAACATCGCCACGAGTTTCATCGCCCTCATCATTCAACAAATGCAAAACACCCATGTTGTCCGAAAGCGAACGGAATGCAGGGATGGTGTGTTGTTGCTCGGGCGAGAGTAACGAGAAGATACATTCGACGGTCGCGAAACTAATCGCATCGCCCTCGCACAACTGATACATACCCGCCAGCCGTTCACCGTTTACAAAAGTTCCGTTACTCGAATCATTGTCGTACAATTCCCAAGTTTCGGTTTGCGGATTCTGTTGGATATAAGCGTGATGACGCGAAACATTTTGCATGGCAAGCACAACCTCGTTGGACGCACTGCGTCCCAATGCCATCCGTTTGCCGGTTAATGTAACAATACGGTCAAGGCTTTCAGCAGAGTGAGGATGTGGGTACAAATAAGCAGTCATACAAACGCAAATTTACCTTCTAAAACTACTATTATCTGAAGAATGAAATCCTATTTTAAACTATTTTATTCTTGTAACTTTTTATTTTTCTAATCGTCAACAAAACAAACACTCTGATCGTTGTTTTGTACTTATATCGGTAAACCATGACAGGAGCCCATGACTCGATTCCGCCTATGCCGCGTCTGACCCACATTATCACAGCTCTGATTTGCATTATGCTTATGCAAACGCCCCTACCTGCGGCAACGCCGTCAAGTCGCAATGCCAACAGAGTAGTCGCCAGAGTCAACGCAGACCTCATCACTCAAAGCGATATTGACCACTATATCCGCAGATACAAACGGGCACATGGTGGCGAAGCGCCGACCAAGTCCAAGGCACTCGAAGAGGTGATGGATTCGCTTTTGCTACGGCAAATCGCGACCAAAGCCGGATACATTCCCACGGATTCTGAAATTTCGACCATCGTCGAAGAACAGATTGCCGAGTTGCGCAAACAGTATGGGTCGCAGGCGAAGTTTGATAGTGCGCTGCGCAACACCGGATACACGATGGGAACACTGAGAGCGGATATGCGCAAGGAGGTGCTCGCCGACTTGCAAATTCAGCACACCATCGGTTCGCGGGTCTCGATGTCGCAAATTGAATCGAAGGAAGAACGGCAGAAGAATATCGATGCCACTGACACGGAAATTCATCTCTGTCGGTTGGGCATTGTCTTTGGCGCGGAAGCGGATAAAACGCAAGAAGAGGCCACGGAGGAACTCACGGATTTACTCAAGGAAATCAAATCCAGTGGGCTTGATTTTCAGAAAAGTATTCGCAAGTTCGTCAAGGAAACTGATTTGGAAAATGGCACCGTGCAACTGGATGATTTCGGTCTCAAAAAGTCGAGCGAGCTCGCGAAGACTGTCTCCAATGCGGTGGTTGGCATGAACGCGCAATCGTGGACAAAACCTATCGTCACGGGGCAAACGGTCAGCGCCTTTTACATCCTCGCCAAGCGTGATGCCCACACTATTTATTACGAGAATAAATACACGAAAGCGCGTGAGGATGCGCTCCGAACGCTCAGGCCCAGAACACGTGTAACGATTTTTGCCGATGACTACAAAAGCGCCATGCCTGCAAAGTATCGGCAGAAAGGGACTCCCGGAACTGTCACCAAAAAGAACCGGTGACCAAATGCACAAATACCTTTTACGTGTGTAGACTAATATATTGGTCTGAGAAGCCTTGGCATGACTCACACCGCAACAAATGAAGGACTCTTTTCTCGGATGGAACTGTTAAAAACACTACCGAATGATGCCGTACGACAAATCATGTGGAAATACTCTGAGCGTTTCGACATTCAAATGTTAGTACAAAACACCCGTAATGTCGCGCGTGGTCCCGTCGCCAGACTTGTCGCCAACGGCGGCCGCTCGTCGCACGAATGGACAAAGGAAAAAGACGAGCTTCTCAAGATGTTTGATGAAGCTGGCATAACGGTCGCGGCTCTTGACCCCGAGAACGGTGGATTTATCGAAGGCCCCAAGAACTTGGCGTTCGCATTGATGGCCGCGGAACTCGCGTGGGTCGACGGTGGCGCGGCAACATGCTCGCTCGCGACAAATCTCGGCTTCGCTCCCATCCACGAAAAGGGAACGCCCGAACAGGCTACCCATTATCAGAAACAACTTGTGCCATCAGCGGAAAAAGGAACCCGTCGGGCAGCGTTTGTCTTGACGGAACCTCTGCCGTTTGTCGGAGTGGACACTGGTGTACTGGCCGGAAGAATTCGCATTGCCGAATGGAACGAAGGCGAAGAACCCATTCTCGAAGTGGACAAACGTGGACGCTTCATCACGAATATGGCGTTCGCAACGATTGTCACCGCCGCAGTCCAGAGCGACGACTCACGCATCAAAGGTTCGTGTATGGTCATCCTCGAAAAAGACGACGAAGGTCTGTTTGACAACGGAGCACCATGCAAAAAGCTTGTGCATCAGTTGTCATCAACCAGAGACCCAAACTTCAAATTGCGTGTACCAGCTAGCCGAATCATCGGCGGATATACCATTCAGGAAATCGACGGACAGAAAACAATTGTTCCAAACTTCGATCATGGCAACATCATCGAATCTGTGTTCAAGAGAACACGTGTCACTGTCGGCGTGATGACGCCCGTCAAACTGCTCAGCGCCGTCGAACCAATCATTCGCTATCAGCGCACAAGATTCCGCGGCGGCGACGCGGCGGAAGGAACAGTCCGCTACGACCTCGGCTTGCAGTCCAAAGAAGACGCGTTGCACAGACTCGCGGATGTCTGGGCAATGGGCGAGGCCGGAATGTCGCTCGCGATGGCGGCCGCAAAAGCTTACGATGATTTTGACCCGACTGAGAAAGAGAAAATCGCCATCTTCAAGGAGAAAGGTATCGGCGGAGGACGTGCCGAACTCAAGGCACTGAGACCCTATATCAAACGTGCCGAAGAAGTTTTGCGTCTCGACAGTGAGCAGCGCAAACAAGCGCTTGACAATGAACCGCTCACTCGGTATGTTTTGCAGGAAGCGTATGCGAATGTCCTATGCCCCGCATGCAAACTCATGTGCGGTATCCAGACAAATGCCATGCGCGAAGCCGTTGCGCTGATGGGCGGTTACGGACTCACCGAAGATTGCCCGGGCTTCCTTTTCTATAAGTGGACGGATGCGCAACTCGAATCAACCTACGAAGGCCCCGAGTGCGTGCAGCGGCGGCACCTTAGCCTGACGATGAGCAACAAAGCATTCCTCATTCAAATGCCCCACTGGATTAAGGCGCTCGAAGATATGACAGACGGAGGCATCGGCGCAAAACTCGCCGCCTATGCTTTCAAACTGTGGCTCTTTACAATGAACGCGATTAGCGACAAACGCGACAAGGACAACAAACCGCTCTATACCGGAACACGCCATGGCGTCACATTCACCATGACGGACATCCTCACGTGGGCGCTTGGCGCCGGTTGCTTTGTCCGCGACGTTGCGACGTTACGCAGAGAAGCGCCAAACAATCCTGAACTCGCGAACGAAGGTTTGCAGGGCTTGCTTGATTTCTACACCGACCTCACAGCGGTTGCGTCGACACGCGCCATCGGCGAGGTCTCGCGCCTGTGCGCCGAGATTCTCTACGGATACGCGCTCGACAGCCAAACAATGGCGGACTTCGCGCAACTGAGAACCGAGGCCGAAAGCGCAATGTCGGGCGCAAGGTTCGTCAAGGAAAGAGTCGCGGAATCGTTGAGCAAAGTCATGATTCCCGAAGCTCTCGACTATCCAATGTAATCGGCGACATCATTGTCTATGAAACTGACGCTGTTGCCTGTAAACAAGTGCATCGACTTTGAGCAGCCTAAACCGCTGAAATTCTTTGCGGATACAGGTATCGAATATCAGTGTGGTGCTAACGGCAAGTGCGGCAAATGCCGTGTCCGATTTGTCGAAGGAGCACCCGAGCCATCGACGGCTGACACAAATTTGTTTTCCCCGACGGAAATCGAGCAGGGCTGGAGACTGGCTTGTACTGCGCTTCTCACGCGGGATGCGACAATCGAGATTCCGTCGACCACCGCAACTGTTGAGATGACGCAACACGCTGATTCTGATACGGCGACACATCGCACCGGCATCGCTATCGATATCGGTTCGACATCGATTTACGCCATCCTCGCCGACCTCGACTCGCAAAAAGCACTCAGCACCATGACGCTTTTGAATATGCAGACGCTCATCGCCGCGGATGTCATGAGCCGCGTACAGTTTGCGATGACAAACGCGAACGGCAATGACATTTTACACAAGACGCTCCGCGATGAAATCAACAGCATCTGCGCGAACCTCTGCGAACAAGCGCACATCTCCCCTGACATCATCGAGGTTGTCACCGCCGTCGGCAACCCGGTCATGCTGCACACCTTTGTCGGCAGCGACATCCGCCCCTTCGGGACGGCGCCCTACGAGGGACAGTGGACGGACACACGCACGGAAAGCGCTCGCGACATCGGACTGACCGCCTTGCCAAATGCGATGGTGCATATGCTGCCGCAGATTCGGCACATCGTCGGAGCGGACACCACCGCCGCCATTTTCGCGACGAATATGGACACACGCGACGAAACCATTTTGCTTATTGACTTGGGAACGAATTGCGAAATCGCGCTGTCGACTGGCGGCGAACTTCGCGCGACTTCCACGGCTGCGGGGCCGGCTTTCGAGGGCACGAACATCACTTGCGGAATGCGGGCAACACGTGGCGCCATCAGTAGCGTTTTTCTCACGCGCGACAACTCGATTGACATCACTGTCATCGGTGGCGGCGAACCTGTTGGCATCTGCGGAACAGGACTGGCAGACGCAATCGCGATTCTGCTCAACATGGGCGCCATCACCGGCGCGGGACGGCTACTGCCTAACGACCTCTCGCCCGTGCCTCAAATCATCGGTGTCGACAAAAAGTCGAACAAGCCATGCGCCCATCTCACGGACAAAGTTTTTATCACTGCGGACGATGTCAGAAACTTGCAGCTTGTCAAAGCGGCGGTGCGTGCCGGAGCCGAGATGTTGTTGGACGATGCGGGCATCACATGGACGGATATCAATCACATTTTCCTTGCCGGAGCTTTTGGGCAAGCGGTCAATCCACGCAGCATCGCGCGCATCCAAATGTTGCCGCTGAACACCATACCCGTCACGCGAGCCATTGGCAATGCGGCTGCGACAGGAGCGCTCAAGGCGCTGCTCGCATGGGATCAATCGTTGCCTCGCCTCAACGACATTCACCGCAGAATCAAATATGTCGACTGCGTGCGAAATGAAGATTTTCAGGAACAATTCGCAAACGCCATGTCGTTCGCTAAATAAGACAAAACAAAAAGCCGTCGACTTCTTATCGACGGCTTTATTTTTACACAACCTGTAATCGATTGATTACTGGGCGCTTTCTTCCTCGGCCTGATACGGCAAGTCGGTGTCGCCACCCAAACGCTCATAGTACCAGTTGAACAACTTCTTGAACAGCAATGCAGTGGCAAGGCAAATAACGCCACTCAGCAACGCCTTCATATAGTAACCGATATACAAATGCGACAATGTCAGCATCAGCAGCGCAATCCAAATTGCGCCAATAATCGCGATGATGAAACCGAAACCAATCATCGGTTTTTGCGTGGGCACTTCCTGACCATCCGCGACAATCGCGTTACGAACAGGCTGCCACATCCCCATCGGGCGAGCACGTTTATAGAACTCTTTCAGGTTCTTCATGTCCTCGTGCGGAGTGCACAATGTGATAATCATCCACATCGATGTGCAAATCACAAGGCTAATCAAACCCTGCCACAAATCCAGTGACTGGCTCATCATCTCATCCTTGCACGCCTCGGCCCACCAAGGCCAGATCTTCAGAATCGGCGTCAGGCAAAGGAACATCACGGGGCCAACAACCATCGCGGCAACCCAAGTGCAGAAGTTCGTGCGCCACCACCACCACTGCGCCCAACCAAGCAGGATGCCGCCGCCAAACAAACCGGCAAGCTTCATGGCAACACCGCTCATCGACTGCGCATGATAGGTCACATAAACGGACGCAATCATAATCAAAACCATGTAGAATTTACCAAGCATGATTCCCTGACGGTCCGTAATCTTCGGGAAGAACGGACGGGTCGCGTCGTTCACCAGTGTCTGCGAACTGTAGTTCAAGTGACTGGCAATTGTACTCATCACGGCTGCGGCAATGGCAGCGAGCGCCAGACCTTTAAAGCCAAGCGGCATAAAATCATTCAACAACTTACCATACGCGTTCTCGCGCATTGCCGGGTCAGCGTGGAATAACTCCGGATTGGACGGGAACAATCCCATCACCGGAAGTGTCAGCGACAACAGCATCAGGAACAAAACAATCTGCGCCCAGATAAAGGACTTCATCGACTCCTTGGTCGTGCGGCACGACATCACGCGCTGTCCCTCTGTGCTCATACCACCGCCGACGCCCATCGTGCAAAGAATAAACAACGGCAGACACATCCATGGATTGATTGTCTTATTCTGTTTCACAGGCAAGGACGACAACGCCTGCCGCGTATCCTCCGAAGGCATCGCAGTGCCAAAATTCTGCAACTTGACCGCGAACCGGAAGGAATTATTGTCTCCCGTTGCCTCGGGAACGGCACTGACAACTTTGACTTTGCCGGACAACCCGGTCGGAGGCACACGGAAAACGGTGTCCTTCAACTCTGTACGGTCGGCATTGAACTCAACGCCGGAGACTCCTGCTAAATCAAACGTAAAGAAGCTGGTCTCGCCTGCGGCCGGAGGAGTCACTTTCGACTTCCACAAGACATTACAACGCGCATTGTTCACATCTGATGCGGCAACCAGTTCTACCGGAATGCTCGCGCCCGGACGACCATTAACAATCGCCTCGCGCAGACCACTCGGGCCACCAAAGTGGAACAACACTAAAAAGCAAGCAAGTATGTTGGCTAAAATAATAATGACTGATTGCATGAAGTCGGTCGCCAAAACACCGCTGTAGCCCGCCTTCCAAACATAAATCGTCAGAATCGGCATGATGAGAATCAGAATCAAGGTCGGGTCTTTTGTGAACTCCGGATTGTCGGGCCACAGAATAGGAACGAAGATTTTGTGGACGCCGAGAAGACCAACGCCAACCCACGGAACGATACCAACAAAAACGCCCCACAACGATGAATACACACGAGTAAAGGTTCCACCCTTGCCACCGTAGCGAAGCGAGAAAAACTCAGGACCCGTGCTGATGGTCATATGACGCCACATGTAGCAGAAGAGCATCGCGCAAACAAGCTGCCCTACACCAAAACGAACAACATAAAACCACACCATCGGCAAACCTGTGTTCGCCATCCAACCACCATACGCAGGAGCAACATCCGCGTTCATCGCGGTCACGGCGATACTCGTACCTGCAAGCCACCCAGAAATGCTACGACCGCCAAGGAAGTAACCAGACTCCTTTTTATTATCGGCCTTGATCCAGACTGTCGCGAAGATTCCAATCAGGAAACTCGCCAGAATATACAGCATCAGTGTCGCCACATCAATCCACGACACGTGATCCGTTATCTGCATAATAGCCTGAGTCAGGCTTAAAGACTGACTCGTAACAGCATCTTGCATAAGTGAAACCTCTTTCTAAATAATTAGCATACTAAACGAAATTATATCATACTGCAACTCTGCAAAGTCAAGCACAAAACACTAAACACGAACATCGTTTCCGAAACAAGTAAAGCGTTTGCATCCCGAATAAGCAAAATTGAGACAATGGACAATAAACACAAATCACAAAAAAATGCGAAATTATGATAACAAATCAGTAGCTCAAACGTTGACTGATATGGTTCTGCTCATCAAGAACAATCACCTGCGGATGATGACTCGAATATTCGTCATCGCTCATCAGCGCAAAATGCATAATAATAAGTTGGTCGCCCGCCTGTGCCAAATGGGCGGCAGCACCATTAACTTCAACGACACCCGAACCACGCTCGCCTTTGAGGATGTAAGTTTCAAAACGAGCACCATTACGACAATTGGCAATCAAAACGCAATCGTTCGGGCGCATACCAATCGCCTCATAAATATCAGGGTCAAGAGTAATCGAACCAACATAACTCATGACGGCACCCGTGCAATTGGCGTGGTGAATTTTACTGTGCAATACTTTTCTTAACATGGTATATAAGAACAACAAAAGTGAGACTTTTCAGTAAGGTTTTTGCTTTTTTGTGCCAAAATGATCTTTTTTCCACTAATATTTGTCACAAAATGTTATTCTTTTCTTGCACTGACTTACCTTTATATTGTATAATTTGTAAGTAGTACATAAGATTAAAGCGTTTTTTGGTAAAAACAAAACGCGCATAAGTAAGGACAAATGAGTACTTTAGAATCATTCGCCTGTTGAGCGTGTGTTCTCTGAAGTATCCCTATTGACCTTGGCTGTGCGTTGACAGAACTTGAACAACTGAACCGAAGGGACTATAACTATGATGCGTTGGATGATGATGACCGCAGCGATCGGAACCGCGGTGTTACTACCGGCAACAAGCGATGCACAAATGTTGCTCGACACGACAGCCGCAATGGCAGTTTCGGATTCTATGGGAGCATCGCAGGCAATCAATTCCCCGCTCTACATGCAACGCGCTAAAAACGCGGCCAGCACAGCCAGCGACTACGCGAAAACGTTCCAAATGTATTCTGCACGCACTGCCGGCGGAGACATGTTGGGAAACACTGTCGAACGTCCCGAAATGCAAATCGGCGACTGGGGCGCGGGCATGGGTGCGGGCATGGGCATGGGCGGCATGATGGCAAATAACACGCCGCAAATCTCCCCTATGCAAAGCTTCATGAGAGCTGTTCAAGGTGTACAAAGCACAGCCTCTAACGCTCTCACAATCATCGCGACCAGAGACCCGCAAATACAGTATGTCACTGTGTTTCTCGGACAAAGAGTGCTCTGCGCAGTGACCGGGCAAATGCTCGAAGATGTCAACGTCGTCAAAGTCCCTGTCGACAAGGATAAAAAAGAGGAAGACCTCAAAAGATGGATGTCTGAGCAAGGCATCAATGTGCAGGATGACGGCATCATGGATAACGGTATCGCGGGTGACGGAGTCTACGGAGATATCAAAATCTCATCCGCGGATGTCATCGGCCCCGAAGCGAATCGCCTGCGCGTCCTCCTTCTGCGTGTGCTTCACCAAGTCGAGTATCTTGCGCCAAACACCGTCGTTGATTACAAAAGTATGATTGCCGAGAGAACCGGTCCGCCCCCTCTGCAGCTTGGCAGAAGCGGAATCGTCATTGACCCGACCTCCGGCAAGACCACGAACTACACACAAGAAACACAAAGCATCATGAGATTTTTCCTGATGCACATCCTCTCCGAAGGTAACCCCGAGCCAAACCCAATGCCTTGGGCCGGCTCAAAGAACATTGCGCAACCTCCCACAATTATGGAGTTGCAGCGCATGAGAGACGATTATCTGCGCGAATGGCAAAACAGATTCCTCGCCTCCTATCGCATCGATCCCGAAGATCCTCGCAGCGACTTCTACCCCGTGTATATTCCCGGTGGACCATCTGTCCCCGAAATGGACGAAGCATATGTCGCCGGAGCAATCAAGCTCTCCGCAATCACCGGACAAGGCTTCCCCATCACGGCTCTCAGACCTGAAGTCTCAAAGCAATTTATCACAAGCGCAATGGAAGCAGCACTCGAAGAAACCGCGCCTGACACAATCCCCGATCCTGCAGCAGAACGTGTGCGTGTTCCACTCCCAACAAACTATATTCCTCCGCAAAATCGCGAAAACAATACGAACAACGCGAACGGCGCTATGGGAGCTAACATGGGTATGGGCGGCGGAATGCCCGGCATGATGGGTGGCCCCGGTATGGGCGGACCCGGCATGGCCGGACCCGGAGCCGGAGGCGGACAAGCGGCCTTCTAACAGAAAACGACAACGAGACAACAATATATTATAATTTCCTTACTAACATTGTAAATCATTGAAAAGCAATTTCGAAGCAAAAACATTTATTAAAGAAAACTGAGATACAGAATGGCACAGAAAGGTCCATCACCCGAAGAAGTCAGGCTCGCAGAGTCGGCAAAACTCGCCGAAGACTGGAAAACCGTCAGGCAGTTCATGCATTATGCGATGGGAATGCAACCCATCACGCAGGAGCATGAACAAAACTTCTTGCGTGTGAGAACAGAAATATCGAAAATCCAGCGGGCACTCTCGCAAAAACTGCCCGCGGGAATCAGTCTCAACACAGCTCTCATGACTGACTTGCTCAAGCGTATCTATTCGCTCGACGATATCAGAGAAAAGCCCGCACAGGACAGACAGATTTACCTCTTGCAATGGCACAAGGTCAGACTCTCTATCGCTGAAGTGCATGGAGCGCTCCAATATATTGCTCAGGGTTACAAGTTTGACTCGTCAACAAGAGTCAAAGCGGAAGTGAATGTCAAAGGCGGCGACAAGAATAAGAATGCCGCAGGGAAGAAAAAGAAAACGATCATATCGATTGTCGTACTCATCGCGCTTGCGGCGACGGCATATTATATGATGACGAAGTAAACTAAATTTTGATTATGGAAAATAATAAAGCTAAAATGAAGTCGCAAATAGAAAGAAGGATGACCACCGTGGGTAAGTGTCTGAACTCCAGCAAAACAGCCTTGACAACGACTATGATTGTCGTGGCATGCATCTCGTTTACAGGATGCGGTAAACAATTGGCTAAATGGGATATGGATAAAGCCGAAAAGCTAATCCACCAGGCCATGCTTTGGAATGCTCCAAAGTACGACCAAAGTAAGTCAAGTTTCGAGGCCGCCAACTCCGCTCTCAAAAATGCTCAACAAGCATATTCCGGAGATGACGCGGACGGAGCTAAAGCGCAAGCGAAGGAAGCCGTAGCATCGGCAAAATCCGCACTGGAAAGCGCAACTGCACAGTTCGCAGCGGACGAAGTTGACGCAGCCAAAAAGTCAATGGAGGTCGCACGGGCGAACGATGGACCGATGGAAAACCAACCCCTGTTTGACAGAGCCGAAAAAGCATCGCTTGACATGGATACCGCTTACTCGAAGCAAAAGTTCGAAAAGACAATCAAGATTTCTGCTGAAATCCAGAATGATGTCGTAATCCTTATGGCCGCCAAGAAGGCCGCTGCAGACACACGTCTCGCAGAACTCAAGGACTTGCGCGATAGTCTCGACAAGGCAAAGGCATCCGTCTATAACGCGACAGCACTCAACTTGCTCGACGAACAAATCGTCAAGTATACGAACGCCGTCGTGAAGGAAAGACAGTATAAAAAAGCTTTCGCGGATATGACCGCAACGGTGACGCAAACCCACGAAGCGATCGCCGAAACGAAGAAGAGAAACTGTGAGGATCTCCTGCAGCAAGCTCAGAAGTCGATGGATGAAGCCATTGAGAACGAAGCAAATCTCTTCGCCCGTGAAAATCTGACCACATGCCAGAATCTCATGACCGAAACGCTCGCTGCCTTCTGGGATAAGCAGTATGACACCGCTATCACTTCCGCCGAAAAACTTCGCGGCGACGCGCAACGTCTCGTCTATGAATCACGCATCGAAAGCGCCAGAGACAAGATCGCCAAGGCTAACACTCAAAAGGCTAAGTTCGAGGACGAAAAGATTGAAAAGTACATTCCCGGACGTATTTCTTCTGTCACGGAAATGATTAAGAAGTCCGAAGACCTCTTCGCTAATAACGAATTCCAAAGCGCCAAGCTCACCGCTAATGATGCTCTTGCCGAGCTTGCAAGAATGGACGAAGCGTTCAATGATTTGGCGTTTAACGAAATTGAAAAGGCAACAGCCGTCGAAGCAATCGCCAAGAAAACCTACTCACGCATGAATGAAGTTTTCTCGAACGACCAACTCTGGGCCAGCGCTGAAGCAAGAAGACTTATCAATGAAGCAAACCTCGGAGCCAGACTCGACGAAGCCGAAAAGATGCTCTCCGGCGCAACTCAGGCTCGCGAAATCAAAAAGTATAGCAAAGCCATCGAGGACGGAAAATTGGCCTCGACTCAGGCCGCTAAAGTCGAAGATGACACCTACGGAGTCACCGCTCGCTACACGCTTCTCAGAGTGCAGAACGAACTCAGCGTTCTCGAAAGACAACAAGCCATCGCGCTCGCGCCTGTACAGGTCTCCGAAATCAACAAGATGATTGTCAACACACAAGCGTTGCTCGACCAGAAACAAACACGTAATGCGGTCGAAGCCGCTGCTTGCGCACGCTCGTACATCGAGAACATCAAGCAGGAAATGATTCGCAAAACGAACGTCGAACAGAATCGCAGCGAACATATGGTCAACAGACTTGTGACAGGCGATATCTATGACGGAACACCCGGTGGCAGCGACACGAACAGATACGATAGCATGCTCGGCGGCGGACTGGATGTCCCCGGTGTGCCTGTGACCAATGCTGTTCCCGCAGCCGCAACAACAAACAACCCGCTCTCGGAAAACGTATCGGGCAAATCCTATGAGAAGCCGACCGAAGGCGCACCGTTTGTCGTTCAGCAAACGCAGCCCGCGCAAGAAGACCAATCCACAACAGTCAGAGGACTTTGGGGTCAGGTCGACGCGCTCATCAACGACGAAATCCGCATTCAGCATGTTCGCAAGTACTACCCCGCGTCAATCGCTGATGCCAAAACTGCCATCCAAGAATCGCAGCGGAAACTCGAAGCTCAGGATTACGCCGGAGCTTACGAAGCCGCCGTTCGCGCACAGCGCACTGTGCTCGAAGCCGAAAGCAAAGCATCACGCAAAGCCGCACAGACCAACCTCTCCAATGCTCGCAACAAGATGAATATGGCCAAGAGCGCCGGTAGCCAAATGTTCGCGCCCGCAGCGATGAACGAGGCCGCAAATCTCATTTCCGAAGCACAGAAAATGATTAACGCCGGCAATAACGTTCAGGCTTACGAAGTCAGCCAGAGAGCCGTTGAAGCCGCCGAAAAGGCACGCAATTACAACGTCGTCAAAGCACGTGAGACCGGAGCGCTTGCACTGCGCTATGGCGGAAACATGTCACAGCATCCACTGCTCACCGACTCGCAAATCAACGCAGACCTCGCGGAAGGACTTCTCAAGAGTTCCAGACCCGAATGCAGACTCGAAGGACAGGAAGTCGCAAAGCTTGCCGTCTATCAATCGCAACTCGCGCTTGATCACGCTCGCGATTGGACCTTCCAAGAAAGAATCGATAACCTCTACAAAGCCCTGAACAACGCCACAAGCGCAGGCGCAAACTGGTTCAACCCGGTCGAGGTCAAGAGACTGGTGGAAGAACTCCATGACGCAAGATGCGAATATAACACAAGAAACTTTGACGCCGTCGAGATTAAGCTCAACGACATCGAAGCAAGCCTCGCACGTGTCATCGAGACAACACCACAGATTCTCGAACAGAACCTTTCGCAGCAGACAGACAGACTCAACGCGCTGCTTGATGCCGGAGCAGAAAGCTATTCCGCTCAGGCCATCGACGATGCCAAGTCGTTCATGAATAACTCGGTCATTGACTTCCGCAACAAGTCCTATGGTTCATCCTATAATGGGATGAGAAAAGCCATCGAGAAGGTTGATGAAGTCGAGCTTACGATGCAAGAACAAGTTTACTTTGACGCTGTCACCGAAATCTTTGACCAACTCGATGACGCCTTTGTCAGATTCACAAACGTCATCGAGACGGGCCCGGCCTTCCTGAAGCGCCTCGTCGCATCGCCTACAGGCGCGCGTGCAAGCATCTCGCTCTCGGGCAGAATGAACCCCAACGAATACTTCGATACAATCAACAACATCTACCTCCGCACCATCCATCTTGCACCGCCCAAGGGCAAAGAAGGTATGCATGAGCAAGTTGTCAAGTGCGTCCAGTATGCTCGCACATCCGCCATGAACTTCCAGAAGCTCTATGTCATGGATCAGTTTGACGGAGTAGGCGCGGATGACGTCATCGACACAGCATATGACCAACTCAACAAGGCCAAGAGACTTCGTGCTGAACTCCAGTTCAGAAGCATCGACGCAGAAGCACGCAAGCAAGTTTTCAAAGCCGACAAGATCGTCAACTACTAAACCTTACCAATGAGATTCCCGAACATAATCGATGCTCGGGAGTCTCAAATGAGGAACTAAGACTAGAAGGATTGAACAATTATGGATTTTACGAACATAGTCATACAAGCAGAAATTCTCACAATCATTGGAATTCTGATTACGATGGCGTATTTCTTCATCAAACTTGGATTGTTCAAAACCGGCCCGAAGAAACCCAAAGCGCCTAAGCCTGAGAAACAATCGAAAAAAGCAGATAAGTAATTCCGCTATTATTAGGAGAACAAATTAAAGTGGCAACTAAAAGTATGAAAGAATTTACATCACCGCAATACAGATTGCAAGTCGTCAAAGACTTCGCAGTGTTGTGGAAGAATCTCTTTCAGTTTTTTGCGGAGAAAGAACCTGAGCGCAAGTTCACCGCTCAGGAAGAACAAGCCTTCGAAGATACGATTCAGAACATCACTGTGAATCTTTTTAGATTCCACGAAGCGGTTGTTCCCTTCATGAAGAACCCGACCGAATCCGTGCTGAAGGTTCTCGGCGACACACCATCGCTCGCGGCCGTACACAGCATGAGCGACGCCACTTTCTCGAAAACACAAGTCGACTGGCATGCCTTATTCATCGAGATGAACAAGGCACTGGGAAAACTCACACTGATTCAGCCGAAACCAAGAAAATAAACAACTGAACAGAACAGTAAACGAAAGTGCCAATCATCAGATTGACACTTTTTTTGTAAACTATTTTCACGCGACAATCATATATGATTAAGCTATATCATTCACGACGTAACACACTTTTTGAAGGGAGTAGCGGACATACAAAGATGAAATACGTAATATTTCTCGGCGACGGAATGGCTGACGACAAGCAAGAAGAGCTTGGCGGCAAGACCATCATTGAAGCAGCAGACAAGCCTTGTATGGACCGCATTGCCAAAGAAGGTGTCTGTGGATTGCTCGACACGGTCCCAGAGGGGATGAAGCCGGATTCTACGGTCGCGAATTTGTCCGTTCTGGGCTACGACCCACGCTCCAGTCTCGAAGGACGCGGCGTGCTCGAAGCTGCCGCCATCGGAGTCGAACTTGCCCCTACAGATTTGGCCGCACGAATGAACACGATTCATATAGCCGACGGAAAAATTATCACGCACAGCGCCGGCAATATCTCGACAGAGGAATCGCGCCAACTGGTGCTCGCGCTCAAAGAGGAACTCGAACCAAAATTCCCCGGAATCATTTTCCATTCGGGCGTTTCGTATCGTCATGTCCTCCAGATTACGAGACCTGCGAGCAAATGCGTCGAACTTACCCCACCGCACGACAATCCGGATAAACCGCTCGAACCGCTCATGCCCCGCGCCACAGCGCCCGAGGGCGAAGAAACAGCGACACTCCTGCGCGACTTGATTCGTGCCTCATGGCCGGTACTCGAAAAGCATCCGGTCAACATCGCTCGCGCCAAACGCGGCGAACAAACGGCCAACAGCATTTGGCCATGGAGCATCGGCAAACGCCCCAGCATGAAGACTTTCGAGGAACTCTACGGCGTCAAGGGCGCTGTGGTTTGTGCCGTCGACCTTATCCGTGGCATCGGCAAGATTGCCGGAATGCAAACGCCACGGGTCGAAGGAGTGACGGGCCTGTGGAATACGAATTTCGAGGGGAAAGCTGACGCTGTCATCGAAGCCCTCAAGACAAACGACTTGGTGTATGTTCATGTGGAAGCACCGGACGAAGCGGGACACGACGGGGACATGCAACTCAAAATCCGCACCATCACGGATCTCGACCATCGTCTGCTCAAACGCGTTATGGACAACGCGCCCGAACAGACGCGGTTTGCCGTGCTCTGCGACCATCCAACACCCGTCAAGTTACGCACCCATGTGCATCGGCCTGTTCCATTCGCGATAATGGGGCCCGGCATTGTCCCGGATTTCGTGTTAGACTATGGTGAAGCATCATGCGCCAAAGGGCGATGGCCCAATCTCCAAGGAGCGGATTTCATCCGCCTTCTGCTCGGCATCGAGCAATAAGTCGTACTGACCTTAGCAAGTCAGTCTTTACCTACAACATAACACACGCATAACTGCGTACTGTTGACTTATCATGCACACTTGAAGTGTGCCTAAATATACCTATATAAACCATTGGAGAAAATACTATCATGACACAGCATCACGCTACAATCGACGCATCTACTATCAAAGCCAACGAAGAAGGCCGCTTTGGACTTTACGGAGGCAGCTATGTGCCGCCTACGCTACAGAAGGTTCTTGACGAACTCAACGACCTCTATAAGAAATGCCTGAAAGACCCGGCATTCATTGCGGAACTCACCGACTGTTACCACAACATCGTAGCGCGCCCCACAAACCTCTACGAGGCCAAACGCCTCACACAGAAACTCGGTGGAGCACGCATCTTTTTCAAGCGTGAAGACCTCTGCCACACCGGAGCGCACAAACTCAACAACGCAATCGGTCAAGCTCTGCTTGCCAAACGCTCGGGCAAAAAACGCGTCATCGCCGAAACAGGCGCCGGTCAACACGGCGTCGCGACAGCAACGGCCTGCACTCTTTTCGGTCTTGAATGCATCATCTACATGGGCGCCGAAGATATTCTCCGCCAGAAGCTGAATGTCTTCCGCATGCAGCTCCTCGGAGCCAAAGTCGTCAGCGTCACCCGCGGCACCGCCACGTTGTCGGACGCTGTTGACGAAGCCCTCGAAGACTATGTCGCCAACGCCGAGACAACCCACTACCTCATCGGCTCGGCGGTCGGTCCGCATCCTTACCCCGAAATGGTCAGATTCTTCCAGTCGATCATCGGTCGCGAATCGCGTCAGCAAATGCTTGACACCGTCGGCAAACTCCCCGACACCGTCGTCGCTTGCGTCGGCGGTGGCAGCAATGCCATCGGAATGTTCGCCGGGTTCGTCAAGGACAAAGGCGTCCGCCTCGTCGGAATCGAAGGCGCCGGCAAGGGCATCAACACACCCGACAACGCGGCGACACTCACCCTTGGACGTCCCGGGGTACTCCACGGCAGCTACTCCTATGTCTTGCAGGACGAAAACGGCGATGTTCCGCCCGCCTACAGCATCAGCGCGGGCTTAGACTATCCAAGTGTCGGCCCCGAGCACAGCTACCTCAAGGACACGGAACGGGCGTATTACGAAGCGGTCACCGATGAAGAAGCTCTCAACGCCTTCATGGAACTCTCACGCACCGAAGGCATCATCCCCGCACTCGAATCATCGCATGCGGCGGCCTATGTCATCAAGAACGCCCCCAAGCTCCCCAAAGATCACATCATATTGATGAACCTCTCCGGGCGCGGCGACAAGGATGTCGCCCAAGTATCCGAGATGCTCAAACTCTAAAGAATATCGTCAACAGTAGCCGTGCGTCACCACAGCCTCACGGTGTCGCACGGCCTGTTCCCTATGGGCAGACACGAACTCATGCGTTTCTTTGCGCAAAAAGTTGTATTTATCCATAAAGCTGTTGGACGCGAGGAACAAATCATGATTGTGTATTTTGAAGCGCATCCGGCAGAAAACATCGGCGAACTCAACGGTGGCTACCGCTTCTGGTACTCGATTTTTTCTGCGGTCGCGACAAACGAACTCTGGGCACTGGCTGACGCAAAAACAAAAACGCCTCTCACGCATTGCGACGACAAGCAACAGACGCTTGTACTCGTATGGCCATCGCTTGGGTCTGCGGAATTCTTCGCACGGGACGAAGCCAAAAACTGCAATCCCTACCCGATTTCGCTCGAAAAGTTTCTGACGCAAGGCATCGAACAATTCGAACGCTCAAACTTCCGCATCTCCCCATGCCCCGCGCCGAATCAGCCTTTCGTGTCATGCACCGCCCATGTCTTCGCCAAACAAGTCGAGATTGCTCGTGCCCTGCGACACCGCCTCGGCACTCTCGCCGCGGGATGCAAACGTGCCACAAACCGCGAGTGCCGATGCAAACTCTGCGGCGCCGCCAGCATGGCAGCAATGGAAGACTCACGGCTCGCCGTAGCCATGCGTACCACCGGACTCAACAAAATCTGGACTGTTCAACAAGAATGGCGAACCGCGCGACTGGCCACGGACACCGGCCAACCTCTCCTGCCGATATGGGATAGCGAAGCCGGTGCGAACGCCTTCATCGAGGCACACGCCGACGATGCCCCCGGGCTAAAACCATGCGTCACTCCAATCGTCGACTGGCTCTATTTCTGGACGGGATGGCTCAGCGCCGCGAACTACAGACTCGACTTGAACCCGCACCACTCAAACGGACAAGTGACCTCTGCGGGGCAAATCGCGCCGCTCGTGTTTGACAGACTTCTGCGCGGAACATTCACAAGACTGGCCAACCAAGAACTCCCCAAATGTTATTAGTGAAACCGACCAACCATTTGTATTTAATTAGAAACATCAATTCGTATCACCACTGAAAGGGATTTGGATAATGGCCTACTCTATGACACAGGAAGCAACAAACACTCGTCGCCGCTGGGGATGCGCATGCGGGTGCCTTGTTGTTATCGGAAGCATCCTCCTTGCTTTGGCAATCTTGCTCATCATATCCTTGAAGTCGACACCTCCGGTCACCCGCGAGCAAATGGCAAATCCCAACACAGCGCTCTATGGCGAAGTCAGATTCAATGTGGAGGATAAAGGCGTCTCCGAGATGTTGAACTCAATCGTTTCCGTCAAAGCCCCCGAACTCGTCTCTGCCATCAAATCCTCGGAATTCGCCGAGAAGTTCATCATTCCGCAGGGAACAATTCTCGTCGACGAATCCGACTCCGGTCAGTGGATTGCTTACGGAGTCATTCAACCTGCCAATGCGGCGACACGCTACTTCTTGCGCTCGCTGTTGCAAGGCATCGCCAAAACGGATAAGAAAACGAAACTCCGCGATGATAACGGCGCTCAAATCCTGAGCATCGACAACGGCAAATGGGCCGCGGCCATCGGCAAGAAAACTCTCGTCCTCGGCGCGGACAACACACGACTGGCAGAACTCGCCAACGGTGTCGGAGTCGGCAAAGACCTCTCGACAACGCAGGCCGCAGCGGCTGTTTTCTCGCCTGAAATGCAGAAAACAATCCAACAAATGGACATCGAACGCCCCGCCGCCACTGAAGACGCGACAATCATCATGGGCAACAGAGCAGGACGTATTCGCAGCCTCCTCAAGTGGGTCGAGGAAGAAGTCGATTCGCCCGGCCTTGGACAAGAAATGGCAAACGACTTCGCGGCACGTGCGGTCAATCTCGATTCGATCCAGTGGCTCAGACTCGGCATCGACATCCAAAGCGCCGACACCACCATTTTCGAACTCTCGGCCGCTTGCGAGTCCCCCGAACAGGCAACAATCGCGGCCGATGTGCTCAAGCAGTGGATCCCCAAAGCCGTCTCGAAAAAACTTAAGCTCACCATCACACCCGAAGCCGGCATCCGCGGAAACAGAGCGGTCGTCAGAACTCAGGTCGACGGCATCAAACAATATTTGCCTAAATAGAAGCCAAGGTAGTGACATCCCGGTTGTAGTTATATTTTTGGCATTGTGCCTTGATACTAAGGAATGGATGAACGATGGGCTTAATTAACGGCGGAGCAAGTTACACACGGTTTATGGTCAATGAGGAAATCCCCAAAGACTTTCACACCGTCGCAACTTCACGTTTGGAACGGTTTGCCTTCAAGGAGATTAACCCCAAAAAGCACGAAGAAATCTCCATTGGTTGGGTCGCCTATGACAACCCGACAAACGCACGTGTAACCATCGAGAAAGCATTCGCCGGTGACTATATCGTGTTGGGAATTCGTGTCGACAAAAAAACGATTTCCTCCATTCTCTACAAGGCGGAACTCAGTCAAGCATTGCGTGTGCTCCGGCAGGAACTCAAGGGCAAGAAACCGACCACGCAACGTGTCTCGGAGTTGCGCGAAGAACTGCGTACCAAAATGCTCGAGGCCATCGCACCTCAGGTAGCCGTCTACGAAATGGTTTGGAATTTCCAATCAGGAACGGTCTTTTTTTCATCGCAATCGAGAAAAGCCGTCGACATGTTCACCGAACTGTTCAAGGACACGTTTGAACTGACACTGACCGAGATGGACATTGTCGAACTTACCGAGAACTACCTCGAAACTGAAAAGAACGATGTCGTATTTGAAGATTTATATCCGTCGCATTTTCGTGACTGATTCGCATTAGCTAAAGCTGGAAGTTTGTAGAAAGTAGAGCATCATATATGTTGAGAACCCGAATCGCCATTACTGTGCTGGCAGCAATGGTCATGCCCGTCTTAGGACTTACGCAGGCACAACCGAGCAACGAATCCGTAAATATCCAGAACGTCGTAACGCAAACCGGAAACGTGACCTATAACACTCTTCAGGACGCGCACAGTTCCATTTACGACGCCGAAGATTTCGCGGGCGATATCTTGCTCGACGGAAATCAAAAAGCTGTCAAGAGCACTGTGACTGCGTTTAACGCCGTATCACGACTTCTCAAGATGCCCGGCGACGCGGTTTTCGATGCCATTGATGGTGTCAACGACCCCCTCACCCCGCAAACGATGCGTCAACCAGTACCATTCGGTTCACCAAACCCAAACGACCCGATTGTCATGATGGCCGTTTCGGGCGGCGGCAGCAGAATGGCCTACTTCCACGCGTCCGTTCTTGAACAGCTTGCGAAGATTCCTGACCCATGGGGAAAGAAACGTTCCTTGCTTGATTGTATCGATGTCATGAGCGGTGTTTCGGGCGGATGTTGGTCAAGCGCGTACTATTGCGCAAACTTCGAAAAACGCTACGAACCGGATTTCTTTGATAAATTCAAGGACGCGATGAGCTCGAACCTCGAATTCCGAGGAATCAGCCGTGTGCTTCTCTATCCGCCATCCACAGCCAGACTCTTGACGAGCAGCCGCAACCGCACGGATGTTTTGGCAAAAGTCATGGCAAGAACACTCGGTGACGGAAACCGCAAATTGACATTCAACGACTTGCAGCAAAAATGGATTGAAGCGCCCGTCGGCAACAAACCTCCTGTTTTCATCGCGAACGGAACAACGCTCAACAACGGGCAGAGACTCGTCATGACCTACCTCGCGCCGTCTCAAATGCCCATGGCTATGGATAACGAAACCCTCAAACTCTACTCTATCGGAAGACGTGAGCCTGTCGCCAACAGCGCACTCAAGCCCATGCATTTCGAGGACTTCGGCAGCGACATCGGGACGTTCAGAGTCGGCGACGCCATCGCGGCAAGCGCGGCGTATCCCCTGTTCCTGCCACCGTACAACCTCAAAGTCTACCGAGACAGAGTCCCGCAAACGGGCGTGTACGCCATCGACAGCGAAACGCTCCGCTCGCCTTGGCTACAAATCTCTGACGGCGGCCTCTACTCGAACGACGGACTGGATGTTCTCTATTCGCTCGTCCGCAAAATGCCCGCTTCCAGACCTGTGCTCATATTCTTCGTATACAGCAACGACCTCGACATCAAATACACGGGCCGCGACAGAACGTGGTGGATCGTGTCGATTATGAGTCGTATGTTCACCATGAGCAACAGCCACCAGAGAGTGTCTCAGCACCTGAATATTTACAACTTCCACAAGAACAACAAAACGGCTATCGTGCCCATCGAGCTTCACGGGTTCAACTCCAAGCAGGATGATAAAGTGATGGGAATCCCCACGGCGTTCCATATCACTTACTTCAACAAAAAGCTCATCAGCCGTGTCACGCCGCAGATTATCCAGATGATGACGCCTCTTTGGCAGGACGCCCCGGCTCTTTTCGCGGGCAAAATGTCCATCGAAGCGTATATGGCGCATTATAACGCCATTAACGAGCATATCGCGCTCATCAGAGCGCCCCAGAATTAACACCGATTCTGGGCATAACACTGAATAGAACACCCGTTTTTTTGCAAATAATCATAAGGTTGCAATGGCATCATTACCTCGCTTGAAAAGCACATGAGGTCATGCGTCTTGAAGCTGTTATGTTCTTTGGACATGGCGCCTGAATACTTTGGATGGCGGCGGAAGAGGCACCCGATAACGATGCCTCGCTCGCCGGAATTCAAAGAAATAATCAATCGGCGAACAACAGAATTTTCAGCAACGGGACACCGACATCACGCTAATTTCACGCTTGTGAACATGAGTGTCCATTTAACCTTAACAATTAAAGCTGACCGTGCAATCAACTGCGAACGCCTTTGAATATGCACGGCTGACTCAAAATAAAAGGAACAAATTATATGTCCGAAAATACGAACGGACACCTGATCTCTCAAGAGATTACGGTTGACTTTGGGGCAACGCCCCTTTCCCTTGGCACTGGTAAAGTCGCCAAGCAGGCTAACGGTTCTGTCGTCGCGCAAGTCGGCGAAACCGTCGTGCTCGCCGCCGTCGTTATGGCTCCGCCAAGACCCGAGCCTCTCGACTTCTTCCCTCTCACGGTCGAATATCGCGAGAAAATGTACGCGAATGGCAAGGTTCCCGGTGGATTTTTCAAAAGAGAAAACCGCCCATCACAGCAGGAAATCCTGACATCACGTCTCATCGATAGACCGCTCAGACCAATGTTCCCGGACGGTTTCACGCAAGAAGTCCAGGTATTCTGCACCGTGCTCAGCTACGACGGAGTCAACAACCCCGACCTCGTCGCAATGATTGCGGCAAGCTCAGCGCTCATCATCAGCAACATTCCTTTCGAAAAGCCCATCGCCGGTGTGCGTGTCGGCTTTGACGGAACAAACTACATCCTGAATCCAACGTTGGACAAGCAGGACGAACTCTTGCTCGACCTCGTCGTGGCAGGAACAAAAAATGCCGTCGTGATGGTCGAGTCCGGAGCAAAGATGCTCACCGAAGAGCAGATGCTCGGAGCACTCAGATTCGGGCACGAAGCAATCAAGAAAATCTGCGAAGCGCAGGAAAAATTCCGCGAGATGGTTGGAAAACCAAAGTCGGAGTATGTCAAGAATATTCCTGACACAACACTGCAAGAAAAAATCGCAAGACTCAGCTTGCCAAAGTTCGCGAAAATCTCGGAAATTTACGAGAAGGTCGCACGTGGCGAAGCGCTTGACGACGCACGTGAATCAATCATTGACGAACTCGCCGACGAATACCCCGAAGGAAGAGAACTCATCTCGTCCATTTTCGAGGACGCCTACGCAAAGTCAATGAGACGCAAAGTCCTCGATGAGGGCATCCGCCCGGACGGCCGCAAGCTCGACGAAATCAGACCCATCACAACAGATGTCAGCGTCCTGCCCAGAACACATGGTTCTTCGCTTTTCACACGCGGACAAACACAGTCGCTCGGCGTTCTCACGCTCGGGACCGGCGAAGATACACAGGAAATCGACACCCTGCAAGAAAAGGGCGAGCATACCTACTACATGCACTATAACTTCCCGTCTTACAGCGTCGGCGAAGTCCGCCCCATCAGAGCACCAGGAAGAAGAGAAATCGGTCACGGCGCATTGGCGGAAAGATCGCTCAAACCTATCATTCCGAATCATGATGATTTCCCATACACCATCAGACTCGTCAGCGAAATTCTCGAGTCGAACGGCTCATCATCCATGGCATCGGTCTGCTCAGGCTGCCTCGCGTTGATGGACGGTGGTGTCCCAATCAAGGCACCCGTAGCCGGCATCGCCATGGGCCTCATCAAAGAAGAGGACGGATACGCCGTTCTCAGCGACATTCAGGGACTCGAAGACCACCTCGGCGACATGGATTTCAAGGTCGCCGGAACTCAGGACGGAATCACAGCCCTGCAGATGGATATCAAAATCGAAGGTATCACTTTCGAAATCATGGAGAAAGCCCTCGCCCAAGCCAAGCTCGGACGTAAGCACATTCTTGGCAAGATGGCCGAGAGTATCACTCAGCCCAGAGAAGACCTCAGCAAGTACGCACCACGTATCGATACTATCTGGATTAATCCCGAAAAGATTCGCGACGTCATCGGCACCGGCGGCAAGGTCATTCGCGAAATCGTCGCGCAGACGGGCTGCAAAATCGACATCACGGACGACGGTAAAGTCCTCATCGCAAGCGCAGATTTGCAGGCGAAACAGGCCGCGACTGACTGGATTAAGCGTATCACCGCTGAACCCGAAGTCGGACAAATCTATACCGGCAAAGTCGTGCGCATCGAAGACTTCGGCGCATTCGTCGAACTCATGCCCGGCAAGGACGGAATGGTTCACGTCAGCGAACTCGAACCGCACCGGGTCAACAAAGTCACCGATGTCTGCCAGATGGGCGACGAGCTCACCGTCAAGGTCATCGGCATCGACGAAAAAGGACGAGTCAGACTCTCCCGCAAGCAGGCTATCTACACCCCGGAACAACTCGCCGAAATGGAAGCCGCTAACCCCAAGCCGGAAGGCGGAGAAAGACGCGAACGCGGTAACAGGGACAGAGACAGAGGCGACCGTGGTAGAGGACGTGACCGTGGAAACAGACGCGACCACGGAAACAGAGGACGCTCGGAGAATAACACGGCGGCCGACAATGGAACACCGTCGGAGCCAAGAGCGGACAAACCCGAGACGATGCCCGTACTCAACATCAGCCCCGATCAGCTCGATGACGACTTGTTCGAGAAGCTGTAGGACGACATTTCACCAAGTAACAAGCGCCTTCCACCTCACCCGTGGAAGGCGCTTTTGCGTGTCGTTCATTTTGTGTTCAAATAATTCATTTTTTATTTGACAGGTGTTGATAATTGTGCTATGATAACGTTATAATAAAATATATTTATTTCAAGAGACATCATATGAAACACGCATTCACACTCATTGAATTGCTTATTGTGGTTGCCATTATCGCAATCCTTGCAGCCATCGCGGTTCCCAATTTCCTCGAGGCACAAACACGCTCAAAAGTCAGTCGTTGCAAATCTGACTTGCGGACCATCGCAACGGCGCTCGAATCTTACAGAGTCGACAACACCAGCTATCCCAATGACGGAGGCTCGGGTGTCGCCTCGCCGACGTTCGTCAATTCGGGCGGAATCGTCTGGGCAAGATTGGGCGTCATCACATCGCCCATCGCCTACATCACAGCCATCCCACCTGACCCATTCCTGACGGTTCCACACGAAAACAGAACATGGCTCTACAGTTATATCTACATGTGTAACAACAAGAACTGCGGCCCCTTCGTTGGCGACTCTGATCTGTCTGACGCAGATGTCCGTTCACGGATGGAAAACGTGCGCAAAACGTTCTGGAATGTGCCGGATCATCTCTGGCTCATGTTCACCTCCGGACCCGACCGTGTCCCGGATTTCGCGAATGTTCCGCCCTATGACTCAACCAACGGAACAATCTCCAAAGGTGACATTTGGTACTTTGGACCCGGCGGAAAATTCACCGACTAATATTTCTGCAAAAATAATGGTTTTTTTGTGCGCTTTTATCCTTGCATAACAGCGCACTTTCTTATATAATGTAAAACAAGCATGAAACAATCATACTTCATTATTTGTTTTATAGGAGATTTGTTTTAGAATGAAAAAGGCATTTACCTTGATCGAGCTGCTTATCGTTGTTGCTATCATCGCGATTCTTGCAGCTATCGCCGTCCCCAACTTCCTCGAAGCGCAAACACGCGCAAAGGTCAGCCGCGTACAATCTGACCTACGTACTCTCGCCACAGGAATCGAATCGTACACCGTGGACAACAACAAACCCATGACTTGCTGGGTATCGGCAACAGCCGTCGCCGGCAGAAGCCTCTTCTATCCCGAAGTCGCATCCGCCGTCAGCGCAAGATTCATCAGACTTACGACACCGATTGCGTATGTAACAACTGTACTCCGTGACCCATTTGTTCTCGAAAAGAACATGTCGCGCCATGGCGTCAGCACCAACGAATATGACACCTACGACTACATCTCGGCGTTTGACTTCGAGAAGGAGACAAGCAAACGCGCAGCCGCCATCACATCCGGTGCCGGATGGCGTCTGGCATCTGCCGGACCCGATGGCATGCAGTACTACGGTGGAGCGCAGACCGGACTGGCCACAAACCAATACGGCGTCGACTATGACCCGACAAACGGAACAAAGAGCATCGGCGATCTCGTGCGTGTCGGCGGAGGACCCGGACCAATCTACACGCTGAAGCCTTCAATCGACAGAATCAGAAACGTCTACAATCAACAGTTCTAATTGAACCGAAATGAACTATTCGGCAGCGGAAGCTAAACAAGCCTCCGCTGCTTTTTTATGTCACGCAATCAACCCGTTTTTTTGTACTTATTACTACGAACGAATAAAACGAAAAGAGACTGGAACGATGATGAAAGAAAACAAACACTACAACTTGCTCATCGGCGCCGCCATCGCCATGATGATTGCAACTGTAGGCATTGCCAATGCCGAGACTCTTCTTGACGCGCCGGGCAAACTTATCAAGAAAACAACGACCGCAGCCAAGGACACAGCCGAGAAGGTCAAAGACATCTCGCAGAAAACCGCAAGCAAGACGAAGAACGCCGCTAAGGACGCAGTGAAAACAATCGAGAATACAACCGCGCAATCTGTCGATAAAGCTAAGGCGCAAGCCAAGGGCGTCAAGGCCGAACTCAAAACTCCCCAGAAGCCAAACGACAAGGCGCAGCAGTCGGTGAACAAGACGCAAAGCTCCCTGCTCAAGGATGTCAAAGTCCAAAAGGATAACGCCGAAAAAGCAATCAAGGATGCCGGAAAAGTGATTGAGAATACGACGGTGCAAACGATTGACACCGCAAAAACTCACGCCGAGGGAATCAAAATGGAACTCGTGACTCCGCAGCTTGCGACTAAAGCGAAGAACGAAGTCATCAAAATAACAACGCAGACGAAGACAACGTTAAGCAATGTGACGCAGACGCAAAAGGAGAAGGCCGAGAAGGCCGCCAAGAGCGCCGTCGCGACGACGGAGAAGGCTATCAAAGACGCCAAGAAAACCCTCGAGAATACAACAACTCAATCGATTCAAAAGGCACGTTCGCAGGCCGAAGGCGTCAAAAAAGAACTGATGAAGCCCGCGCAGAGCAAATAGTTTTTGCGTGACTTTCTGAATAGATAGCCACACAAAAGGTAAACAAAAAACAGCAATGGTGTTTGAACAACACAAACACCCGTATGAAGCAGGGCTCGAACCATCGACTCCTCACCTCGCGACGATGCAAATCTGTTAACGGGGTAACCACGGAACAGCGTGCGCATTCCCGCATAGGGACTGCCCCACAACTGAGACCCGGGGATGGAACCGATGGCAAACACGCCCGATTTCATCCCCGGGTTTTTCGTTGAACCGACACCGCAATTATCGCTTTAAATCGAGGAATACGACTATTAAAGACAGCATCCGAATTAATGAGGACATTCGGAGTCCTGAAGTAAGACTGATTGACCAAAACAATCAACAGGCCGGCGTAGTAAAGTTGGCTGATGCACTGCGGATGGCAGCCGAGGCAGGATTTGACCTCGTCGAAGTCGCGGCCGAAGCAAAGCCACCGGTATGCAAAATTGTTGACTACAAAAAGGTCATATACGAGCAGAAACGTAGACAACGCGAAGCACGTAAAAAACAGAAGACCATCGACATCAAGGAAGTCAAGATGCGCCCGTCGATTGACGCCCATGACTACATGACGAAAATCACGCACGCAAAAGATTTCCTCACAGATGGCTGCAAGGTCAAAGTGACGCTCTTTTACAAAGGAAGAGAAAGAACGCACCAGGACAGAGCAAAGGCTCTCGTTGACAAGATTCAGGCAGACCTCGCGGAGGTCGCAGTCTGCGACGCTGTCAACAGAATCAACAATCTGTATAACTCGCTTATCTTCTCTAAAAAACGGTAAATTGCTAAATCAATAATAACTCTTGCACACGCAAGAACAGGAAGGACTAAAAGACAACTATGCCTAAAATGAAGACAAACCGCGCAGCGGCAAAACGCTTCTCTCTGACCGCTACCGGAAAGGTGAAACGAAACTCCGCTTTTCGTAGACACATTTTGGTTACGAAAACAACAAAAATGAAGCGCCAGGCCCGTGGAACATGCATCTTGCACGAAGCAGATGCACGTAGAGTTCTCCGCATGCTGGGCAAAGCCTAACAGCACAAACAACTTACACGGGACAACAACCCGCCAATACAATTAACTTTCTACTGATTTTCAAGGAGTAATAATATGCCAAGAGCAACGAACAATCCGGCATCGCACAATCGCCACAAAAAAATTATGAAGATGGCAAAGGGCGCTTACAGCGGAAGAAGAAAACTTTTCCGTAACGCGAACGAAACGGTCAAGCGTGGCCTCGCCTACGCATTCCGCGATCGTAAAGCACGCAAGCGCGAATTCAGAGCACTCTGGATCGCAAGAATCAACGCAGCCGCAAGAAACGAAGATTTCTCATACAGCAAACTCATCGCCGGACTTGCCGCAGCGAACATTGACATCAACCGCAAAATGCTCAGCGAACTCGCAATCGCCGACCCCGCGGCATTCTCGGAATACGTCAAACAGGCCAAAGCGGCACTGGAAAAATAAACAACATCACAAAAGTGACTTTTCGTTTGAAACGGTCTTCTTTCAAAAGGAGACCGTTTTTTTATGCCACACAACAGGCACTCACAAAAAGGGGAGAGAAAATCGGAGACACAAAAGAAAGGCATGTGTATACGGTAAAGGAGGGCTTAACTATGAATACACAACGCACTGCATAGTGCACCGCATACACATGCACAATAATCTACCCCACCACAAAAAAATATTCCCAATTTTCTAAACAGCCAAACACACCCCCAAGCCCCCACACCCGCACACACAAATACCCCACACAGAAAACAGATCATCGTCGAACTATTCCTAACATGCTTCAGTCCTCAGTCGATGCCCACATGGGCGTCGGCTGTAGCTTGACATTATTCAACAAAAGGAAAATCAAAATGGTTTATGGATATATTTGCATACCTCTGGACAATTAATGTATCCTTTAAAATTAGGCCATTTATGCATGCAAAGTGGGCAACTATACCGATGCAGTATGTTTTGGAAAAGAGGATTTTTTCTGCTACGTTTTTGCGGTCAGCAATTTATATAAAGAAGTAAAGCACTGCAAATCCAGACACTGCTTACTTCTTTACCAAACAAAAGATTATAGGAGAAATCGACAATGGCAAAGATATATAATTACGATGTAATGTTTGACGATACATCGATTGATGTAAGCCGGGAGGTTGCCCTTGTATGGTCAATCGCAAACTCTCTGCGCGGTGCTTACACCTCCGATAAGTACAAGGATGTCATTATCCCTATGGTCATTATTCGCCGCTTTGAGTGCGCATTAGCCAAAACCAAGCAGGCGGTCGTCAAAAAACACAAGGCAAAACCTAATCTTCCTGCCGCCTTGCTTGAGAAGGTTTCCGGCTATCCATTTTATAACACCAGCGAGTTTACATTGGCACGTCTGCTAAACGACAGCGATAACATTGCTTCAAACTTTGAGAGCTACATCGAAGGTTTTTCTGCCAATGTACAGAGTATTCTCGCCAATCTGGATTTCAAAAAACAGATTGAGAAAATGGACAAAAACAACCGCCTGTATGGTGTCGTCAAGAAATTTTCGGATATCAATTTTGACCCAAACACCGTAGACGGTATGCGGATGGGCTATATTTTTGAGGATATTATCCGCCGCTTCTCTGAAAACGCCGAGGCCGGCGATCACTATACGCCGCGCGAAGTCATTCGACTGCTTGTGAATGTACTGCTTGCCGAGGGCTGCGATGATTTGCTCACCGATGAAGGAAAAATCGCAACTGTTATGGACGCAGCGTGCGGCTCAGGCGGGATGCTTTCCACTGCACATGACTTTCTGCGTCGTAAAAACCCGGGCATTGATGTTCGCCTTTTCGGGCAGGAAATCAACCCTGAATCTTACGCCATTTGCATGGCGGATATGCTGATTAAAGATGAGGATGCAAGAAATATAAAGGGCGGTGAAAACGCCAATACGCTGAAATACGATTGTTTCCCCGATCAGAAGGCAAGGCTCGTCATTATGAATCCGCCTTTTGGAACAGCTTGGGGCGGCAAGGACGCACCGGACGGACAGGAAAAGGCCGTCCGCGATGAGTTTAGGAAAGGCGGACGATTTGAACATGGTCTCCCCGGAACCGCAGACGCGCAACTTTTGTTCATGCAGCACGCAATCAACAAGCTCGATGACCGCAATGGCCGTGCCGCAATCATTTCCAACGGCTCTCCGCTGTTTTCCGGAAATACTACCAGCGGTGAAAGCCAAATTCGCCGTTGGATGCTGGAAGAAGATTTGCTAGAGGCTATTATTGCCCTTCCTTCTCAGCTCTTTTACAACACTGATATTGGCATTTACGCCTTTATTCTCTCGAAGAATAAGCGTCCGGATCGCCGCGGAAAGGTTCAACTTATCAATGCCGTGGATATGTGGCAGCCGCTCCGCAAATCGCTCGGCAAAAAGCGCCGCGAGATTGACCGTAATAGCATGAAGCGCATTACGGAGCTCTACTCTAATTTTGAAGAAGCACCAAACTGCAAAATTTTTCCCAACGAGGAATTCATGTACCGGGAATATTCCGTTTGGCAGCCGCTCCAGCGCCGTGCGGTTTTGGATGAAGAAAGCATTGGAAAGCTGCGTACAAGTGCCTACTTTACAGCCGAGTCCAAGATTTTCAACGAGACGGATTTTGAAGAGCTTTCCGAGATTAATCCGCGCAGCGCAGCGGACGAAAAGAAGTATCAGAAATACAGTGCGGGCAAGAAATTTACAGAAGATGTCCTGACAATTCTGGAGGCAAACAAATCCGACAGGGTTTACATGGACTATGCCGCATTTGTGGCTTATCTGAAAAAGCTGTTGTCCGATGTTGATGGATATTCCGCAAATCGATTGACCGGTATTGCTAGGGAGCTTTCCATCATGGATAAAACAGCGGTGGTGCAAAAGGACAGAAAAGGCAACATCATCGTTGATTCGGCCACCAAAGATTCTGAAATCATCAAGCTGACCAAGAATCCGGAGGAATACTTCCAAGAGGAAGTCTATCCCCATGTGCCTGATGCCATCTGGTTGTATGAATACGATTCTTCCAAAAAGAAAAGTGACACCAACAAGGAAAAGCAAGGCGCGGAATTCCCGTTCACACGGTTTTTCTATGAATATAAAGCGCCAAAAAAGGCAGACGATTTGCTGGCGCAGTTCATGGAACTGGAAAAATCTCTTGCGTCGAAGATCGCGGAATTGTGAGGAAGTGAGATTTATGATGACAGAGCAAATGAAACCTAGCGGAATTGCATGGATTGGGGATATACCAGCAAGTTGGGATGTTGTACGTATTAAAGATATTGGTACATATCGAAATGGTTTGACGTATGCGCCGGAAGACGTTACGGAGGATGACAATGGAACGTTAGTTCTTCGTTCATCAAATATACAAAACGGAAAAATTTCTTATGATGACAAGGTTTATGTAAAGTGCTCTATATCAACAGAACTGATGGTTAAAAAAGGCGATATTATAATCTGCTCAAGAAATGGTAGTCGTGAACTTATAGGAAAAAACGCGATTGTTGAAGATTCTGGTTTAACTTGTTCCTTTGGTGCCTTTATGATGGTATATAGATGTTCATGTCCACGATATATATATTACATACTAAACTCAGAAGTTTTTTCTTATTATTTAGGTACTTTTTTAACTTCGACTATAAACCAATTAACAGGAAGCAATTTTGGAAATATGAAAATTGTCTTTTGTACGAATTGTAATGAGCAAAGAGCCATTGCCGATTATCTGGACTCACAATGCGCCAAGATTGACAGCATTGCCGCCGACCTGAAAAAGCAGATCGAACTGCTGCAAAAATACAAAAAATCCCTCATCACCGAGACGGTAACGAAGGGACTGGACAAGTCTGTGCCGATGAAGGATAGTGGGATTGAGTGGATTGGGGAAATTCCTTGCACATGGAATGCAAAAAAAATAAAATATATCTGCAATCTTGTTCGAGGTGGGTCGCCAAGGCCAATTGATAATTTTTTGTCCAACGATGATAACGATGTAAACTGGATAAGAATTGGAGATACTGAAAAGGGGCTAAAATACATAAATTCTACTCTGCTCAAAGTTACCAATTTGGGCGCATCGAGAAGTCGGATTGTATTGCCCGGTACGTTGTTGCTTACTAATTCGATGAGTTTTGGGCAGCCATATATTTTGAATATTACAGGTTGCATTCACGATGGATGGCTTGCTTTTTCTGACTATCAAAATGTTGAAAAGGAATACTTATATTATACCTTGATGGCATATTACTCAATAAAACAATTTGAATGGGCAGCGATTGGAGCAGTTGTTGAAAATTTGAGTGTTGACAAGGTGGGCAATTCCTATATTGCAGTTCCACCGCTTAATGTGCAAACTCAAATCGTTTCATTTCTCGATGAGAAGTTAAGACAAATTGAAAATGTTATCGAGATGAAACAAACACAACTTGATCAAATCAATGGTCACAAAAAATCCCTCATCTATGAATATGTCACCGGTAAAAAGAGAGTAAAGGAGGCTGCACAATGGCAGTAAAAGGCGGTCAACTGAAAGAAAAAGAAGATTTTCAAGGCTACATTCTTGAAATGCTCCGGAAGGAAAACGGCTATCAGGTGCGTCCCTCTACCGCTTACGATCCCGGCTACGGCATGGATGTGGAGTTGCTGTTTGGTTTTTTTGAATCCACCCAAAAGGACGCTCTGGCTAAGCTTGAAAAGCTTTACAAGGACAAGACTCGTCAGACCGTTCTGAACTACATCAACAATGAAATCAACAAAAAGAATCGCAGTCTGCTAGATGTGCTGAAACACGGTGTGGAATTCGACAACGGCGTGACACTGAACCTTATGTATCGCAAGCCCGCCAATTCCTTTAACACCAAGGCGAAGACGCTCTATCAGCAGAATGTTCTGTCCGTCATGGAGGAGGTCTATCACAAGGAGGGCGAACGCATTGACCTTGTCATTTTCCTGAACGGGATTGCTATTTTTACCTTTGAACTGAAATGTAACACTAGCGGACAGAATTATGAGGACGCCATCCGGCAGTATAAATATGACCGGGATTACAAGACCCGTCTGCTGAAATTCAAGGCAGGCTGTCTGGCACACTTTGCCATGGACTTGAACGAGGTCTATATGTGCACCCATCTGAAAGGCAAATCCTCGTTTTTCCTGCCGTTCAACAAAGGTAGCGGCGAGGGCATCAACGCCGGCAAGGGCAATCCGCACAACCCTGACGGAATCAACGTATCCTATATGTGGGAGGATATACTCAATAAAGATACGGTGTTGTATCTGATTGATAAGATCATTTTCCTGCAGAAGGAAAAGAAAAGGAATGCCGATACCGGTAAGCGTGAAATAAAAGAGACTCTGATTTTCCCGCGCTATCATCAGCTTAATGCCGTCCGCAAGCTTGTAGCGGATATGGCAGAGAATCATTCCGAGAAGAACTATCTCATCGAGCATTCCGCAGGCAGCGGCAAAACCAATACCATTGCATGGCTGGCACATCGCCTCTCTTCCCTGCATGATGCCGAAGATAAACCCATTTTTGACACAGTCTGCATCATCACTGACCGCATTGTGGTGGATCGTCAGCTTCAAGATGCCGTGCTTTCTCTGGAACACAAAGTGGGTTTGATTAAGGTCATGGATGAAAAATGCACTTCAATGGACTTAGCAGAAGCACTCAACGGCAACACGAAGATTATCGTCACCACCATACAAAAATTCAAGTATATCCATAAGCGGGTCGGCGAATTGAAAAACAAAACATTCGCCGTTATCATCGATGAAGCACATTCCTCTACCGCCGGCACCGCTATGGAGTCTGTGACCTATGCTCTTTCCGAAAGTCACAAGCTAAGCGAAGCAACGCCATTGGATGCCGCGGAAGATGTTCCATCTATGGCAGATGTGATTGAGGATGAGATTGCTCGCAGCGGCAAACAGCCGAATGTGTCCATGATTGCGTTTACCGCGACGCCCAAGCCGACAACGCTGCAACTCTTCGGATGCCTGAATGAGGACGGAAAAAAGGTAGCCTTTGATTTGTACTCCATGAAGCAAGCGATTGAAGAAGGCTTCATTCTTGATGTCATGCAAAATTATGTGACATATAAGACCTACTTCAAGATTAATAAGGCCATCGAGGATGACCCGGAGCTGGAGACCATTGCGGCGAAACGCAAAATTGCAAAGTATATCGAGTTGCACGATACGAATATTGCCCAGAAGGTTGAAATCATTATTGAGCATTTCAAGAACAACATCATGAAAGGGCTCGATGGCAAGGCAAAAGCCATGGTGATTACTTCGTCACGGCAAGCGGCAGTCAAGTATCGCAATGAGTTTGTGAATTACATTGCCAAGCATGGCTATACCGGTATTCATGCACTTGTGGCATTCTCCGGGAAAGTGACCTTAGACGGAGTGGAATATACAGAAGCAGCTATGAATGGCGTTGCTGAAGGCGATTTGCCGGAGGTTTTTGATTCCAACGATTATCAGGTGCTTCTTGTAGCCAACAAGTATCAGGCCGGTTTTGACCAGCCGAAGCTTTGTGCTATGTATGTGGACAAGCGTCTGCGTGGTGTCAATGCCGTGCAGACCCTTTCCCGCCTGAATCGCATCTGCGCGCCGTATGATAAAAAGACCTTTGTGCTTGATTTCAAAAACGAGTATGAAGACATCCTCGCATCGTTTGCGCCGTTCTATACCGAAACCATCTTGGAAGAAACCGTTTCGCCGTCTACCATTCGGGATGTAGAGGCGCAGGTCGATCAATATGGATTTCTGGATATTGATGACATTGAAGCGTTTAACGAGTACCTCTATCAGGATAAGCGCAACGCCAAGGATAAGGCGAAAATGTGGTCTTTGTTGGACAAGTCCTTGCAAATTATCAACAAGAAAACCGAGCTTGAAAAGCTCGAAATCCGAGCGACAATCAAGCACTTTATCCGCTTCTACTGCTTCTTGATTCAGGCCACCTGCTTCGAAAGCATTGATTTGCATAAGAAGTACAACTACCTCTCATACCTTGTCAAAGAAATCGAGGTCAGCAGCGGAGGCAATGATTTCGATATTGCCGACAAGATTACTGCTTCCAATTTCAAGCAGAAAAAGACAGGTGAGGAAACTATTGAAATCACATCCGATCCGGAAGTCAGACTGCCAAAGCCTAACGAGGTATATTTCGACGAAGCGGTAAAGAAGAAGCTCTCGGAAATCATTGATGAGATTAATGCCGCATATAATAAGAATTTCGATGTGGATGTTGCATCAAAATCCGCGCTCCAGATGCGAGATCTGCTTCTGAAAAATGGTCATCTTCGTGACAGTGCGCGAAATAATTCTCTGAAAGACTTCAAGTTTGCATACTTTGATGCCGTGCAGGACGCTTTGTTGAGTGGATTTGAGCAGAATCAGGACTTCTATTCGTTGTTGCTTGAAAATGAGGAGAAGAAGCGTGAACTGATGCAGGTGTTTTTGGAAGATATCTATAAACAGTTAAGAACGTAACAACAGACTCCGCGCTTTTAGGGTTATAATCCACGCTTGTGGCATACAAATCTAGCACCTGACGATACATCACCTTTTCGGAGGAACGGATGTCACGGATACAATCCAACAGCTCATGCCAATAGTTGCCGCCGCCGGAATTCTTCAGGCGTTCAGTCGCCCAGCGGCGGAATGCGTGGCAATAGAGGATTTAATCCGGTAGCCGAGGGAGATAATCATATCGAGATTATAATAAATTCTTTCTCTTTGAACATCACGCCCGCCTTCAGATTGAACTGTTCGGAATTTCCGAACAGTTGAGGATTCCCCTAATTCGCCTTCCTCAAAAATGTTCTTTTCATTCACTGATGCTATTTACATCCTCTAGCAATGCTTACCTAATATGATTCTGGTATTTTACACACTCATATTTTCGGAAATGTACGATTCGTGGTGGCGCGAATGTGAGGGGGACGGACGATGGTTGCGTGTTTGATGGTGTGGAGAGGTGCGTCGGCAACCTTACGCAAGAATATAAATTGTTAAGTATGGTCGGGGCGACTGGATTTGAACCAGCGACCACCTGAACCCCATTCAGGTACGCTACCAGACTGCGCTACGCCCCGACGCAAATTCTTATCTACGGTAACGTCTACAGATTATTCATCACAAATCAACTGTTTTTTAGGATAAGCAAATCATGCTTACTGTATAATATTAGCGGGCTTCTTCAACTTTTGGGGAATACGCCTTCGGGCATACTTGCGGAAAAAGGATATGATGAACAAACAAGTCGTTTTACAACGAATCGGACTGGCGATACTCGATGCGTTCTGCGTTGCGCTTGCGCTCTATTTGGCCTATCAGATTCGATTTGAGTTCGCGGTGCGCCCGGAGGATCTGGCGCAAATGCTTGTTGTTCTCCCGTTATTCTGCATCGTAAGACTCATCCTCTTCGCGATTCTGCACCTCTATAGCGGAATCCTGAGATACACCAGTCTGCCCGAAATCAAAGCCATTTTCACGGGCGTCGTCATCGGGTCCTTCATCCTTGGCATCGCCAACATTTACATCTGGCCTATGCTGCCGCCAATCGATGGACTGCCGGACCTCTATCTGACGTACATCGACAAGCATCCGCAGCGTGTGCCGTGGTCCGTGTTTTGCATCGAAGTCGTCTTCTCGTTCACGCTTATCGCCGCGATGCGGCTCTCGCGCCGCCTGACCATCACGGCGCAGTGTTGGGCCAAAACGCGGCGCAACGCGGCGGTGAGACGTGTCCTGATTCTCGGGGCCGGTGACACCGGCGAGGCGACGGCGCGGACTATCTCGCGGGACCTTTCGCATGCATACGAGGTCGTCTGTTTTGTGGACGACAACCCCATGAAAAGGGGACTGCGCATCAGAGGGTGCATGGTCAAGGGAACGTGCGACGAGCTTGTCAAAATCATCGCGGAAGAACACATTGACGACGTGCTGTTTGCCGTTCCGAGCATGACGCCCGACCGGATGCGTGGCATCATCGAGTCATGCCAGTCGGCGCACGTCGGGTTCAAACGCGTGCCCGCCGTCAACGAAATCATCTCCGGACGTGTCGCGGTCAACGCCATTCGGCAGGTGGAAATCGAGGATTTGCTCGGGCGCGAAACGGTGAATCTCGAACTGGGAAAAGAGAACAATTACATCTGTGGGGCGACCGTTCTTGTCACCGGAGCCGGTGGCAGCATCGGCAGCGAGTTGTGCAGACAGCTCTGCAACTTCGGGGCGAAAACAATCGTCCTTCTGGGCAAGGGCGAAAACTCAATCTACGACATCTCGCAGGAGCTGGCAAGGGTCTGCCCGCAAGTCAAGACCGTGCCCGCCATCGGCGATGTGCGCGACAGAGCGCGCATTCGCCAGCTTATGGACAAATGGAACCCGGACATCGTCTTCCATGCGGCGGCGCACAAACATGTGCCCCTGATGGAACTCTCCCCCGACGAAGCAATCAAGAACAATGTTTTTGGCACCATCAATGTCGCCGAGGAAGCCGCCGCGCACAACGCCTCGCAGTTCATCATGATTAGCACCGACAAAGCCGTGCGGCCGACAAGCGTCATGGGCGCGAGCAAAAGAGTCGCGGAGATGGTCATCTTCAACCGCATCGCCCTGCAGCCCAACACGAAAACGAAGTTTGTCGCCGTCAGGTTCGGCAACGTCCTCGGCAGCCGCGGAAGCGTGATCCCGCTCTTCCGTGCGCAAATCGTGCGTGGTGGGCCGGTCACCGTCACCCATCCCGAAATGACACGCTACTTTATGACGATTCCCGAGGCGGTCTCGCTGGTGATACAGGCCGGGTCACGCAAAGAACAGCGCCACCTCTATCTGCTCGACATGGGCAAACCCATGAAAATCGCGGACCTCGCGGCCAATGTCATCCGACTCAGCGGTTTCGAGCCGGGGAGAGACATCAAGATTAAGTACACCGGAATGCGCCCCGGCGAGAAGCTCTATGAGGAGCTGCTGACGGAGGGTGAGAATATCAAGGCGACCGACATGGGACGCATTTTCTCGGCCGAACCGGATCAGGTGAACCCGGACACGCTCGAAGAACATCTGAGCAAACTCAAGCAGCTGGCCGAGGACGGCGACGCCGACGGCATCCGCGAGGAGTTGACGCTGCTTGTGCCGGACTTTGGGCCGGACAAATCCGACAGCAAAACTAACACCGGAAAGTAATCATGTTCGAATTCCAAATCGTCAAAAACTCCGGCGAAACCGCGGCTCGCGCCGGTGTCCTTTCCACACCGCACGGCGACATACAGACGCCCGTTTTTATGCCCGTCGGAACGAAGGCAACCGTCAAGGCCATGATTGCCGAAGAGCTTGAGGAAATCGGCGCGCAAATCATCCTCTCGAACACCTTCCATTTGGCGCTCCGCCCCGGCGATGACATCGTTCGCCGGCTCGGCGGCCTGCACAAGATGATGAACTGGAAACACCCCATCCTCACCGACAGCGGCGGATTTCAGGTGTTCTCGCTTGCGAAGCTCAACAAAATCACCGAGGAGGGCGTGAGATTCCGCTCGCCAATCGACGGCGCTGAGGTCTTCCTCACCCCCGAGAAAAGCATCGCCATCCAAGAGAACCTTGGCGCCGACATCATCATGGCGTTCGACGAATGCGTTAATCCGGCCGCTAAGCACGAATATGTCGCCAAGAGTACTGAGATGACGCTACGGTGGCTAAACCGCTGTAAAACCGCAAAAAAACACGAATTTCAGGCACTTTTCGGAATTGTTCAGGGCGGAATCTTCCCGGACCTCCGCCAATGGAGCGCGACGCAAACAGCGCAAATCGATTTGCCGGGATACGCAATCGGCGGACTTAGCGTCGGCGAGACGAAAAAGGACATGGAAGCCTGCCTCAAAATCACGAACGAGTTTTTGCCGCTTAACAAGCCGCGATACCTCATGGGCGTCGGCACCCCGGGCGACTTCTTCCGTGGCATCGAAAACGGCGTGGACATGTTCGACTGCGTTTTGCCGAGCCGCAACGCGCGAAACGCGAAGCTCTACACGAACGAAGGCGTCGTCAATATGCGCAACGCCGCGCACTTGACCGACACGGCCCCCGTCAGCCGGTCATGCGACTGCTACGTCTGCCGCAACTACAGCCGCGGGTATCTCAGACACCTCTATATGTGCAACGAGATTCTCGCCTCGCGACTCGGCACATGGCACAACCTCCACTACTTTGTCAACCTGATGAAGCGCATTCGGCAAGCCATCATCGAGGACCGGTTCCTCGCTTTCAAGCGCGAAGCCCTCGCGCCCTATCCGAGCGACGACGAGACCGAATAGGCTCGTCTGCCCCTCGCCCGCTTTGCAGTTTCCTTCCGCGAATCGCGACCGTTTTCAGCGAATAGCAAAATCCCCGAGACAGAACGCTCTGCCTCGGGGATTTTCATATTCTGTGTTCTCGTAAGAGACTAAGGTTTCACGATATTACAGGTAAGGAAGATAAGCAATGTGGTCTTATCTGTACGGTCGTTTGTCTTGTTGAAGAACAACTTGCCGACATACGGCAGCTTGCGCAACATCGGAACACCGGATTCCTGATTGATGGTACGTTCGCCATTCCAACCACCAAGAACGATTGTTCCACCGTCATGGACACGTGCGACTGTCGTCA
This sequence comes from Candidatus Sumerlaeota bacterium, assembly GCA_012513815.1. Classification (GTDB taxonomy): domain Bacteria; phylum Sumerlaeota; class Sumerlaeia; order Sumerlaeales; family Sumerlaeaceae; genus JAAZBM01. The sequence continues at coordinate 14,195 of JAAZBM010000003.1, read as the reverse complement.
AAGAACGACGGCGACGATCCTGCATGAAGTTCGTGATAACGCTCTTGTAACCGAAACCGGAAGCATCCGTATCGTCGTTGTTATCCGCGTAGTTGTTGTTCGTGGTGATTTCACCATCTTCGTTGATTGTCGCGGTATCGCCAAGATCATTACCAAGATCCTGCAACTCAAGGTCGCTGATTTCGAGACGAATCTCACCAATCTGCGTAATCTGCGGCGACACTGACATCGACACCTGTTTGAAGTTCTGTGTCGTGTAGTCACTGTCGGAGGAGTTGTTGTTTCCGCTTGAATCATAAGTATCCAAAGCACCGAAGTACTTCTCGATTTCGAAGTCGGCCGTCTCACCGTTTTCAACCGTTACGTGCGGTCCGTTTGTCATGGTCAACACGCCTTCAGCTTCAAGCATACGAAGGTTGAACGAAACAGGGGACTCACCGTAGGAGACGAAGTTTAATGCCGAATAAGCGGTCATCAAGCTGTTGTTACGAGTCGTATTCGCGAAAGGACCAAACGGCGATGTAAAGTTCTCGGTAACGTTACCGAAACTCGAATCAAGACGATTGTCAGAAAGGCTCATGCCCTGACCAAGATTGTTCAAGGTCACTTCGGGCAGGTATTCCTTCGCGCGATTCTCGTTAACTTCAACGAGCTTCGTCTCGATGCTGACCTGCATCACAGGAATATCAAGCTGTTCAATCCAGCTCTTGACTTCGGCCAAATCGCCCGGATCCTCATAGCGAATCAGCAAGGCGTTCATATTGTCGATTGTCTCAATCTGCAAGCCTTCTTCTTCAAAGGACGTCATCGCATTCTGCTGAATGATATTTCCGTTCTGGTCAACCATCTGACCATTCTGGCCACCGGTCACATTCGTGAAGCCATCATTGCCATAACCGGCACCGGGACGATAGGTCACCGTGATACGGGCACTACCATCACCATTGTTACCGGACGGCTTGATGTCGCCCGCATAAATCTCGTAGTCATCAATGAACTGTGTACGATACTCTTGCAGCGAAAGATCTTGGCTGTTGGTGTTCGTGCGCACTGTCAGTTCGACGGTATCCTGCGTATCATCATTGCTATCGCCGCCCTTTTCAACTCTGATGCAACGAATAACCAAATCACGATAAGTCATCTCGGCCTTGCGGCGAAGAGTCTTGGTAACGCCATTCTTATCCCCGGACTTGGAGCTTTGTGTTTGAGAGTCACTACTGCTCAACCCAAGAACGCGCTCAAGCAAGCTGCTCAACTCGGACGAAGTCTGGTGACGCAGGAAGATGATTTCGCTCTTGGACTTTTTGCCAAACAACGGCAGACCGCGAACAAAGTCACTGACGACCTTCAGATTGTCGGGATAATCTGTCACTGTCAATTGCAGTGTGTTCGGGTCATACCAGAAACGACGACCCTCGGCAGCGGCTGCGCTCTCGGTGCTCTGAGAATACAAGATAGTCTTGACGACAGTAACGACATTCTGCGCAAGCTCACGAACCTGCTCGGGGTTATCGGGTAGCGGCTCACGAGGAGTCAGGTTAAAGGTCGAGACTTCCAAACGCTGGTCATTGATACGCTTGATAAAATTCTTGTCAGCCAAAAGTTCTTCAACCTTCGCGACGTTCTCAGCCGTATCCTTAACAATCAGATCTTCACCATCGACAACAACTTTGCGCTCAAGGTCATACGGAGCATCACTGTTGGTACGAATCAGTGCATCGACGAGAGCCTTAATCTTGTTGCCCTCTTCGGGACGAATCTTCCAGCTCTTATAAATCAGACCCTGAGGCTGCATGACCTTCATGTCTTGTAAGAAGGCTTCAATCTTCTGAATATTGTCAGCCGAGTCCGTAACCATTAACATATTATTGCGATCATCGAGCGCAAGCTCAACGTTACGCATTGGGGGAACACCCTCTTTGCCATAGAGCATCTTCTGCAGAGTCTTGTTCTCAAGAATGGTTTTCATCTGCGAGACTTGCTCGGGGGCAAGGTTGAAGAACTTGGTGCTCAAGTCGGGCGACACGGTGATAACATCAGCGCTACGCACCCACTTCAAACCGACGGGCAAAAGAATTGTATCAAGAGCATCGTTCAACGCGACACTATCAAACTTCGCGGTCAAACGCATTTCGGGGTCGACACCATCGGTCACATAGAAACTAATATCGGTGCTCAGCGACATCGCGCTCAAAAACTCGACGATTGTCTTCGGGCCATCGGAATCATAGCTCACCGGGGTTGCCATCTTGTCGAGGGCGAAACCTTCTTTTTGCATATCAATGGCATTGGCCTGATGCTGTTGCACCCAAGTTTCATACTCTGCGCGTGTGCGCTGCAAATAATCACGAGACTGCGCATTCGCGGGGTCAAGGCTCAGTGCGTAATTCCACCACTGAACAGCGACATCGAGCGAACCAGCCTGATAGGCGGCAAGACCTTTTTCGAAAGCACTAGTTGCCGTTGACGGAGCGCCTGTTACTTTAGGAGCGGTCACGGTCATCTCCGTACCAATTGCTGTGTCGGGGTTCTGCGTCTTAGCAATCGAGGGAGCCGGAACTGCGGCAGGCGCTGCTTCATCTTTCTTCAACGGCTCAAGTGTGGCGACTGGGGTATTCAAGGCGCCCATCGCATCCTTCACTTCAGCCTCGGCCTTTGTTTCTGTCTTCTCAACGACAGGCTTAATATCAGCAACGACAGACGGATCTGCGGCAGCCGCAACCGTCTCGGTGGTCTTGGTAACAGGAGCTTCGGCAGCCGGAACTGTCGCAGTAGCCGACTCACTTGACTTCTCATCAGCCTTCGGCGCATCGGCCTTGGCGACGTCAGTCTTCGGAGCATCACTCGACAATGTTGCCACGGACGCGACAGATTCATCTGTTGTCGCCGCTGCGGACATAGCATCACTCGAGGAAGCGACCGCAGAGACAGTTGTCTTATTGCCACTATCGGCAGTTGCGGCAACTGTACGTGCAACTTCAAGCGATGACTTTTCGGCAACGGGCTTCGCGCCTTGAGCACCACTATCCGGAGCCAAAGTCAGAGCACCGACGCGCTGAGCGATGGAACTCAAAAACTTTTGTGCTTCCGTATTCGACGAATCAAGAGCCAACGCATCGCGGAAACTCTTCTCGGCGGCGGTCATATCGCCGTCCTGGAATGCCTTGCGACCTTCTACAAGAAGACGCGACACTTTCTCATCCGACGCTAGTCCGGACGCACTATCTGCGACCGGCTCAACCGCTGCAACGGTTGCCGGCGCCGACTCTGATGGGGCCCCGATTATAGGCATGCTAATCATACCTGTCATCAAAAGACCAAATAACAATTTTCCTTGCTTATCAAACAGCATCTGCTTTGAACCCTTCTTTATTCAGGCGATGCCAGCCCAAATTGATGATTTTCCTTAACTACTAATTTATCCAACTTCCAATTGAATCCTTTTTTCCTATACATTGTGCGCCAAGTCGCAGACACATTGCAACTAAAAAATGCACAATTCCACAAAAAAAACAATTCTCTGAAATTCCCTACGATTAAACCGAACTTTTAATCGAAAAAACATTTACTCCAATCAACAAAAAGAGCAACAGCATCCCAATTCTTCAATTGATTTGCTCTTTTTGATGAAAAGCAAACTTACGACTTCATCCTATTCAGCATTCTCTCCTAATAGTGCTTATGATCATTTTCTACTTCTACAAATCTCTTAGAACAACGGCTGCTGGCCTGCGCCTGCAGTTGCGGCTGGGTCACCTGCGGCTGCATCACCGGGCATCATGCCGGGCATACCGGGCATTCCGGGCATCATCCCGGGCATTCCGGGCATTGCGCCGGGCATACCGGCTCCACCATCCGCGGGAGCGGCCGGAGCGGGCTCGGCAGGCGGATCGATTTTATTCAAAATCTCAAGCGCCTGAACATTCGCCGGAGCAATCCGCAAGAATTCTTTCAGAACTTTTATTGCGGAATCTTTCTCTTCCTGACTCACACTCTCGTTCTTTGCAAGCTTGTCAACAACCGGCTGAACCTGTGTGCGAATCGTCGAGAACTTCTGATCCTCGATACGCTCTAATGCGGCACGAGCGGATGCGGCTTTGCTGTCAAATATCGTGTTTTTTACCAACGCTGCATACTGCGGAAATTCCGCAATGGTCGGGGGTTTGTTCGATGACAATTGCTGGAACGCAGCAAAGTCCGCGTTTGATGCGACGGTATCATCAAGAACCGCCGGAGGGGCACTCGAACCCGTCTGCGTAACCATCCTAGAAGCTGCGCCATCGGCCTGCATCAGATAGACAATGCCCACAATCAGCAGAACCAAAATCACAATCACAATCCAGTCGATTTTTTTCTGCAACTTGTTCAAAGTTTGTTCGGTCTTATCGTTCATAAAACTTCCGCCAATTCTATTTCCAATATCTTCACTACACTAAAACAACGGTTGATCCGCGCCCATCATCGGACCTGCGCCCGCAGCGCCGCCGCTATTAGCGGCTGCCTCCGGGGTTGCCGTTGGGGCAAGCAAACCGGGAAGCAACGTTTCGCGAGCATCTTTCAGACGAGTCGTCTTGTGCTTCAAAGTAATATTCATCGCGTAATTCTTGGACACGCCACTCTGAGCGGAAAGATTGGCCGAAACAAATTTTTCCTGCGAAACAGGACGCCCAAGCACCCACTCTTTGCCGGCGGCAAGAGCTGATTCAAAAACATTTCGAGATTCAAGACTGCTCGTGTTGAACTCGACAAGAGCATGACCATCCGCGAACAACTCCAATTTCGTGACCGTCACATCGGACGGTGTCGCGTTCGTCAGGAAGGTCAGGAAGTCAAGCCAGTACATACGGTCCTGCAATCCGCCAACAACCGAGCTCAAATGGTCGCTGACTTTCTGGCGATCACCACGAGCCGCATCAAGCTGCTGCTTGATATTGCGAATATTCACGATATTCGATTGCTCACGGTTCAACCACAAACGGCGAGCCTGTGTCTGATTGTTTCCGACCATTGCGCCCACGCCAAGCACGGCGATAAGCAACGCGACAATCGCGGTCGCTTCAATCTTGTGACGACTAAAGTCACGCAACGACTGCAAGTCTGTCGGAAGGAAATCGATACGCACGCGGCCAAAACCGAGGCCGTCCAGCGCGAGACCGATACACTCAACATAAACGCCAAGATTCTCGGCAACAGCGGCAGTAATATTCGGGCTTTCCGACTCTGTCTTCAAGCGAACCGGAATACCCAGACGCTCCTCAAGATACTCTGTCAGGTTCAGCAACGAAGCGCCACCACCGGACAACACAACTTCATCAACCGGAGAGCCATCGGGCAAGGACATGTAGTAATCGCAAGTCTTGCGCAAGTTAATCGCAAGACGATCAGCCCAACGAGTCAGCAACTCGCTCACCTGTTGATTCTTATCAAGGTCTTGAGCCATTGTCTCCGAGCCGGTCGAGAGCACCATGCCCTGCTGAGTCCGCAACTCGATAGCCTGCTGCAACGGCATGCCAAGTTGTTTCTCAAGCTGATGATCAACGAGGAACAAACCCTCGGGGATAGAGCGTGGGAAACCGACACGGCAACGCCCATCACTGAAGCGAGAAATCACCATATCGATAGAGCTTGCGCCAAGGTTCACTTGGCAAACAACGCGCTCGTTCATCATGCTGTCAAACGAAGGATTCTCTTCTTCTTGCGCCAACACCTCGGCGGCAGCTGCGGCTGCGGCATTGCGCTTCTTGGAGAACATCTTGGACAAACTACTGCGCTTGCGGGATGGAGCGGCATGCAAACCAATCTCTGCCTCGAAATCTTTCAGCGGCAAACCTTCCAGAGCATAGTAGTTAAACAGCGCGACGGTGCTTACGGTCACTCCCACAGGAGACAAACCACAACGTTCCGCGATTGTAATCAAATCGTTAACCGTACTGCGACGCACAGCGCCGAGCATCACATAAAGTTCGCCCGGATCGCCGGTATCAAAAATCTGATAATCGACAACAGCTTCTTCGTAAGGGAACGGAATCTGCTGTTTAGCTTCGTACATCACAATACGACGAATGCGATCTTCAGTCGAGCGGGGAATCGTCAAGACGCGAAGGAAAACCTGATGACCATACAAACTGAATACAGCATGCTTTGCGCTAAAACCATTCGCCTTGATGAGATTGCGAATGACGGCCGCTGTATCTTCGCCTTCACTACGAGCACCCCACGCAAGCTTGCTCACTTTCACACCAGTAGAGACACGCTCCACCTGAGCGATCTTCACCGAAGTCGCTCCTAAATCAATCCCAAGGCACTTTGCTATTTTAATCATAGTTACGCTGTAGAGTTCCGTGCTTCTTAGTTTATTTTTTCCTGATATACAATTCCTACACTTTTATCAGAACACTTTTCTATAAAATAATATATCCTTTACGACACAAGATTTTACATTTCTTTTTATCTAAAATGACACGGCGCGGCATTCCTCTCTCCCAAGACTATTTCGCATCCTTTTAGTTATATCTGGAAAAACACCCCAAAATGTAGTATTCTCTTATCAATCGTATCTCGAATTATGGAAGACAAGAATTAACTCTTATGAAAATATTGAAACTGCTTTCGATTATTATCACAACAGGAGCTTTGATTATCATGAACGCTAACGCCGAAACCCTTTCCGTGACAAACAACAAAGATTTCAGCATCGCACACCTCGGCCACGGGTCGCTCAGAATAACGGTCAACAACAAGGTCATTCAGGTCGACCCATATTCGGAAATCGCCGACTACAGCAAGCAGCCTAAAGCCGACCTTGTGCTCATCACGCATGACCACTATGACCACTTCGACAAAAAGGCTCTCGACCAAGTCGTGACATCATCAACGAAATTCATCACCTCAAAATCGGTCGCACAACAACTCGCCAAGCCAAACATAACGACGCTCGAAAACGGACAATCAACCGAATGGAATGGCATCAAAATCGCGGCGGTTCCGGCCTATAACATCAAGCACAAAAAACCGGACAATTCGCCATTCCACCCCAAGGGATATGGCAACGGATATGTGCTGACCATCAACAACAAAAATGTGTATATCGCTGGCGACACGGAAGACATTCCGGAGATGGCAAACCTCGCGAATATCGACATCGCGTTCCTCCCGAAGAATCTCCCCTACACCATGGATGACGAGATGTTTGTCAAGGCGGCGAAATCATTCAAGCCCAAGGAACTCCACCCTTATCACTACAGCGAAGTCAACACCGACGCACTGACAAAACAATTCGACGCAACCGGAATCGTCTTCAAAAAGTTGCCCATCGAAAAGTAAACGCCGGAAACGCGCAAGCCATGACGACTAAAAAGCATTCCCCAACATCAACGGGAAACACCGCGCAAAATCTGATTGCGACGGCGGATATGCTTCGCAAGGAGTGCAACATTCTCCTCCATCCGCTCGCCATCAACGACAGTCAGGTCAAGATTTTGAACATTCTGATGAATAGCGACAACGAGGCAAATACCGGTGTGCCGCAAATCGTCATCAGCAATATCCTCGGCGTACACCGCAGTAATATCACGGCCATGATTAGGAAAATGGAAAAAGCCGGATGGGTCGCGAGACACTCCGCGAATAACAACAAGAAAACGAAGTTTGTCGCGCTGACTCCCGCAGGCAGAAAAATCGCAACGAACGCGAACGCCGTCTACCAATCGTGTATTCAGCGCATTCTCGACGGAATCTCTGATGCCGAGCAACAACAACTCAACGAAATACTCTCGCACCTGCAACGACAACTCAATGTCTAACGGTGCGCGAAATCCTCGACGCTGATTGTCACTGACGTCGGCTTATCGTGCTCGGGCAAAGCGCCCGACGCTGCACGAATGCGACGATACAAGACATTGTAATCCTCCGGAATATGCTTGTACTCCAAGCCCTCGCGAGTGCTGCCACCCTGAGCCTTGACACGCCACATCTCCTCAAAATCGCCACGTCCAATCAACTCATCCATGCCAACCCACGAATTCGCGCGATGTTTGTCCTCGTTCGGAACATAGAGATAATAATCGACTCCGGCATCATCCAAAACGGACAAACGCTCATCAGCGGATTTACTGTATGCCGACTGTATTTCCCAGTCATCGAGATGCACAATACGCAAACGCTCGTCCAACAACAAATGCCGATTCTCATGCGTCAAAACGCAAGCGCCATCGCTGAGCTGGGTCAGTTTCGCGAACATCTCCATGTCGCCCTCATACGCCATGCGCATGAACAAATCCTTGTCCATAAACGGATTGCGCAAGGCGGTCAACACATGCTGACCGTAGACCTCGTTGCCCAGAACACCCGTCGTCTTGAGTTTGAAGCCCATCATACCCATCACCAGACCCGGAGCAAAACCGACCAACAACGCGACAACAGCAAAACTCTTGCGGGAGAAGCCAATCCAATAAGCGGCAAAAATACCGAACAAGGGCAATATAATAATGACTTGATACAAATAGTAATCGGCCATGCAATACGCATAGGTGGCCAGTATCATAAACAACGAAAAACTCACGACACCAAAGCGGGTCAGTAACAGTCCACGTGTGCGCGACCAAAGGAATAACAAAATCCAAATCAGAACTCCGGGCAACACAAATCCAAACAGAACGGGTTGGAGTTTCCAGTGCTGAGGACCGGTCACGAAAAACTCCCAAGAACCTCGCAACTTTTCAATGAGTGTCGACCCGGCGCCATACAAACCATCGCCATTGAGTTTCCACTCGACAACCGCCGAATCCATCACCGTCAGATTGATGCGCACACCGCCCAACAGATTCGAATAAAACGCGTACACAGGATTGCCCGTCAACAACCAGTTCCGAATGTACCAAGGCAACGCAAGCATAACCGTAAAAATAAACAGCACCCAGAACCAGCCGGATGCAAACAAGCGGCCAACACCAACACGATGGTCGTAACTGTAGCTCCAATGCGCCGCGAACAACAACACAAAACCCGTCACCCAAAGCACACCCATCAAATAGTTAATGTGCATCGCAATCGCCGCCATCAACATCGTGCAAAACAAAACGGAACGCCGCGCGCTCTGAATGTACAAACACGCCAGATATAAGAACGCCGCTGTGTAAAAAATCGCGAAAGCGTAGTCGCTCGCAAACTGACCGTAACACAAACCATAAGGAACGCTGCGCACAAGTAGCGACGACGAAATCGACACGAGACGGTCGCGTGTCATTGCATAGACGGTCGCGTAAACAAAAACGATACTGCCAAAACTCAGCACCGGAGCGGACAACTGACAAACGATGTCGTTCCACTCTCCAAACATCTTGCCCGTCGCCGCGAACAACACTGCAACCAAGTGCGGATAGTTCGCGCCCAAGCCAATCCCAACTTGACCAACGGCTTTGAACGGGAAACATTCCGCATTGAAAATCTTGCGGGCATAACCCATATATAGGATGAGCGAATCCCAGTAGGTCTCGGGATAACCAACGCCATGCAGCAACAGTAGCGCGCTAATCAACCCGATAACGACCGCGCTAAGCCACCACAGGACGCGCTCGGATCGCGGCGCGGGAGTATCACTGACGCCACCGGAGGGATGCTCTATCGGGCGTTCTGAGACCAAATCACTCCGAGCAAACCAACAAACTCCCGCGATAAGAAACATCAACACCCACGCTGTGATTATCTGGATACGCCCCAAGTAACCCGCCATGCAGAGCAACTCAAAAACAAGCCCGCTCACGCCCATCCCGACGCCAAGCGACAATATGACTTGAACGTGAAATAAATATCGCTGACGTAGACTCGAGAGAATCAGCCAACCAAGTGTGATATACAAAACATGAACAAACGCGACGGCGCTCAACCAACCCCACGGAATTCCCCCCCACCAAATATGCCAAGGCAAAAACAGCGACCCCAAAACCCGACGAAACATCGGATGATCGCTTGCGCCGAACACAGCATCCAACGGCAGCAAACCCTCGCGATGCCAGTAGTAGAGCAAAAACCCCAACGATAGCCCAACAAATAAAACCGACATAATGTGACGAATGATTTGTCGGAAACCGGAGGCAGAACCCTGCGAAGAATCTTGTGCTCGTAGCTTTTTCATTTAACTATTAATCTACAAATAAGAACAACTTAAATATAAAAAAGCGGTTTCTAAATGAAATTATCCCGCTAGGTTGTATCCTAAATTTAGACTTTGCGGAACACATCTTTCCGCAAAGTCTGTTTTATCTATTTTCACTGTGAGAAAAGACTTATAATGAGTGACTTCCTGAAGCAGCGTCTCATGACGCTTGCAACAAAAAAACGGACTAAAATCGTCCTCCCCGAAGCGGGAATGGATCTGCGAACACTGAAGGCCGCTGCCCTTCTTAAAAAAGAGGATTTCTGCGATGTAATGCTTGTCGGCGACACGAAGAAAATCAATGCGCTAGCCAAAGCGAATAACGTGGATATCGCTGGCCAAGAAATCGTCGACCCCGCAACGGACGATAGACTCCTTGCAATCGTGACCGAGTATCAACAACGTCGCGCCAAGGAAAATCTGACCGACGAACAGGCCGCTAAAGTCATTAGCAATCCACTCTATTATGCGGCAATGCTCGTCTCCCGAGGCGACGCCGACGGAATGACGGCCGGTGCGTACAACACAACCGGTAATGTCCTGAGAGCATCCATCAAGTGCATCGGAACAGAAAAAGGAATTAAGACGGTCAGCAGTTTCTTCCTGATGACTCTCCCCGAAGGTTCCGAGTACGGCGAACATGGAACGCTCGTTTTTGCCGACTGCGGCGTCAATCCCGACCCCACTGACGTTCAGCTCGCGGACATCTGCATCAGCACCGCAGACACCGCCGCCGGACTGCTCGGTATGGAAGCTCGCGTCGCGATGTTGTCGTTCTCGACAAAGGGAAGCGCCAAGCACGAAAGCGTTGACAAAGTGACCTCCGCCCTTGCAATGGTCAAGGAACGCAGACCGGACATTTTCATCGACGGTGAACTTCAGGCAGACGCAGCGCTCGTCAAGAAGGTCGGCGAGTTCAAGGCGCCCGGCTCTCCTGTCGCAGGAAAAGCGAACATCCTTATTTTTCCGAATCTCGATGCAGGCAACATCTCCTACAAACTCACTCAACGTCTCGCGAACGCCGAAGCGCTCGGCCCCATACTTCAGGGTCTCGCAAAGAGCATCAACGACCTCTCGAGAGGTTGTTCGGTGGAAGACATTGCCTCGGTTACGGTTGTCACGGCCGCGAAAGCAAACCTTCTCGAAGGCCTGAAATAACCCTCAACAAATGATTTCATCGCACGGGCAGAATCCGCAAATTCTGCCCGTTTCTTTTTTGACACAAAGTTTTCAGATTCCTACATCGCACAAAACACGCGACCATTACTATTATCATATTGACTACTCGTGTAAGGACTTTTTACGATGATTCCGCGTTACTCAACACCCGAAATGACCGCTCTATGGAGCGACGAATCTAAATTTGGTGCATGGCTCAAAGTCGAGCTGGCGGCCTGCGAAGCTTGGGCAGAAAAAGGACGCATCCCGGCGGAAGATATGAAGAATATCCGGGAAAAGGCGGCCTTCTCTACGGCGCGTATCGATGAGCTTGAATTGACTCTCCACCATGACGTCATTGCCTTCACGACAAACCTCGCCGAGAACATCGGTCCATCCTCCAGATTCGTGCATCTCGGCATGACAAGCAACGATGTCGTCGATACCGCGCAATCGCTCAGACTCAAAAAAGCCGGGAACCTCATCCTCGCCGAAATCGATTCATTCATCGAGTTATTGCGCCAAAAAGCCATCGAGCACAAGACAACGCTCCAGATGGGAAGAACGCACGGTGTCCATGCGGAACCGATAACTCTCGGGCTTAAGTTCCTGACTTGGTACAAGGAAATGCAACGGAACAGAAAACGCATCGCCGACGCCTTCGCGGATGTCGAATGCGCGAAAATCAGCGGCGCGGTAGGGACGTTCGCCCACACCGGAACATGGCTCGAAAATAGAGTCGCGCAAATCCTTGATCTCAAAATCACGCCCGTCAGCACACAAGTCATTCAGCGCGACAGACATGCCGCACTCATTTGCGCAATCGCCGTGCTCGGCGCAACCATCGAGAAGATTGCCGTCGAAATCCGAAACCTGCAAAAGACGGAGGTCAGGGAGATCGAGGAGCCTTTCTCCAAGGGGCAAAAGGGCAGCAGCGCTATGCCGCACAAAAGAAATCCCGTCAAGTGCGAACAACTCACCGGACTTGCCAGAATACTCAGAGGGAATGTAATGCCGGCACTCGACAACGTCGCCCTCTGGCACGAACGCGACATCAGCCACTCATCATGCGAGAGAATTATCCTACCGGATTCGACGACGCTCGCGCACTACATGCTCAAACTCGTTCAGCGAATCATCAGAGATATGTTCATCTATCCCGAGACAATGCTCAAGAATCTCGAAAAAACACGCGGACTTGTCTTCAGTCAGAGGATTCTGCTTGCGCTTGTGGACACCGGTATGACCCGAGAAAACGCCTATGCCATCGTGCAAAATGCCGCAATGAAAACGTGGGCGGACGAGAAGAAAACTTTCAAGCAAGCGCTCAAGGAAGACCCACTGTTCAAAATGACCGACGAACAACTCGCGGAAATTATGGACTATAGGTCGTACCTGAAGTATATCGACGAAATCTACGAACGGGCACTCTAACCCGGAAGGCTAATACCAGTAACCACACCGCTGCGAATTGCGGATATCCTTGCTGTCCTCGAGACGCTTTAGTTCCTGTCGTCGCTCCAGCTCCGCGCGGCACACCCAATTAACATAAAATCCATACTTACAAAATAGTCTTTGCCGGGAACGGCACCGGCTATTTCATCAGGAGTAACAAGCTTTATCGCTACAAAACTCGAAAGACTATCCTTCAGCATAAGCCCGTGTTTGAATAATACCACTACCGGAATAGCGTTAGTTGTGAACGACTTCACCTTATAGTTATGATGAGTGGCGCCGGGATCTTAAGTAGTAGCGGACTCCGAATAACAACAGAGCCAGACCCCCGATGCCTGCCAATCCAATCCACACAAACCGTTTGATTGCAAGACTTCTCTGTTCTTTTTTATAGAGCTGACTCGTGGTGAGTTGTGACGGCCATCTGTCCTGAACCAAATCACGAGCTAACTCGTTGAGAACCCGATTCGCCGTTAGCCCCTCGGCAATCGTTGTTACACGGTCATATGCCCATTCACTCTTAAGTCGTCGCTCATGACCCTCCACCTGATAATCGTTACATCCCTTCATGGGAATTGCCGAAAACACAGAATTGTAATCGGAAAATTGCTGCGTCACGACCAAAAAAGGTTCCTCACTGGTCCCTTTCTTTGTGTCAAGTCCTTGAGTATAATGGTTTTTCGAAATAAGTTTAGAATGACTAAAGCGATAAATAGACGTATCCATCATCACAAACCCCGGGTTTTCTGTCTTCTTCGTCAAAGTAAGTGTTCCCTCGTTACCATCGGCCGATGGCGTCCAATCCAAAGTGGAAGCATCTTTCTCTGACAAAGAGTGCAGTATATTCTTCAACAAAAACACTAAAGAAAACTGATGAAGAAGATAACAATTCTTCGTTTCCACATTGTCCATCATTGATGCTTGCAACGTATCGTCCGTACCCTGCGACCAATACTTAAAACGCCGAGAGTCATAGTTGTGATAGAAAACAAGATTCATTCCCTTGCCATTCGAAAGATGATGAACTTGCTCCTTGTCAAAATGCCACGAGTGAACATCGAAAGTGGTTTGCTTAAAATCAAATTCCGTATTCGTAATGGTCAGTTTTCCACTAATCTCAACAGGAGGAATTTCAAATGACAAAAAAGATGCCGGAATCGTATCCGCATAAACACATGACGAAATCAACGAAATTACAGTAAGTGTCACAACTCTCAAATAGCGCATCATGCTTTAACAGCCTTTTTTGCTTATCTACAGGACAGAAATATCCGATAGTCAGATTATCGCCACGAAATTTGTCTATAACGACGAAAAAACCGGCACTGCTGTTTTGTTATCAGCAGTGCCGGTTTGGGTAAAATAATAAACCCGGCGACGTCCTACTCTCCCATGCAGTCACCCACATAGTACCATCGGCGCAATAGGT
>JAAZBM010000002.1 GCA_012513815.1 Candidatus Sumerlaeota bacterium | reverse complement strand
TCCGCCACACCTGCGCATACGCCTGATAAATGCTGTAGAGTACGCCGACCATGTAAAGTAACAAGGCCGCGCCAATGCCACCCGCCAACAGATACAACAACTTGCGGATGGGACGGCTCTTTTGGAAGGCGTACTTTTGCTCAACCGATACAATTGCGTTCCAATTGTTGATGCCAATCGGCTCATAATGCAAATAGAGCACATTGCTGGTGGTTCTGGACACGAACGCGAGGTTGCCGCCGATGCCGCGCTCCATATCATCAATCGCATTCTCCATGTTGTAGCCGGGCATCATTTTGCCTTTAGAAAAATCCCGAATGTTCCCTAGCGACTTTTGCCATGTGTCAAGAATGAAGTCCCCCGAGTCGCCGTCCTCGATATACGCATAGGCATTGCCTTCGTAAATATCCGTCTTGAACTTGTCAACAAGATTCGACAACAGCACAACACCATAAAGCATATAGACTGTTTTGCCATCACGAACCACGGGCATCGCGTTGCGAATAATCTTCTCGGCCGGATTCTTGGCACTTTCCACGATGTTCGAAACATAATCGCCACGCAACGCCTCGGTCTCAAAATCAAGTTTGCCGGTCATATCCCGAACCGTCCCATCCGAATACAAAAAAGTATTGTCCGGGCGTAACAATTCCAAAAACGAGATATACGACGGCGTCACGTTATAAGCTTTCATGATACTGCAAAGTCTGGCCTCATCAATATCCGACTTGCTCGCGATGACAGCCGCGATGCTCCTGAGAATCATATCATCCGTGACAATCTTGTCATGGAAATCCGTGGCGAGTTGCTTTGTGGCAAGCGTCAAATCGTCAAAACAAATCTGCGTTATCCGGTTGTTCACCGAGGTAATAAGCGACGAAATGAAAATTGTCATGAACACAATAACCACAATCGTAAGAGTCACGATCGAAACAATATACTTTCTGTTCACAACAAATCCTTTTCGATAAACAATTTTTCAAATGTAACTATTATATCAACTATTACACATAAACTCAAAATAACATAACAGTGAATACTAAATTGAGTACGCGACGGACACCGGGCGACGCGGTTAGTGATGCTCGCGGACATATTGTAGTATGCTCATGGCAGCACGTTTGGCGGCGCCGCTCCCACCCATGATTGTGGTTAATTCGCGAAGGTCGGCGCGCGCCGCGTCGAGGCGCTTGGGGTCTTCGAGTATCCGCAGTGCCGCCGCCGCGATGTTTGCGCCCGTACAGGCACGGATACCCAGCAATTCCGGCGCGACAGTGCGATTCATGATGATGTTCGGTAGCCCGACCCACTTGATTTTGATGAGGATGCGCACGATGATTTCGTTGAGGAATGACATACGATAGATGACGATGAATGGCGTTTGGGATAGCGCCATTTCCAGTGTGCTTGTTCCGCTTTTGCAGATGGCAAAGTCGAGCACGGAATAGACTTGCCGCGAGTTCAGGTCGGTGACGGCAATGGGCAAATCGCGGGCGGCGGCCATGAAATGGTCGATGTATTCGGGGGTGATGGTGCGTGCCCGTGGCAGGACGAATCGCGCTTGCGGCAAGCGGTTGGCGATAAGACGGGCGGCCTCTAGCAGGGGCGGCATATGGCGTTCCAGTTCGCCGCGACGGCTGCCGGGCACAAGCCCAATCAGTAGCGGTTGCGCCGTTTTTACCGTGGGCAATGACGACAGCAATTCCGCTCGCATCGCGTCGCGTTCGGCGCCCACAAGAGGCTGTGGCGTGCCCTCGTCAACAAGGGGATGACCAACAAAGTCGACCGGCACGTGTTCGCGTTCGTACATGTCGCGCTCGAAGGGGAAGATGACAAGCATCAGTGAGATGTCGCGACGGATGGCGTTGATTCGGCGATAGTTCCACCCCCAAATCTGAGGACTGATGTAGTAGATAACGGGAATGCCCAGTCGCGCAGCGCGCCGAGCAAGACGCAGGTTGAAGCCCGGATAGTCGACAAGCACCAACGCGTCGGGACGCTCGCGACGCAGTAATTCTTCGGCGGTGTCCAGCATTCGGAAGATGGCGCGGGCGCTGAATACCACACGCACAAAGCCCATCAATGCCCGCAGTTCGCTGACCAAATCCACATCTAGCCGCATCCCGGCGTCGCGCATCTGGTGCCCGCCCAAACCAAACACAAAGGTTGAGGGAGACTGACTAAGAATCTCGCGTATCACGGCGGACGCATGGGCATCGCCGGAAGCCTCGCCTGCCACAAACATCAACCGTGGAGGACGTGCCGATTCTTTTTCTGATATCCCGATACTCATACTCTGAAATACAGACTCGCGCCGAACCACACGCAAAAAAAAATGATACCCTTCCGTGGTCGAAAGGGCATCATATTATCCAATGGGAAAACGGGGCGAACCTATTTCTTCTTGCCTGCGAGTTCCGCGACAGCCTTCTTCAGGGCGTCAACCTTGTTGCGTTTTTCCCACGAGAACTCCGCGCGGCCAAAGTGACCATAAGCGGCCGTCTTCTTGAAGACAGGCTTCTTGAGGTCAAGCGCGGCAATAATCGCGGCCGGTTTGAGGTCAAAAACCTTCTCGACGGCTTTGCACAGCACTTCGTTGCTCACCGCGCCCGTGCCAAAAGTGTTGACATTGATCGACACCGGCTTCGCGACGCCGATGGCATATGCCACCTGAACCTCGCAACGCTTTGCCAACTTGGCCGCCACGATATTTTTGGCAACCCAACGGCACGCATACGCTGCCGAACGGTCAACCTTGCTCGGGTCCTTGCCACTAAAGGCACCGCCACCATGACGGCCCATGCCGCCATAAGTGTCGACGATGATTTTGCGACCGGTCAAACCACTGTCGCCATGCGGACCGCCAACCTCGAACTTGCCCGTAGGATTAACATAAATCTTGATTTTTTCATTCCACCACTCGCCAAGCTCAGGCTTGATGACCTTAGCAATCATGTCAGCCTTAATCTGCTGCTGCTTGGCCCTTGACGACATCTCGGGGGTGTGCTGCGTGCTAATCACAATCGCGCGCACCGCAACCGGCTTGTTGTCATCACTATACTCAACCGTCACCTGCGATTTCGCATCGGGACGCAAATACTTGACCTTGCCCGTTTTGCGCAGCGAAGACAACCGCAACAACAGACGGTGACTAAGCTCGACAGGCAGAGGCATCAGCTCAGGCGTCTCATCGCAAGCATAACCAAACATCATCCCTTGGTCGCCCGCGCCCTGTTCCTTCTTGGAACCGGCATCGACGCCCTGTTTGATATCCGGAGACTGGCTGTGAAGCGCAAACAGAATTGTGCAATCGTCACATCCAATACCACTATCGGCATCGGTATAGCCAATTTCACGCAACGTACTGCGCACCAAATTCTCATAATTAACCTTAGCTGTTGTGGTAATTTCACCCGCAACAACAACCAGATTTGTCGCCGCAAGAATCTCGCAAGCCACTCGGGCCTCGGGATCCTGAGCTAAAATCGCGTCCAAAATTCCGTCGCTAATCTGATCACAAACCTTATCGGGATGTCCTTCAGAAACGCTCTCAGAAGTAAATAAATAACTCATAGTATTCCTTTGCTGTGTGAAGCAATGTAATGATGCAAGCTGAAGATGACAGCCGCAGTAAAAGAAAAACAGCAACGTCATTTTTTCATTCATATAAAACAAATAGCTCACCCCCACACCCGCCTACTTATATGGGATAACATAAAACAGCACTGATGGCGTCACTGGGGGTGTGGGTCATCAGTGCTGGTAATTTGTGTTGCACGTGCGGACGTCGTTTTGTGTTGGTGACGGCGACTGCACAGTTTTATTGGCTTGCTTTATTTTTGTCCCGAGACTGCAAGACGCAATCCTTCGCCGGCCGCGTAGCCGCTTGTGGGGCTTGCTCCGCCGCCATCACGCCAGATGCTGCCTTTGGAGATGGTGCCGTTGGTTGGGTCGTATATCATCGAGATTGTGTAGGGCAGTTGTGCCGCGCGATCGTTCGAGATGACGCCAGCAGAGTTGTAGTAGGTGCTGTCAGGGCCGCAGCTGTGCAGGAAGAACGCGCAGGTGCTTGTCGGCTTTGTCGCAACGCTATAGCCGTCGGTCGGTTGGGTGTAGCGTTGTTCGCTGTTGAAGGACTGGTAGATATAGCAGTTCAATGCCGCTGCCGTGTCGGTTGCCGGAGTGACCTTAATTGCCGTCGCATTCATCATTCCTTGGGCATTACTGGCGCTCAGACGGGCGCTTACTGTGAATGGGTCGCGGAATGTCACGTTAGTTAGGTAGGCAACCGGTGTCGAAAGACGTTCAAGAATCATGGGATCGCTGGCGCTACCGCTGATGTAGTTGCGGGTCGCGATGCCGTACATGTGGCAATTGGGATAACCATTGCAGTCGACCATATACGATTCCAGACCTGTAGCCATCGTGCGCATATCGCTCTTGGTGCGCGAAACCTTGGAACGAACTTGAGCTTCCAAGAAATTGGGAACAGCGATTGCGGCAAGTATCGCGATGATTGCGACAACAATCAAAAGTTCTATCAAAGTAAATGCGTGGCGCATAATGTTTTCTCTCTCTCTTTTTACTTGATAATTCTGGTTATAATGTTACAATATTTAATTTAGCACAGCTAGGTACTTTTTGCAATATCTTTTTTATGCCAGTGTGTAAAAAATAGTAATGAATCTTTGACTCTTTATTTCTCTTTTGCTGTGACATTTTTAAGACTAAACTTTCGGTCAAGTATTGTAAGTACTTTAAATGAGCTTTTGGCTGTTATTGAAGAGAAATCAATTTGATGTCCTATAATCAAACGCAAACAGATAGCACTCCGTATATTGCTCACGCGCTTGTCGTTGATGACGATGCGGGCCTGAGACAGACTCTTTCGATGGCGTTGCGCCGCGAAGGCTACAAAATCAGCGAAGCAGCCGATGGCGTGACTGCGTTCAAGATGGCCCAAAATACGCCGTTTGACCTTGTGATTACCGATGTCAGAATGCCCGGTATGAGCGGGCTTGAGCTTTTGCAGAATCTCCGGCGCATTTGTCCGCGGACGCTTGTGATTGTCATGACGGCCTATGACAAAAAGGAGCTGGCGTATGACGCTGTGCGCGAGGGCGCGTACTCGTACTTCAGCAAGCCGCTCAATCTATCCGACTTGCAAATCATTATTCGGCACGCGCTCGAGAAACAGCAACTCCAACATAAGCTCGATTCGCTCCATCTTAAGCTCATCGAACAGAATACGTTCCCGGATATGGTCGGCGAAAGTCAGGCGATGCAGAAAGTCTATACCGCCGTCAGGCGAGTACTCGATAACGATATTACTGTTCTCATCACCGGCGAAAGCGGAACCGGCAAGGAAATTGTGGCGCGAGCCATCCACAATCAGAGTATCCGCAATTCTCATGACTTTATCGCGGTCAACTGCGCGGCCATCCCCGAAACGCTACTCGAGAGCGAGTTGTTTGGGCACGAGAAGGGCTCCTTCACCGGCGCTGTGTCGCGGCGCATCGGCAAGTTCGAGTCGGCGAATGGCGGCACACTGCTGCTCGACGAAATTGGCGATATGCCGCTCTCGCTTCAGGCCAAGATTCTGCGAGTGTTGCAGGAGGGCGAGATTACGCGCATCGGCGCGAATAAGCCCGTCAAGGTGGATGTTCGCCTCATCGCTGCCACGAACCAGAACCTGCCCGAATTGGTCAAGGAGGGCAAGTTCAGGCAAGACCTCTATTACCGTCTCAATGCCTACCCGATTACCATTCCGCCGTTGCGCGACCGAGACGGCGACTTGCCGCTGTTAATCAAGTATTTTGTCAACAAGGCAAACTCTGCCTTCGGGCGCGACTGCATCGGGTTTACGTCCGAGGCGCTCACGTGTCTCGAAAATTATCTTTGGCCCGGCAACATTCGGGAATTGCAAAATGTGATTCAGCGGGCCGTGCTACTCGCGGACAAACCTCTCGCCGATGTGCATACGCTAATCGAGGACATCCAGATGGCGCCCCCGAGACCCAAGCAAAAGAGAACACCGCCGCCGGCGGACGCTATTAGCCCTACCGTGCCCATCAGCGAGAACGACACGCAGGATATCAATGCCATTCACAACAAACTTGACGAGATTTTTCTGAACGATAACTTGAATTTCCATCAAAAAGTTGATACCTTTAGGGAAGTTCTCGAACAATATCTGATTCGCCAAGCATTGCTCGAATGTGATTCTCAGCGCGAGAAAACCGCCAATTTGCTCGGAGTCACCCGAAAAACTCTTTACAGCAAGATTAAGCAATATCACATTGACCCCAACATTGATAACGAAGAAGAGTAGAGTAAGTCCGGCCAATTTACAGAATTACTTTACCTCACATAATTGTATTTTTTATTGTCTACAGACACAAATATAGAAGGAGTTATAGTCGATTATGCCATTGTTTCTGACTCATCGCAACTGGGCCGCTACTGCCTCGCGAATCGCTATCGCGGCTGCCTTTATTCCACAAGGATTGGACAAACTCCTCATTAACCAGAATTTTGGCTGGCGTGGGCCCGAACAATGGGCGACGGCTTTTTCGCAAATAGCGCAACCACTGACCCGCTTTTTCGCGCCTGAACAGATCGATATTCTGGCGCAGACAGTCGCTTGGGGTCAAACCGCTTGCGGAGCACTCGTCCTCTTCGGACTGCTCACACGACCTGCCGTTATTCCGCTGATTCTGATGTCAATCTGGCAAATGGTTGCCGTTTTTGCAGGCGGCTACTGGGGCGGGCCGGAAACCGTCGGCATTGTGCTGCCGACATCCGGACTCACCGCGCAAATCATCATCGCCACACTCGGATGCGGATTGCTGCTCTCGGGCGGCGGATCCATTTCGTTTGACAAACTCATCGCCTGCGAACCCGAAGCCGAGGACTACGAATATCAGTGGGAAGATGAAGACGAGTATTATTACGACGAGGACGAACAACGTCCGACTCGCCGTCGTTAGTCACACCCTGTACTATTCTTTGGCGATACCTTTGTCCGTGATAATCAGCTCAGTTTTATCTTTGTTATCGAGCTGTTTGCCGCTGTTCTCGCCGCTGATACCCCCCAGTTTGCCCATGCCAAGCGCCTGACCGCCGATTTCGCAATTGGCAATGATGCCCGTGTTGCTACCGGCAATAACACCCACATGTTCGCGCCCATGCACCCGTGCACCGATGATTTTCAGGTCGTTAATTTCGCCACTGTTTGCCGTGAACAACCCCACACCGTTCGCGTCAGGTTCGTCAATGTATAGCCCACGGATGGCGAAGCCGTTGCCATTGAAAATGCCTTTGAATTCGGGCAGCGGTTTGAAACTGATTGGCTCGGTTGTTCCCTTTTTATATTCCGTCAAATCGAGATCGTTCATCAGCTCATAGCGGTCGGCACTGTCGCCGCCGACAGTGAGCAAATCATCCTTTTCGCGTATCTCTTTGACGCGCGCAAAGTCCGCCACAACACAGCGGTGATTGTTCATCGTGATGGTCGTATCGTTGAAGGATGTCGCCAGCCGCCAGCCCATCCATCCGGCAAAAATCGAGTCATTGGCCGGCAACGCCGAGAGTTCAAAGTAGGGAACGTTGTTGTCGTCCAAAGCGGCATCCATCGTCTTGATGACGCCCGCGCCTTTCTTTTCGCCGATGATGTGGAAGCGCCCATCGAAGAGTTTGCGCAGGAACGGTGTGCTGCGGCCCGGGACAATATTCCATACATTCTCAAAATCCCAGTTTACATAGGTTGCCTTGCTCATGAGTTCCGACAGCGCCAATCCTTTGCTGTTGGCATCCATCGCCGGAAATCCCGCGGCTTCCGAGTCGAAATAGCAATTCTCCGTGTAGGAATTGTCCGCGAGTTTTTCGCCATCAACACTGCCAATAATCGCGTCGACCCTCTTGTTGCCGCTCACACTGCTCAGCGAATAGCAGTTCTTTATGTTCCGGACAAAACTCATTTCTTCAGGCGTCTGCCGTGCTCGGTTGTAGCCTACCAATCCGCCGATTCTGTCGACGCCTGTCACGACGCACGACGCATACGAATTGGCAATCAACGCCATCTCGCACGACCCCGCCAAACCACCGGCGGTATCGGCACCATCGACAAATCCGCAAGCACAGCAGTTTTCCAGACGACCATACAGTTTGCCCACAATCATCCCGACATGACTGATTCCTTTGATATTGCCGAAAACCTGACAGCCACTGATGACGGCGTCGTTTGTCGCAACGCCCGCAATGCCGCCGACACAATCATTGCCGTCAGATTCCATGTCAAACAACGTCAGGTTCTTGACGGTGCCTGCCAGTTCCCCAAAGAGACCTGTGCCCGTGGATGTCGTGTCGCTCTTTTTGATTGTCAAACAGAATATCGTTTTGCCATTTCCGTCAAGGCAACCGCTAAAGCCGTTGATTGGCGCGAATTCTTCCGCGGACGAATACCCCTGATAATCCACGCCATTGATAACAATGCGCTGCACTGTGGACGAGGAGGCGTCAATGTCCTCCATCAGAACATAATAGCCCGTCGGGTCGTCCTTGATGGTGAACAAATCGTTGTAAGTTCGCAGCTCGTAGCGCCGTCCAAAACACGCCGTCACCTCGATGCTGCTCTCGGAGGCGGGAACAATCACCGTCGTCGTGGTGCTCAGGCTGTCGGATATGCTGTCAACGGGACAATCCTTGCCGTGAGGGCAGTTCCACCCCGTGAACACATAGCCGTCGGACTCAATCGCCGTGAGTTTGAATTCGTCATCGGACAACCGCTCAACTTCAATCCTGCCGGAGTTCGCCATGCTGACAACCGGAATCACATCCTTGGGTTTGTCGCTCTTACTCTGCGACTGAATCTTCTCGATCAGACTTGCCGGAATCTCCGTCGTTGCCGAGTCATCGTTATTGGTCAACGCTTTCGGCGCGGCGGGTTGGGTGTTGCCAATGGGTATCGGCTGATACTCCGCCTTTTTCTTGCTGTTGAGTGACGACTTGTCAACCTTGAACGGCGCAGGCAGCTTCTTGTTGTCGCGAGTCAATAGGGCGTAAGTCACCCCAAACGAAACTATTGCCAATATCAACAGATACACAATAACCCATCCTAGACGAATCATGCCAAGTCTATTGTTCTTTACGCCGAGAATCAACTATTGACAAAGCCTCCAATAAAACTTTTATCTTTATTACACTACACCGAACAGACCGACAAATCAAGGATAAAATGTTTTGAGCGTAATTTCTGTTTGTTTTTTTAGGACAAAACCCGCAAAAACCGAGACGGTGGAATGAGGGTTTCACGGACTTTCCCCCAGTATAGAAAAATGTGTGGAAAAGTGTGTGGAAAACTTCGCATAAACCGCTTTGATTCAAGCTAACATTTTCCGCGAAAAACACCCAAAAACCCGTTTTTCACCCCATTTTGTCCTAAAGTTTTCCACCGTCGCTTTTGATTCTGTGGACAAATCGGAGTTGTCACCGGAAGGGCGTTTTTTTATCCACAAAAAACGGGGCGTTGTGTGAATAAAACGGCAACTTTTCAACAGAGTTATCAACACCATCTTTCCTTGATAAATCAAGGGTTTGCGGGCTTATCCACATTTCCACAGCCCCTACTACTACTACTAAGATAAACAGGTTTTTAATTTAGTATTACAGTAGTATTATTCGCACCTCAAAAATCCCACTGAGACCTTCAAAACATAGACTGTTTTGGTACTTGTTTTTGCTCCGATTTGAGTTTTCCACAAAACTGTGGAAAACTTCTGTGTAAAGCTCGGTTATTGTGTGGAAAAGGACGGATAACCTGTGGAAAACTTCTGTGAAAAAGTCATTTCGATGCGATAATAAAGGCAGTTAGAGGGAGTTAGACACCTGTTAAATTGAGATATAATGCGGCTCTGTAAGGCATTTTCCGTACATAATACAGACTTTATCCACAAATGAGCCGAGTTATCCACAGGAAATGCCCGGTTTTAGGGGATTTTTCCCCAACCGTGGAAAACAAATCCGCTTTTCGTCGGCCTCCGACGGGTGACATTTCCGGCAAATAGGCATTCTATCGGGGAGTTCCTCGCCACAAAAACCGAAGACCCCCAATGTTTGTTCTAACATCAGGGGTCACGGGTTTGTTTTTGGGTCATGGATACACGGTGCTCAGGTGTTTTTGCCGATGGTTTGGGCGAGGCAGAACAGCGTTTGCGTCAGGTCCTTGCAATACTTTTCGATTCGGGTCAGTCGCTTTTCGATTTTGTCCTCGTGGGCGATTTGTGCTTGATCGATGATTTGTTCCGTCAGTACGGCTCTCAGGTCGTTGTCGGCTAAAGGCATCGCCGCCGCCAGCAGCTCGTTGATTGTTCGTGCTGTTTTGCTGTTCCTCGGCAGTGTTTCGCAGAGTCTTGTCATGCACTCGCAGAGATTGTCGATATTTGGTCGCGGGTATCCGCTTGTGTTGATTGTTTTCTGGTTCATTGCATTACTCGATTTCGTGGTTTGTTATTGTCAGAGTTATGTCGTCGAGCGTGAGATGTCTGTCCGCTGCGGCGTTGTTTGTTTCCTTGGCGGGGATTCCGGGCAGATTCATTTTGCCCGATGCCAAGTTGTCGAGAGCGCATAGCGCGTCGTGGTAGTCTGTCCGCCACGCGTCCTTGTTGAATTGTCCGGGCCATCTCCGTCCGAGCATACATCCGGCGATGATGGCCGCCAGCGATCGTATCATTGGCGGTGTTTGTGGCGGCGAATCGAATGGCAGATTATAGCGGTCATTGAGTTGACTGTCGATATAAGCCGACGCGTCCTGTATGGCGGCCGTCACGGCGCTTACGTTCGGGGGCTGATACTGCCGTATTTGTTCTATTTCGGTCTGTTCCTGTTCGTTTGTTGTCACGTCGAGATATCCCGGATGATAGCGGTCGACAACATCGTCATAGGTACAGTATTGAGTTTGTGGTGTTAATGTCATGGAATCTTGCTTTCGTTAGTATAACAAAGGTCGGGTGGGAGACCTCTGAGGAGACAGTCCCCCACCCTGTTGTGTTAGTGGAGGATAACGTTCTCGAAACGATAGGCGGCCTTCGGCGTGACGAGTTTGTGGTCATAGTACTTCTGAACTCGTATGACGTCGGCTTTTCGTTCGGGTTCGCGCCATCTGTCGACGATATAGCCGTTTGTGTTGGCGGCTGTATGGGCGGCGTTCCATGTGAAAGTGGACAAGGCTCCGATGTTTCGCAGTCCCGGTCGTGGTGTCACATAGATGAGAAAGGCGTTGTCGCCCCAGACAGGTTGCATGATAGGCTGACGTCCGAGCGCCGAGATATTCGTCCACGCTCTGCCAACCACAACCCGCTCAATCTGGAACAGCCTCGCGAGCACATCCTCCGTGATGGCGCTCGCGCTGGTATACTTGATTCTCTCGATGATTGCCGGATGATTGGCAAGCGCGTCGAAAGCTTCCTGCCCCACAAGCAGCACATTGGCGCGACGCTGGATTGCCGAGGCAATGGAGAGTTGAGCCGTTCTGAACTGGTCAATGGGATTCGATGTAGGGGTTGTCCATGCGTCATCTTCCGACAGCGACACGGATGGAATGTCGGCATCGTTGAGCATATTCGACAGTGCCACTTCCCTGTTGAGCATGATTTTCTCCGTCAGAAACTCCGTGCGATCGATATCGGGCGCGATGGCCGGGTCGGCGTTGTCACGTTCCTCGTCGGGCACGGATGCTTCGAGCGCATGGTCCTGGCAGTAATAGGAATCGGAACTCATATAGTATCCGACCTCATTTGCCGGTGTTCCCGGCGAGCGCAGATCATCCGATTTGCGCATCCATTCTCTGTCCGGGTCACAGATAAAATATCTGTCACTTTGTTTGAGAACAGGTACCGCCGGGGCAATCACATCGGCGGCGTAATCGGTGTTGGTGTATGCCACACTGACGCCCGTCAAGGCGGCGTCTATGTGGACTTCGTTTACTTCAGGCATAGTGATAAATCTCCCTTCTCTATGCGTTTATATGGTGAAACGGCCGCGGACGGATGCCGATTGTGTGCGGTGTTCCGTCCGTCCGCGGCGCCGGACTACATGGTGCGCTGATGCGGACAGATGTATATCTTGATGATATCACCTGTCGTTGTGGCGCTTGACTCGGCAAAGCCGATGCATTCCACTTTTGTTCCGGCGGCTTCGTTGAGCGCTTTGACGCGCCCGTTGCCGTCGGCGATGTTCAATGGCGCTCCTGCGGCAATGGCACCTGCGGCAATAGCTTCGGCGACGCCGAGTTTGCGGACGGTAAGCGCGCGACCGCCGATGGCCTGCGAGGTCATGGCGATGCCCGCGAACTTTGTGGCATTGGCCGCCGTAGGCAGCGAGACATCATTGCCGTTGTTCGACGCCCGAACGACGGCCGAACGTCTGACGATGGTGGAACCTGACAAGGTATAGGTCATGTCAAGGACATAGTGAGACATAGTGTTATCCTCCTTTCCTTAGTGTTTTTGCTGCGACTTCGCGGCCATCAACAGCGCCGCGGAGTAGTCTTTATCGGGGTTATTGCGGCAGATATCTTCCGCGGTACGGCGCAGACGCAGACTCTCCAGTTCAGCGCTCATCTCCTCGGAAAAGGCATCCGCCACCGCCGTATCGTCCACTCTGGCGGCCGCCTCCGGAGCTGCTTCGCCCATGAGCGGCAACGGCATCTGTTGGGACAAATGACTTGCGCTAAACTGCGCCATCAGTCTCGTGAACCATTGCGCCGGGGTCAGTTTCGGTTCATCCTCGGCAAAGCGGACTCGCATCCCGTTGGGCAGGGCGTCCATCATGTCGCAAAACGCGGTCGTTTGCTCGTCGGTGAGCGTGACGCCTGCGCACTGCAAGTCGCTCATAATCAGTTTGCGGCGCAAAGCGTTCAGCTCGGCGCGCAGAGCGGCAATGCCGTCCGGCTCGCTGTCGACACAACTGACTTCGTCGTTCTCGCTAAACTGAATCGGGCGCAGTCCCTTGACTTCCGGGATGGCCGCGCCGAGCAACGAGACGGCACGCAGATACGGCTTGCCGGTGTCGCGAAATTTGCGAACCAGTTCGGCGCTACGCTGCTTGTAATTGCCACGCCGAATGAGTTCGGCGACGACGTTGGGCACTCCGTGCACCTTGGCGATCAGTCGGTCGCCCACTCGGCGCAGATGCTCGACCCAGCCAATTGCCGGGCCGCTCGACGCATGGTCGAGTGTCAGGGGCGCTTCGTGCCGCTCGGGCGTGTAATCCGCCGCGATAGAGTCCAAGTCTTCCGGCGTCCAGTTGCCCTTGGCGCCATAGTCGCCCGCACGGAAAATCTCCATCTCAAAGGCGCATCCGTTTGCATCATCGGGCGCCGTTTGTTCGTTTGTGACCGGCACTGCGTCGGTCTTGGGGTTGTTATTCTCGTTCATCTTTCAGTCCCCTCCCAAGGACTATTATTAGAAATTTTGTTCTATATCATGGGCAAAAAAAAGCAAACATTTTGCGTGGTGTTGGTGGTGTGTGCGTGTGAGGCTTAGTGTTCCGAGTTCATGTCAGTTTCCTTATTCTCTCCTTCCTCGTTACGTTTTTCCTGCGAGATCCCCATCTCCTCCCTTGACACACTGCCTACATAGCCAGACTTGGTTGTTCCGGGTACAGGCATGACCCGCTGCTCGCCCCACGCGACGGGCTGCAATCCGAGTCGGTCGCGGACTTCGTTGATGGTCATAACGCCATATTGCAGATGGTACTGGAACAGGTTCTGGTCGTCGTAGCGCAACGCGTGCTCGTCCGTGTCGGGGATGGGGCGGTGATACTTGCGATAAAACCACGAGACCGAGATGGGAACGCCCATTTTCAGCAGTTTTTCGTCGATGTCCAATTCCTCGACTTCCTTAACGGGGTCATGTGTTTCGAGCAGAATTCGCGGACATGGAATCTTGGTGCCAAAGTTGAAGTCGGTCAGCCATCGCGAAATCTGAAGCGTGAGGGCATCGCTGAGCGCCTGAGCGTCGGCGGCGTGGTACGAGTTCAGGATGCGTTCGTGGATTGTCCCCAGTGCCTTGCTGCCCGTGCGTCGACCTTCGCTATTCGTCAGCGTCTGGCCGAGGATTGTCTTGGAGATTTCGTCATTGCACCAGTCCGTCAGCTCCCGGTACGAGTTGCTCGCTCCGGCGGTTGACTTGGTTTCCGAGAGTTCGTATTTGACCGAATCATTGAGTAGGAGTCCGCCCTTCCTTTTCAGATCCTCCAACACATTCTCCAGCTTAGCAATTTCCTGTTGGCTTGTTCCGGGGTCGAAATGGATAATCGGCATGGGTACGCCGAAGCGCTCGTTGTGGTCGCTCCAAACGGCGAGGTTGATGGCCTTGTACCAGCAGAGCATCACCGTTCTTGCCGAGAGCGCGTTGCCATAGGGGTTGATGGGCGATGGCTCAAAGATGAAGGTGCAGAACTTTCGGTCGGGCATGGGCTGCGGCCTTGGCGCAATCATCGGCGCGGGGTCGTTGGGATAAGACACGAGCTTCGGGGCGGTCGCGTAGTCTTGCGGTGTCGGCGGATACTCCCTGTCGGCGATGGCGTCAGTCATCCAGAGTTTGCCGTGCGTGTCAAAGGCGAAGCGCTCCTGTCGGCGCACACGCAGGTCGTCGATGCGCACAAAACCGTCCGGGTCGCGGCGCCACATAACTTCCAGAATTGCCCAACCCTTGCCAAAGGCATCCATCAACTGATTGATTTGGGCACGTAAACCGGGCGTGTCGTTTATAACATTGCGCACAAAGGCGCCCACTTGCAGTTCCAATGGACTGTCGCCCGTGTCGACGACACGCATCTCGGCAGCAGCCAGAGCGGCACGGCGGGTGCGGAGACACGACGACAAGTGGGCGTCGCGGTTCTCAAGATACCGCAGAAAACCATAGAAGCCCAGTGTCGAAAATGTCCGACGCCATTCAGGCGGTAACGCGAACATATTGGAGGGCACACCGGAACGCGAATAACCGGAGGTAAGACTGACGGAATCCGGAGGAACAACACTCAATTCACGGAAAACAGGCTGCGGTTTCGTGTCGGCCAACGGGGAAGTCTTCATCGTTAGAAATTATCCTTTTGTAAATTTTCACTTACTGTAGCACAAAAAGAAATTTCTGTCAATTCCCTCAGAGGAACAGGGTTCCACTCCGTTCCAAACAAAATAAAAATAAGTTATTTTAAAAAAAATGCATAAGTGTTCATTTTTAGCTTGCATTTTTAGCGGAGAATGTATAGAATGTATATTATATGTGGACGCAGATATCTGCGTGATACTAATATTTTAACAATAGGAGAGATTGCATAAATGAAATTATTTACACTTGCAGCCCTTGCGGCAGTTGTGATTTCGGCACCTGCTGCCTTTGCCGCCGACACGGTCATCCAAGGCTTTGAGGGAAGTCAAAAGATTGATAACGTTTCGCCAGGTAACCAATCCTCGAACAGAAGTGCCGGTAGCGGCGGTGGAAACACCGATACTAATTATATCACTGAAGGTGCCCGTTCATCTGTAACAGACATGACATGGAATATCGGTGCTGCGGCTGTTACGCTGACAGATGCTTACGAACGTGACAATCCCAGTCAGTTGCATTGGTCAATGCGTGGTCACTATGCCGGTGGGGACATTATTCCCAAGTCCTATGATGGCGTGAAAATTGATGTCTACAACGCGTCGAGCTATGCCGTTGACGCCGCTATTATGATTAACGATGGTGCTTACAAACACAATCCTTGGAAATCGCTTACCCCCGGTGCTTGGACAACGTTGGAATGGGAATTTGCCCGCGATAATGAAAATCTCGCTCCGGCTGTTACGGGTAACAGCTATGGTCCTCTGAGCGAAACCGCCGATTGGAAATTCTTCGGCGTTTGCTTACACACCACAACCGAACCCGGTGATGGTGGCGTGTTCAAAATGTACACCGATAACTTCCGTGGTTACTCGGGACAGAGCGATGTTACTCCGCCTGAAGCGCCCGTGGTGCTTAGCGTTGGTCAGGGTAGCGCTCCCGGTAAATTGGCTGTGACATGGAAAGCCAATGATCCGGCCGATGGTGTTGCCAAGTACACCGTTAAGTATTTGAACGCCGCTTCATACAATTTGAACTTCAACAACCGTCTGTCTTACGAGAACGCTGTTGCCACAGACTTTGCCGCCACCGCCACTTCGGGCGAAATCGACGTGACCACGGGCGAGCCTTGCTACATCGTCATGACCGCGACCGATGGTGCCACCCCCAAGCCCAATGAGTCGGCTTCGCTGTGGCCCTTGGCTGCCTGTCTGAACCCCGATGGTTCCGCCACAAAGTTCCTCTATGTGGCCGAACTGAAACGTTGGACCAATGCCGATTCCTCAGCCACAACATATCAGTATAACACGAATGAAACCACCTACTATGCGCCTGCGTTTGCCGCGAACAATATGTACTTCTCAAGCGCGTCCGCTGTCGCCATTCAAGAAGGCCTGCAGTCTTTGGTCAAGCTTGATGATGGTTTCGTAATGTGGTGCAATGGTGTTGATGGCCTTAGCTCTGAAACACCCATGACAGACGCGAGCTGCGAAAAGCTCACCGCTTATGTCAATGCCGGTGGTAAACTCGTTGTCAGTGGCTCGCAATGGCTTGCCGGTATCACCGCCGAAACCGCGACCGAAACCGCGAAAGGCTTTGCCGCCGCATTGAAGACAGCCTCCAATGGCGCCGCCACAGGCCCCACAATCGACCTGACCGGCTTTGAGCCATTTGGTGACGCCGGTGTGTTCTATACCTCCGCTGACATCTGGTACTTGGCCGCCGGTTACGCGACAGCCCACACCGGTTTGCTTGCCACCGATTCCGCAGCTCAGGCTGTTGGTAGCATCAAAGACGCCACTGACGCTGTCGTTGGTAACGCCATGGTCGTCAACAACAACCAGACCATCGCTCTTGGCTTCGGTTTCGAGCAGGTTCGTCATGTTATAGAAGAATCTACTAGCACGGATATGCTTCCCGATGCCATGATGAAGCGTGCTGACCTTATGAAGACCTTCAAGGATTACCTCGTTCCCGCTTCCGGTGTTTCGGATTGGTCCTTGTTCTAAAAATACGCTGACTTGTTCAGCATCATAGAGTAGCCTTACGGGCCGCGGAGTTTTCGAGCTTCGCGGTCTGTTTGTTTTGGGGCGACGCACCCCTCCCCCTTGAGATGGAATTTACAGAAATCTGAAAATGACTCTTGCATTTGATGTGCGGATTTGATAAACTGTTAATAGAATTAATAGCAAAGAAGGATTGAAACAACATGCTGAGCAAAGCGGCTTTGGATAATTTGACGGCTTATGTCGCCGGGAGCGATGATGCCGGCGCCCGTGAAACACTGAAATTCATCTTGGATACCTTTAAGCAGCCCGATGGCGAGAGCCTTGTCGAGGACGCGTTCTATCGTGATTTGGAGTTCGGCACAGGCGGCCTGCGTGGAATTATGGGGCCGGGGACGAACCGGATGAATACACAGGTTGTTGCCAAGGCGACACAGGGATTATTGAATTATATTCAAAAGACCGTTGGAGCGTCCGGCTCAGTGGTAATCGCGCATGATTGCCGCAATAATAGCGAGGCTTTTGCTCAGGTTGCCGCTTGCGTGGTGGCGGGTAACGGGATGACCGCGTACCTGTTTGACGGGATGCGGCCGACGCCCGAGCTGTCGTTCGCGGTGCGTCATCTGGGGTGTAGCGCCGGTATCGTGGTGACGGCGAGCCATAACCCGAAAGAATACAACGGCTATAAGGTTTCGTGGAGCGATGGCGCGCAGGTGGTGGCGCCGCATGATACAGGGATTATCGACGAGGTGCGTGGCGTGAAGGGTCTGTCGGATGTGAAGATGGCGGACTATGAGGAGGCGTTGTCGCATGGCGGGATTAAGATACTCGACGGGTCGGTGGATGAGGCGTTTTTGGCGGCGGTGGACAGCCGTCGGATACGGCGTGAGCTGACCGAGTCGCGTGGCGGTGAACTGAAGATTGTGTACACGCCGCTGCATGGCACGGGCATCACGATGGTACCCAAGGCGCTGGCACGGGCTGGATTCGCGAATGTGATTTGCGAGCCGCGGCAGTCGATTCCGGATGGGAATTTCCCGACGACAAAGTCGCCGAATCCCGAGGAACGGGTGGCGCTGGAACTGGCCATAGCGCTGGCGGAGAAGGAGTCGGCCGACCTTGTTATCGCGACGGATCCGGACGCCGATCGCGTGGGCACGGCGGTGCGCCATGCGGGCAAGATGGAACTGATTACGGGCAATCAGATGGGCGCGCTGCTGGTGTGGTATCTGTGCAACTCGCTGAAGTTGGCGGACAAACTGCCGAAGCGTCCGGCGATTGTCACGACGATTGTCACGAGCCGTCTGGGCGAACGCATCGCGCTGTCGTATGGCGTCGATGTCAAGCTGTGCCTGACAGGATTCAAGTGGATCGCGGGAGTGATGCGGACGTTTGAGCAGAACAAACAGACGGATGGCGAGCCGGAATTGAATGTGCTGATGGGCTATGAGGAAAGCTACGGCTACCTGTTTGGGACGTCAGTACGTGACAAAGATTCGGTGTCGACGTCGTGCCTGATTGCGGAGATGGCGCTGTGGTGCAAGTCGCAGAACATGACGCTGATTGATTTGTTGAATCGGATTTACACGCAGTATGGTGTGCATATGGAGAAGACGGTGAGCGTGGTGATGCCCGGCAAGAGCGGGATGGAAAAGATTACGGCGCTCATGGCGGCGTTGCGGTCGAACCCACCACGTCAGCTGGCGGGAATAGATGTTATCAAGATTGACGACATCAGCAACAACACCACGACGGATGTCGCGTCGGGTGCGGTGAGCGCCGGGCCGGGATTGCCGACGAGCAACGTGCTGGGATTTTATTTGGCTGATGGCAGTCTGGTTTATGCTCGCCCGAGTGGAACCGAACCCAAGGTCAAATTCTATATGATGGTCGTCGATCGCGAAGGTCTCCCCTTCAAGGCGGAAGATTTACCGATGCGGAAAACTAATTGCGAGATGAAGCGTGACGCGTTGACTCGCGATTTTGAGAAGTTCGCGGAGAACGATTAGGCGGGCGTCGCAGTTCGCGACGTAGAAACGCGGAACCCCATTTTCGGCCGAGAAAAGCAAATGGCCGAGAATGGGGTTTATTTGTGATTTAGGGCTTTTGTGATATTCTAAAGGTCAGTTATCGGGTTTTGTTGAGAAACGGGCTATTTGGGGTGTTTAATTGAGTCGATATTTTGGCAGTTTTCGCCAAAAATGACCAAATGTTTCACGTGAAACATTCGGGGTACGGACTATTTGGATATTTCGGATGGTGGCAAATAATAGCTATCGCAAAGTGCGTGACGACCATCGTCGAGAAATTTCTTGAGGTCGCCGTCGCTGACACGAATGCAACGTTGACTAATACGAACAGCTTTGATTCGACCAAACCCGATAAGTTGATAAACGCGTTTGGTGGACAGGTTCAACATCTTTGCGATTTCGCCGACCGTGTAATAGACTTCGGTGCTTTTGTGTTTGGTGTATTGGAACATGATGCATTCTCCCCCGTGTTGATAATTGCTTAATGATACCACAGGATGCACGAAAAATCAAATCGTAAATTAGGCGCTTATTATACGGTAAATATTCTGTAGCGCACCGGCTGTGCGGATAATTGTAGAGAATGGAACGCAAGATGAGCGAGAATGATGATGAGTTGATTGACCCCATGATTCGGCGGGATTGGCATTCGTATTTTATGGACATCGCGCGTGTGGTGGCGTCGCGGGCCACATGCGACCGCAAGAAGGTGGGCGCTGTGATTGTGCGTGAGAAGACGATTTTGAGCACGGGATACAACGGGTCGATTCGCGGATTGCCCCATTGCGACGAGGTGGGGCACGACATGGATGAGGGTGGACACTGTGTGCGGACGGTTCATGCCGAGGCAAACGCGATTGTTCAGGCGGCACGTCATGGCATCATGATTGACGGCGCGGACATTTACGTGACGGCGTCGCCCTGCTGGAATTGCTTTAAGCTGATTGCGAACGCGGGCATCAAGCGCATTTTCTATCGGGAATTTTACCGTGACGAGCGCATTTTTACGACGGCCAAACAGCTTGGCATTGAGCTGTGGGGGCCGGATAACTGGAAGGATTCGAACGTCTAAACTCAATGTTTCACGTGAAACATTTGGGTGTTCGCGCTGTCGCCGCTGATGGGCGAGTGGTCCGATATTTGCTTCATATATAGTATATAAGTTTGGTTTTGTGGCATTTTTCTACTCGAAGTGTGTCATAATAACACGACCGACCTGCTTTTTGTGTCACTTTTGGGCATGATGAGGCGGGTTTACTTTTGAAAATTAACGTTTAAGGAGTTCATGTGATGGCTACAAACGAAGAAAAAAAGGCTGATGCCGCAACTACGGGCACGGAGACCTTTGAATTTCAGACTGAGGCATGGCAGATTCTGGACTTGATGATCAATTCCGTGTACTCGAACAAGGAGATTTTCCTGCGGGAACTGATTTCGAACGCCAGTGACGCGCTGGACAAACTGCGCTTTGAATCGCAGACAAACGCGGATTTGACAAAGTTTACGGCGGATCCCTATATTCGGCTGAGCCGCGATATGGAAGCGCGGACGCTGTCGGTGACGGATAACGGCATCGGTATGAATCGCGAGGATTTGACAAAGTTCTTGGGGACTATCGCCAAGAGCGGAACGAAGGAGTTTCTGGCGAATGTGCAGGCGGCTCGCGAGTCCGGAACCGCCGATAATGTGGATTTGATTGGGCAGTTCGGCGTCGGGTTCTATGCGGCTTTTATGGTCGCGGACGAGATTGAAGTTGTCTCGCGGCGCGCGGGCGAGGACAAGGCGTGGCTGTGGAAAAGCACGGGCGACGGGACGTATTCCATCGCGGAGGCCGAACGCGCCGAGCCGGGAACGACTGTGACGCTCAAGCTCAAGCCGATGACCGAGGCGAACGGTATGGAGGATTACACGCAGGATTGGACGTTGCGCGAAATCGTCAAAAAGTACAGCGATTTTGTCGGATACCCGATTCGCATGGAAGTCACCCGTACGGAATATGATTATGACGATCAGGGCAAGCGCATCGAGGGGACGGAACACGCCAAAACAACGGATGAGACGCTCAATAGCATGAAGGCTATCTGGATGCGCGAAGATAAGGATGTGACGGAGGAGGAGCATAAGGACTTCTACCGGCATATCAGCCACGATTGGCACGACCCAATGAAGCATATTCTGCAAAAAGCCGAGGGTATGCACGAGTTCCGGGCGCTGCTGTATCTGCCGAGCGAGCCGCAACAGGACCTGTTCTTCAGGGATTCGACGAGCGTCGGGGTATCGCTGTATATCCGCCGTGTGTTCATCATGAACGACTGCAAGGACCTGATTCCCGAGTATCTGCGGTTCGTCCGCGGCGTTGTCGACAGCGAGGATTTGTCGCTGAACCTCTCGCGTGAGATGTTGCAGAAGGATGCGCAGATTGCCGCCATCCGCAAGGGCGTGACCAAGAAACTGTTTGACACCTTCAAGCAGATGATGAAGAAAGAGCCGGATACGTATTTCGACTTCTGGAAAAAGTTTGGCAAACTCATCAAGGAGGGACTGTTCCTCGACCACGACAACATGGACGAGTTGTTCAAGTTCTGCTTGCTGCCTACCACACGCCGCGCCGCCGAGGACGACAAGGACGCCGCGCCGTGGGAGAAGGCAGGCTTCACGACGCTTGACGACTATGTGGCGCGCATGAAACCAGAACAAAAGGACATCTATTACATCACGGGCAAGACGCCCGCCGCCGTGGCGGAGTCGCCACACCTCGAGGCGCTGAAATCGCGTGAAATCGAGTGTCTGCTGCTGAGCGATCATGTCGATGAGGTCTGGACGGGAGCCGCGCATGAGTACAAGGAACACCACTTCCGCAATGCGTCGAAAGGCGAGTTGGAACTCGGCACGGAGGAGGAGCGCAAGAAGGAGAAAGAGGAACTGGATAAGGCGTCAGAAGCCGCCAAACCGCTTTTCGAGGCGCTGGCCAAGCCGCTTGGCGAGAACATCAAAGAGGTGCGGTATGGCGCCCGGTTGACCGATTCGGCCGCATGTCTGGTCGGCGAAACGTGGGACGCGACACCACAGCTCGAGGCAATGATGCGCGCCATGGGGCAGGAAGTGCCCAAGACGAAGCGCACACTGGAGCTGAACCCCAATCATCCGGTGGTGAAGAAAATGAGCGAGCTTTTCGCATCGAACGCGGACGACCCCAGATTGGCAGATTACGCTCAGATTCTCTATGGGCAGGCAATCCTCGCCGAAGGTCAACCGCTGGACAATCCCGCGGAATTCAATAAAGCGCTTGCCGAATTGTTGAAATAAAATTCAAAAATAACAAACAAACTCGCACTAAATCAGGCGGCGACGACAGAACACACACTCTGCCGTCGCCGCTTTTATTTTGTCCAAAACGAGCGTCGTAAACAACAAAAATCCCCTTTGGTGATGTTCACCAAAGGGGATACAAACAAGCTCCAAAAACCGGTTTAGTTTTAGTTCAGGGTGAAAACAGACGACTGAATGATGCGGTTCTGACGAGCTGACTCGTAGGTGTCGCGAACGCCAATGTACGGATCCGACGGATTCGAGCTGATAACAGCATTACGCTTGTCGACCATCATTTCCGCATTGTTAATGAGCATGACGAGATTGACAACTGCCGAAACACCAAATGTGCAAACACCCTTTAATATACCTTCGCTCACATTACCGGTCATATCGCGCAAACTTGTTGTCTGCTCGATAATCGGGAACTCCATGTGAACTAGCGGGCAAATACCCCAGACACCGAGTGTGTTCGCGAATGTCTGCTTGTTCTCAGGCACAGCCGAATAATCGCGGAAGCCCAAAATACCGGCGGTCGAGTTGACCACAAAACGATTCATTTCTGTGCCGGCGCCAATAAAATTGCCCTGCAAAATGTTCTGCAACGAAGAGAACGGCGTCATAAAGTTGCGACCAAAATTATTGATGCCATCACGTGCCACTTCGGGCACAATATAATTCCAACCCATACCAATCGGACGAATCGCGTAATCATTCACGACATTATTCAGCGCGAACATAACACGGTTGATACCCTCGATCGGACGCACTTCCGGCATCGTGAAATTCACCTCGGGCGTCGACGACACACGCGACAACGCAGACGAACTGACAGCGACCTCGCCCAAATGGTCCATAATCTGCGCTTGCGCGCCATCCGCCGCAAACATCACCGCCGCGGCTGCAGCCAAAGACAAAACGCTAAAACGCGATACAAAACTTTTCATAACAAAATCCTTCATAAAAAACTTAAGCCCACGCTCAACAACTTACAAATATACTACAAACCAACTTCACAAATCCACACAGTAAAAACACTCTCCATCAAAAAACATCTTCTTTCAACACTACTTATGTTCATATCATGCATGAACAAAACAACGACAGCCGACACAAAATACGCTGCGTGGGATAAGTTGTTATCTTTAGAATCGACAGTAATATTTACATCAGTTTGAATCAGGATTTATATGATTTTGAATCAGGTTTTGTTGTGGTTGATGTTTGCAGGTTTATTTGTTTTGTGGGATGTTGTTGTCTTTTGTTCCGGGGTTGGCGTCTGCTATTACGATGGGAAAGGCGGCAAGAATCACGCTCGCGAGGCGCAGTGATTCCGTCGTTAGGCACAAAATGAGCTGCCTGAGAAGATATATCGTTGGGGCTTGTGCCGCTATTTGGTTGATGGTGTGACGAAAGCGTTTGACTCGAAAAGAGTGTTTACGTTCTGATTATTCGTTGAACAGTTTGAGGCGTTCAGTGTCGTCTTCGAGTGGCATGATTTTGGGTGACGCTTCGATTCCGCCGGCGCCGATGCCGCCGCTGATTTCGAGCGGGATGAGTTTCGTCGCGAGTCTTGTTTCGCCTTCGTGCTTGAGGTCGTCCAAGGCCTGCAGTTCCTTGACGCGGGCGAGCAGTTGTTTGCGGCTTTCTTTGGGAATCGCGACGCTGTGCCATCCGGCGTTATCGCGGAACTCGACCATGGTTGCTCCGGGCGCGACGGTCACTCCGATTTTATGGATTTCGCCATTGAGTCGCGAGCCATCCGCCATGTTCGTCGGCAGCCCCAACATCTGCACCAGTTGCGGGTCGCGCGCGAGCAGCTTTGTCGGGACGCCGAGGCTTCCTCGTGTTGTTCCCGGCGCCACAAGAGCCAGATCCTTATTCGCTCTCTTGGCCTGCTTTGACTGCGGATATTCGCGAACGATTTTTTCGAGCAACGCCCGCCGTTCTCCCAAGTCCGATGTCAGCGCGGCGCTACGCAACATCTGTGCGGCGCTCATCTTCGCGAATTGTTCCTGCTGCTTTTCCGATGCGCCTCCGGCCATCTCGGCAAACTTCTTTGCCCGCTTGAGGTCGTTCGCTTTTCGGCACAGTTCCGCGACCTCGTTGGCGACTTGGCGTGCCCGTTTCGTCTTGGGGTAGCGGGCGTTATATCGGGCTGCGGCGTCAATCAGCATTTCGATGTCGAGGGATGTGCGGAACATCTCCGCTATTCCGCGGATGCTCATGTCGCCCGCAAACAAGATGGGCATGCTGATTGCGGCAAAGGGGCCACCGGTCATTGTGATGCCCGCCTGAGCCAACTGGAAACCCTGATCGGACTTTGAGAGGTTGCCCGTTTTAATGAACTCCTCGCGGCGTTTTTGCAAATCTTCCATCGCCAAATCGAACGCCAGTTCGAGGCTGTAATCCGGGTTCATGAGTTGCGCTCGGGCAGCCTCCGCGCCCGGCGTTTGCGGCCAGAGCGCAGTGATGTTCGCGAGCTGCGCCAATGCGTGTTCGTGATTGCCATTCTTCTCGGTCCATGCGGCGCCCGCATACGCGAGCGAATCCGCGGCTCCACAGGGCTTATTCATCAGTTCCGCGAAAGTGGATTCCCTGTTGCACACCATTGCCCGTGCGGCGCGGCGGACAGTGGTCGCGTCCTCCTTGTCAAGGACGGATTCACCCTTGCTGACGCTGACGGCCTTGACGCACTCGACCTCGTCATCTTCGATAGCGTTGTTCAGGCGTTCGATTGCGGCACCGGTCAACGGGTTGTCCGGCATGACCAATTGCGCGTGCTCAAAGTGCGCTCGCGCTCCATCAAAGTTGCGGTTCGCGAGACACATCTCGCCCTGCGCCAACTGCCGCGAAACATAGTCCTCATCGAGTCGCGGCTTGAGAGCCTCGAGCTGTGCCCGCGCGTCAGCGGCATCCGGCGAGTCGGGATACTTCGCCAAGAATTGATTGCAGAGCCATGCCATCCGGCGCTCCGGCGAATCGACATCTTTCCACTTCTTTTTGGTGTACACGCCATCCAGAACAAGCAACGCCGCATCCTGCGGTTGGAAGAGGGCGAGCTTGCTCAGTGCGCCACTCGCGCGGTTGAACACTCGCGAAAACTTATTGAACTTTTGCCGCTTTGCCAGCACCGCGCACTCATACGATTCATCATCGAGTAGTGCCAACATGGCCCGCGTTTTGTACTCATTCGAAGGCGACGTCCCGGCCAGAAACTCCAGTCCCTGCAAGCGCTCCTCGCGGTTGGGTTCGCTTTGCGCCCGCAGATAATTCAGTGACCACGCGTGCGGCGATTTCGCATCCCACGTACTGTTGGCAATGGCATTCAGCTTGTCGCGATTTCCCGACACAGCCGCCCGCAGAGCCGCCGAAACCGTGTCTCCGCTGACATCGGATATTGTGGCCGATGGCGCGGCGGCAACCGGCGTGTCATGCGACAACGCGAGTAGTCCGGCAAGCAGCGTGGCTGCGGTGGTGGCGACAAAACGCGTATTCATTATTGCGCTGCCATATGCGTTCGGAGAGTGTACGACACCGTTGTCGCGCGGTCGTTCGCGGTCAGTTTCAGATAGTACGTTCCGGGCAGAGTCGACAGCCAAAAGCAACTCCCCGTGGTGATGATATCCGTGCTCATGTTGGACGCCGAAATAATCGGGTGGCCGAGGTTATTGCTCCAGAAAATCTCGCCGCGGATTGTCCCGCCCTTTGAGTCTCGCGTGTTGAAGTCATAAATTGTATCGGCGCTGAGGTTGGGAAACACGTACCAATCGGCGGCATCGTTTCCGCCGACGACATGGGGGCCGTGGCCGCGTTCCGTGATGGTCACATACTTAATTTCCGTTGCTCCCTTGGGTGCGTCGTCGCGCTTGTCCCATGCGTCGAGTCCGTTCTCGGCGTCATAGGCAAGGTTTTGCGCGTGCCCGCCCGGAGCCATCATCAAGATCGTCATCGCGACCAGCACAGTCAAAGATGATGTTTGGTTCGCAGTCCTCACTCGCGCTCCTAATTTTTCTTTCTCGCGGCGCTCTTGGCTTTCGCCACTTCGTCATCAGAAGGCGGTTTCTGGCCAGTCAGCTTACCCCATTCATCCCGCGCCAATTTCTGGCGTTTAGAATTAGGGAACTCCTTCGGGAAATTGCGCATCAGCAGATTCGCTTCCTTATCCTTCTTCAGTCCGCGCGCCAACGACGCCCGCACAATCGTGTAATAGTCCCTGTTCGGGCTGTTCGGGTAACGTGCTTCAAACTGCACCAGCATGTCATATGCTTTGGCGTACAGGAGTTCGTCCTGCTGCGACGCCGTCAGCGATGCCATCATGATATACGCCATATCCGCGATGCCACTTTCGTTTGCAGTATCCTCGCGGACGATTTTTTCACAGAGCGCCAACGCATTCTTCGTGTAGCTTTTCCGTGCATCCGTCATCGCCTCCGAGTACATCTTGCGATACTTCTCTTTATCCAGTTTAGGTTTCGGAGTTGGTTCGGGCGTTTCGGCGACTTCGGTTGATTTGCTTTCCTCTTCGGTCTTCTCGGCCGTGGTGGCCTCTTGCTCGTCGTCGTTATCGGCTTTGGTGCTATCCTTTTTCTTCGCCGTGCTCTTGGATTGTTCCTTCTTCGCTGTGGCATTAGCGTCTTCTTTGAACATCGACTTCATTGTTTTTGCGCCCGTCGAGACCTTGATTTCGACGTCCGGTTTTTTATTCTCCGGCGCGACCGGTTTCCCGATAGATTCCAGAATCGCGAGCACCTGCGTCGGGTCGGCATCTGCGCCGCCGCCGCCATTGCTGTCTGTGCGTCCAAGCAGTCCGCGCCCGAAGTTCTTGACACCGCGGCCGATTCCCCGGAAAACACGTTCCGTTCTGTCTGCGGCGCGCTGTCTCAGCGTGGGCTTCTCAAAGCCGATATAACTCTGGGGGCGAGGTGGTTTGATGCCCTCGGGATGCAAACTCTCCACCATCATTTCGTTGACGTTATGTGCGCTCGCCGAGCGTCTCACCTTGGGGGTATCGGATTTCTTGCTCGTGCTGTCGTCGTCGTTGTCAGACTTCTTAGCCTTTGTTTCCGGCTCCTTGTCACCCTTCTTCGCATCATCTTCTTTATCCATCTTTTGGGTGCTATCGGTCTTCTCGGACGCCTTGTCGTTATCCGCCTTCTCCGCCGCATTACCGGTTTTAGGTCGCGGTACATCCATGAGCATTGTATGCATCGACGGCGCATCGATATATCCGGCCGAGCGCATCAATTCTTTGCCTTCGGACGAGAAAACGAGGATTGTCGGGAACGCGACGATGTCATTCTTGTCCATCCACGACTCGACTTCATCCGAACCGCTCATCATGAAGCATGGGACGAAATCCTTTTCGATCAGTTGTCGCACCGAGCCGTCAACCCATGTTGTCTCGCTCATTTTTTTGCAAGGCCCACAGCCCTCCATACTCGCCACGATAAGCAGTAATTTGCTCTCTTGCTTTGCCTTTGCTTCCGCCTTGGACAAGTCAGTCAGCCATGAGGCGTCCGGTGGCGCCCCGCACAACATACTTGCCAGAAACGTCACCGCAAGTATCATTGTGCTCATTATCAGGTCGAAATTCTTCATCTGAACTGTTCCCTTTTCTCGCTATTAAATATATATAAATCTCTTGCGGCAAAAATATGTTGATTGATTTTAGGTACACGGTATCAAACGAGTTGAATTCGAAACATACGTATGAGCGAAGTCACGCCAGAGGCATATGGAACGGTTCTGATTACCGGCAGTCTTTCGCCGCTTGGACAAGCAATTGCCAAAAAGCTTTCCGCGGAAGGTTATCGTTTACTTCTACATGTCCGAAACGACAATGAGGAAGCACGGGATTTTGCGCAAAGTCTTGGGTCTGTTCTTCTGATTCGCGGTGACCTGAGCGACCCCGCTTCCCTGCGCAACATCGCCGACATCGCTATCGACAAAGGCGTGGATATCCTAATAAATAATGCTGCGGTCTTTCGTCCCGTGGCGCTCGATTCGCCTGCTTACGAAGACCAATGGCGCGCGATTATGGAAGTCAACATTACCGCGCCATTCCTGCTTTCGCGCCTGATTGGGCTTGACATTTGTCGTCGCAACAAGATGATGGGTAAGACACAGACAGGTCATATCATTTGCATCTCGGACGCGCATTCCGAAGAGAAGATTTTCCCGGGCTACTCGCCGTATCTGATTTCCAAGAGCGCGCTCAACAGTGTTGTGCGGTCGCTTGCCATCGAACTGGCACCCCATGTGTGCGTCAACGCGATTGCTCCCGGCATCATCGATACGCCCTCGTCCATCCCGTCAAACATCAATCGCACCAACCTCATCAGCCACATCCCGATGAGGCGCCTTGGTGTGCCGGACGATGTCGCGACGGCCGTATCAACGTTACTCAAGCAAACCTACTGCACAGGGGCAGTCATCCCCGTTGACGGTGGTCGTTCGCTGATTTGATAGGATTTGCCGGACCTATCAATTATCGTTCGTAATTGTACGAATTGGTACTCTCTGAAAGGGCTGCTCTTGAGCATTAGTAGGGCGGAACAAAGAAATTAGTTTCGAATGATGCGGCATATAAATTGCTATAATATTAAGTTGATATCTACTAAACAATTAAGGAGTTAGATAAACATGTTAATCAAGAATTTAAGTATGTTAGCACTCGGTGTCACGATGCTTATGAGTGTCAATGCCAATGCACAGCTTGCAAGCTCGGGCAATGCTCCCAAACAGACCGAAGCTAAATCCGCAAAGAAAGCGGATAACAGTGACGTTCGTATGCAACGCGTTCGCGAGATGCGTCGTATGCGTCAGGAAAACCGCATGACCACAGGTCCGCGTATGCGCCATGACCGCATGACATCCGGCCCCCGTATGATGCGTGATGAACGCATGACGTCGGGTATGCCGATGATGCTGCGTGGCGATCGTATGAGCACCGGCTCACGCGAGATGTCCCCGGAGATGGCAAAGATGCGCGCCCAGATGGAAAAGGCACGCGCCCAGATGGATAAGCTTACTGATGAAGAGAAGACAAAACTGCGCAGTCTGCGTGGTCAGGAAAGAACAGACTTTTTGAAGTCCAAAGGAATCGAGATGCCTCAGCGTCCGCGTATGCGCCGTGACCGTATGACAACCGGCCCGGTCATCATGCCTAAAGACGGACAAGTTCCTCCTGCGCCTCAGGTCGAGCCTAAGCCAGTCGAAGGCAAATAATATAACGACAGTATTTCGCCGGATTGTATGAGCGTTCGGCAATCGGTAACAGCTGTAAA
The DNA here is from genome assembly GCA_012513815.1 of Candidatus Sumerlaeota bacterium. Taxonomy (GTDB): domain Bacteria; phylum Sumerlaeota; class Sumerlaeia; order Sumerlaeales; family Sumerlaeaceae; genus JAAZBM01. Next base: position 18,883 of record JAAZBM010000002.1, on the reverse strand, counting down.
CCGGCATTGTTTTGCGCCTCGCGCGAGATAATGCCGGTTTACGTATCTAAAGTGTTTCTCTCGATGGGGAGGGAGAAAATGAAAACGCAAATAACAACAAGGATGCTGCTAATTTTGTTTGGTATTGTACTGATGTTGGTCGGCGGTGGGGTGACCGCGCAACCGCCACAAGGACAATCGCAAGGACAGCCGCAATCACCACCTCCGGTTATGTCAGAGGTGCCTCCGCCGAATATGATGCCGCCTGGGATGGAGCAACAGTCGCAACAACAACAACAGATGTCGCAGCAGCAGGGGGCGATAGGCAATGGCACGAATAACGTCCAGAATAACGCTTCGTCTGATCGTCGGCCAAGGGGCATGGGCGGCCGTGGTTTTGGCGGGCGTGGCGGTTTGCGGATATCGCCGGAACAGATGGAGGCGTTTCGCAATATGACGCCGGAGCAGCGCATGGATGCGTTCCGTAAAATGCACGCGGAACGCGACAATGCGGCGACACCCAAGGCGACCCCGAATCCCGCTCTCGATGCGACGATGGTCAAGTCTCTGATGCAGTCAGAGGAATTCAGTGACCTCAATGATGATGCCGCGCTCGCGTGGCGTCGGTTGACGAACGAGCAGCGTCTGGAGTTGGCGAGCATGACGCCCGAAGAACGCGAGAGTTTTCGCCACGAACTCACCGGTTTTATTCTTGCCGCCGACAAGGCAAGTACCGAGACCAAAGAACGCATGGCGGGCTTCCTGACAGAGAAGCAACTCTACGCGATTCGCGCCCTGACCGAGAAACAGCACACGCAGGCGACTCAAATCATCGAAGGCTATACCTCGATTTCGCTTGTGGAGAAATCGCTTGCAGGATTGCCCGAGTCGGATCGCGCGGCGCTCAAGCGGATGTTGCCCGCGGAGAAGCGCGCGTTCCTCGCGTCGAAAGGTTATGACACGTCGCTCATCGACAGTCTGTTCCCGCGGCTTGTTGCCGCCGAGCCACAGACAACTTCCGCGGCGGCACAGTCGTCGCCGACAAACAACTAAAACGATTTGGTGTTGTCAACACTCCTGCCGTCTGTTGGCAGTACATACGGGTATTGCGTCGCAAAGTATGCGGCGTGATACCCGTTTTTTTTGAGCAAAAACATATTTCTCCGTTTTATGAACGATAGTAGAGGTTTCCCTGTCGAAAACTTTCTTGTGATTCCGCAGATTAATTCATAATTCCTCAGGGGAAATTGTTGTACTTAAAATAAGGACAAAAAAGAGAAAAGAACAATGACATCTACAAGATTTGCAATACGTTCCTTAGCTGTCATCTCGGCTTTGCTATTGTTTGGTATTTCGTCGACAAATTTGTTTGCGCAAGATAATAGTGGTGGCGACAACTCTCGTCGTGGTTTCCGTGGTAATCGTGGTGACTGGAGTCAGCGTCGTGGTAATGATAACAATAACGGTGGCGATGCTCAACAGCAATCTCGTCAGATGAATTGGATGCCTCCTTTTTCAGGTCGTGGCAATAGTGACAACAATACTGCCAGTGGTGGCGGCCCAATGAGTATGCGTGGGCCGGGCGGTTTTGGTGGCGGCCCAATGGGTATGCGTGGTCCTCAGTTGATGACTCCCGAGCAGATGGAAAGGTTCCGCGCCATGACGCCCGAACAGAAGATGGAAGCCTTCCGTAAGATGCGCGAGCAGCAACGCCCCAAGGCGACTCCGGAGCCGGGGAGCGAGATTGCGCTTGCCAAAGCTTATGCCCAGCCCGAATTGGATTTGGATTTGAATGGTTCGACCGCGATGGCGTGGCGTCGTTTGACCGATGAGCAGCGTCTCGAAATGGCCGCGTGGTCATCCGAGGAGCGCCAGCATTTTCGCCAGTCGTTGCGTGAGTTTGTGCTTGCTCCCGACAAGGCGTCCACGGCCGTTGTCGAACGGATGACGCATTTTCTGACCGAGAATCAGATGGAGGCCATTCGCAAGTTGACCGATGAGCAGCACAAACAGGCAAGCTCTCTGATTGATGGCTACACGACGGCGGCTCTGGTGATGCGCGAGTACTCGCGTTTGCCCGAGGCTGACCGCGAAGCGCTCAAAAAGTTGCCTCCGTCCGAAAAACTCAAGTATCTGCAGGAGCATGGTATCGACACAACGCTCTTCCGCAGTTTGTTCGCTAATGCCGCTTCCACAAGCATGCCTCCGCCTCCCGCCGATGCGCCTCCGGAGATGCCTGATATGCCACCGATGCCGGATAATATGATGCCTCCGCCGTTCCCGGGTGGATCGCAGCCGTTTGACGCGATTACAACGAGTGTTCCCGAGATGGCTATCCCCGAGGCACAATAAGTTAAAAACTATATATGGATTTCTGCCGCTGTCGGTAGAGTATAAAAACGAATAGATAAAGGAGAAAAATAATGACGGGTATCTTCGCTTTCTTTCAATATGCCATTCCTATTACGATTGGGCTATTCTTTCTAGGGTCTGTATGGATTAAGGTTATCCGTGAATATGAACGGGCTGTCGTGTTTCGTCTTGGTCGTTTGCTCGACCGTTCCAAAGGACCGGGCATTTTTATTTTGTTTTACCCGATTGATAACATGGTCAAAATCAGCTTGCGCACAGTGACGATGGACGTTCCTCCACAGGACATCATTACTCGCGACAACGTGTCGGTGCAAGTCAATGCGGTTATTTATTTTCAGGTAATTGACCCCGCCAAAGCAGTGGTGAGCGTTGAGAATTACGAGTTCGCGACTTCGCAAATCGCGCAGACAACACTGCGTAGTGTGCTGGGTCAGGTTGAATTGGATGACCTGCTGAGCGAGCGTGAAAAACTGAATCTTCAACTGCAGGAAATCCTTGATCGCCAGACGGATATGTGGGGCGTGAAGGTTTCGCATGTGGAAATCAAGAAGGTTGACCTTCCGCAAGAAATGCAGCGCGCAATGGCACGTCAGGCCGAGGCGGAGCGTGAACGCCGCGCCAAGGTCATCAACGCCGAAGGCGAATATCAGGCCGCTGAGAAGCTCGTCATGGCAGCCAAGATGATGAACTCGAACCCCATCGCATTGCAAATGCGCTATCTGCAAACGCTCAATGAAATCAGTAGCGAGGGAACTCATACGGTGGTTTTCCCGTTTCCGATGGAGATGATGAAGGCCTTTACTGTAAATCCCGACGCAACACAAAAGATTGTTACAAAAATAGCAGAAGTCTGCTCTCCCGCCGCGGCTACGAATGACATAACACCGCCCGAGGAAGAGGATAATAAATAACCTGGCCATGGAAGAGAATCCCAAACAACACAGCTCGCTTGCCGGTCGCGAATCACTGGTTCTCGAACAGTGTCTGCGTTCCATTTTCAATCTGGGGCTTGTTTGCAGGATGAATGGCCGGGTCTACAAACTCAATGGAGAAGAAGTCTCTTCCATCTCAATGTCCAAGTCGACCCAGTCCCTACTTGCGGTCAAGCGCACACTGCCTGCCTCGCTGTTGAGCAACATCATTGAGAAAGTCAAAAACACAAAAAAAGTCGTGCTTGTTGATGAGCCGGATAACACCAACACGTGCGTTTGTTGTTCGATTTTTATCCATGATGTTTTTGTCGCGGTCGGTGTTATCTACGATTGCGACTTGAACGCGCAAACCGTCAAGAGCAAAGGGCAGTTGATGCGCATTGGTATTCTGATGCGCCAGTTGATTGAGCTTGCGAAAATTCAGGCCGGACGCAACATCGACTTGGATTACGATGACATAGAAACCGAGGATTCTGTCTGTGACAGAAAAACGACCACGCTCGACGAAATCGACAAAACCAATTTACCGATGATCAGCGCATTGATGGGCCCGGAAGAATTCGCGGAAAAGCTTCGTCATACTTTGACGGAGGAAGAGCCGTCGCGTCTGCTTGCGCTAGCGATGATTCGCATCAGTATTCATATTGATGTCGACAACGCTACCATCGCCACAGGTCGCGCGCGTTTGGAGTTGCTCGACAACGTTATCTCGCGTCTGTTTGGTAGCATGCGTGATGCTGACTTACTTGCCTATATGCCCGACGGCAGTTTTGCGCTGTTGATTTCGCCCATTCCCACTGTGGCTTTGGCGTCGTCCATTTTCAATCGCACCTTCAACGCCATGAGCCAGCCGGTTGTTCGTAACGGCAAACTCTATAGCGTTTCTGTTAGCGCCGGTATCAACCTCATCAAGAGCCGCCATGGTGTTTCTCATACGGAGATACTGGAATACATCGCGCATAGCCGTGTCCTGCTTGACAAAGTTGTTAAAGACAACGTAGGTCACTGGATTATGGATCACGAGTAGACATCGTCGTCGATGTCCGGGCGCGGGACTATCCGCGCATAAATAGCATCCCGAGCGCGCCACCGGCGAGACTGATGGCGATTGGACTGATTTTGTATTTTGCCAGCGCGATGCCCGCAACAATCGCGATAATCAGACCAATGCCGTTTGTGTTGGCGATGGGATGCTGCACAAGCTCGACAAGTGATGGCGTCGTGAAGACGCTGTTTTGCCCAAAGAAAAGCACGGCGGCCGCAATCAGTCCGACTGTGGCGGGGCGTACACCTCCGAGAAACAGCTGCACGGGCGCGCTGTTTTTGAAGCGGACGAGGAACGCGAAGACAATCAGCACGATGATGAATGATGGCAACGAGACCGCGAAGGTCGACACGATGGCGCCGAGGATGCCCGCGTACTGGTAGCCGACATAGGTCGCGCCGTTGAGCGCGATCGGCCCGGGGGTTATCTGAGACAGCGCGACAAGGTCGGAGAATTCCTGCGGCGACATGACACCGAACGCCTGAATTTCCTGATACATCAATGGCAAAATGACGTAGCCGCCGCCAAAGCTGAATAGCCCCAGTTTGAAGAACATATAGAAGAGGGTCAGGAGTTTTCCGATGAGCATCAGTCCTCTTTCTCCTCTGTTTGCGCGGGCGCGTCGCCCTCGGGTGTGTAGCCGAAGTGTCCGCGTGAATGCAGGCCGCGCAATGGCAACTCCGCCGTCGAATCTGTCAGCAGTTCCATCGTTTGCGGACTGATGAGCGATTCATCATCGAGCACTGTCTCGCGGCTGTCTTTGCCGCACAAGAATGGCAGCAGTAACCCGAGCGCTCCGGCACCCAGAATGACCCAGACGACGTTGACGCTCCAGATGACGATGAGCACAAAACTGACAATCGCCACGGCCGCTTTCCACCATGCATTGACAACGTTGCGCCACATCTTGACCGCAGTCACAAAAATGAGCGCGGCGGAGGCGGCCTTGACGCCGCCGAGGAAGCCGTGCGCCACCGGGTGGGTGCGGATGGAGATGAGAAACATCAGAATGAGGATGATGCTGACGAAGGCCGGAATCGCCATGGCTAACGCCGCCATGAACGCTCCCCAGTAGCCCGCGAGCTTGCGCCCCGACATAATGGAAATGTTGATGGCAACCACGCCCGGCAGACTCTGGCTGATGGCGACATAGTCGAGGAATTCCCTGTCCGTCAGATACTTGTGCTTCTCACACAACTCGTATTCTAGCACCGGAATCATCGCGAGTCCGCCGCCGAATGTAAATGTCCCCGTCTTGAGGAAAATCACAAACATCCGCAACCCCATGATGAACTGGGATACTTTGCGTGTTTGTTGCAGTTCGTTCACGATGAGAGCCTATCCTTGCTCGGAGTTTTTGCGCATCAGCTGGCGCAGCGTGGCCATGCCGACACTGATGTATCGCGCAAGCTCCTTGAACGAGCGGCACGACAGCAGAATGTGCATGATGTAGCGTGGGCGCAGATAAATGCGTCGCAGCGATTTGCGCCGATAATCGGCGAGTTCCTCGATGGTCATGCTGATGGCGGGCATGGCGGGATGGGCGTAGGCCGAGCGCGGAATCGTGTTCGGGTCAAGCAGTTTGTTCTCTACGGCGATGCGATGCAGAGCCGTTCCGAGGAACGGATACGGATAGAAAATCTCCACATAATCCGGCATTGTCTCGATGGCGAATCGCACACTGGTGTCGATGGTTTTGGGCGTGTCCCACGGCAGACCAATCAGCAGATAAATGCTTGTTCGGATGCCGGCGGCGCGTGTCATCTTGAGCGCGACTCGGGCTTGCTCGACGGTGGCTCGCTTGTTGATATGTTTGAGCATCTCGGGGTCGGCCGTCTCGATGCCAAACGCCAGAACCCAGCAACCGGCCTTCTTCATCGCTTCGAGAATGTCAGGCGACAGCGTGTCAACACGCGAATTCGCCGCCCATTCGATATTGAGATTCTTCTCGATAATGAGCGCGCAAAGCTTTTTGACCCAGTCGTGATTCTGCGTGAACAAATCACTGCGGAACAGGAAACTGCGAATCCCGTGTTTGACCACGCATTCCTCGATTTCCGCGACGACATTCTCCGGCGAGCGCATCCGATTGACTTTGCCGGACACCTCGTTGGACAAACAGAAAATGCACGAGAACGGGCAGCCGCGATTGGTGACAATGGTCGTTTGCATTTCGCCCGTGTCCGGTCGTGTGTAAAGTGCGTTCTTCGCTAGATGCCGTGCGGGGAAGGGCAGCGCGTCCAAGTCGGTGATGAACGGCCTGCTCTCGTTGCGAATGATTTGCCCGTCCGCGTCGCGGTACGTCAGGCCAAGAATCTCGGCGAGCGGCATTTTGCCTTCGCAGATTTCGGCAATGGAATATTCATACTCACCGCGGACAACGGCCGACAGCGCCAGATAGTGCTCCATGGCGTCCTTGTCGAGATACAGGAAATGCGCGCCTTTGGCGACGACAAAAACACCCGGCACAAGTTGTTTCGCAAGCTCGGCCGCATGAACATCTTCGCTCAGTGATGGCGTTGTGATGCTCAGAATCAGGACATCCGGGCGAAACTCCACAAGCACACGCTCGAGGTCCTGCCACGTGAGTTCCTCCGCCGGAAAGTCAATCAGACGGCACTCGGTGCCACGGGCTTCTGCCGCTGCTGCCGTATACATCAGGTCGACCGGTGGCCGCAGAGCAATGGTTTTCATTTCCTTGATGGGAGTCTGGCATCTGTCTTCGCGAATATACTTGCCTGTGGGCGGCACGATAAACAGTGCCTTGCGCTGAACCTGTTCATAATGCTCGGTCATTTTTTCTTAGCCTTATTTCCGGTGATGCAATACATCATAAATCTGTCGCGCAATTCCATGTTTGTTTTAAACTCGCCACGAAAACACGAAGTGACCGTCTCGGCGGAATCCTTCTTGACGCCACGCATCATGACGCACATATGTTCGGCTTCCATGTAGACGGCAACGCCGCGTGGATTGAGCACGTGTTCGAGTACATCCGCGACCTGATGAGTCAGGCGTTCCTGCAGCTGGAGCCGCCGCGCGTACATATCCACAATGCGCGGAATCTTGCTCAGCCCGATGGTGATGTCGCGCGGAATGTAGGCGATGACGGCACGACCGTGGAATGGCAGCAAGTGATGCTCGCACATGCTGAAGAATTTGATGTTGCGCGTGATGACCATGTCGCCGTCGTTGCCCTCGCGGAACAACGCGCCGTTGACAACCTTGTCCAAATCTTTGGTATATCCCGCCGTCAGTTCCGCCCACGAACGCGCCACACGCTCGGGCGTGCGCAACAGGCCTTCGCGGTTGGGGTCCTCGCCAATCAGCCTGAGCAACTGCGTTGTGACACACTCGATGTCTTTGGCAACATTCAAGAGTTTATCCTTCGGAGGCTTCATCGCGACATGTCCTTTTCGGTATGAGAGTACGAGGTCGCGCATCCGTTGCCTTCGACAATTGTCAGGCGCGACAAATGAGCATTATTGGTGCGTAGCAGCGGGTTGAGAATCGCCCAAAATTCCGTGAGTAGTGTCTCGGTTGTGGTCACTTTTCCGTGCAAAAACGGCACATCGATATCGAGATTCATGTGGTCAACCTTGTCGATAATCTCCGACTGCACAATCGCCGCCACTTCTACATAATTCGTGACCATCGCCGTTTCGGGGTCGGGTGCGCCCTCGACCTCAACAATCAACTTATAGTTGTGGCCATGCCCGTTCTTGTTCGAGCACACGCCATAAACTTGGGCGTTGTGTTCGTCAGACCAGTCAGGTCGGGCAAGTCTGTGAGCGCTGCTAAAATGCGCGGTGACTTGTACGGTATGCACAGAAGTTAGTGTTTCTCTCGATAAATTTTATTAAAATGTGTCAGCCCCAAAAGGGCAACAGTGTATATAATTACAGTATTTTTAGTGCTAAAATTGAAACAAAAGGGTTTTGATGCTTTCCGTCGCTACACAACACAAGAGTTTTACACTTATCGAACTTCTCATTGTTGTCGCCATCATCGCGATTCTGGCAGCGATTGCCGTTCCCAATTTTCTTGAAGCGCAAGTTCGTGCCAAGGTTTCACACACTCATAATGATTTGCGCAATCTGTCCCTCGCGCTCGAAAGCTATCGCGTCGACCTGAACAGTTATCCGAGTGTCGGCAACCCCGCTGCGCCGAAAAACAATGATATCCTGACGCCCTTTTATGAGCGCTTGTATGTTGTGACGACGCCCATCGCCTACATGACAGAACTCCCCGACGACCCGTTTGCCATTGCCGGAGCAACCGCCGGTGTGGGGATGCTTGGCGACGAGTTGCCTTTTGACGATGAGACGTACTGTTACGCGCCGGGTGATTTCTATTTTGTTGGACCAATGAGACAGCCCGCGCCGAATCTGGTGCAAAGCACCTTTTCCGTCGCGGGCCGAGGTCCTGACCATCAAATACTATTTGGCAACTTATGCATGGGGCATCCGCAAGCACGCAAGACAAACGCGATTGTTCGTGGCGTCTATGACAGCACAAACGGCACCCTGTCTGCCGGCGACATCATCCGAGTCGGCGGCACAGTGACCAATTAAATGTCTTTGATTGGTTTGATTTCAAAAATCTCGCGGGCGTGACCGAGCAGTTCTGCCACGGCCGGATTGGAGATGCGGCGATCACCGGTAATCGCGTAGTAGTGCAACTGGATGTCCTTAATCTCGTCAAGGAGCTTGATGTTTGAATATCTCTGCATCAGAACATGCGTCTCGAGTGAAGGCACGGCAAAAACGCGTTCGCCCCATTGCGCTCCGGCATGGATGAGCGATGTGTCGTCCATCTCCGCCAAGCAAACCGGTGTGATGCCGTGGGCATTGACCCATAAATCGAAATTGCGGCGCATGTTTGTGCCAACAGTGTGATACAGACACGGCGCGCCATTGAGCGAGTACGGGAAATTCTCCGACAGCTTCGGATAGAGACTCTTGCTGCACATGATGCTCATTGTTGTCTGTCCCAGTTCGTGGTTGAACGCGCGAATACGCGAGGAGGGTTCCACGGGGGAGTCCGTCAAAATCATATCCAAATCACCCGCCGCAATCATCGTGAGCAGTGACGCATGCGAACCGGTCCGGATGATAAGGTGGGTGCGTTCGGGGTCTGTGGCGCTGTTCTGGACAAACGCCGGTGACAACAGACGATACGCGAGCAACTTGGGGAACGAGGAGGTGATGCCGACATAAATGCGTGAAATGCCGGAGTTGCTGATAGCATTCGGATTCTTAAGCGAAGACACAAGGTCTTTTCCAAGTTCGAAAATTTCATCCGCACGACGCAGAACGTTTTCGCCTGTAGGAGTAAGCTTCAGCGAGCGACCACGACGGATGAAAAGCGAGCATCCCAGTGTTTGTTCAAAAACTTGTAACTGGGCTGAGACGGTTGGCTGAGCAAGATTCAAATTCTTGCAAGCCGCGGTGATTGTTCCTGCTTTTGCAACTTCCCAAAAAAGTCGCAGGTGATGATAATTAAGTTTCTGTGCCATGATGCAAACCTTTCTCTGGCAGATTTTGCAGTTTTGCGGTCGAACCACAAACAAAACAAACTTATATCAATTTTTCTGCATCTGAAAAATTTAATTATTCTATGTTTTCTACACATTTTCTCTAAAGTAGAGTTTTTTAGACATAAAAAACATTAAGTTGACTTCGGGAATAAAACTTTTATTTTCATGCTTTGCAGATGTATTTATACTTGTGATAAAGTATAATGTTTTAGGATTGGACGATTTGATTCATGACAGATGACGAGATGAAACAAGTTCCGGCTTTCTCTGATGAGTCGACTTCTCTTTGGAAAAACCTGCCTTGGAAAAAGATTCTGTATGGAGTCATTCTTTTCGTGGCTTTCGCTTTCTTGTATATGTACGGCAATGGTGAGCATAGCCTATGGGATCGCGATGAACCGCGCTATGCCGATGCTGCTCAGCGCATGCTGAAAACAGGCGATTTTGTTTTACCTATGTTCAACGACGAGACCCGGTATGATAAACCTATATTGGTTTATTGGCTCATGGATATTCCTATGAAGATTTTAGGCATAAACGAGTTTTCGGCACGCGCCATGCAGTCCCTTGCGGGAGCGGGTGTGGTGGCTTGTGTGTGGGCTTTTGCTCTGATGCTTGGCCTGAGCATGACCGGCGCGTTGGTCGCGGCGCTGGCGTGTGGATTCAGTCCGCTTCTCCTGATGGTGAGCAAGGCGTGTACGACCGATTCTATTCTATTATTGATGATTGTTTCCGCGCTGATGTTGCACTGGTCGCAGCTCTATCGTGGTTTCTCGTGGTGGCGCCACTTCTTGTTCTGGGTGATTCTTGGGTTGTCTGTTCTGCAAAAGGGGCATCCGGCGCTCATCGTTGTTGGCTTCGCCTACTGGATTGACTACCTGTGGACGATGTCGCTGACGCGCTATGACAAGCTTGTTCAGGGGCCACCGCATCCTGTGATGACTGACCGTCGCGAGCAATTGCGTCGCACGGCGATTGGTATTGGTGTTTTGTTACTTGTTGTTCTGCCATGGGTTTTGAGTGTTTGGTTCAAGACAGACGGCGAGTTCATCAAGACGCAATTCCGCGAGCATGTTGTTGGTCACGCCGCAACCTCGATGGACAGCCACTGGGGTCCGGCGGTGTATTATGTTCCGGTATTGTGCTTTGCGCTCATCACGGTGTTGCCCGTTCTGTTGACCGCGCTTCCCGGCCTGCATCGTCAGATTGACCTTCATTCGGTACGTTTCCTGATATCGTGGTTCATTCCGGGATTTCTGATCTTCTCGCTTGCCGGCACAAAATTGCCGCACTACATTTTGCCGATACTCCCCGCTCTGGCGTTGCTGACGGCCTATAGCCTGTCGTGTCAACCGCAAATCGTTTCTTGGCGTCCGGTCCCGCGTACTCATTTAGCGTGGTCTTTATTGGTCTGTTCGCTCTTGGCGTTGCTGACGTCAGTCATTATCCGCAAGACGGGTTGGCCTGCGTCGCTTCTGGGAATCGTGAGTCTGATGTCCTTGGTGGGCGCATGGTGGCTGACTCCGGTGACCGTTCTTTGGCGCATTGGTGCCGTTGTCATTGGCGTGTTGGGCGCGGTGTTGAGCGTGAGTCTGCCTGTGGCGCTCATCTACTTGCGCACGGGCCACATTCTCTGGGGAGTGTTGTGCGCGGTTATCGGCATAATATTAGCGTGTTGGACCTGTGTGTTCTGGTGGCAGCGCAACATCAAGGTTGCCGTCGCGTTAGGCATGGGCGGGATTTTGTTCGTGTGGTGCGTGTTGGTCTTCTTGGTTCTGCCGTCGATCGAGCCATTGCGCCCGAGCAAGCCCTTTGGTCAGTGGATTGCTGCCAACATGCCCGAGAACTCCAAGCTGTTCATGGTTGGCTACAAGGAGCCGTCGTTGGTTTTCTATTCCGGCCGTGCTCTGCGCGAGACGGGCACAGTCCCCGAAGAACGCGACATTGTTTACAAGGCGCTTGATGATGAGAACACGTCGGTTGGTGTGGTCATCACGCGGGATGTTTGGAATCAGTGGACGTCAACAAAGAACCCTCCGCCGTTTTTTGGCATACCCCTCGAAGGCGACTATTATCAGTTCCAAAAGGGTGGTCGTTGCCACCTCATGCTTTTAGTCCGATAAGGGTTGTGCATAATGCCGAATTTTTCCGGCAGTTTCTGGTAATTTCTACGCGCTAAGTGTTGGGGAGTAGCCAAGTGGCAAGGCATCGGTCTTTGGATCCGACATTCGAAGGTTCGAACCCTTCCTCCCCAGCCACTTTTATTTTTTAGCCCACCGGCGGCACTGTTCGATGCGTGCGCCCTTGTCTCCATGCTCCTCGTCAAAGGAGAATTTCGTCAGCATGTCACAGGGAAATTTGGCGCACTGTCCGCAGTGCTCGATGTGCGAATCGATGGCGCATTGCGCAATCTCACATTTACCCCACCCCATATCAGGTGCTTGAGCCAAACATCCATTACAGTTGAGCGAACCCTTATAGGAACATTGGTCGCAGAGAAGCCCACAGTAAGATTGAATCATTAGTTTATCACTTTCTTCAAGATCCATAAATATACCATCAATAATGAATTCATCTGTCTATTTGCCATAAGCTAAAATGAACTTTTTATAACAACTCAAGGAGAGAAATATCACCACATGAAAAAGTACTCACTACTACTGATGATGCTTTCATTAACCTGTGCGACCACGGTTTTCTCGGCTGAAGAAGCCACTACCGAATCCGAATGGCTGGGCGGGCGTAGCGATAAAACCACCAAAACAAGCGACAAACTTTATGTCGAGAATAACGGCGTGAAGGCGAACTTTGATGAGTATGGTATCAACATGATTGTTGATGGCATTCCTTTCAGCAATCACTCGCAGTTTCATGTCAAAAAAAGTGACTGGATACATCGTTTCTTTTCCTATGAACTTTTGCGTCCGCTCGAGGAAACCGTTGTTTCGCCCGACCACACCAAGATGGTGACACATCTTGTCGGCACCAAGTCGGAATGCTACGACGGAACACAGACACTCGAGGCGCTGCCTGACCGGACGATTCGCTTTACGGTTGAGGCCGAGGCGACTTCCGCCACACGCGGCGTCATGCAGATATTCCCCTTCTCCGTCGAGAACGATTGGTTTGCGGGGCGCTCATGGCGTGCTACTCTTAAGGACGGCAGCACCACAAGCGGCATTTTCGCGTTCATGCCGATGCACAAAGATCAGAATCCCACGATTCTTCCCGACTTCAAAGAGATGGTTATCTTCTCGAACCTTGGCGATGTCAAGATTCGTCAGAGTGGTAGTTTGCCCTGTGTGTTTGGCGACTATCGCGGCCGCGAAATTGATTCGCGCATGAAGTTCTGCTGCGGCATCATGGGCAGCCTCTTCAATTTCCCGCTCAAATACAACTTCACGATTGAGGTTCAGTTTGCCAAGTCGTCCGAGGCTCCTAAATTTAATATGACCACACCTGAGCCGCTGAAAATCGAGGAGGCTGTCAAGGCTATCCCCGAGGCTGCCAAGGATGTTATTATCCCGACTCCCAAGCATTGCGAATGGGGCGCTGATGGCGCGAAGCTTGCTATGAAAAGCGGCATGACAGTCAGTGTTGATGTTGATGATGACACCACTTTTGGCGCTGCCGATGGCCCCGATGGTCGCGACATCAAGGATGCCGAGGAAGACGCGCTCGAAGCCTCCATGCGTGTTATGCGTGACAACTTTATCGATGTCGTGCAACAACGTTCGGGCGTAATGCTCACCGCGCAAAACGACGACGAGGACGAGGCGGCCATTCGCTTTGTTTGCAAGCCCAACGTGTCCGTCAAGCCTCACCAGTATGATTACTATCAAATCAAAGTCGACGCTAAGGGCGTTCTCGCGGAATCCAACACGACCAGTGGTCTTGTTTGCGCCGCTGCCACATTGCGCCAGTTGATGCGCCCGGATGACAAGGCTTTCCGTTGCGCCACAATCGAGGACTGGGGGGATATGCCGGTGCGTGGTATCCACTGTTTCTCGGGTAATGGCGAGAGCGCTCGCGACATTCAGACAAAGGTCATTCGCGACATCATGGGCGAATTGAAAATCAATACCATGGTTTATGAATGCTCCTACATCAATTGGAAATCGCGCGACCCGCGGTATTACTCCATGCGCGGTATGGATATCGAATTGGCAAAGCAGGTCATCTCTGCGGCGGCCAAAGAATTTGTCGAGATTATCCCGTTGGTCAATACGCTCGGCCATTGCGAATGGTTGCTCAACTACACGAGCATGACACGGCTTGCCGATGACCCATCGCATCCTTATGCCTACGATGTCACCAATCCCGAAGTCTACGAGATTTGCGAAAAAGTTTATGATGAGTGCATCGCGCTGTTCAAGCCCCGCGCCGTCCACATCGGTCACGATGAAGTCAATCTCTTCAATATCTACCCGTTACGCCCCGAAGCAATCAAGCTCGGCGAAACGCAAATCGTTATCAATGATGTCGAGCATTGGTATCAGTTCCTCAAGAAGCGCGGCACGGAGACATGGATGTGGCAGGATATGCTGTTCCATTCTAGCGAAGTCAAAGGCCCCGCCAACGCGCCATCAGTCGCCGAAGCCCAAAAGCGCCGCGACGGCATCAACAAGGATGTTGTGATGGTCGACTGGAACTACGACCCAATGGAACCCGAGAAGTTTGTCGGACTTGGGCTCGAGAGCAAAGCCGGATTTGACAATCTTTCCGGCTCATGGTACAACCTTAACAATATCACCCAATTTGCTCAGGCAACTGTCATGAATATCCTGAATCCTGCAGGCACGGGCAAGACCCGCGGCATGATTCACACCACGTGGGCGGGCTACAGCTTTGACGCTAAGAGCTATTTCGAAGAGCGTCGTCAGTACTCGACCTACACATGGGCGGCGGAGCAGATGTGGAATGGCGGCAAAACCGTCAAGGGTTCCAATATTACTGATGTCTCCAAGAATCTGACACGCTTGATGGGCGAGAATCCCATTCCGTCAACCACCAAGCCCGGCTTTATTGTTGTGCTCAACACGCCCGAAGGCGTCAGCGGCCCCAAGGAGCTTGGTTTTGTCGACGCGATGAAAGACCAACTCTGGGCTGACCGCGTCCGTATGGATGGCAAGTCCGAGGGTATTGTCATTGCCGGTCGCACGGTTACGGAAACAGGCAACGACAAAAATCGCGGCATCACGAAACTCGAATGCCCGATTAATCTTACGGCGTCCTATCTGTCTCTGACAGGCGCCGCGACTGCGTTTGCCAAGGCGGATGAAGTCATTGCGAATATGACCGTTGAGTATGCCGACGGCTCCAAACAGCTTGTGCCGCTGCGCATGAATCGCGAAATCGCCACCACGAGCGATATGATGGATTATCCGGCGTTGAACCTTGTGGAGTTTGGTAAAATCAACGAGAACCAAAACCTCATTCTTCACACTTACACATGGACGAATCCTATGCCTGACAAGACAATCAAGTCTTTGGTCATCGAATCGGCCAACCATCCCTCCGGATACTATCTGCGTGCCATCACGGGTATCACCAAATAGGCAACACAGACAACAGCTAAATCAAACAAGCGCGGAAGACCAACAAACGGTTTTCCGCGCTTAGCATATTTTGGGGTTTGGTGCGTCAGGCGATGAACAGGACGCGGTAGCGCAGCGAGCCTCGTAGGTTGCCGTAGATGTTGGCGGCCCGCCATAGCCATTCGTAGAATGGAGCGCGGCGCTGGAATGAGTTGTGGGCGAAGATAAGTGTCAGCAAGCAGCGAAAGGGCAGGAAGAGAAATTTCGCGTATGAATCCCACGCGATAAAGTAGCGGGCGCCCATCTTGTCGCGATGCGCGGCAAAGACGCGCACGGCCGCCTCGCCGTAGCCCATGCTCTGGCGCATAAATCCGATAATGGTGTTGCGGTGCGCGTGGCGAATAACAGCCGCGTCAACATAAACGATGCTGCCACCTTTTTCGCGAATGCGCCAGCCAAGATCGCAGTCCTCCGACCACCAGATGTCCTCGTTGAATCCGCCGACAGCTTGCAGCGTCTCGCGGCGCCATGCGGTGTTGGCGGTCGCGAAGTAGGGCGGAAAACACAGAATCCCCTCGAAGCATTTGCGCTGATTGAGCATGCCCGCCATCTGGAACCACATCTCCACACCGCGTTCCCAAACCAGTGCCTCGATGCGTCCCCCCGTGCCAATTGTTTGCGAGTCGCCGAACGGCTCGGTCAGATTGCGCAACCAGTTCGGTTCGGGCACGGCGTCGCTGTCCGTGAAAACGACAACATCGCCTTGTGCCGCACGAATGCCGGTGTTGCGAGCCGCGGATGGGCCGCGTGTCGCACAGTCAAGCAAACGAATCGAATCACCATATTCCGCAAGTCGTTCACGGGTGCCGTCCGTGCTGCCGTTATCCACCGCGATTACCTCAAAGCTTTTTCCGTCAGGCAACTCCTGCGATAGAACGGATTGGAGGCAGCGGTCGAGCAAGTCGAGGCGGTTGTAAAACGCGATGACAACAGAGATGTCGGGGCGCTTGCGTGTCTCCTCGCTCATACTACGGCTTCTTTTCCTGTTCCTTGACGTTCGGAACATACGCCACGGGGCGGGGCTGCTTGTCGGTCTTCTGCGTCTTGCCAAGGCGCCGCTCAATCATGTTGAAGAACGGCATCAAAAACAACGGAATAATCATCCACAACAAAACCAGCGGCAGCGTAATGATTCCCACAACCAAGCGGCAAAGACGATACAGCAGGGTGTGTTTGCGCGCGGGTTTCCACTTCTCCCAGACTTCGCCCGCCGCGAAGGTGTTGGTGGGTCGCATGAACGGATAAAAGGTGTGATAGTTGACATCGGTCGGGCGGTGAGTGATGATGGTGCTGATGGTCATCCACAACGCCACAAGCCAAATCACCGGGCGCATGCAGATGCGGGCGATGATGCGCAACCATGAGCGACTGGCCGTGTAAAACGTCAAGTCGTGATTGAAGACAAACAGTCTTGGCGCCAGCCGTTCCGCAATCAGGCGGCTCTCGGAGTGTGCTACTGCCACGGCGTCATAGGTCAGCGCGGAAAGGCTGACACGCAGGCGCCGCGAAAAACTCTTCAGGAAAAGATGTTTCACATTGGGCAAATTGCCGAACGAATTCGCTTCAGAAAAAACGAGAATTGTTGTCTTCGTGTCGGGAAACATTTCATGTAATTTCTTCTCGATTTCGAGCGTGAAATCCGGCGTGTCGGCACTGAGCAACAGAATTTTGCGGAATGATTTATTCCTAATTCTCTCCGGCAATTCCGTGTGCCATTCCTCAGCGTTGTCCTCGATACCCTTGCACAAATCCTCGGGGGGAGCGCCGTAGCGCATGTCAAGGAAGTCGCGCAAACCGCGACGGCATGCTGCCGCCTTGGCCTTGTAGCCGATGGAGGACAGGTTGGAGGCGAAACGCATAAAGCCCGTGAACAACCGGAACAACATCAGCGGCTGCCACCAACGACCGATGGAATAGCGTTGCAGGCAGTAGAGCGGATTGCGAACACACAGATAAAAACTGCTCAAGCCCTGACGGGCACGGCGGACGTTGAAGTTGGCGTGTTCGACTTGCGAAGCGGTCGTGCTGACCACGCGCCAGCCAGCCCGATTGAAGCGAATGCCCCAGTCAATATCATCCCAGTACAGAAAATATGCCGGGTCCCAAATCCCGATTTCGCGAATGGCCTTGACACGTGCCAACAGCGAGCAAGCCGCGCAATAGTCAACTTCCCACAGTCCACCGGGTTCCAACGCATCGAAGCGTCCAATTCCGCGACTCATCAGCGTTCCGCGATGCCAGTTGATATCGCTGCCTGCCTCTTGTACAAGCTCATTGTCGTCCATAATCAAAATCGTCGAGCCTGCCAGTCCCGTATGCGGCAGTGTCTCGATGGCATCCATCAGGCCATCCAGCGCATGCGGATGCAGAATCACATCGTTGTCCAGCAACCACAGAAAATCGTAATCTCTCTGCGACTCAAGCCCCCAGCGCATCCCCGTGTTGAAGCCGCCTGTGCCGCCGATATTCGTCGGATTCTCGAGCATCATCACCTGCGGATACTTCGTCCGCACCATCTCTTGCGAGCCATCAGTGCTTGCGTTGTCCACGACCAGAACATCAAACGAGTAGCGCCCCTGCTGTTGTGGCAGGCTCGCTAGCAGCGGGTCAAGCATGTCAATCTTGTTCCAATTGACAATGATGACTAATATCTTCGGGTCAACAACGGGCGTAAAGACCGGAGGCATCTGTTCACTCATCCATTTATCAATATGCGTTGCGGCGGAAAGAGACAACCGTCAGCAGCAAAATTTTTATATCTAACCAAAAACTCCAGTTTTCAATATAATACAAATCGTAGGAGACTCTCCGTTCGAGCGATGTTCCCTGACGCAAACCGTTGATTTGCGCCAGACCGGTCATGCCGGCCGGAACACGCAAACGGCTCATATAGCGTGGAACACGGTCGCGCAGTTCGTTGACGAGGTGCGGGCGCTCGGGGCGAGGACCGACCAAGCTCATGTCACCAATAAAAACATTCCACAACTGCGGAAGCTCATCAATGCTCGTCGCACGCAAAAAGCGGCCAATGCCCGTGATGCGCGAATCGTTGGGGCGTGTCGGCGTCAGGTCATCGTTAATGCGCATCGTGCGGAACTTGTAGATGTCGAATTCGCGCCCGTCGAGGCTAACACGCTTTTGCGAATAGATGGCGCCACCCCGCGAATTGAAGCAAATCAGCAGCGCGATAATGGCCATCGGCACAGCGCACAGCAGTAACAGAACGGTCGAGGCAAAGAAATCGAACACGCGTTTGGCAATGTAACTGCGACCGTTGAGCGGCGTTTCTTTCAGACCAAATAGCGGAATGGAATCCACCTGTTCGACTTCGAGATTAATCAGGCGATCCTGCAACAGGTTGGGCGCGATGCGTACCGTCAGTAAATTCTTCTCGCCCTCATAAACCAAATCCAGCAAC
>JAAZBM010000001.1 GCA_012513815.1 Candidatus Sumerlaeota bacterium | reverse complement strand
TAGGGTCGGGTCAATCTGCACACCGTAATTTTTGAGCCAGATTTCCGCAAGGCTACCGGCTTCCTGTTCATTCTCGGCATTCTTGGCGTAGGCGCGGCACTTGCCACACTTGAGACCGCACATGGTCATCGTCATTCCGTTCGGCTTGCGCTTGATGCCGAGCATGAGCTTGACATCCGCGAAACTTTCGTCACCGCGAACGTTTATTTTTATCCATTTGGCATCGTGCTCAATGCTGCTCGCGTCATAGAGTTTGCGCAGCGTGGGCGAGATGGATTCGCCCATTCCCTCAAAGATAACTCGCTCGGCCGCATCCAAAACGAACACCGCGTCGAAGCTGCCGTCCTTAATGTAGAAGGAGCAGAGCGTTTTTCCCGCTTGTTTGTAGCGGACTTCCGCGAATCCGTCTTTTTCACTGCATGGATTCCAGCAGACAGTTGCTTCGTAGTAACAATCGATGTAGGTCGCGAGACGTGCGAAGACCGAAAACGATTCGCCAAGAACAAGCTTTGGTTTGGCAAAATCGTCATTTTTTTTCATCTGCTGACTCCTTTCGTGAAAAATGTTAAGAATAAAATCTCATTGAGAGAATTCTATCTGCTTCCATTATGCGCAAGTTGTCAGTTTTTTGCAAGTAAAAAATACGGATAGGTTTGTTTTTGTTCCGCTTTTGTTTACTTTGGGATTTCGTTTTGCGAGAAATCGAGATATGTGGGATTCGTGAGCATTTGCTCGTATTCGGCAAGGAGTTTCATCCCGTCGTTGGCGCGGATGATATGCCGCTTGATGGCGACACTCACACTCCGCCGCAGGTTCTTCTCAAGCTCTCTTTTGTTGTACTGCGTTTGTTCGAGAACTTGCGAGATACTGTTGCCCTTGATCATTTCCTCGATATAGAATCCGCCGTCCTCCATCTCGTCAACAAAGATGTGCGCTTCGTTAGCGCGGCCAAAGAGATTATGTAGGTCGCCCATAATGTCCTGATAAGCGCCCGTCATGAAGAATCCAAGCAGATACGACTCGTTTTTCTTGAGCGGGTGGAGCGGCAAGGTCGGCCGCGAGTCTTCTTTAATATCGACAAAATCGCACACCTTGCCGTCACTGTCGCAAGTGATGTCGACAAGCACGCCCTCGACCGTTGGTTCCTCGTCGAGCCGATGAATTGGCATGATTGGGAACACTTGCCCGAGCGCCCAGTAATCCATAAGCGACTGGAAAACACTGAAGTTGCACAGATACTGGTCGGCCATGTGCGGCAGCAGTTCGTAGATTTCTTCTGGCAAATCAGAGTCATCAGAATCCGAGTCCGCGCGCCGCTTGTACTCATCCACGACTTCTTCGACGACGTGCCAATAGAACGTTTCAATGCGTGCCTTCGTTTCGAGGTCAAGGTTACCAAGCTCGAACATCCGTCGGCTGTCATCCTTGATTTGCTGCGCGTCATGCAATGCTTCGAGCGGATTCTGCATCATCGCGTTTTTGATATCCGCCATCTGATTAATCATCGGGTGATCGTTGGGAAAAACGGTCAAGTCATAGTGCGACTTCGTTTTCTCGATAGCGCCAAAAGCCTCGACGACAAGCACGGTGTGGTACGCCACAATGGCTCGTCCGCTCTCGCTGATGAGCGTCGGATGCGGAACGATTTCGCTGTCGCAAATATTCTTGACGGTGTACACAATATCCGACGCGTATTCCTGCAAACTGTAGTTCGCCGACGACGCCGAATTGGTGTTCGAACCGTCGTAGTCGACACCAAGACCGCCGCCGACATCCATATAATCCAGATGGTCCATCCCCATCTTGCGCATCTTGGCGTAATATCTTGCCGCCTCACGGACCGCGTTTTTGATTGCGCTGATTGACGGAATCTGCGAGCCGATGTGGAAGTGAACAAGCCGAACGGTGTTGAGCTTATTCTCCTCCTTGAGGTACTTGAGCGCCTCCATGAGGTCCATTGTCGTCAGACCAAACTTAGCGCTTTCGCCGCTGCTCGTCGCCCACATGCCTTCGCTCGGCGTGGCCAGTCTGACACGGAAGCCGATGGCAGGCGTGATATGCAAATCTTGCGCGATGCTGACAATCGCTTTGACTTCCTCGATTTTTTCCGCGACCATCATCACGCGTTTGCCCAATCGCCGACCCATCATGGCCATGCGAATATAGGCTTCGTCCTTGTAACCGTTGCAGATAATAAACGACTCGTCGTCCTCGTGAATGGCGAGCGCCGCCATCAATTCGGGTTTAGAACCAACTTCGAGACCCGTATGATAAACCTTACCGGCATCGACGATTTCCTCGACGACTTCGCGCAGCTGATTGACCTTAACAGGAAAAACACCACGATAATTCCCCTGATAGTTTTCCTCTTCGATGGCCCGATAGAAAGCGCGATTGATTTTGACAACGCGGTCGCGCAGAATATCTTGGAATCTCAGGAGCAGCGGGAACCTCAGACCCTCCGACCTTGCCTGTTTGACAACATCGACGAGGTCAATCTTGACCGAATCTGTCCCACACGGTTTGATATGAACGTGGCCATTGGCGCCAATCTCGAAATAGTCGCCTCCCCATCTGTCCACATTATAAGTATCAATCGCGTCCGCGATTGTCCATCCTGATGGATTTGCCGGTTTGGGCATTGGTTTGATTTTGCGCTTGGTCTCAGTTGTTTTCGAACTGCGCTGTACGGCTTTTTTAGGTGTCACGACACAACACTCCTAAAAAGGAACTCTGCGTTTTGGACCAATCATAATACTAACGGTTTAATGGCGCAATCTTACTTCTACTAATACACGACCCGAATATTCCGAACAAAAGTCCTCTCTCTGCGGCTGGGACAACAAGTAATACTCGCCATCAGACGTGATTCAATCACGCTGACGGCGAGTGCGTTTATTAGACTAAGACGAACGCGGCTTAGCTGCGAACGATTTCGATTTTAGACTTCGGCTTCTTGGGCATCACTTTCGCCAGAAGACATCCGAAAGTCGGGAACGGACATTGGATTTGCGGAGGCTCGGAGAACTCGATGTAGCTGTCCTCGTCGAGGTCGACTTTCTCGCCAAGAGTGAAGCTCTTGCGATTGACAATCTGAAACGAGAACGCGCTCTGCAGGAGTTGCGCGCACATGTTGGCCTCTTCCTGCTTTTCGACTCTGATAACGATGTCGGGCAGCCCGCAGAATGTCAGACCACGCGTCACCATCCACATGGAATCCGCGCCGTCGTTTTCGTTCTTGAAACCGGCAATGCTCATCAGGAACATCTGAGGTTGACCTTCCATACGGAGCATATCCCAGAGGGTGTACTCCTCATGGTCTTCATCTTCGCCCTCTTCGTCGTCATGGCAATGGTCACAATGCTCATGATCATGGTCTTCGCCGCAATCGCAATCTTCGGGGGCACCACCAAACACGGTGTCGTTGGCCTCGTCAAGAACCTTGGCGGGCAAAATGATTCCCGAGAAGGGGAGTGCCGCGCAGATTCCGTCGCAGTCGCAAAGGGCCGTCGCGGCCTTGAGGAGACTGATTTGCGATTCAAAGGGGCCAATCTCCGGGACATTCGTCACCACAGCCTGATAGATTTCCTTGTGGTTTGCCAACTCATCGCGGAATTCCTCGGGGAACTGTTCCGCCTGCTGAATAAACTTAGCAATGCCTTCGTCGCGCTCAGGAGATTTCATTACCTGAATGTTGATTTTGTCCATCTTGATAACGAATCTGTTCTCGTCGACCGTTGTGATTTCGACATCTTCCGGCCCTTGCGGATCCATCTCAAGGAGATATTCTTTCATCTCTTCAAAGTCAAATTCGGGTTTTTCGGCGTAATAGATGTTCACCAAATGCGGAGGATGTTGCATTTGTTCTTGTTCTTTTTTTTCTTCTGCCATTGTATTCTTCTCCGGCGCCACTGCGTATCAGGGCATAGTAATAGTTCTATGGCAAGTACCCAGAGGCCGGTTGTTTTATTTGCAGCGACTACCCATAAAAAGCCATGACGGCAACCACGCTATTTCATGGTTGCCGTCTTGCTTACATCTGTGTGTTTATACGTTGTTATTTCATCGCTTCTTCGATGGCGACCGCGACGGAAACCGTTGCGCCAACCATTGGGTTGTTACCCATACCGATGAGTCCCATCATCTCGACATGCGCCGGGACAGATGAGGAACCGGCAAACTGCGCGTCGCTGTGCATTCTGCCGAGTGTGTCGGTCATGCCATAGGACGCGGGACCGGCAGCCATGTTGTCAGGATGCAGTGTGCGACCTGTTCCACCGCCACTGGCGACGGAGAAATACTTGATGCCCTTTTCCTGTGTTTCCTTCTTGTAGGTTCCCGCGACGGGATGCTGGAAGCGGGTCGGATTCGTTGAGTTACCGGTGATGGAAACGCTGACGCCCTCGTGGAACATGATGGCGACGCCTTCCTGAACATCGTTGGCGCCGTAGCAGTTAACAGCAGCGCGCTCGCCCGTCGAATACGGGGTCTTGCTGATGATGTTAAGCTTACCGGCTTTATAATCATAATCCGTTTTGACATACGTGAACCCGTTGATGCGGGAGATAATCAAAGCGGCGTCCTTGCCAAGTCCGTTGAGGATCACACGCAGAGGTTTCTGGCGAACCTTGTTGGCGGAACGGGCAATGCCAATGGCTCCTTCGGCCGCGGCAAACGATTCGTGTCCGGCGAGGAAAGCAAAGCAGTCCGTCTCCTCACGCAGAAGCATCGCGCCTAGGTTGCCGTGTCCAAGTCCGACCTTGCGTTGTTCAGCAACCGAGCCGGGAATGCAGAAAGCCTGCAAGCCTTCGCCGATGACTTCGGCGGCTTCGGCGGCGGTTTTGACACCACGCTTGATGGCGAGGGCGGCGCCCAGGGTGTAGGCCCAGCAGGCGTTCTCGAAGCAGATGGGCTGAATCGCCTTGACAAGCGAATGGGCGTCTATCCCTTTGTCGTCGCAGATTTTCTTGGCTTCTTCGAGCGAAGCAATGCCGTTCTGCTTGAGCACTCCGTTGATTTTATCAATTCGTCTTTCGTAACTTTCAAACAATGCCATGATGAGAGCCTCCTATTCGTTTCTCGGGTCGATGTATTTTGCGGCGCCGTCAAATTGACCATATTGTCCCGACGCTTTCTTGAGAGCATCCGCGGGAGCAACGCCCTTCTTGATGGATTCCATCATTTTGCCCAGATGGACAAAAGAATAGCCAACGATTTCGTCTTTGTCATTCAACGCAAGCTTGGTGATATAACCCTCAGCAAGTTCGAGATAACGCGGACCCTTCTTGTTCGTGCCATAGGTCGTGCCGATTTGGCTGCGAAGTCCCTTGCCCAAATCTTCCAGTCCGGCGCCGATGGGAAGTCCCTTCTCGGAGAACGCCGTTTGGGTGCGTCCATAAACAATCTGCAAGAACAACTCACGCATCGCTGTGTTGATAGCGTCGCAAACAAGGTCTGTGTTCAGAGCCTCCAAAATCGTCTTGCCCGTCAGAATCTCAGCGGCCATTGACGCCGAGTGCGTCATACCTGAGCAACCGATTGTCTCAATCAGACATTCTTCAATAATACCATTCTTGACATTCAGCGTAAGCTTGCACGCGCCCTGTTGCGGAGCGCACCAGCCGATACCATGCGTCAGACCACTAATATCACTGACCTCTTTGGCCTTGACCCACTCGCCCTCTTCGGGGATTGGCGCCGGTCCATGTTTGGCGTTATTAGCGAGACAGCACATATTTTCAATCTCTTTCGAATATTCCATTCGCAAACTCCTTTCAATCGTTGACAAAAATATCTCATTCGTAAGAAAAACATAGTTTCCAATGATTCTAAAAGCACAGGCTGTCCTTATTTTTGAAAAATTAGGGACACCGACGTTTTTTCGGCGCGAACGTCAAGGATTTCGGCGGCTCGTTCAAGAAGATGAGTGTGACACGCTCGGGTTCGGACATCCTTAAACTATATGGTCAAAACACGCTGCCACACATTAGTCACCTAAACCATTTTAGCCCTGTCGAATAAATTTAGCCTTGGCTAATATTATGTGTAGAGTTAAGGAAATAACATAAGACATTTTAAGGAGTGGACATTATGACAGAGGCAATGATTAGCGAGAGTGTGGAAGATTATCTCGAAGCGATTTTTCAAATTAATCAGCAGCAGCAGGTTTCGCGACCAAAGGATATTTGCAAAATGCTTAATGTGACAGCACCCTCTGTGACCAAGGCGCTCAAGCTGCTAGCACAGTTGGGGTTTGTCAACTACGCCCCCTTCGGGATGGTGACGCTGACACCTGCCGGTGAGAAAGCCGCCAAAGATGTCGTGCATCGCCATGAGGGGTTGTCTTCATTTTTGGTCAATGTTCTTGGCGTTGACGAAAAACGCGCCAGTGAAACGGCCTGCAAGATGGAGCACATTATCGCGCCGGACATTATCGAGCGCTTTATCAGCTATTCCAAGTTTGTCCAAAACAGCGATTTGTGTGGCCCCGAGTTTTTCAAAAAGTTTCTCAAGTTTGCGTCACGCAAAAACGCGTCGACCAAAAGCACCAAAAGTAAGTCATCTAAATCATCGCGGAAGGAGCAATAACGATGAACGCATCTCTAGCTTGTCCTTTATCGAAAATTCAACAAGGTTGCTGTGTGCGCATTTGTGGCTTTCATGGCAGCAAACGCGCAGGGCGTCGCCTCGCCAATCTGGGAATTTTGCCCGATACAGTTCTGAATGTGATTAGTCCTCGGACATTCGGAGCGCTTGTTGTCGCCCGTGGTGGATGCCGCATGGCCATCGGTTATGATGTCGCCAAAGACATTTCCGTCAACTCTGTGTTGCCCGCGAAAGGGATTTCAAAATGACATCGGATCATTTGATAGCGTTGGCGGGCAATCCCAATTCGGGCAAAAGCACACTATTCAGCGAGATGACGGGAATGCGGCAACAAGTTGCCAATTATCCCGGCGTCACTGTCGAGAAGAAGGTCGGCGTCGCGGTTTGCGACGGCGCTCAGCTGCGCATCGTGGACTTGCCCGGGACATATAGTTTGGTGGCCAACTCGCCCGAGGAGGCCGTAGCTCGCCATTTTCTGATGAATGAGCATCCGGATGTCATCATTGCGGTGGTGGACGCGTCAAATCTTGAGCGGCATCTTTATCTGGCGATTCAGCTCATGGAACTTCGCGTTCCGATGGTTCTCGCGCTCAACATGGCCGACGTCGCCCGCAAGGATGGAATAGTCATCGACCGTGAGGCGTTGCAAAATCGCCTTGGACTTCCGATCGTCGAGACGGTCGGAAACAAGGGACTCGGCATTAAGGAATTGTTGCACGCTACTCATGAAGCGGCGGACAGCGGCGTTGTTGTGCATGAGATGCCCGCCATTGTGTATCCGCCGGAAATTGTTGACGCAATCAATAACGTCGCTGAGTTGATAACTCGCCATGAGGCCCTCACACCGGATTATCGTCCGCAAGATGTCGCGCGTGGAATCCTCGAAGGCGACACGGAAGTCTTCAAACTGTTCGCAGCCAATGACGTCGCGCCCCTACAGGCGGAAGTGAACGAGATCCTCGCGCGGCTCGAGACGACCTTGGGCATGGCGGCCGATGTCGCCATTGCGCGCGCCCGCTACGCGTACATCAAACAGATTTGCGCGGGTTGCATGAGCGAACATAGCCCGCGTGAGCAATACACGATTTCTGACAGAATTGACGCGATTGTGACACACCGATTCTTGGCGTTGCCAATTTTTGCCCTGATGATGTTTCTTGTTTTTCAGCTTGTTTTCGCCATTGGCGAATACCCCATGGAGTGGCTCGAAACTCTATTCGCGTTCATTGGTGAGAGCCTGACGGCAGCATGGCCGAACGCCGAGAATAGTCCGCTTTGTTCCCTCATCGTAGACGGCATCATTGGTGGTGTGGGTGGCGTCCTTGTCTTCTTGCCCAACATTCTTTTGCTGTTCCTTGCCATCGCGATTCTTGAGAGTTCGGGCTACATGGCTCGCGCAGGATTGATAATGGATCAGCTGATGCAGAAAATCGGACTTCATGGCAAGAGTTTCATTCCGATGTTGATTGGTTTTGGCTGCACCGTTCCGGCGATTATGGCGACGCGCACGCTTGAGAATCGCCGCGACCGTTTGACGACGATGTTCATCGCCCCGCTGATGAGTTGCGGCGCGCGACTGCCGATTTACACATTGATTATTCCCGCGTTCTTCGCCGAATCATGGCGCGCCCCCATCCTGTTCCTCATCTACTTTACGGGAATCATGCTTGCGGTCATCCTTGCCAAGGTACTGACCACGACCGTATTCAAAGGGGAATCGGAACAGTTCATCATGGAGCTTCCCCCGTATCGAATCCCGACGCTCAAGAGTGTTCTGTTGCAGATGTGGGAGCGCGGCGTGCTCTACTTGCGCAAGGCAGGCACCATCATCTTGGCGATTTCGATAATCATGTGGGCACTTGTGTCGTATCCACAAAAGACCGTTTTCGACCACGATTACGATACGTCCATCGCGGCGGCTCAAACGGCAGGGAATGAGGAGTTGGTGATGGAGTTGGAGAATCAACGCAGTGCCGAATCTTTGTCTTATTCCGCTGCGGGTCGCGTGGGCCATGCCTTGCAACCGTTGCTGGCTCCCATGGGTTTTGACTGGCGCATCGGGACGGCACTCATCGGCGCTTTTGCGGCGAAAGAAGTTTTCGTCTCGCAGCTTGGTGTTGTCTTCTCGCTTGGCGAGGCGGATGACTCGTCGGATTCGCTACGCGCGCAATTGCGCAAAAGTTACTCTCCGCTCGTTGCGTTTTGCATCATGCTGTTCTGCCTGATCAGCACGCCATGCATGGCGACAGTCGCGATTATGCGGCGCGAGAGCAACTCATGGAAATGGCCGTTGTGGCAATTCGCGACCTTGACATTGTTCGCGTGGGTGATAACAACGGTTGTCTATCAAATCGGAATGCTTTTAAAAATAGGACTTTAGGGAGGTGATTATATGGAAATCACAGTTGTGGCAATTATCATTTTTCTTGCCGTGGCATATTTGCTGTATAGGGCTAGCAAAAAACGCCGGTGTTATTCGCACTGTTCGTGTCCATGCGGCAGGCAAACTTGCAAATGTAGCGCAACAACAGACAAGAACATTTAAGAATTCGATTCATGAAGAAGAAAGGAGTTTTATGTTTCATCATGGACAAGGACTTAGAGACAGCTTTGGCAAACTGTCATGAGGATTTGTTGCGCAAATTAGTCGATTTGACGAGTGAGAAATCGCAAGAGAAACAAGATGATTATCGGCGTCAACTCGAACGAACAATTGTCGTTTTGGAAAGAACCAAAAGCGCGTTCAAGTCCAAACAACTCAAGGCATTGAGAGAAGAAATTGTGACTCTCTTGCAAAAGGATAATCAGTAGCGAAATTCCGATGGAGTGTCGGACGGGTTGGCATCAGGCCGACAAGATGAGACACAACACTGAGCTTTCGTCACACGGAAAGCGGATATCATTACAACGACTTGGAGCAGTAGCTCCGGAAAAGGATATTCTATCATGTGTCTCAAACAATACTCGTCGTCGTATCCGAGTCTCAGCGGCGGGTTTACTCTAATTGAACTACTTATTGTGGTTGCTATAATCGCCATTCTCTCGGCAATAGCAGTCCCGAATTTTCTCGAAGCGCAAGTGCGCGCAAAAACCAGCAAAGCGATGAGTGACATGCGCACGACCAAAACAGGTTTGGAGTCGTATGCCGTGGATTGGAATCAGTATCCGCGCGGGCTGGTAACAATCAAAATAATGGGGCCATATAACTTCATGACGGCGGGCCTGTATGTGGATGACGACAATGCCTCCAACAACTGGGAACTGAAAACCCTGACCACCCCTGTGGCTTATCTGACAAGCGTTTATCCCGACCCATTCCACACCGAACCGGGAGTGTCGCAAATGAATTTCGAGTATCAGAATCAAAAGGAATACTATAAGGTCATGCAAGACAAAGGATACTCGGGAACTTATAGCTACATTTGGGAACTGCGTTCGCATGGTCCGGATAGGGACAGAGACGCGGGAATGGGAATCTCTAATTATGTCGAGCAAATCTACGACGCGACCAACGGAACAATCAGTAGCGGCGATATCTTGATGACCGAACGAGGATTCGTCAATAACGCAGGTAGTGGTCGCAAATCACAATAACACAAAACAAACAATAAACGAAAGGTTTTTATACTATGACACTCATTAACAGTTTCAACAAATGCTTTACTCTTATCCTGTCCCTCTTGGGATTGATGTCGTTCGCCGTTGCGTCGCATGCTGGCGTCGAATCTACACAGACCCTTGTCTCCGCGCAAAAGTGCGGGCTTCTGGTTCTGTCGCACGGGTCGCCCGCCAGCTCATGGAACAAATTGGTGGAGAATCTTGTGGCGAAAATCGCAACGCTTAATGCGGAAAAGAAAACGTTCCACGCCGTCGAGGGCGCGTATCTTGAGTTCGCGACGCCGTGCGCAGCCGATGGAATCGAGAAACTCGAAGCCGCCGGATGTGACCACATCATCGTCGCGCCGCTGTTTATCGCTCCCTCATCGCACAGCCATTTCGATGTCCCTGCAGTGCTGGGGCTTTACTCCTCGCCCTCCATCCGCGAAACATTAGCGAGCGAAAACGCCCGCATCGCCAGACCCAAAGTGCCTGTGACTATGATACAAACCCTGAACGAAGGCACACTGCTTGACACTTTCGCGCGCGATGCTTTCAAGGCGATTTCGACCGACCCGAGCAATGAGGCGCTTGTCGTCTTGGCGCACGGGTGCCCCGACCATCACAATATCGTAGACAAAACCGTGCGCCGGATCGCCACATACTGCTGCGGTCAGATCGGCATAGACTACGCGGATTGGGCCTATTGCGGAGTGGGACAAACATTCTGGGATTCGGCAGCCGGCGCCATCATGCAGGCAGCGGATTCACGCAAACGTGTCCTTGTGGTTGGGCTATATGTATCGAGTTCCGCCGATACGATTGTCAAGATGGCACGCAAAATGCGCGGCATGAAAGAGGGCGACAAAGACCCGTTTGCGGGGAAAGACATCGTCTTCTCCAAAACCAGCGTGATTGAACATCCGACCACCGCTCAATATGTGCTTGACACCGCCGCGAGCGCACTCAAGAAATGACACGGCGATAAATTGAGCAGCGTCCCAACGCACCACAATGCCACAGTTTTGGTGGTCTGTGAAAAAAGGAATCCCTTGCGGTCGAGTGATCGCAAGGGATAAATCGATGGTGCCGAGGACAGGAATTGAACCTGCACGAGTCGCCTCATTAGATCCTTAGTCTAACGCGTCTGCCATTTCCGCCACCCCGGCACTTGGGGTTGTTTTCGCGCCGTTCTTCAGGTCCGCGCGCATGCTTTTCCGACGCCATGGGGAGGCACACCAGTGGCGAGGCTCGCACCGCGAGTCCAACAACTAATGGTGCCGGAAACAGGACTTGAACCTGCACTGAGTTGCCCCAACTAGAACCTGAATCTAGCGCGTCTGCCAATTCCGCCATTCCGGCTTTCTCGAAAAGGCAAATACAAAATATAAGCTTGTCTTTTTCTTATTCAACAAGAGTGCGGTTTCATGCGCAAGATTTTTATCCCCCTCGCGATAAGGTTTGATTTTTGTCAGCAGGTTGTGATATACTTTATCCATGAGCATTCTTATTGACGAAAACACACGGATTTTGGTTCAGGGCATCACCGGCCACGAGGGTTTGTTTCATGCCCAAAAGATGTTGGAGTATCACAGTCAGGTTGTCGCGGGCGTGACGCCCGGGCGCGGCGGGCAGACGGTGTTGGACGGCATTTGCGTCTACAACACGGTGCGCGAAGCAGTCGACGCGACTCATGCCGACACCTCGATTATTTTTGTTCCGCCACGCATGGCTCTTGACGCGATTCTCGAGTCCGTCGCCGGTGGCATCAAGTTGGTTGTGGTAATTACCGAGGGCATCCCGACGCTCGACATGGTGACGGCGGTGCGCGAGGCCAAGTTGGCGGGCGTCCGCATTGTCGGCCCAAACTGCCCGGGCTTGATTAGTCCCGGCAAGTCCAAGTGTGGCATCATGCCTGCGGACATTCATCGCCGCGGCACCATTGGCGTTGTGTCGCGCAGTGGCACGTTGACTTACGAAGTGGTCAACGCCCTGACGCAATCGGGCTTTGGCCAGAGCACTTGCATCGGCATCGGTGGCGACCCTGTTATAGGGAGCAATTTTGTCGAGATTCTGGAGTTATTTGAGAATGACCCCGAGACGGAGGGTGTCGCCTTGCTTGGCGAGATTGGCGGGAGCGACGAGGAGGATGCGGCGGCCTTCTATGCTGCGCACATGACCAAACCGATGGCGACCTTTATCGCCGGACGGACGGCGCCCGCGGGACGGCGCATGGGTCATGCCGGAGCGATTATCGACGGCGGGCACGGCACGGCGGAAAACAAGATTCGCGTCTTCGAATCCGTGGGTGTTCCGGTGGCCTCGTTCCCCGACGAATTGCCCAGTTTGCTTGCGAAAAAACTCCAATCGAAGTAGTCGATTTTATAACGGAAATCCCATATTCTTTTCTTGAGTGATTGTATGTTAGTAACACATCAAAACCATTTTTACACAAAGGTGGGTGACAGATCATGGGACTAACTTTTAGTCAGCACTTCCATGAACAGGTTCATGGCGCCCTTGTTGCTGTATCAACCCGCAACGACTTTTTTCTGATTCTTGGCAGCCTACTGATTGACCCCGAGATGTTCTCTTATTCTCGCGTTTGCTATTTTGGCTACGACGAGAGCAGCGATAGCTTTGTTGGTCAGTTCATTCTCGGCGCCGTATCGGCTCGCGAGGACACCCAATTGCGTGACGAGTGGGCACGGCGCTGGGCAACAATCGCGGACAAACTCAGCAACACACACGAGTATCGCGGCCTGAACAAACTCTACACGGAGACTTATCGCGATTTGTGGCACAAGGTGCGCTCGCCCCAGTACCCGGGCTTCGGAACCTTCGAGAACGTCAGCATCAAGCGGAGTTCGCTGCCGCCTACGCACATTTTGCAAACGACCGCCGAAAGTTCGGCCGTCCAGAGCAAAGACCTCACACCGGACATCATAACGGGTCTGACGCCGTGGCTGCAAGAGGGCATTCCGGTGCTCGCCGGGCGGCTGGTGACACGCAAAGGGTTGCAGGGCATCGTGATTGTTTCGCGTCGCTACGAGGAGTTCAAGGACATCAGCGCCGAGACGTCACTCTTCCAGTGGCTCATCAACCTTGCGTCGACGACGATGGACAACATCATGCTCATCGAGGAACTGACGCAGACAGCCACACGCCTGGCCGAAATCGACCGCTTGAAGTCGTCGTTTTTGTCTATCGTGTCGCACGAATTGCGCACTCCGATGACGAGCATTCTCGGCTTCCTGAACATCGTCGAATCGTGCAAGGCCGGCCCCCTGAACGAAATGCAACAGTCGCTGTTGAGCCGCGTCTACGCGCAGGCGATTCACATGGGCACGATGGTCGACGACCTACTGAGACTTGCCGCGGTCGAGACCGGCGGAATGATTCACGCCGATATCATCCCGGTGACCATCAAGCCGATTGTCGACAATGTCGTTGCGAACCTCGTCAGCCGCACGATTGACGAGGGCGTCGAAGTCCACTTCGTGCCGCGCATTATTGACGACTTGCCCCGCATCCTCGTTGATCCCACAGCACTCGAGCGCATTTTGCAACACCTGTTGGACAACGCCCTGAAGTTCCGCCGTCAGGATGGCGAGAAGCATAATATCACCCTCGAATTCGAGGCACGCAAGGACCGCCTCTACATCGGTATTCGCGACAATGGCATCGGAATGACCGAAGAAGAACGAAAGAATATTTTCACGAAGTTCTATCAGATTGACAGCAACCTCGATCGGAATTACGGTGGGCTTGGGATTGGCCTGAGCGTCGTCCGCCTCCTGTTGGCCGTCAACAACGGCGGCGTCACGGTCGAGTCCCGCTTCAACGAGGGAAGCCTCTTCTGCATCGACTTCCCCATCTATCACGAAGATCGCTGATTCCGAATTTCAAGACACAAAAACAGCCGCCCCGAGTTAACCGTCCGGAGCGGCCATTTTTTTGGTTCTTTAGTATCAAATGTTACTTTGCTTCAGTTTCTTCGGCAGGCTTAAAGAAGTTCCACGCGAGACCGGCGAGTAATCCGCCGATTAGTGGTGCTACGATGAATACCCAGACTTGCGAAAGAGCGGTGCCGCCAGCAACAAGCGCCGGCCCAAGACTACGGGCAGGATTTACTGAAGTTCCGGTCAGAGGAATTCCCATAATGTGTACGAACACGAGAACCAAACCGATGACTATACCGGCTATGGGTGCCATCTTCTCAAAACTGGTGACTCCGAGAATCGTTAATACAAAAACAAAAGTTAATACGATTTCTACGATGAGAGCGCCAATCAGAGAGATGCCAACGGCAGAAATGCCGGGGCCATATCCGTTTGTGCCGCCTAAGGTTTTGGTTGCAAAATCGGGACATTGCTTCATGAGGAACAGGAGCAGCAGTGCGGCTATAAAAGCACCGATACACTGTGAGATGACATACCCAACAAAATCTCCGGCAGTCATCTTTTTGGCAGTCAGGCATCCCAGTGATACCGCGGGATTAATATGACAGCCTGAAACATGGCCAATCGCATAGGCCATACATACAATTGAGAGACCAAAAGCAAATGCAACACCTAAAGTCCCAAGCGTGCCGAACTTGTCTCCTGCAAAAATCGCGGAGCCGCAACCAAAGAAGGTCAGGGTAAATGTTCCCAGTAGTTCGGCAATGTACTTTTTCATAAAATCCTCCCGTCTGACATTAGTGTAATACCCTGATTTGGTATTATGTATTAGTTATAGCACAAAACGAAACAAATGTCAAGAAAAAAAACATGATTATCTAAAATAGTAAAGTTTCCTAATAATAATTTTTCTGTCGTTCGTGGATGTTGAGTGTTGCCGCGTAGCAAATCGCCCAAATCATGAACATCATCAGCCCCATCCCACGCCGCATGGGGTAATTCGTCATGATGTAAATCAGCATGGATAACTCGACGGCACAGACCATGGCCATCACGCGCAAATCGTGTCCCCGTCCCGCTCGGAGCGCCGCGATGGCGGTCGCGATTTCGGTAAAGAGCCGACTAAGCATGAAGAGCATGAACGCCGCCATGCCGATGATGCCTGTCTCGAAGCAGACTTGCATGGGCACGTTGTGGCAGTGATGCGGCGGGAACTCGCGCTCCGGCATTTGCGCATGAGCCTCGGGGAAGGCTTTGCCAAACACGCCATAGTATATCTCCCATCCGCCGCCGTAGCCGAGCGCCGGGCGTTCCTCGATGAGCGCCGTCGTCTTTTGCCAGAGATAGAGCCTCATTCCCGTTGTCGTTTCCTGTCCGGGCGTCCACGCCTGTTTCGAGAAGGGTTGCGTCATGTAGCCGCGCCACGACTGCGGCGTGAACTGCCATGCGGTCCCGGCGGCAATCAGTATCGCCACAATCGCAAGCAGCAAGGTGTTGCGTCTGTTGAAGTGCGCGATGCTCAGGCCCACCACGAGGATGGCGATGCCAATGATAAGACTCACGATGAGCGCCCGCGTCATGGTCGCGCAGACAGCCACAAGCAAACAGATAAGCCCGACACTCCAGAGCTTGTCGCGGCGCGGATGGGGCATGAAGGTGAGTGTGCCCGCGATGAAGAAGATGGCCGTGAAGCAGAAGAAGGCCGTGCGGTTGTGCGTGTTGCACGGGAACAGCAGGCGCCATGGCGTTTGCGGTTCGTCGGGGCGCGCCAAGATAAGCCGCAAGTCATTGAATGTCGCGCCTACGATGTCGCCGAAAAATGTTTGCAGAATCAGGATGCCCATCATGATGAACGCCAGCACCGAATAGGCGTTCGCCAACACTCGCACCTGCCGGTTGCTGTCCGTGAACAGCCACTCGCGCAAGTTGATGATGAGGAGGAAGATGCCCGCCTGTGGCAAGATTTCGCGAACGGTCGATTCGGCCGTCATCAGCGGATTCACCGACCAGAAGTGCGAGAGCACGGTGATGCAAACCCATGCGCAAAGCCCCGCCATGCACAGCGACGCCGATATCGGCAGGTCGCGGGGCGCAAGGAGCTCGCCGAGGCTCGCGCGTTTGACGGACATCATCCGCGGGACAGACGCAAGCAACAACAGCCATGTCAGTATCGCGCAGAGACCGTCGGTTCTGCGGTCGAAAGACAGCAAGAACAGTATCACTGCCATCATACTTAAAAGGGGAGAAACTCCCGTCGGGACATATTTAGTCTTGTTCATCGCTTGAATCGCTTCAATGTTTGTAGAATCAATTACAGAGCAGAGCGAAGTTGATATTTTGTTTTGCCCAAAAAGTTTGCTTTATCTGTATCCTCTCTGTTCACTAAAAGAAATCGTCATCATGAAAATATTGGTTTATCATCAGCATTTCGCGCCGGAAACGGTGGGCACTTCGACTCGGGCAGTCGAGATCGTCGAGTATTTGTCTCGGCGTGGTCATGATGTTACTGTTGTAACCGGATTGCCCTGCCACACAAGCACCATGCGCAATGGCGAGGTGTCCCGCCACCAGCCACGATTCGAGAATATTGCCGGAGCGCGCGTTCACCGCGTTTGGACGTTCGGCTCGGCGCGGCCGGACACATTCTGGCGGCGCATGCTGACATACGGCTCGTTCATGATAACAGGCGGCCTGAAGGCGCTGTTCCTGCGCGAGCGCTTTGATGTGATGGTCGCCATCAGCCCACTGCCGAATGGCATTGCCGCGATGGTCGTCAGCAAGCTGCGCGGCTGGCCCATGATGTTTGATGTGTGCGACATTTGGCCGGACTGCGCGATTGCGGTCGGCATGTTGCAGAATAAGTTTTTACAGCGAATCGCTTTCTGGTTCGAGCGCAAAGTCAACACCTATGCGCGCCGCATTGGCGTGGTCACACGTGGATTCATCACGAACCTGACCGACAAAGGTGTCCCCCGCGAAAAGATTCGCCTCCTGCCGGACTGGGTGGACCTGAGCGTGTACGATGCCTCTCTGGTTGACCGCGAGGCGGCGCGCCAACGTTGGGATTTGGACGGCAAATTTGTCGCCTCCTTCTTGGGGAACTTTGGTTTGCTGATGGGTCTCGAAGCGCTGATGGATACGGCGCGAGTCATGCAGCAACGCGGACACGACGACATTTTGTTCCTCTTTGTGGGCAAGGGCGCCGCACTGCCGATGATTGAAGACCGCATCAAACAGGACCAACTGCGTAATGTGCGCGTCATGCCGTATCAGCCGCGCGAGCTTGTCCCCAGTTTGCTGGCGGCGAGCGACGTGCTACTGGTCACCTACCGCAAGGACCCCATCACCCTCATCACAACGCCGTCGAAGATTTACGAGTACATGGCCATCGAGCGGCCTATCGTTGCCGGCGTGGAAGGCGTGATTGGCGAGATTCTGAGCGAGGCCGGGTGCGGGTTGATTTCGCCGACACGCAATCCCGAGGAACTGGCGGATTACATCTTGCAGGTCAAGGCGATGGAAGACAAGGGCGACGCGATGGGCCACAAAGGCCGCGAATACGCGCGCCAATATTTCACTTTCGAGAAGGTGTCGGCCGATTACGAACAGGCCGTCATCGAAACTTATCAGAGCGGGGAGAACCGGTCGTAGCCCATGGGTCAATCTCCACTCGAACTGAGTATCGTTATCGTCAACTGGAACACGCGCGACATGCTCCGCGAATGCCTCTTGAGTCTCTTTGCCGCATGTCATCGCTGGCCCAAGTTCGAGATTATTGTTGTCGACAACGCGTCCTCGGATGACAGCGTTGCCATGGTGCGGGCGGACTTCCCCGAGGTCATTCTCGTTGAGAACAAGACAAATCTCGGGTTTGGCGGCGGCAACAATGTCGGGTTCGCGCGCTCCACGGGCAAAATCATCGCCACCATCAACAGCGACACACAAGTGCTCAGCGACGCGCTGGAAGTCATCTGCGCCTACTTCGCCTCCAACGAAAAGACGGGCGCGGTCGGCCCCAAACTGCTCAACACCGATGGCTCCGTCCAGCTCTCATGTCGGCGCTTCCCCGGATTCATGACCGCGCTGTTCAACCGCTACTCGCTCCTGACGCGCCTCTTCCCCAACAACGCTTGGTCACGCGATTACCTGATGAGCGACTGCGGCCACGAATCGAGCATGGATGTCGACTGGGTGAGCGGCGCGGCGCTGTTCGTCCGGCGCGAAGTCTACGATAGTCTTGGCGGTTTTGACGAGGACTACTTCATGTATTCCGAAGATGTTGACTGGTGCTACCGCATTCATCGCGCGGGCTGGCGGGTCGCCTACGTCCCCGAGGCGGCGCTGATCCACCACATCGGCACAAGCACGGGACACGCCCCCTTCCGCATGGTCTGGCAGCGCCACCGCAGCATGTGGCTGTTCTATCGCAAACACTACAGCGCCGACATCGTCCTGCTGGACATCGCGACATGGCTCGGCATCTGGTCAAGATTTGCCGTCATCGTGACGCGCAACGCAATCCGTAAATTATTAGGCAGAAAGGTGAACTCATGACTTTCTCGAACGAAACACAAATGATTTTCGCCGGTGTGACGGCGATCATCATCGCCTTTCTCCTGAGCTTGCATCTGCTCAAAAGGCTTCGCATCATTCGGGCGCTGACCAACGGCGTGACCGTCTCGCCGACACTCTCGCACGATGTTTCCGCCACTCCGCTCTGGGTGAGCTGCGCCGCGCTGTGGCTGCTCCTGCCATCCGAGGTACTCGCCAACGACCGCTTCTACAGCCTTCAGCAAGCGCTCAACATCGGCAAATGCGTCTTTGTCGGCGGCGTCTTTCTGGCAGTCATCCCCTCGGTACTCTCCATCAAACTCACCACAAATCAGCGTCTGATGCTGCGTGTGGCCTTCGAGCTTGCGCTGTCATGCGTCGCCGTTTGGCAGGGAGTACGCTTCGAAGTGATGAGCGGCACCGACGGCTCATGGTTCCTCGGCGGGCGATGGGGCAGCATCCTGAGCGTCGCGTGGATTTTTGGCGCCATGCAGGCAATGAAACTCCTGACCGGACTCGGCGGCGCCGGACTCCTCCTGCTACTCGTGACCTCACTCTCGCTCCTACTCGGAACCGTCGGCACACAAGAGCATCTCCTGCATGCCCTGACACTGATTGTCTCCGGAAGCGTCATCGGCACACTGCCGTTCTTCTTCTTGCGCAACGGCCTTGAACTACGCGGCTCGGCCATGTCACTCACGGGTTATCTGTTCGCCGTCCTGACCATCCTTGCCCGCCAAAAAGCCGCCACCACCGTTCTGGTATTTGTCCCACTGGCCGCCATCCTCATCGCCCTCGCCGGGCTGACCATCGTCCTGATGGATAAGGGAATTCGCGGCCGAAATCAAAAACCGCCAAAAGATGTCGCGTAATATAATCATGAAAGACAATAATGTGATAATTTACCAAGATGAGAACGGGATTACGAAGGTTTCCGTCCGTTTATCCGGTGAAGACATCTGGGTCACACAGCAGCAGCTTGCGGAGGTCTATGATACCACGCAGCAGAATATCAGCCAGCATATTGACGGCATATACAGAGATGGCGAGCTTGCTCCGAAGGCAACTAACAAGAAATTCTTGTTGGTTCGCACCGAGGGCAATAGGCAGGTTCGGCGTAACATCGACCACTATAATCTGGACATAATCATCGCCATCGGATACCGTGTGCAGTCACAGATTGCGACTCGCTTCCGTCGTTGGGCAACAGAAAAGCTGCATGAGTATATACAAAAAGGCTTTACCATGGACGATTACCGCCTTAACTCCATGCCCGACTGCTTTTTGTTGTCCTGAATACCAAGGGAGCTAATGCTTTTATCTCGCCCTCGCCGGACTGACCATCGTCCTGATGGATAAGGGAATCCGCGGCCGAAATCAAAAACCGCCAAAAGACGAAACCGCCAAATGACGGTTCAGCAAAACCGCAATTCGGCGGTTTTTTGAGGCAACATTCGTGGAAAATCCCACGAAATACCCTATTATTGGGTCATTCTGATACACAATAGCCCCAATATAATTTGGCACACTTCTTGCTATAGATAGGTCAGATATCAGGTGATGAAAAACATCACCGCAGCGAAATCGCAGAACTTCGTAGCAGGGTTCTAAATTTCATGTTTCGACATCTTGGGTTGCTTGCCCGAACCTGCAACTTGAGAACTTTCTCTCTCTCTGAGAGAGCTTCAATCAGATTTCAATTACTTACGGCGAATAAGTAAGCGAAGACACAAAACAGCAGTTAAAATCTCCTTCTTTGATGATAGAAAACGCCTCTGTACCCAACGGTACGGAGGCGTTTTTTTATGAGTCAGTTTTCGAAAAACGGTGCTTTCCATCTGTGAATCTCCTAAGTCTATTGATTAGAGAGATCTATTTTTTGAGGAGGTTCACTCTCTTTGACTGCGAAACTCGCATTGCTTGTTCCAGACAAAACGCCATCTTTACAAGTAAAATAGATAGCGAAAAACAGAGATCTTTGTTGGTCAGTATTTAGACCATATGAGAATTCTACCATAGAACCAGAGTAATTTGGAAAATGGACTTGCTTCGCGACATCAAATAGTTTCCCAAGGACAGTTTCCGGTTTTTCACTGTCAGGAAAAACCGTGATTGAACACTCTTCGGGAAGAAGTTTTACTGCGCGAACACCTTGAAAATACTGACTATTCATCGTTGCAGTTTCATGCATTTTGTAAAACAGAGTATCCAGATGCACCGCAGAATTCTGAGTCAACTCTTCGACATAACGTTTCCCTGCGCTTGTGTCGCCATCCGCTAAACAGAGCAACACTAACGGCGCCGCCATTCGACAAACGGTCTTTTTCATCTCTGGAGACAATAGATATTTGTCATCCTTGTAGACGATTTGATTGGAGAGCAACTCGCGAAATCGTGGGGTATCTTCAATATCGATGCCGGGCAAAACATCTTTGAACCTTATAGCGCCCATCTGAAGAGTCGATGGACGAGAAAAGTATCCATAGCAAATAATCCCCAAAATCAGAACGATAAATAACAACAATGCTTTTGTCATATTTGTCATAGCACTACTCCACAGCTAAATGTTATTTCTAATAGTAATATGTCTGGCCTGCGCGCTCATCACAAATCACACGTCCTGTTGTTTCATGCGGAGGCATACCACTCCCACAATAGAGATATTTTTCACCGTCATGAATGCACTCATATTTTTCTAAGTCCTTATTATAAACTCGCTTATAGACAATATATAATTGCGTTCCTGGATATAATGTCCAAGTCATTGTGCCATCATTATGGCATTCTGAATATACAATATGGTTATAGCAATCATCATCCGGATTAACGGGTGTAGGATCACACGTTGTAACAGCATTAACAATGATAGGAATCATTGCTGAAAGACATAAAATACTGGCGATAATTGTTCCTTTCTTCATTTGCATACTCCTTAATAATATATTCTATTTTGCAATTGTAAAAAACAAACCTTTCTGAGGGTTTTGTTAATGCCTGTTTCCATTTTCAGCTATTTCCGGATGACGGGACGCACAATATAAGTTTGCGCAGGGTCAACACTGCCGGCAACTTCCGTGCTAATTCTATAATGACCGATAGTGTTTTCTCCGGTATCAAAGGAGACTTGATAAAGGTTGATACCATCAATGACGCCTTTCTTGTCATAGGTCCACCCTTGGAAGATTCCGGAGTGTCCCGACTCTCCTTTGGTGCGCCAGAATTGAACCAAATCACCCGGCAACGCGTCTTCATAACGGGAGACCTTGACGCCTAAATTGTAGGTGACAAGCGCTTCGGCAAAGGTGCGCTTGGAGTTTGTCCCGTAGAACAACCGACGGAAAACGCGAAAAACATCTTGGTCACCATTGCCAACTTTGAAGCGAAACAAACGCGAAAAGGGAACTTCGTTTTGGGCTTGCATATAGATTTCAAAAACAAACCCGATGCAATAGGCACGTCTTTGCGGGTCGCCATCGGCGATTTTCTTGCCACGATAGTACAAATCACGCGAGACCCCCAGACTCTTGGGATCTTCCTTATAGTTGAGCGGCAAGATGGGTGTTTGCCTCTGATACTGACGAATCACCTGTTGGATGTAGGGATTGAGTGTGTAGGAAAAATCAACTTCCGAAGGATTGGAGGGCAACGGCTTCCAAGACGGAAGTCCCGGTTTCATAATATAGCACGTGACCAGTAACAGAACAATGCCCGCGATTGCCACGCATACCATGCGAAAGATTGTGTTTTTCATAAGTAAATCTCCTAAGTCTATTGAGCTGATAAATCAATTTTTCGGGGAGGCTCACTCTCTTTGACCGCGAAACTCGCGTTGCTTTTACC
The DNA here is from genome assembly GCA_012513815.1 of Candidatus Sumerlaeota bacterium. Lineage (GTDB taxonomy): Bacteria > Sumerlaeota > Sumerlaeia > Sumerlaeales > Sumerlaeaceae > JAAZBM01. Next base: position 70,643 of record JAAZBM010000001.1, on the reverse strand, counting down.
AGATAAAACTCCATCTTTTAAAGTAAAATAGATGGCGCAATACAGAAATCTTTGCTGATTAGTGTTAAGGGCATACGAAAACTCTACCATAGAGCCTGAGTAATTTGAGAAATGGGCTTTTTTCACCATTTCAAAGTACTTACCAAGGACAGTCTCCGGTTTTTCACTGTCAGGAAAAACCGTGATTGAACACTCTTCAGGAAGAAGTTTTACATCGCTGACTCTTTCAAAATACTGGTTGTTCATCGTGGCCGTTTCATGCATTTTGTAAAACAGAGTTTCCAGATGTACAGCAGGATTTTGAGTTAACTCCTCGACATAACGTTTCCCCGCGGTTGTGTCGGTGTCCGTCAAACAGAGCAACACTAAGGGCGCCGCCATTCGGCAAACGGTCTTTTTCATCTCGGGAGACAACAGATACTTGTCATCCTTGTAGACGATTTGATTGGAGAGCAACTCGCGAAATCGTGGGGTATCTTCAATATCGATGCCGGGCAAAACATCTTTGGATTTTATGGCACCCATCTGAAGAGTCGATGGACGAGAGAAATATCCGTAGCAAATAATCCCCAAAATCAGAACGATGAATAACAACAGTAGTTTTTTCATATTAGTCATAGCACTATTCTCCTTTTTAAGAAATAAAGAAATAGAAACTATTCACAGTACGTTTGACCGGCACGATCGTCACAAAGTTCGCGACCTGTTGTTACGAATGGAGGATTACCACTTCCACAATAGAGATATGTTTCATGATCAGGTTTGCATACATACTTTTCCAACTTCTTATCATAAACATATACATACACGGTGTACGGTTGCGTTCCTGGATAAAGAGACCAAATCATTGTTCCATCATTCTGACATTCTGAATACACAGTGTAATTATAACATCCATCATCCGGATTGACAGGGGTTGGCTCACACACAGCATTAACAATGATAGGAACCATTGCTGAAAGACATAGAATACTTGCGATTGCAATTACTTTTTTCATTTTCATACTCCTTTTTAATTTAGTATGTAATATGTAACATTAAATGAAATCAATTATTCCTGTTTATTTCGAATTATTAATTTTTCTCCTAAACCATATTATACAGCAATTCTGTTTTCCTTGTTAAGAGAGAAGCGCGATTTTGCAAGCGCGCCCCACGGGGAGTTGTGGTTACTTCAGCAGCCAGTCGAAAGGATTCTCTCCGATGATTTCGCTGTTTTGCTGATTGCGAATTTGCAGGAATTTGTCGTTGAGTCTGATTCCCGCGAGTACAAGCATTCCCAACATCAAGATGCACATGATGATGGCAAGCAGGAAAAGCCGACGGTTCATGGTGCTGACGGCTTTTTGCGTGATGGGTCTGACACGCTCCTGAATCGCGTTGTTGATTTCGGCGCCGACCTGTGTGTTGACCATCGTTGGCACCTGTCGTTCGAGCGTATCCACGACATAGTGTTCGGTCGCTTTTTGCACGGCATCGGCCGAGAGCTTCGGGAGCAGTCTGTTCGACACACCCTCGATAATCGAGACGGCTTTTTCGGATGTTATCGGGACAATCATTTCGGCTGCTTTTTGCACGCTGTCCTGCACCATCTTCGGAAGTTCTCTTTCGGCCTGCTGCATCACGACACGGTTTGCCGTCTCGGGGAGTTTGTCATCAATCGCGACCGAGACCGCAGGCGGCACCATTTCGAGCAGAAGCTTCTGCACGGTTTGACGGGCGATAAGGTCGGTGAGTTCTTCGAGATGTTTTTGCGACAAATCCTTTGCGACGGTTTGCGTGATGAGTTTGATTTTGTCGGCCGTCAGCTCGTACTCCGTGTTCTCAAGCTGAGACGAAACGAGGCGTTGCAGTTCTTTGTCCGCCTGAGTCTTCGCCTGCATCAGCAGGGCGTTCATGTGCGTTTCGATTCCCTTGGCAAGCGCTTCCTCCGTGATTGACTTCGTCATCCGAATTGCTTGCTGCCGGAGCATCTCCCGTTCTTGGCCAAGGCTTCTTTGCGCCTCGATGATACGTCTGATTTTCGCGATAAGCATTTCAGGTTCGAACGGCGTGAGAATCCATCCTTGCGCGCTGAAGGACTCGATGCTCTCCGCGGGATTGACTGCGGTTTCGGGAACCATAAGGAGAATAGGTTTAAAGGTCGTCGTCTCGACAGAACGGAGTGTGCGAATCATGTCAAGCACGCTGATTCCGTCGAGTGTCGAATTGACAAGCACCATGTCGACATTAGCGAAGTCCGGGCATCCGAGCGCCGCCGCCGCGTTTGCGGCAACAGTGACATTGAACCCCTCGCGCTCAAGCAGCGAGCGGCAGAATTCCAAGGTTGCCAGCATGGGCTCTACAACAAGTATGTGTTCACCGGCCATATTCTTTAATTACCATTACCTGTAGTCATCATTTCACGCACTTCAGGCGGAGTCATCCTCTCGAGGATGTCGTCAAAGCTGAAGTCCGGGTACTGCGTTTGCAAAGCATTGGCACGCTCGCGGAATTTGTCCGCAAGTTGCGTCAAAATCTGGGAGATTGTCTCGGCGCCCTTTTCGAGAGCTTTGGAGCGATAGACATCCTGAACCAATTGCGTGAGGGCGTAGAGTATCTCGCTGGTACACTTGTTGAGGAAATGAATGTCCTCTTTGACTTTGCGGAGTGTGAGCGAATAGAAGACGGAGTTCAGCCCGTTCGAGGTGAAGAACAGCATCTCGGTGTGGGGATACAGCGCCGAAATCTTTGTCCATTTGGCCGCGAGGTCAAACATGGAATCAAGTTTCATAATAAACTCGTTCGTCATATCCGTGACAATCGCGATGGGTGTATCCGCGTCGAGGGCAAGCGTCTTGGCTCGTTCTTCGCAAACCTTGATAATCTCCGCATGCGCCAGATTTGCTTGCTCAAGCGCGATGGCCGGTGTCTCGAACGTAATCATTTTCTCCGTCAGAAGCTCATGCAGGCAACGCACCGTCACAAAAGTCCCGAGACCAATCATCTCGCACAAAGTCTGAATTTGCCGACGATTGTTGATAAGGGAATAAACTTTCCAAACATTCTGCGGCAGCCGCGTTTCGCCCGTCAGGAGACGACGGTCATACGACTTGACACACGGAATGAGATCCATCGAAGGAATATCGGCGATACAGCGCTCCCATTCATCGCTTCGGCGGGAGCCTTCCATGATGACTTGGTCGACTTCGAGTTTGCGCAACTGGTAAGGAATCTCGATAACCTCAGGGGGAATTTTCTCAAAGTAAAACGAGCCTTCTTTGTGGTTGAAAAGTTCGAGCACTTCATCCTCGAACGCCCGCTGCAAAATCTTGTCCGCCTGTTGTTTTCCGATGATTTGTCGGAGCACCATGAAAGTCAATAGGGTGCGCGGCCTGTTCTGAACAGGGATTCGCGTGTACTGGTCGTTGGCGTCGATGAATTCGACACGGCTCAAATAGCCATACGTCAGCAAAATCTTGCCGATAACGTTTGAGGAATCAAGAGATGAAATACCGCAGATTTTTCCGTTGACGATGAGCAGATAAAGTCCACGCTCAAGACCAAAAGAAAAATTGAGACGCCCGCTCATGTTGCCGAGGCCCAAGAATTGCAAGACATCCGCAACAGCCATCGAGGCAGACAGGTTTCCTTCGAGTTCCATTCAATCCTCTCATGATAATAGTATACGCGCCCTACTTATTGTCGCCCAAAAGCACGGCAATAACCATATCTAAAAATAGTCTATTGTACTTTTCTCTATTGATTCGAACTTTTCATTCGACATCTGCACTAATTCAGTCCGTTCGGGAAAATCCGCTCCGCCCGAAAAGCAGTGGCAAACGGAACATCATAGGCTTGCTTGATTTTGATTTTATCCGTTCGAACACATTTGGCCATCGCTAGCAGCCGCCCCGACTCACTGACAATGGCGCAGATTTTCTCGTGCCCAACCTTGGCGGCGTCCTCCGCGTTCACCATCTGTAGGTTATGGACGGGTTGCCCGTTGAGCATGATTCGCTCAAACTCGAGGCGCAATTTCACGATGGGATAAAGATTCGGGTCGATACATTGTTCGCCGCGGAGAATGTAGTCCCGCACCTTGTCCGGTTCGTCGCGCAGAAGTTGCACGGGCATGGCCTGCGCGGCCGTGATGTGAGCGACCTTTGTCCGCGTGAGCGATTCCATGCAACCGCCAATCCCCAGCATCTCACCAATGTCACGGGCAAGCGAGCGGATGTATGTCCCGGTCGAGACTTCGGCGCGGAAGGAGACACGCCAGAGAGGGGCGCCGTTCCGCAGGCGCTCGGCGAAAGTCGGGTTGGCAATGCCGGTGCGCTCGACAAGTTTGTCGGACGGCGTCGCGGCCTCGGGCGCGCCCAGTTCGAGTTTATACACGCAAACATTGCGAGCGCAAACGGCGACACTTTTGCCTTCGCGCGCATACTCATAGAGTTTTTTGCCGTCGATTTTAATTGCTGAATATTGCGGCGGCACCTGCTCAATATTGCCGGTTTGCTTCTTGACGGCATCGGCAATCGCCTTGTCCGAGGGCGGATTCATCGTGTCGACGGCGGGCATATTAATGACGATGCCTTCGGTGTCATCCGTATCGGTCGTTATCCCAAAAAGGAACGTGCCTTCGTAGGCTTTATCGTGCTCCATCATGAACGGCGAAAGTTTCGTGTATGGCCCAAGGCACAGAATCAGCAGTCCCTCGGCGACAGGGTCGAGTGTGCCCGTATGTCCGACTTCTCTCTGCCGCAGCGCGCGGCGCGTGATATCGACAACGTCATGGGATGTGGGGCCGGCGGGCTTGAAGACAGGCAGAAGACCGGCATAGGCAGGATTGGAATTATGTTTCATGATTCTCTTGTGACTTCAGATAGGCGAGTTATTCAGATTTGCGGAGCTTTTGCATACCGCAGAAAATTTTCTTTTTGATGCTTCTCCAGATTCTGAACACCAGTTTATTCCGTAGGAGATGCAGGTCCCTACTATCCGCGAGCAAGTCCTCGACGCATTCCCGTTCGCAGATGCGGGCTTCTTCCTCGAGTCCTGACAAAACAGCATCGGCAGGATTCACGAGAATCTTTGCCATCGGATTGCGTGCGAGGGCAGCATGATTGACCTTCTGAAGAATGGTCATTTTCTTCATGTTATCCGGCGCTCTGTAGGGGCGTCTCGCCCAGTCCAAAATCGATTGCGTCGCGGCATCCGGCGTCCATTTCTCGTTGGCGTAACGCGCAGCCTTGGCGGCCATCTCCAGAGTTTCGCCGATATTCCGCGAGGCGTAGACAATCGCGTTCGCCATCTCTTGCGCGTCGTTGATATCCGTGGTCAGCACAGCGCCAATCGCTGCCAGTTCCTCACTGATTTCCGTGCCGAAAGTCGTTAGCACCGGTAGCCGCATCGCCACCATATTCGTGATTCTGTTGCGGGCGCCCATCAGCGTTTCATAGTTCTTGCCATCGACACACAGGCCGAGATTGCAATCTCTGTACAAATCGAAAATCCGTTCGCCCTCGATCCATCCAAGCATCGTGTAGCGTTCGGCCAGCCCACGCTCAGACATCTCGTCAAGGAAAGACTGATACGTTTTCTCGTCATGCCCCACAATGGCGCCACCCGTCGCCACAAAGTGAATAGACGGTTCGCGCATCATGGCATGGGAAAGAGCGTCCGCCAACATCTGAACATTGGTCCATGTGTTGAAGCCGCCACTCCAGAGAACGACATACGCGTCACGCGGAAAGACTGTCCCACGGAACTGCCCACGGCGGTGGGGTGGAGGATTGAGAAATTCAGGCGCCATCGCGTTGGGAATCGTCGACACAAAACCATGCATCGCGTTCGCGCTGTTGAGCCGCCCAAGCGCCCCAAGCTCGCCAATTGTCGCGTACATTTGACGCCGCGACACCGCCGAAAACTTGTCCGCGCGACGCAATATCCGACGCTCGCGCGACCAGAAGTGACCGAGATAAACGTCATTGTCAAAAACCATGGACTTGGTCTGCGCCTCGCCCATGATGTAGCCGTTCAGATCGGCCCAGATCGGCAGGTCGGTGTCGAGCTGTACGACGGGCCAAGCCGCGTTGTGGTTGACGGCAACGAGCGCCTCGGGATGCGAGGAATCAACAATGCGCTGAAGATAGGGCAAATACTCGGGCAGGGATGTCGAATTGATTAGTGTGTAAGGGAAATTACCATGCACCGAAGAGAGAACAATTTCTGACGTCAGAACGTTGGGGCGGGCGTGCCCTTCTGTCGGGAGCAGAATCAATTCAACCTCGTGTCCCGCGTTACGCAATGCCATGACAAACTGCCATGTGCGTAGGCCCTGACCATTGAAACAGCACACACGGTCATCGTACAAAGGTCCCGTGCCAATGATTAGTAATTTGCTCACTCGGATATCCTTTAGTGTTTTTTTTACATACAACCTAAATCCCAAAGACACATTAAAAACTTCAGATTGTTGTTCGTGGTTTATCGCATAATCCATATCTTTGGTGCGTATGATAACAAGAGATTTCCATATTGATATCAAGAACAACGAGAAAAGGAAAACGAAGGAATGCAAACGCTTTCATGGGCGCAAGAATATATAAGGCTCGAGGCCGAGGACCTAAAGGTGGAGCTGGCTCAGGCACGCGAAGAGGGCCGCGAATTGCCCGAAGCCGTCGTCGCCGAATTTGAGCGACTTATCGCTCAAGGGGATGTGTCCGGACGCGCGGACCAAAAGCGTATTGGCGAGCTTTTGGATACCGTGATTTCGCTTCCGTTCCGTGCGGATTATGAGTACTCCGAACCGTCCGACGTCGAGGGCATTCTGGCGGAGTGCGAGGGCTACAAGACCGCCGTCGCCTATGATTACGCGCAAGTCGAGGATTTGGCACGGGGCGCATGGCTTGGTCGGATGGCCGGATGCTTGCTCGGTAAACCTGTCGAGGGGTGGATGAGTGACCGTCTGGAGGGGATGCTGCGGGCGACCGATAACTGGCCCCTACGCCGCTATCTCCCCTTCGAAAGCGTGGACGCGGATGTGCGCGAAAAGTATAAGATGGAACGGCGGTTCTGGTGGATTGACACGGTGGACGGGATGCCGGAGGACGACGATGTGAACTATTCGTTCATCGGCAAACTTGTCCTCGAACACGGCGGCAGTGATTTCACGCCGGTTCATGTTGCGTTCGCGTGGCAGAACGAACTTCCGGCGTGGCATACGTTCACGGCGGAACGCGTGGCGCAACGCAATTTCCTGCTGGACATGGAACCTCCGACGAGTGCCCTGTATCGCAATCCTTACCGCGAGTGGATTGGCGCGCAGATTCGCGCGGACTTCTTCGGATGGGCATCGCCGGGCAATCCCGAGCAGGCCGCGCGGTGGGCATGGCGGGATGCGTGTGTTTCGCATTACAAGAATGGCATTTACGGCGAGATGTGGGTGGCGGCGATGCTGGCCATAGCCGCAATTGAGAAAGATGTGCGGTCGGTCATCATCGGCGGGTTGGCCTATGTTCCCACGCGCAGCAGGCTCCACGCCGCATTGTCGCGGGTCGTCAAGATGTACGACAGCGGCATGACCCACGAGGCGTTCATGAGCGATTTCCGCGAACGCTGGGATGACACCTTCAAGCACCACTGGTGCCACGTCATCGCCAACGCCGAAATTGTCGCGTCGTCCCTGTTATGGGGCGCCGGCGACTTTGGGCAGACGATTTGCATGGCCGTTCAGCCCGGCTTCGACACAGATTGCAATGGCGCCACATGCGGCTCCGTTCTGGGCGTCCTGCTCGGAGCGTCGAAGCTGCCCGAAGAGTGGGTCAAACCTCTGGGCGACAAGGTGACGCTGGGACTGGTGAGTTTCCATCAGCAGAGCATCGCGAAACTCGTCAGCGACTCGGCCGCCCTAATCCGCAAAGTGAACAACAAATAGCGGCGGCACAGCACGAATACAAAAGAGCCCCCTCGCAGTGTTTGGCGCTGTGAGGGGGCTCTCATTTTCTTGGGTTCGTCCGATGAAGCCGGTTACTCGCTCAGGTTCATGACTCGCGTTTCGCTGATGAGCATCCATCCTTTTTCCGTGGGAGGCTCAAACGTGAACTTCGCCTTTGTCGCGGTGTGTTTCGTGTCGAGCGTCTTCTCGAACGACACGTTTTGGCGATCGCCATAATCCACCATCTCAAGCGGAATGGGCGCGCTCCATGTTTTGCCATCATTGCTCAGCTCGACACGCACCGCCGACGGCAAAACCGTTCCATGCTTCTCGTTGCGCAGCACCATTGTCTGCAGTCTGTTGAGTTCGATGCTTGCGTCCTGCCCGTCAGTCAAATCAATCGTAACGGTGACGGGGGTCTTCTGGTCATAGTATCCGCACTGGCCATACCACAGAGTCGTGTTGTCGCCGTTCGTCATTTTTCCTGTTTCGTCAGGGAATTTGTCGGCAGGCGCCGGAACGAGAAGATATGGTTTGTTCAGGCTTACGATATCATTGACCGTGCTGAAAACGCCGAGTTCGCAAAGCGCGATGCGGGCTTTATCTTTTCCGGCCTGCGCCAGTTGTTCCTTTGAGGGAGTGAGTTCAAACCGGACATATCTCGCGGTCACCGGTTCGAGGTCAAAGAGCTGATGGACATTCATTTCGTTATCGTCGGTCGAGTTGGGTTTGAGTACGCCGACGGTTGTCCATTGGCTGTTATCCTTGGAGACCGACACCTCGATTGATTCGTCGACCATGCCGTTGCCCTTTTCGGTGCGGAGAGCCGCCGCGAAACCTTCGATGCCCGTTCTCTGATGTTGCAAATCGATGGTCACTTCCAACGGTTTGGTGACATTCTCCCAATAGACATATCTCCGGCCTTCGTGCAGTCCGTCACGATCATTGTCGGTGAGCTTTTTGACAATGCCCTTCGCTTCAGTCTTCTCTTCGCAAGATTCACTGGTAGTGTACGGGCACTTCCACGCGATGTTTTCGAGCCACGGTTTGCCCATATGCCAGCGCATGTAGTTCTGGTAGAATTCACCGGCGGCACTCACGCTTGCGCCGGGCGATAGATAGGCCCATTCAAAACCGACAGCGCCGTCGCAGAATGGCGCGGCTGACGCGAGCTGGTCGCGAACACGGCTGAAGTGTGGCGGATAGGGGCCACCGACTTTGTCAAAGAACTCCGCGTCGACCCATAATTCACGGTTATACTTGTCTGTGCATCTCTTGAGCATCGTCCACATTTCCTGCATATACGCGAACGTGCGGCCACCGGTGCTCATCTCGTCGCCCTCGTTCGCGCCGATACCGTCCTGCCACTGGAACATCTTCAGCTGCGGGGTATTCGCGAACATATAATCCCAGTTTTCCTCAAATTCCTTCGCGTTGTGCCGTGATTCAACACCGGCAAAAGGAGCCGCGACACACTTGTATTTTGGCTCGACTTCAGTGATGTGCTTTGTCATCGGGTCGAGACATTGCGACACCCACGTTTTCATCAGGGACATTGGGGCGGGATACCAAAACTCGATGCCCACATAAACGCCCGCGAGGCTGGGATGCTTCTTGTATTGCGCGTACATATCATCAAAAACTTTGCAAGTTCTCTCGCTCAGATTCTTGAAGAATTCGGGTTTCGTCACTTGGAAATACGCGCTGTCCTCGTTGCACAGCATGAACATATTGTTCATTTTGCGCTCGTCAGCCGCCGTGAGAATCTTCTCAAACGGATTGCCACTGGGCTGGTCCTTGTAGGGTTTGACATCCGGCAGGACGCCTTCGCTCATCGGGTAAAACGCCGTTGTGCTGGTCACACCCGAGCACAGCATCAGCGTGTCCGCTCCGATGTCGCGCAGCCAATCCATTTCTTTGGCTAAGCGTTCGCTTGTCCAGTGTTGGCGAAAACTGATTTGATAGAAATAACCGGCGAGGTCATTGGGGATGTCCGCACGCAAAACACGCGCTTCGGTCAGGAGACACTTCTCGCCCACGCCCGCGTTGGATTTGCAATTCAACGTCAACTTCACGAGCCGTGCGGCTTGGCCATCTTTGGGCAGTTGGAGTCTCCAGCGAACAACCGCAGGCGCCGGACGCGCCTCGGGAGTCAGATTTCCCCAGAGCTGATAGTTTTGCGCATCGGTGCTTCCTTCGACTTTAATCGAATCGGGCGCAAGCAATCCTTTCTGGGGATCGGTGATGCAATCGAGTTCGATGGCCTCGATGTCCTTGCGCACAGACCCAAGGTCAATGACCGCCTCATAGGGTTCCTTGTTGCTCGGCGTGACTTTCCAGCCGACGGCGAGATCCGTCTTCAGCGGGTCGCCGGTTGTCCGTCCGTCCGTGAGCCGCTCCGGGATGCTGCGGCCAAAGGCCGAGCGGGTGCCAATATCAAAGAAAGGTTTGGCTTTGACCTCACGTGTGATGGCATAATTCTCGGCAAATCGTGCCGACGAGATTGTTGGAGCGCAAAGCAATGCTATAAATGTGCTCAGTCTCGCTATCGTTGATAAACGCATTGTGTTATACCAGCCTTTCGTCAGGGGTGAATATGTTTTGGGGATGAATAGGGATTGAGGGGGAGTCTTGTGTTACGAAATCAAAGCATTAGGGGCCAACGCGCCAGATGTTGCCAAGGCTAATGGTACCATTGGTCGCGTCGTACTGGCTGAGAATATCTTCATATTCCCAGTGACCTTGAAAATGGGTTTTCCAGAGTGAGCGGTCGGGACCCATGGACTGAAGGCACCATTCAAAAGTGGGACGTCCTTCCATTTTTCCATTAAAGAATTTCTCTTCGCCAAACCATCCGTATCCAAAGGAAGTCTGGTATGTTTTGGTCACATGCATGAAGTTGGGTCCGACAAAGTTTGTCGTGTCGCCGCCCCATCTGTCCATCGGGATAGAGGAACAATAGGCGATGGGCGTTGTCAGCTCGGGCGATGGGACGCCATAGTAGACAGTCGGCACGCCCGTCTGAGGATTATGTCCTCCTCCAATGCACCATGCGTATTTGTTGTGGTCAACAAAATACGATTCGATAGCGGTCGCAAGCGAACGCATATCCGCGCGTGCTGCGGAGTTCTTCGCGCGTGTTTGTGCCTCAAGGAAATTCGGCACAGCAATTGCCGCAAGGATGGCAATGATTGCCACGACGATGAGCAACTCAATCAGAGTAAATGCTTGTTTCATCTTTCGGCTTCTTTTGTTATAATGATGAAAACTGTTAAAACGTTTTCCTTAACATTGCTTTAGGTATAACACTTTTCGCTGTATTTGTCAAGAACTAATTTGCAAAATGATGATTTTTAGCAAAATATGCGCTCTATTTGCCCATTCAAAATGAAAACGTTTTCCTTAGCATTGTTTACAATGGCAATTTCGTGTCCAATGCACGGACATCCTAATGTTATGAATTGCGCAAGGTAAGTATTCTGTAATATTTACAAAATCGTGACTAAGGAAAAATCATGATTCGCAAACGTTTTGGTTTCGTGTTTGCCGCAAGCGTTGTGGCTGCTTTATTATTTGTGGGATGCGGTAACGGCAACAAGTCGCCCGAGGCAGAAAAGCCCACTGACGGCAAGATTCATCTTCAATTGTGGCATTACTTTACGGCGGCGCAGGATGCGGCCATTACAGAGCTGTGCAAGCGCTTCGAGCAGGCGAACCCCAACATCATGGTCACGCCGATTTTCCAAGGGAATCCCATGCAATTGTCTCAGAAGCTTAGCAGTTCCCTTGCCGCGACGCCCGCGAACAATCCCGCCGTGTCGACTGTCTACGAAAACTGGACGTCTGACTATGTCGAGAAGGGTTATCTCGCGCCGGTCTCGTCTTTTTTCGATAAGGAAGACGGACTCTCCGCCGAGGAACAAAACGATTTTGTTCAGGTTTATCGGGACTCGAACACCTTTGATGGCAAATGGTACACGATGCCCTTCAACAAGAGCATGTATCTGATGTTCTACAATGCGGATATGTTCGACGCCGCAGGATATAAGGAAGCGCCGAAGACTCTCGAGGAGTTTGTCGACTGTGTCAAGAAGTGTACCGTGCGCGAGGGTAGCCGCACCAAGACCTATGGTTTCGGCGCGATGCTCGGCGGCGAAGTCTTCACGACATTCTATTTCGCGAGCGGCGGCGACTTCTTGACCTCCGACAGCAAAACGATTGCGTTTGACTCGCCACTCGCCAAAGATATTTTGCAGACTCTCTATGATTTGCAACATCCGGACAAGTACATCTACGCGGATTCGTCCTACATGACCACACCGCTCGCGAACAAACAGATTGCATGCTACATCTATTCGAGCGCCGGATTGCCGTTCCTCGACAAGCAAATCGGGACGCGCTTCCGCTGGGCCGTCGCGCCCGTCCCCGGCAAGGCCGGAACGGAAGGCAAACAACTGATGCAGGGAACGAATCTCGGAATTTTCAATAACAAATCGCCCGAGGAAATCGAAGCGTCATGGAAGTTGGTCAAGTTCCTCACGAGCCGCGAAAGTTCCGTCTACTGGGCCACAAACACCGGTTATATGCCTATCCGCTATTCGATGATGGAAGACCCGAATGTCAAAGCATACATGGACAAGAATCCGTCTTATAAGATTGCCGCGGAACAGGTGTTCGCGAACCATGGTAAAATCGAGCCGAGTATCGCTGTGTGGGAAGGCATTCGCACCAACATCACCGACATGGTGGACACGACCATTTCGAAGGGTACCGCTCCGGCTGACGCCCTGAAAATCGCCGTGGATAAGGCGACTCAAAAGTTGAACGAAGTTGAGGCCAACAAGGCCGCGCGCGCAAAGTAAGTCGCCCGACCGGCGCTTACACACTCCCACTTTTTATGCGTTGTTGCTACTGTCGTCATCATTCGGCGAGGACGGCGGCGTGACGGCATCGCCTGATTCCGCTACTATCGCAACGGACGGAACGGCGCGCTCTTGCGCATTGTGAGCCAACGTGATGAGCGGAAATTTGGTGAGCAGTGTCATCTTTGCCACTAAGCATATGGGGAACTGCAACAAGCGGGCATTGCTGTTTGTCGCGAAATCGTTATAGTATTCCGACGCAAGCGCGATGCGGGTTTCCGTGTCCGCAAGCTGCTGTTGCAGATTCAGGAAATTCCGGTTAGCCTTGAGGTCGGGGTATGCCTCACACAAGAGAAGAATTTGCCGTTCGCTTTCGTTTTTGTCCACAGTTGTCTGCGCGTGCCGCTGCATCGCGAGCGAGCGGAGCGCGGCAATGCTCTGTTGCGTCACGGCCTCATAATCGCGGTATCCTTTGACAGCTTCGACAAGATTGGGAATCAAGTCGGCGCGGCGCTGATACTGCACTTCGAGATGAGCGAAGCCCTCGTGCACACGCTGCCGCATACTGATAAGTCTATTGTAGTTGATCCAGAACCACGCCGCCAGATAAAGCAAAAGCGTAAAGACGGCAACCACGCTCAGGGTCGTCATTGTTCCCGCAGGGCCATCGGATTCATCGCCGAAGTAGATTTTGTAGATGGCATAACAGAAGATGAAAACGATGCCCGCAACTGCGCCCCACTGGCCGCTACCGAAAGTCGAGATAGCGTCTTTTTCCGTTCCGTAATGAATCTCATACATCGGCAGTGTCTTGTTCCACGCGATGTACGGGGTAGTGCTGTCGTCAGCGATTGTCGCGTACCCAAAGAGATAAGCCGGAGCATCGACGCGAATGGTTGTCTCCGTGAAGCGCCGTTTGCCTGTGCTGCCGCTAATCTCGCTTTTCTTACACATCCCCCAGTAGAGTTCATCCTCACAAGTCACTGTTTTCTTGAAAAGAATCTCTCCGGTGACATTGGCTTGATCGGGGTCAACCTGTATGGTTCCGGTGTCATCCTCAAGACCAAACCAGACATACCGACAATGTTCATCAATCTGTTCCCATCCTGTTTGGACGCGGGTTTTCTTGCCGTTCGAGACGACACGCCAATAATGCTCTTCGACAATGTATCGTGTCCAGACACAACTTTCGTGACTGAGATATCCCGTCGTCGGTTCGTCGCACCGTGTGGTACCCTGCAACTCGACGCGTCCAATGAAAACGCCGCGCACCTTCGAGGTCGGGGTGTCAATCACGGTGGCGTATTTGCGATAGTAGTAAAAGTAGAGAACGACCATCAGGATGAGGAGCGGCGTGATGCCATAGTGAATCATGTCCACCACGAAAACGATGTAGCCCGCCACAAGCAAGGGAATGGCGAGTATAATCATGATGAACGCAAAGACGAATGGACCTTTGCCTTTGGGTGTCGCGGAGGGGAGACGAAGTTCGTTTTCGGTTGACATATCAGTAACGAGTTAGAGTTAGCGAAGCGGCATAAATGGGTCGGCGCAACCGGTATCCGAAATGATTTGAACGGCGGCGTTTTTGCCCCCGAGATTCGCGTCTGCGCTCATCAGGGCTTGACACATGGCCGTCGAGAAAAGGCGCTCGCTGTTGGCGTGTCCCAACGCGATGACCGCGATACCACGATCGGCGGCGGCCAATGTCTCGTGATACCCGAATTCTCCCGTCACGAAAACATCCGGATGTCGCGCCAACACATGCCCAAGCATCGAGCCACCACTACCACCCATGACCGCGATTTTGCGCACACGCTTGGCGGTGTTGCCGGAAATCATCGGTGGATAGGTCGCGTCGCAAAGACGCGCGACGGACGCGCCAAGCTCGGCAAGCGTTGTCGCCGCGGGCAGATTGCCAACAAGCCCCAGACCTGTGCCCGTGGCGCCGGTCAAAACAAACTCGTTGGCAGGCGAGATGGCGAGTTTGTAGATGTCCCACGCAACGGCCTCATAGGGATGAACGCGTTTGACTTCGTCAACGACAGCGGCAAGATTCTCCGCCGCGACAAGCGACTCGACACGATCCTCACAAACCTTTTCGAGAGTGCCTTTCTTGCCGATGAACGGCCGGGCACCCGCTTCGGGTTGGAACGTTCCGGTGCCTTTCGCGGCAAAGGACACATGACTATAGGCGCCCATCGTGCCGCCACCACCACGATGAATCGCATCGAGAATCACGTCGCTATAATCGCCGGGAACGTAGACAACAAATTTGTAAAAGGACTGTTCGCTCGCAGTGTCGCGGAATGGCAACCGCGCCTCAAGCGGAATGAGATTGTTTATCTTCAGCGACGACGCGATGTAGTGATTCATACTGCATTGCGAGCAATCAAAGTTTGTGTGCGAGGCGATGAGCGCGATGCCGTTATCGTGGAGCGCAATGAGACGCCGCGCGACAGGGTCGTCCGAACGCAAAGACTTCAGTGGACGAAATACCAGAGGATGATGCGTGAGCAACAACTCGCATTTTTTCTTTGCGGCCAGTGCGATAGTACGGTCGTCCGCTTCAAGCGCAACCAACATCCGTTGCACAGGAGCGTCCGGATTCCCAATCAGCAACCCGACATTGTCCCAATCAAACGCAAGCGCAGGTGGACACAGGTGATGGACAACTCGCAAAACTTGATTGACAGTATAAGAAGATTTGGTTTTGGTATTTTTTTTCGTTACGGTCACGGTGTTCATCACTCCCTGAACTTTTAGTATCTATTACAGAAGCCGCTGAAAATGATGTTTGAAATGGGAAAATAAAATCCAATGCCGTTTTTTTATATTAGCAATGAAAAAGTTGTGTGTTCTCCGGCAAAGTCCGACTCTTATCAGTGAGTTGTTTTCCGTCGCGTGGTTGTTGTTCATGTTAAGTGTTCCCTCATCCACGACCATCGGCGCGCCGACTACATCCAAATCAAAATCGTCGAGCGAATACCTCGCGTTGTCCGATTACAACTTTTACGACCAACCGGCGCGCATGTCGGATTTCGATTTCGAGTCGTTCACGATAGACGACCTTCTCCCGCCGCGCGAAAGTATGACTCCCCCACCGCCCATCGACACAACCCCACAGTCTGGCGGATTGCGCGGGCTGCTCTCGCGTGGCCGGAAAACCGGTTCGGCGGAGGGAACGTGGCTCTGGCCCAATGGCGGCAGCGTGAGCACCAAAGTCAATACGGATTACTCCACACGTTCGAGCAAGGCGGCGCTGCCTGTGTTCGTCAAAGGCAAAGGATTTGGCCGCATGGGGAATTTGCCTTACGGTAAGGAAGACCCTTATCGTGGAAAACTTATCGATTATACTCCGACAGATCTTGTGCTGATTCCTCGGCAGTATTGCTACGCGAAACAGCCCACGTGGCTTCGCCGCGAGGCCGCCGAAGCCTATGTCAAGATGTCACAAGCGGCCGCCAAATCAGGCATTCAGGTGCTGGTTTATAGTGGATATCGTGACGCGAATCACCAACGTCGTCTCAAACGCGGAGGCGGGCGGGTTGGCAACCCCGGACGTAGCGAACATCATCTCGGCACAACTGTCGATGTGACGGATAATGAACGCCATGTCACGAGCAATAGCTATGGCGCATGCGCCTCGGGCAAATGGATGAAGCGTAACGCCAGAAAATACGGATTTGTCAATACGGTTCGCGGAGAACCATGGCACTTCCGCTATATGGGAAAATAGCAACGCCCAACGCAAATACTACAGCGGACGCAAAACTCCCAGAATAATCATATACGGTTCGATGACGCCCTTGAGTGATACAACAGGCAAATGCGTCTCGACGATGGGCAACAGCACCGGATCTCCATCCGCCGACTGCGACCATTTGCGCAACACATACTTATCACCAACTTTTGCAATGACGGGTTGGCCGGATGTAGGACCTTCGCTCGATGACCAACGAGCGCAAACCAGATATCCGTTCTCGGGGAATTCAGGCGCCATTTGCGTCCCACTGATTCTCAGATAAACCTGCTCCGCTTTCCCGCTTGGTTGCCATCTGGAGTTGTGCCAAATCGGATCCTGTGGTGATGCCGAACTGAGTTCTTTATCAATCGAGACTGTGCCCGTGCTTGCTTCGACAATGCCGACGACTTCCGTCACTGCCGCAGGCGGTGTATAGCCAGGCAAACCGCGAGTTATGTCGCCACCAAGTGCAGATATAACAGCTTCTGCCATTTTGATATCAGGCAACGAACGACTGACAAGCCAGTCCGAAATTCTCGCCGGCTGAATGTTTGCTTTTTTCGATATTGCAGATTTCCAACCATGGCGGTAATTTGTCCTCGCGCCGTAATCATTCAACATCTTGACAAACCAATGTTGTGAGTTGTCTTTGTAAGTCATAATTAATTGTTACCTCGTATTGAAAAGTACACTTATTCGAGAAAATATTCATATTGCTATTTATCTTGAGAATTATGTTTAATATTTTACTTTATGTTATGACATTACTACTGATATAAAGAAAATGAGACAACTTAGGAGAATATTCAGAGCGCCCTCAAGGCCCGAAAGCTTACCTCGATTTCGAGGCTGTCCGGCATCCCCTATCGGACTTTGTATGATTATTTACACATTCGCTATGATGCCTATATCAAGCCTGGAGCGGCTGTCAAGGCAATTGTGAAAGAATCTGATAGCGACAAAACGCTCGACTAAACGGCATCTGTTCTATCGTCAGGGTCAGGGTATTTTCTTCAATATTTTATGGTTTACCATAAATTAACATAAACAAAAGTAATTACTTACATTTTACAGAAAACCATAAATCAGTTATTGCTTTTATCTTGAATTGTAGGACTAAACGCTATTCTACAGAAGAAGCAGATTTGTCGGTGCGAAAGACTTGTACATCGTCAATAAGCACGGACGATGTCTCGGAAGTCTGCGGATTTTCCGCACTAAAGCTGATCGTAATGTCTGTAACATCGGAGCTTACAGGAAAATTCGTTTCGTATTTTGTCCAGATGCGAGGAGCGATTGCGCCCGTATCATCGGCCATTTCGGCGCTGCCGTCGGGCGCCACAGTCATCGCCGCATTCCAGATGGTGGTCGTGTCTGTGGCTTTGACGATAACAAAGGCATCAACGCGCGATTCATTTCCTGTCGTTGTCGCGTCGTCAGTTTTCATGTAAAACGAGACGCATGCGACGCCCCCGCGAAGTTTGTCGATTGACGCAGGCTTAATCTTCTGAGAAAGCTCAATACTGCAAGGCGCGATTCTCAGGCACGATTCATTATTCATTCCACCTTCGGGCAGAATCTCAAAAGCGTGAGCGGCAACCGTGGTATCACTATCGCTAAGGTTCGTGCTCCACCCGGTGGGGACAGTTGTCGCGCGGTCGTTATTAGCGTCAAAGCTACCATTAACGAGAATGTTTTTGGGCGCGGGCCCCATGGTAAACTGCAGGAGACTTTTGCCGGCGCTCCATGACTGACCCTCGTCGTTGTCATGTTTTGCTCCGTCACACGCAGTGGCGGCAATCAGCGTGACTGCTGCGGCCGCCATTGCGAGCGCGAATACATGTAGATTGCGATACCCGTTCATTTGTTGCGTGTTCTTGAACGTGCGCGATTATCTGCGCAACGTGAGAATGTCATTCCATGTCGCGATATTCGAGCATGGAATTTCTGGATTGATTCGGCGAATCAGTCCGGCGAGAACCGAGCCGGGACCAATCTCGACGAAAGCGTCCGGTTTGTATTCTTCGGCGCCACGGGCGACCATTTTGGTCCACAGGACGCTTGACATCATTTGCTTGCGGAGGTTCGCACGCAGCTCCTCGGGATCTGTGTGCGGGGTCGCGTCACAGTTCGTAATGACCGGCATTTGTGCCGGCGAGAATTGGGCTTCGTCGATGAGTTTGCCCAGTTCCTGCGCAGGCCCTTCCATGAGGGGCGAGTGGAATCCACCGGAGACTTGGAGCACAACGGCTCGTTTGGCACCGGCTTCTTTGCACTTCTCAACGGCTTCCTCGACGGCTGCCGCCTCGCCCGAGATAACGGTTTGTTTCGGAGCATTGTAATTAGCGAGAATGACCTTGCCACCGCATGTCGCCACGAGGTCGGAGAGTTTCTCATCGGTCAATCCCATGATAGCGGCCATCTTGCCTTTGCTGGATTGAGCCGCGGCATCCATGAGTTCGGCGCGGCGTTTGACGAGCCGTAGAACGGTCTCGGTGTCGAGGACTCCGGCCGCCCAAAGCGCCGTGTACTCGCCAAGGCTATGTCCGGCAACAGCAATCGCAGGCGGAACAGCTTTGGTTCCGGTCAGGAGCTGATGTAGTGCCATGCATATAACAAGAATGGCGGGTTGGGTATAAAGTGTACGTTTGAGTGATTCTTCGGGACCATCGAATATGATTGAGGTCAAATCAAACCCCATGATTTTGTTGGCTTTCTCGAATAGCGCTTTTGCCTTGGGCGAATTCTCTGCCAGGTCGCGTCCCATTCCTACAAATTGAGACCCCTGTCCGGGGTAAATCCAGATTAGTTTTTTGTCGTCCATCCGAATTCCTTCTTCAAGTCAGGTTTTATATTAGTTACCGCATCGCCCTTAATCTATGCGAAAGTGAGCGCAATACAAAAGCAGACACCCGACTCTCGTGTGAGAATCGGGCGCCGCTCGAATTTGTGCAGATATCATCATGCCTCGCGGATGATGACGAATCTGTTTGACTCAGCAGATTACATCAACGACCAGTCGTTAACCGACGCGGGTCCACCGGGTGTATTGGCGGTGTCGCCAATGACGACTCTCTTGAGTTTGTGTGTCACAGTCGGGAAGTCAGCAGCCATGTTTGTATCGAACTGAAGAAGAATGTTGCAAATATTGGTCAGGTCAATTTTACCAGCCGCATCCGCAGCCCAGGCGCTACACCATGTATAAGTATACTGCGACCCCCAACCAATACCTGCGGGGTTGTTGAAAGGCACAAATGTGCAGCTCTCTTTGCCGCCTGCATTGAGTGTTGTATTGGCATAGTATGGGATGGCACGTGACGCGGGTTGAACCACACCGGGTGTATCAAAGAGCATCGGATAGCCACGTGATGATGTATCAGCATCGATGGCGGGATCTGTCTCGAAAACAGCCTTGATATAGGCAGCACCACTCAGGTCGAGGGGAGTTGTCAAGTCAGCAGCGAGTTTGACACCAAAGCCACCCCAACGAACATAGGTAAAGTGACAGTCGACACATTTGCTTCCGTCAGAAGCTGTGCCCAACGCAAGGTCTGTCTGTGTAGCGTGAAGCTTGGTAAGCATCGTGTTAACAGCCGCTGTGTCAGCGAAATCTTCGGCATCCCACAAGGTTGTCTCGTTCAAACCGGTTGGGTCTTCGATGGCTACAAAATCATCGAGATAGAATGTCACAGTACCATCAACGGTAACGGGGTCAAGGTCGGCCATATGGAAGCTGACCTTTTTGATCTGCGCGAGGTTAATCGGGCGACCACTGGAAAGCCACTGGCTGGGATGGAGTCCCTGAGGATACGTGGACACTTGCGGAATGTCTTTCGATGCCTGGCAAAGAGGCAAAAGAACATTGCGCCATTCACCGGCTGTGAAATTAAGGTTGGCGTCTGATTCATAAATACGCATAACGCCACCGGCGATATCTTCAAGATCCCACATAATGCGCATGTATGATGTCGGGTTTTCGACTTTCATCTTCAGAGAGAACCCGGAAACATTGTTGAGGTTCAGGGGTTCTTCAAAAGTCTTGGTCACGTGCCGCCAATCATGGTAGCCCGAACCGGTAACGGCAGCGCCATTGTAAGAATAAACGCACTTAAGGCAATTGCCACTAAAGCCATTCGCTTCCTGCGTAATCACGGCATGATCTGTAATCGCAGGACTTGCCCATATAGCGGCATCGCCATCATAGGGTTCAACGGTGTTGTAGTCGTCAAGAACGATATCCGCGCTTGCAAAACCTGCAACAAGTGCGAACGCAGCCGCACTTAATAAAACTTTGTTCATTTATAATCTCCTTTATCCTTAGAGAATTTATTAAAACAACTGGATAAGTAATAATCCACTTTCCTGTGCTTTTATCATATTATATACAAATCCCCTCAAAAATACAAGGTTTATTTTGCGTTTGGCGAAAAAAAACGTTATTAGGCTAACTAGGGCAACTAAGCAGCCAGCCACCAAAAATCACATTTTTTTGCAATCATGTCCGTTCGGGCATCATTGCCCGGCGATGAAAATTTTGCATCGTGTATTTTATAGAACATTGGTTCTATTTTCAAAAGAGGTATATTATCATGAAACAGAAAAAACAAGCACTCCTCAAGGGGACAACCGGTTGTCAGAGTCAGCCGCAATCGCAGTGCCCAACTGCCTCCACTGCACCCGCAATATCCACAACGCCGCCGGATCCCCACGAGCTGTGGCTCGCGGCAATTGGTCGATTAGTGACGACGCTAGATTCCTATATGCGTCAACAAAATTCTGCGTCAACTGTTGCGGCATCACCACCCCAAGCGCCGACCACTCCGCCAACGTCGACACCGAGCGACACATCGGCAACGGGCGTCATTCGCTTGCGTTTATGGCGAAGTCATCCGGGGCGTGTTCTGTTCGATGGTCGTCCGGTGACGCTCGGGCGGTGCGCGTGGCGGTTGTTATGTTTGCTTGCGCGTTATCCGGGGCAGGTTGTTTCGTATGACGACATGAGCGGCATTTGGTTGTCGGATGTGGGTGGCGTCGGGATGAGTCACAAGCAATTGCAAGCGCATCGGATGGCGCTGAATCAGTCGTTTGGTTGCGCCCGTGACGATGAGAATGATGGAATAATTTCGCTTGTGCATGGTTGTGGTTTTTGTTTGGAGTTGACGGCATCGGAGATTCTCATTGAGTAATCGGGGCTCGCACTGTTGGGCAAGGAAAATAAAGTGGGCAGGTCACCATGGGGAAAGTGACCTACCCGAAACGACCTTACACAAGAAAGGGATGAAAGAAGGTCGGTTACATTCTAAATTTATTATACGCACGTAGTTTTGTTCATTTCAAGCGTATAATTATAAATTTTTCTTGCAAATAAAAAACAGGATTCCAAAACAGGTGGGTGTGATGAAATCCTGCGATACAGACGGTTGAAAGGGGAATAACACCGACTGCCAAATTGTTTAGTCGCAGCGCATGATGTTGCCGATGGATATGGTTCCGTTTGTCGAATCATATTGCCACATTTGCGGACAGTCGACTTCGTTCGCGTTGACCTTGGCCCAGTACTTATCGGGACCTTTGCTCAGGATAACCCATGACGCCGAACCAATGGGGTCAGTGGCTGCTTTGACGGTTTTGGCGTCGCAAGACTGAATCGAGTTCGAGACTCTCCAGTTGTTGGCATAGCCGGCGTTGTTGAACCAGTCTTTGGTGAAGTACCAGTAGTAGTGCGCGTAGTCTCCCATGCTGCCGTAAAGGTCATCGCTCGCGATGTCGCCACCGAAAGCATCAATGGGAACAGCGGTGACGTAGGCGACGGGTGTGGTGATTGTCACAGGCAAGTCGAAACTTCTGTTTTCAACGCCTTGCGCGTAAAGATACTGGCCGTTACCTTGGGTGGTGAGTGCCCATGTTGGGGCGCCGACGAGTGGAACTTTGTTGAAGTCAACTCGATAGGCTTCGATTGCGGTTGCCAGCGAACGAATATCTGACTTCGCACGGCTAACCTTTGAGCGGACTTGCGCTTCAAGGAAGTTTGGAACAGCGATTGCAGCCAGAATGGCAATAATCGCGACTACAATGAGCAACTCAATGAGTGTAAAAGCGTGCTTCATAATGTTTACCTCTTCTGAAGAGTAATAATAATTTTCACTTATAACAATGTGTTTTTGACGCTTTTATTCAAGCGCTTGAAAAACGACAGTGCAATTTCATTTACATTGTAGCAGATTTGATGGTCAATTGTCAAGAAAAAAAGTGTTCCCCGTGTAATTTTATTACGGGGAACACTTTTCCTAATTCTATTTGACGGTCAAAAATTAATCGCAGCGGAAGATGTTTCCGACGGAGACAGTTCCATTCGAGGAGTCATACTGAAAAGCTTGCGGAGCGTCGACTTCGCGAGCGTCTATCTTTGCCCAGTACTTGTCCGGTCCTTTACTCAGGATAACCCATGATGCGCTACCATCGTTGAGGCGTTGTGTGTAATCTGTGCTACGAATATTCGCGGAGACCTGCCATGTGTAGTTGTAAAGTCCGAACACTCTCTTGGTGAAGTACCAATAGTAGAGCGGATAGACATCGCCCATCGACTTGTACAAGTCATCGTTTGCGGTCTCGCCGCCAAACGCGTCGACAGGAACAGCGGTGATGTATGCTACGGGCGTGGTGATGGTGCAGGGCAGAGAGTACGCGCGGTTTTCAACACTTGCGGCAAATGGGTATTCGCCGTTGACCTGCGTTGTTTTCCATGAGGTTCCGGGATATCCGGGTGACGGCTCACGGTTGAAGTCAACTCGATAGGCTTCGATTGCGGTTGCCAACGAACGGATATCAGATTTGGCACGACTGACCTTTGAGCGGACTTGCGCTTCAAGGAAGTTCGGGACTGCGATGGCAGCCAAGATTGCGATAATCGCGACGACTATCAGCAACTCAATAAGTGTAAATGCTCTTTTCATGATGATTCCTCTTGCATTCATAGAGATATAAAAGTATTATTTACTAGGGGCGAACCTTAGTATTAATTCGCTTTAAATAGAACATATAATTGTTTTTGCATTTTGTCAAGAAAAAAATGCGTACTAAAAAGATATTGTTTCTTTTTTCTTTTGTGGACTACCGGAGGACATTTTTAAGGGAATGATAATGTTGATGTTGTTGTTTATTTTTGCAATAACATGAGAGAGAGGTTTTTGGAATGGCGCGAGGTTTTACTCGTTGGTTTGTGACTTTGGTCTTGTGCATCTTTTTGGGGCCTTTAGGCGTTCACCGCTTTGTGACAGGCAGCATTCTGTATGGAATGGTGTTTTTGATTCTGTCGTGTTTTGCCGGTAGTGTTCATACCGGACTGGCGACTTTCATCCCAAACAACACAATCGTGAAGTTCATCGCGGGCGGCGGTCTGTTGTTTTTCTTGTGGGCGTTTGATATCTTCCAGTTATTGACCGGAACCTTCAAGGATGGGCGTGGCGCTCGGATCGTCCGTTAGCGTCCGCTGACATGCCTTGGGTCGAGCGCATCACGAAGTCCGTCCCCGAGGAAGTTGAAAGAAAACACCGTAAGGAATATCGCCGCGGCCGGCGCGAACAGCAGCCATGGCGTGTTTTTGATGGCGGCGGCGCTTTGCGCCTGTTCGAGCATGATGCCCCAACTGACTTGAGGATCTTGGATGCCGACACCGAGATAGCTTAGTGACACTTCGCCGAGAATGTATCCGGGAACAGCGATTGTCGCGGACACGATGACATAGCTCATGGTGTTTGGCAGAATGTGTTTGGTAATGATTCTCCATGCGGAAGCGCCGAGCGCAAGTTCGGCCAGAATGAAGTCTTGCCGCTTAATCGAGAGAACCATTCCTCTGATGACGCGGGCTTGTCCGGCCCATCCGATGAACGCGAGAATAACGACAATGATAAGGTACATTTGTCCCGAGCCCATGTTTTTCCCGCCGATTCCGAAGATGCTTTCGGTCTGGAAGTACGCACGCAGCGCGATGATGAGATAAAGCCCGGGAATCGCGAGCAGAAATTCGACAAGTCTCATGAGGATGAGGTCTATCCATCCTCCATAGTATCCGGCAAGCGCGCCGATGAACATTCCGAGAATCAGACTGATTGAGATTCCGAGCAGTCCGATGGACATTGAGATTTTGCCGCCTTCGAGCACACGGGCAAAGATGTCCTTGCCCACGCTGTCCGTCCCGAGCAGCGCGATTCTTCCGGGGCTGTCAACCGAGATGAGATGCCGCTCGGCAGGAATGACCCACCACAGTTTGTACTGCCATCCTTTGGCGAAAAACTTGATCGGATACTTCTGCGTATGGTCGATGCTGTATGTGAACCGGAGTGGGTCGGTGAGCTTGACACCATAGATAAATGGGCGCACATGGAAGGTTCCATTCTCATCGAAGAAATGCGGGATTGTCGGCGGAAGATTCGCGTGTTTGTAGTCTCTCATAGTGGGGTCGCATGGCGAGAGAAAACTGCCAAAAATCACGGCGACATACATCACAATGAGAATAATGGCTCCGGTGAGTGCCGTCTTGTTGTGTCGGAATCTTCTCCACGCCAACGCGGCGGGAGACATTCCATGGACATTTTCGTTCATATCGGGTTCAGGCTTTTTCATGCACCGTTCTGCCTTATCCGTGGGTCATTGATTCCAAGGAGAATATCCGCGATGAGATTGCCGATGATAAGCATTGCGGCGGCGAGCAGAACGCTTGTCGCGACGACGAACATATCTTTAGAGGTATAGGCTTCGATGGTCGTTCTGCCCAACCCCGGCCAGTCCATGACATTTTCGACAAGGAACGCGCCGCTGAGTAGTTCGCTGAACGCGAACCCAAAGAGTGTAATCATTGGGTTGATGGCGTTACGGAGAGCGTGTCCGCGCACGGCGCTCCCATAGCTGAGTCCCTTGGCCATGGCGGTTCTCATGTAGTCCGAGCGGAGAGTTTCGAGCAAGTTCGACCGCATCTGTCTGGTGTATATCGCGAGGCCTCCGACGCCGAGAACAATCGACGGCATGATGAGGTGGTGGATGATGTCGAGCATCTTTTGCCAGACTCCGGTCATCGCGTAATGGTGCGGGTCAGTCATTCCGCCCGTCGGGAACCACCCGGTGATTGCGGCGAAATAGACGGCGAACAGCGCGAGTAGGACGGCGGGGATGGACAACCCAAGGAACGCGATGGCGCTGGCGATTCTGTCAGGCCATTTGTCCTGTTTCATTGCGGCAATCATCCCGAACGGCACACCGATGAACCAAGCAATGACCGATGAGCAAAGGGCAAGCAGGAAGGTGTTGTAGAGTCTTGCGCCGATGAGCGACGCGACGGGCATGCGGTACGAGAACGAGTGCCCGAAGTCTCCGGCCGTGATGACGCCGGTAATCCAGTGGAACCACACGATATACCATGGCTGGTCGAGGCCGAGTCGCGCTCTTTCCGCCTCGAGAAATTCTTTACTGATTTTGGGGTCGAACGCGAGCGAGGCGAGGAAGTCTCCGGGGCTGTGAAACAGTAGGAAGAACGTGACGAGCGATATCGCGATGAGGAGCGGTATTGCCTGCAAGAGCCTATGTATGATGAGCTTAATCACTGTTGGGTTCTGGTTTGTCGGGTCTATAAAGTTGAAATACAAAAAGAAGTACCATAAAGGAGTTGCAAATGTTTTCTCTTGATTTTTTTAGTTAAACCTGATAAAGACAATACCGAATCGAGAAAAGATGTTCGACCTCATTCGAGCCGTTCCTCCGTTTGTGGCTGAGAGTGCTGGCTTGTCACAGTTTGATTCACGATTTACGCTTCGCGAGAAAGTATCGATTTGCGGGGCGATAACGGCTTTTGTTGCCTGGATGGTGCTTGTTGTATGGCCTTTGCCAAGCTATCTGTATGCCATTCCTTTTTTACTCTTAATGAGCGGGTTGCTGATGTTTTCGGATTTTGCTCCGACGCCGAGCAGTCGTCCATCCGTGCGAGTCATCAATACGGCGTTGGGCTTTCTGATTGTCATTTACATTATGTGGAGTTTGTTCGCTTGGTATTTGGGCGGGATGCATGGGATGGGCATCAGCCGTGCGATTCCGGTCATCACCGGGTGGTTGTTTTTGTATGCGGGGTCAAACATTGGACAGTTGAGTCATCGATTTGGCGACAAGGTTCCGACGCTAGTTCTAATCGGAATTAGTATGACGGGCATGGCTTGCTCACTGCATGGAATCGTGCAGTACTGTTGGCTTTACGATAATATGTTGATGCGCTATATGGCTGAGTTGCAGCCCGGTGTTCCGCTTGACGCGATTCAAGAGGGAATCATTCATCACCTACGATTGCGGCGTATCGCGTCGACACTCGGCGACCCAAATATTCTTGGCACATTGCTGGCAATCAGCATTGTGTCATCGTTGGAATTGATGCGTCGCGTTCATCGCGCACCGTTGCGTTTTGCGGCGATGTTTTGTTTGTTGTTATGCTGCATAGCGTTACCGCTGACGGGTTCACGTGGAGCGATGGTAGCGCTTGGGCTGGCGCTGATTTGCTTTTATCTTGCGTTGTTGTATCCGCAGAGCACCTTCATCAAGCTTGATATGTTGACGGGGCGTCATCAGTATCAGGTCATCAAGCCGCAGTATCGTCAGATACTGGTGCTATTCATTTACACTGTTTTGGCGATTAGCATTGGTTTTGCGACACAAAAAGTTTTGGATTCGGTTTTTGTTCCGCCGGTGTCGTCGCAACAGGTCATCGACAAAACTGAGAATCCGGATGCGGGTTTGTTTACGCGTGTGAGCACAATTCGCGAACGCATGAACTACTTGTCGATTGGCGAGAAGATCTGGATGCATCATTTTTGGTATGGCGGCGGTTTTGGGATTGTCGAGCGCGAGTATGGGAGCTTGCGCCCCGTCGATGCCAACGAAACAAAGTATCTTCACAATTTGCCACTTCATCAGTTTTGCGAGATTGGCGTCGTGGGCAACACACTCTTCCTACTGTTCCTTTTGCTGATTATTATCCGTGTTTGCATCGTTGGTTTGCCGCGACCTTCACCGTGGTTCTCCATCATGATTCTTCTACTGTTGTTTATATTCGACTCCCTCTGGTCAATCAGCGCGGTCAACATTTCTATCAACGCGATGTTTTGTATGATGGTTGGCATGTTGATTCGGAGTATGCCGGATACGGATAAAGTCGAGATTATGGAAGAGCGGCGGACATCGCCCTTTGCGTGGGGAATGCATGTGGTGCTGATTGTGATTCTTGCGGGCTTGTTTTATCTCGTTAATAGTCTTGCGACGTATGAGTACAAGAAGGATTGGATTCGCGATGAGTTGCGGTATGGACACACGCAACAGGCTCGCGAGTTGTATGACAAGGATTTCAAGAAGCCATGGTTTGTGCGCGATGGCAGTTATTACGCCCTGCTGAGTGATATTTGTTTGCGTGAAAAAGACATTGACGCAAGCCTGAACGCGATGCATAGCGCTGTTGAGGAGCAACCGGACAGTGCGGCAATGCACGGTCAGTTGGCCGAATTGTATATGATGAAAAATGATTTTGGGGCGGGCATGGCTCATGCGTTGGAGGCCGTGGCTCTGTATCCGAATTCAGCCGACCACCGCGACACCCTTTCTCGGTTGCTGGAGAAGCAGGGGAATCTGTATCAGGCGAGTGTTCAGGCGAATCACGCGGCGGAGTTTGCCCGTTGGAACAAGGAAAAATATCAGGCACGCGCTCAGGCCTTGCAGAATCGTGTTGAGCTGCTCAAGCAAGAAGAGACGATTGGCTTGCCCTAATGTACTTTGCCAAAAACGATGTTTTTTTGTTTTTTGTGTTTTTTTAGTTGTATGAAAACGGCCCAACTGCTAATATATTATTATTAGGCAAGTATGCTCAAAAACTTAACACTTGTTGTTGCGCTTTTGTTGTGTGTTGTTTTTGTGCATTGCTTTACTATTTTGAGTAGAGAAGAAAAATAAAAAAACAATATCTGAGACTGTGGTTTTCTCAGGAGAAAAGCAGGAGAGTTCTATGAAACAATATCTTCTTGGCACCGGCATTGGAGCGCGCATCGCTTATATGGTCGGGTTGGTCGGCTGCGCGACCATGGGTTACGCGCAATATGCGATCGCCCCGACGGTCGGTGATGGTTCTGAGGATAATCCTTATCAGTTCACCGAGATTGGTCATTTTGCTTGGCTGTCCGAGGTTTGTAATGTCGACGGCAACGCCACGCGTAATGTCTATTACAAGGTAAAGAATGATATCAATGCAAGTAGCACCGGTCAGTGGAATGATGAGGGAACGACAACCGGCACGATGGAAGGTTTTACGCCCATCGGAACCGCCGAGAATCCGTTCATGGGTCACTTCATCGGTAGCAGCTACAAGATGACAGGATTGTCGATTGAGCGCGCCGATACAGACTATGTTGGCCTGTTTGGTTACACGCTTGGCGCCGAGGTCAAAGACTTTGGTGTCGTAAACGGCAACGTGATTGGTAGCCATTACGTTGGAACTCTTATTGGTTATAACAATCAAAGCACTTTTGTGAATTGCTGGACATCGGCAGATGTCGCCGGTCATGATTTTGTCGGCGGCTTAGTCGGTTACGAATACAAGACGGAGATGAACAACTGTTTTTCGACCTCTAAGGTTGATGGTAACAACTATGTTGGCGGTCTTGTTGGATGGAACGATACTTCAATCATCAGCCAGAGCTACTCCACAGGCGCGGCACGGTCAAGCGCGATCGAAGACACGACCATGATTGGTGGTCTTGTGGGCTACAACTCGCCCGATTCCAACATCGTCGGTAGCCATTCGATTGCGGAAATTGATGCCGTGAGCGCGACGCATGTCGGTGGTCTTGTGGGTATGAACGATGGTGTTATAAGCAATTGCTATTATGCCCAGAATACGGTACACGGGGCGTTCGACACAGGCGCCATCGCAGGTATCAACAACACAAGCGGTTATATCATGAACACGATGGTTTCCAATAATGCCGAAGTCGTCGGCAAGGAGAATACCGGTGGGTTGCTTGGTGAGAACAAGGGTATCATCAATTCGAGCATGGTTAACGCGACCTCGTCAATCATCGGCACAAGCGTCACCGGTGGCGCGATTGGTATGAACAGTGGCTACGTCATGACGACAGAAGTTTTCGCGCCGGTTGTTGGTGTCAACGACATCGGTGGTTTCGTAGGCATCAGCAATGGCGGCATTAGCCTCAGTGGCGCGAACGGTAATGTCGAGGCAACGAGTAATGCTGGCGGTTTTGCGGCAGTGCTTGAGATGGGCACCGTTGAGAACTGCTATGCCTTGGGTGATGTTTCGAGCGTGTCGCTTAGCGCAGGCTTTGCGGGCGAAATCGTCTCGGCCGGCGTGGTCAAGTGTTATGCAGCGGGACAGGTGACCGCCACCACACGTGGTGGGCTTGTGGCAGTGTCCACAGGCACCGTCCAAGACAGCTATTGGGACAAAGAAGCAACGGGTGTCGCGACCTCCGCGGGCACCACTCCCGACTATGCCAAAACAACCGCAGAAATGAAGCAAATGTCGACCTATGCCGGTTGGGATTTCGTCGACATCTGGGACGTCAGCGCAAATGAAACATACCCCTATTTCCGCGAAGGGCTGTACTCCGGGACACTCAAGGTTGTCCTTCAGCCCAACATGGCTATCGCCATTGGCGCCAAGTGGCGCGTCGACGGTGGCGAATGGATGGATTCGGACGACACATACGAACTTCCTGTTGGTCCGCACACAATTCAGTTCAAGGATGTCGAAGGCTACTTCACGCCTATCACTCAAACCGTGACAATCGATGTTGATAAAACGGAAACAGTCACAGGCGTTTATACGCAAGAGATGGGAAAAGGCGACTTGCAGGTTATTATTCGTCCGACAGACGCTTCGGACAAAGGGGCGATGTGGTCAATTGACAGGGGCGCTACTTGGCACAACAGTGGCGACGTCATCACCGGCTTGACGATGGGGCCCTATCCTGTCATTTTCAAAGATGGCATCGAGGGCTATACAACTCCGGATCCGATTTTGACGGTCGTACAGCGTGGCAAGATGGTCACAGGTGTGGGAACTTATGTCAGCACCGCAGGCAACAATGGTCTGAAGATGACGATTACTCCTGACGAGGCAAACCAAGATGGCGCCGCATGGAGTATCGATAACGGACTTACATGGTACTACAGTGGCGAGACAATTCAAGGTCTCACCGGCGGAATGTACGCTGTTGTCTTCAAGGATATCCAAGACTGGACAAAGCCCGCGTCCATGGCAGTACTGGTTCCTGATCTCGGCAAAACAAAGGAAACCGAAGCCGCTTATGTTCCCATGGTCGAATCATCCGGAAATCTCCATGTTTCGCTGTTCTCGGATGACCAAACGGCCGCGGATGATAATCATACTCAATATGCTCCGCCCGAGGGAGCGCAATGGTCTCTTGACGGTGGCAAAACTTGGCATAACGACGGCGAAGTTCTGAAGCTGTCCGTGGGCACGTATCAGATTATTTTCCAGAACTTGACAGGGTGGATAACCCCGCCGACGCAACAGATTTCGATTTTGGCCGGAAAAGACTTCTGGGGCAACGCGTATTACATTCGGAATCAGCGTTTCTCGCAACAAGTCTTCATCGTACCGGCAGGCGCGATTTCCGCAGGTGCCATGTGGCGTGTGAATGCGGAAGCATGGCAGCCAAGCGGCGCAACCATCGGAAACCTGGTTTATGATACGACGCACACAATTCAGTTCAAGACAGTCAACAACTGGATTGCCCCCGCTGCAATCGAGTTGTTCGTTCCCAACGGCATGACCGTTGAACCAATCACGGCCGAATATATCTCACAACATAATGCGCCCGACAATGACAATTTCGCCGATGCCATCACAGTCCAAGGGCTATCCGGTAGCGCGGCAGGAACAAACGTCGGCGCACGGCTCGAACAGGGCGAACCTGTCAACGGCACCTGCTCGGTGTGGTGGAAGTGGACGGCTCCGGCAGGCGGCAAAGTTATCTTCAATACGCTCGGCAGTGATTTTGACACCCGCATCGGCGTCTATCAAGGCTCCATCGTTAGCAATCTTGCAACGATTGCTCAGGATGACGACAGCGCGAGTGACCATGTCCGCAGTCAGGTAGAGTTTTTCGCGTCGGCCAACCAGACGTATTATATCGCGGTTACGAGCTGCGACGAAGCTTGCGGCGCAGGCAATGTGTTGTTGAACTGGCAGCAATCCGGCGGTGACTTCCGCGGTTCTCTGCAAGTTTCCCTGACACCGGCCGAGGCTGTTACTGACGGCGCGATGTGGCGCGTTGATGGTGGTATCTGGCGCAAGAGCGACACAATCGCCGCGAACTTGACCTTGGGTTATCACACAGTTTCGTTCGCGGAAGTTTCGGGTTGGACGACTCCATCCGATCAGCAAGTTCTCATCACCGCTGACACAACGACAGCGGCGACAGGTTACTATACGACAAGTGCCTTTGACATCATTTTGGATGACGCTGATTTCTCGGCGGGCGTAGCCAAGGCTCTAACCCCGGGCGACAAGGTTGATTTTTCGTGGACAGCCTCCACCACCAATCCGTTCACCGACTCGTTCTGGTGCGAGGTTTTCCCAAGCAAGACCGGCGGTTTTGACCAAGTTCGGACGGGTGCCACAGCAACCAGTTCTTATCGTGTCATGACCGGAATGAGCAGTTTGTCGGAAACATTCGCTCCGGATACTCTGACGCTGAATCCGTTGCCCGATGGCGTTTATACGCTTATCGGCAGCGTGAACCGTGGCAATCTCTCGGGCGCGATTGCCGAAGAGAATTACGCTAACAACTGGGCGATTATCCCCGGCAAGCGTCTGGCGGTTCATAACACAAACATCAAGAGCATCGACCTCGCGATGGACAAAATCGCATGGACCTTCGACCCGACGAACCCGAACAACCTCACGGTGACCGGTCGTGTCTTCAACAAGGGCACCGAAGCCATGGGTAAGCCGGGCGCATGGATTGAGGTTTTCTATGGCACACTGACCGCCGAAGGCACTGTGATGATTCAGGGTACCATTGGCGCCGGGCACAAGGTTGATACGCTGCCGGTAAACGCCCCTCAGTATTTCTCGCTGACGGGTTCCGTCTCGGGTGGCGCAAAGAACAAGGCGCTAGTCGTGATGGTTGACAGCACGAATATCGTCTCCGAGAGCGACAAGACGAACAACTACGAGCTGTATTATGTTCCCTCGCTACTGCCTCCGGGCAAGAGCAACGGAATCGATTTAGCTGTGGTCAACGTTCAGATCTCTAGCCAGCAGAAGGTCCCCGCACAGGTAGCGCCCAACTCGAAGCTGACTTACGCCGTGACCGTTCTGAACAAAGGAACCGTCATGCCGTCCGCTCCGGTTTATCTTGAGCTGTTCGCCTCGCAAGACGGCGGCGCAAGCGTCGTTCCGGGTGTGACCCTGACATGGAGCGAAAAGATTACCGCTCCGGCAATCGGACAGACGAAGACATACACACTCTCGAAACAAATCAATCCGATTGGCGACGGTCTGTATTCGTTGGTGGCGATGGTCAACCGCGATGGCGCGCCCGACAACCCCGGCGATATGACACCACTCGACAACCGCATGGCGTTTACGTCGACACAGGTTTCGCTCAAGACACCCGCCGTCAAGACCGGCACACAGAATCTCGTCTGGTACGAAGGACCGTTCTTCGAGCAAGATGGCTCAAAAATAACCGTTACCGGTACCATCCGCAATGTTGGCACCGCCGCGACCGGCCCATTCTGGATCGAGGCATTTGTCGGCACCATGCAGGCCAAGACCGGCGTGTTCTATCGCGACAAGAGCTTGCAGGGTGGCGACTATTGCATCGGTCTCCAACCGCAGGAAGCCCGCGGAATTTCCTTGTCGGGTAGCATCAAGCCCGGACAGGTCCTCGGCGTTCTCGCGGACAGCACGGACGTCATCGCCGAAACGGATGAGACGGACAACTACGATTACAGCACTGTGGCAAAGTAGCGCTTCGCCGTAGTCGCATAACCACGTAACAAATCAAGCGGACAGTTCGCAAGAGCTGTCCGCTTTTTTGCGCAATATCTCCGCGTGAATTCGCCCCTAATACGTGCTGTTCACTGTTAAGGGTAACAAAGTCATCGGCGAGATGATGGCCTTCAAACCCGATGGCGAATTCAAAGGCGTCAAGGACAAATTCGTTTTCGACTTGCCGAAGAAAGAATAATAGCGAGGCAAAAAACGCTTCGCAAGATTCTGTAGGATGATTGGGGAAACCTGATTGTCCCGCTTTGTTTTACGCGGAAATCCAGTCAGGTGCGACGGTTACAACATTTCCCGTTTGCTGATTTCTTCCTTGTATTTCTCGCTGTAAATCGAGTGCTCGACAAACAGCATCAGGTTCTCGACGGTGTGCCCATCAGCAGGATAGACGGCAACGCCGGAACAAACAGAAACCTCGATTTTATTGTAGTCCGTGACGGCTATCGGCTGCGTGATTTCCTTCTCGGCGGCATCCTGTTTTCCGAGCAAATCGATTCCGTCGATGTCGCGGAGAATAATCATGAACTCGTCGCCACTGATACGCGCGACCAGATTGTTCTTACCGGCGAATTTGCTCAGGCGTTTGCCAATCTCGACAAGCACCGCATCGCCGGCGGCATGACCATAGATATCGTTGATTTGCTTGAAGCGCCGAATATCAAACCCCATCACGGCGAAAGTCGTTTTGGCCGCTTTGCATCGTTTGATTTGCTGTTGGAATTCGAGCATCAGGCAACGGCGATTCGCCAGTTGCGTGAGCGAGTCATTCATCGCCAACATTTCCAGTGTTTTCTTCATCTGCTTCATACGCTCATAATCGCGGCTCAAGCTGGCAAGCAGCAACGAAAGTAGCAGCGAAATCAACAGACTCTTGTACAGGTCGGCGCGAGCGAACCACGGCGTGATTGGAGCAATCCCAATATTCCAATTGGCATTCATAATCGAGAACGAGTGTTCGACAGCCATATTCTTGCGTTCTTCGCCCGTCGACGACAAGATAATCTGGCGTGTTACGGTGTCAGGATTCTCGCGCCAAATCTCACAGACATAGCCCGCCAACGTCATATCGTCCAGATTGACATCCTTGAGAACGGCGGGATAATCCAACGTCACCGAGACCAGTCCCCAAAGCGTGCGAGTGCCGGTTGTATCGTTAATATACACCGGAAGACGTCCGACGATAATCTCGCCACTCTGCACAGACTGAAACGGCCCGCCCAGCGTCAGACGGCCTGTGTCGCGCGCTTGCCGAGCCTCGAGATTGCCGGGCATATCAGAAAACATATCAAACCCGATGAGCTTCTCATTTGTCTTGAGCGGATATGCGTACTTGACAATGCCACCCGGAGCAAGCAAAACATTACGAATAGAAGGATGGTCGACGAGTTGTTTGGCAATACGCTCGAAGTTCTTGACCTCGCCATCACTCTGAATGACCAGCGTCATCAGTGACTCGGCCTTGTAGAGCAAACTGATAATCGTCTCGTTGATTTTGCTACTCTTGATGAGCGCCAAATCGGCCATCCGCAGACGCTCCGCGGACTGACGGCGACACTCGCCAATCGCGACAAGGCTCAGGAAAACAAACAGACACGAACACAGCACAATCACAAACACAGAGCGTACACGCTTGCTGTTCGCGACCAAAGAAACTTCGTCCTCTAATTCTGATTTATGGCTCTTAAACCCTCTCACTGCTCCACCTGCAAACTGCATAGACATACACCCCATACCCGTGAAAATGCTTCAGACAGAGTTGAGAGTTAAGAGTTGAGATTAGGTAGGACTAAAAGCTGTTTAATTTTATATTGGGCCTATTGGCCTTATTAGCCTTAGTCATTCAGTCGCCTCAGTTGCCCGAGTTTGTTTTATTTCTAATATCATTTTGCGTGACTGGTGTTTATTGTGTGCTTTGATTGTTATAGCTTTTGGAATTAATAAAATGACGATAGAGAGCAGCGTTAACTCTTTTCCCCGAACTAATGTTTCGACCGCAACAGAAAGACTTTCTGCTACTTGACAGCATCCGTGCGGTGCAAGTGATTCGGCGTGTGCTCGCGCGCATCGACACCCGTCTGGTGTCTCACGGCGAACGTGTGGCGTTTTTGGCTTACTCAATCATCAAGGACACTCCCGTCGAAAAAGAGTTCGATTTGCACAAGCTGTTTATTCTCACGACTCTTCATGATGTTGGTGCGTACAAGACCGAAGAGATTGATAACATGGTGCAGTTCGAGACGGAAACGGCATTCAATCACGCTGTCTACGGGTATCTTTTGTTGCGCCACATCACGCCGCTCGCCCACGCCGCCGAGGCGATTCTGTATCATCACACTCCCTATAAGGAGCTGTTGAAGATTGACTGTGATTACAAACATTACGCGCAACTGATTTTTCTTGCCGACCGAATTGATATACTGCATCTATCGGGCAAGGTGCCGGATTTGAATGCTGTCATTCGTTCGCATGCGGGCAATGTATTTGCGCCGGATTTGGTGGAGTTGTTTATTTCCAGAAACACCGACGGCGCCATGACGGACATGTTGGACAAAGAGCGTTTCATGCCTCTCATCAGGGAAGGCTTCAACAAACTGAAGCTGACACGTAGCGAGATTTTGCGCTATCTCTACCTGATTGTATTCGTGATTGATTTCCGCAGTATATACACAACGACACACACGGTGCAGACGACAGGCATCAGCGCGGCGATTGGCCGCTGTTTGTATTTGCCGGAACAACAACTGTTCGAGCTGACGACAGGGGCGTTTCTGCATGACCTCGGCAAGGTGTCGATTCCGCTATCCATCCTTGAGAAACCCGGGACTCTGACGGATATGGAGATGGCCGTGATGCGCAAGCATGTAACGGTGACCGAGGATATTTTGTCGGGCATTGTGGACGATACGATTTTCAAAATCGCGACTCGCCACCACGAGAAGCTGGATGGAAGCGGGTATCCGAATGGACTGCGCGGAACTGATATGACGCTGTGCGAGCGGATTGTCGCTGTGGCAGACATCGTGAGCGCGCTCATGGGCAAGCGCTCGTACAAGGAAATCTTCGAAGACGAAAAAATCAATTTCATCCTGCGCAAAATGCGGGACACGAAACAGCTGGATCAACTGGCAGTCAACACGATGCTCAGATACTACGACACTATCAAGACAGCGGTGAAAACGGAGAACGCGCGTGTGCAGCAACTCTATGATACCATCTATTCGGAGTATGCGCTGCTCACCGGTATGCCCAAGAAAGACTCCTAAAAAAAGGAACCGCCGGCTGTGTGGGCAACCGGCGGCGTTTCAAAAAAGGAGGTATTATGAGTTAAACATCTCAAGAATACGAAGTAAAGTACTACCCAAAAAATTTTTATTCGCTATATTTTGACTTTTTTCCTGCAAAACTTACCAAATCTTGTATTTGGCGTTCGTTTTGGACTTTCTCCTAAAAAAAGGAACCGCCGGATGTGTGGTCAACCGGCGGCATTTATAAAAAAAGGAGGTATTATGAGCTTAACATCTCAACATACGCATCTATATTACAGCCAGAAAAATATCTATTCACTACATTTTGACTTTTTTCTGCAAAAACTTACCAAATCTGGTATTATACCGTTCGCACTCGCTGTGTTCATTAGCATCAAGTCAGATGCTGATAAAAAAAACAACCGCCGGATGTGTGGTCAACCGGCGGAGTTCTAAAAAAAGGAGGTATTATGAGTTAAACATCTCAACATACGTTGTTAATATATACCCTGTCCGTTTTGTTATTCATGACACTTTATAAAAAAAGGAGGGGACCGCGGAAACACAAAGGAAAGGAAAGTTCCCGCGATCCTTTTAGCGGAAATGATACCGCATATATAGGTAGCTGAATCGCGAGATTATGTTGTCATACGAAATGGCCGAAAAAAACGTTTTGGGACAGAATGACGTTTTTTATTTTTTCAGCAGCGCCTTGAGGCACTGCCCCGTAAGATTTCCCTTAATGTTTGCAATCTGTTCGGGCGTTCCCTGTCCAACGATATATCCACCGTCCGCGCCGCCCTCGGGGCCAAGGTCAATCACCCAGTCGGCGGACCTGATAATGTCGAGGTTGTGTTCGATGATGATGACGGTGTTGCCAAGGTCAACAAGTCTTTCGAGGACTTCGAGCAGTTTCGCGACATCATGGAAGTGCAGGCCTGTTGTTGGTTCGTCGAGCAGATAAACTGTCTTGCCCGTTGACCTGCGGCTGAGTTCGGTTGCAAGCTTGACACGCTGCGCCTCGCCACCGCTGATGGTTGTGCTGCTCTGCCCGAGGCTGATGTATCCAAGCCCAACATCGCACAGCGTCTGGAGTTTCTGCGCGATGGACGGAACAGCCGCGAACAGTTCGCGTGCTTCCTCGACAGTCATTTGCAACACCTGTGCGATGTTCTTCCCGTGATACTCGACTTCGAGCGTTTCGCGGTTGTATCGGTTTCCGCCGCAGAATTCACACTCAACGTAGACATCCGGCAAGAACTGCATCTCGACGCAGACAAGACCGTCGCCTTTGCAATGCTCGCATCGGCCCCCGCGAACGTTGAAGCTGAAGCGTCCGGGCTTGTACCCCCGCGCTTTGCTCTCGGGCAATTGCGCGAAGAGGTCGCGGATGGGCGAGAATACGCCCGTGTAGGTGGCAGGGTTGGAGCGTGGTGTGCGGCCGATGGGCGACTGGTCAACGCAGATGACCTTGTCGATAAGTTCCGCGCCGACAATCTTCTTATAGGCTCCGGGCCTGTAGTGCGTTCGGACGGTTTTGTTCGACAGCACCTTGTGGAGAATGTTGTTGATAAGTGTGCTTTTGCCGCTGCCACTGACGCCGGTGACGGCAATCAGCAACCCAAGAGGAAAATCAACATTGATGTTTTTGAGGTTATGTTCCGTCGCACCGATAATCGAAATCATTTTGTCTTTGTCGGGTTTTCGGCGCTGCTCGGGGACAGGAATCACTTTTCGTCCGGCGAGATAATCCCCCGTGAGCGATTGCTTGAAGTGCGTTAATTCTTTGGGCGGACCGGCCGCGACGACTTTGCCCCCGAGTCGCCCGGGACCCGGACCGAGGTCAAGAACATAATCCGCCGAGCGAATAGTGGTCTCGTCGTGTTCGACAACGATAACAGTGTTGCCGAGGTCGCGGAGATTCTTGAGCGTTTCGATGAGCCTGTTGTTGTCGCGCCAATGAAGCCCGATGCTTGGCTCGTCGAGAACATAGAGCACACCGGTGAGTTGTGACCCGATTTGCGTCGCGAGCCGTGTACGCTGTGCCTCGCCGCCGCTAAGCGTGCCAGTTCGGCGGTCGAGCGTAAGATAGTGCAGACCGACATCATCGAGAAATTGGAGCCTGTCCATGATTTCATGCAGTACGATATCGCCAAGCAAATGTTGGCGGTGCGTAAGCTCAAGATTCGCAAGAAACTGCCGTTCGCGTGTGATATCCATCTGGCAGAATTCACTGATGTTCAGACCGGCGAGCCTGACCCCTCGCGGCGCGGGTTTGAGTTTTTGCCCGCCGCATTTCGGGCATGGAATGTCTCGCAAAAGTTGTTCGAGTGCCTGCGCGTTGCTGTCGTCGAGGTGATTACGAACAATCTGGATGAGACCTTCCCACTTGAAGCTGAGCGTCCATGTCTGTTCTCCGTCCGCAGAGGAAACCTTGCACGGAAAGCCCTCGGAACTGCCGTTGAGAACGATGTCGCGGATTTTCTCGGGGAGATCTTGCCATGGTGTTTTCAGGCTGAACTTGAGTTTCTTCGCCATTCCGTCCAGCGTGTAGAGTTCCCATTTGCTCAGCCTAATATCGGCGCCCTCGCCATCGGGCAGGAGCTTCGTCCATTGCGTGAGCACACCGCCCGCAATCGAAAGCGATTTGTCCGGGAGAAGGTTGTCCTCATCGACTTCGGTCAGAGTGCCAAGTCCCTCGCAACGCGGACACCAGCCCTGCGGCGAGTTGAACGAGAAGACACGGTGGCTGAGTTCTTCGAGTCCGATGTTGCAATCGGGGCACGAAAAATGAATGCTGAACAGTCGGATTTTTCCGTCGGGAACGGTTTCGATTTCGACAAGGCCATCAGCCCGCGAGAGAGCCATATCAATGGCGGTTGCCAATCTCTCCTCGATGCCGGGCTGCACGATGAGGCGATCAATGACGATGGAAATATCATGCTTGATGTTCTTGCGGAGTTTCGTCAGTGAATTAAGGTCGTACACTTTGCCATCGACGCGCGCCCGTACAAAACCTTGGCGGCGAGCATCCTCGAAGACTTCGCGATATTCGCCCTTGCGGCCTTTCGCCACCGGAGCGGAGACAATAAATTTGGTTCCCGGCTCCCATTGCATAATGAGTTGTGTGATGTGTTCGGGGCCGGTGCGTTCGATGGGCTTGCCGCATTGCGGGCAGTGCGGCGTCCCGATGGTGGAAAAGAGAATGCGCAAATAGTCGTAAATCTCGGTGACTGTTCCAACGGTCGAGCGCGGATTGTTGGAATTCGTTTTTTGTTCAATGGAAATGGCCGGTGAAAGTCCGTCGATGTATTCGAGTTTTGGCTTGCGAAGTTTGTCGACAAACTGACGGGCATAGGACGAAAGTGATTCGAGATAGCGACGCTGCCCCTCGGCATAAATCGTATCAAAGGCAAGGGACGATTTGCCGCATCCACTGACGCCCGTGATAACAGTAAGTTTGTCGCGCGGGATTTCGACATTAACACTATGGAGGTTGTGTTCGCAAAC
Organism: Candidatus Sumerlaeota bacterium; assembly: GCA_012513815.1. Classification (GTDB taxonomy): domain Bacteria; phylum Sumerlaeota; class Sumerlaeia; order Sumerlaeales; family Sumerlaeaceae; genus JAAZBM01. The sequence goes on along the minus strand of JAAZBM010000001.1, from coordinate 30,286 downwards.
GCCACGGGCGACAATATAGCCAGAGGGATTGATTTGATTCTTGCTGGTTTTCATTCCAAAGGGATAAATACAATAATCGAGGTAGAATAGCGATTGACAATTTATGGGATAATAAAATGCTTGAAATTGATTGTGCAGTGTTTTATACTACTATTACAGGTGAGCGTTTTGTCAAACCGTAAATCCAAATATCACATAAGTATTTATACGCCATACGTGTTCATCCTTGTGTTGGCGATCTCGTTGGTTGGCCTGTCGTTGGTTCGTATGTTGCATGTCAACAATTCTTTGGCGAATGTTGTGGAGTTGGAGAGAACACGCAAGAGCTGTCTTGAAATTATCCACAATTTCATGAAGGCATCGGATTTGCTGACGACCCAGATGTGGCAGTATGTATCGACGCAGAAGCGTTCACACATGGACCAGTACTGGGAGGAAGTCAACGTCACTCGAACTCGCGATGTCTCTCTTCGCGAGTTGTTGGAGTTGAATATCAACCCGCAGGAACGGGCCGCCGCCATCGCCGCCAAGAATGAATCAGATAGCTTAATCAATGGCGAACGTTGGGCGATGCGCATGACCGCTGAGGGTGTTGGGATGCCGATCTCGGAGATGCCCAAGGAAGTGGCGTCGGTTCAGTTGATGCCGACAGACGCCGCCCTGACGCCCGCAGAGAAGATTCGCAAAGCGATTGAGTACGCGTTCGGCGAGGAATACAACCGCCAGAAGCAACAGATTATTGCGCAAGTCGATGATTTCAATTACGGAATCAACAAGGATTTCACCGAATCGTCCCTGGCCAAACTCAATGAATTCCAACGGGGCATGCGCATCATGGGCTATACGCAATTCATTATGTTGATACTGCTATTGCTCGGGTTTATCTCCTTCATGTTCTTGATATTGATGCCCGTTTTGCGCTATTTGCGCGTCCTCAACAAGCTTGATGGGACAGCAAACATTCAGCTCACTCCTTCCGGGTCTCGCGAGATGTACCATTTCGCGCGCGTCCTCAACAAGATGTACAGGCAACTCCTACACCGCAACCGCGAACGGGCGATGCTGAGCCGGATGGATTACCTGACACGCATCCCGAACCGCGCGACAATCACGGAGTACCTCGAAGCCGAACTGAAAAAGGGAACGAATAACATCGGGATTCTGACGATTGACATTGATTCGTTCAAGAGTTTCAACGACAACCACAGCCACATGATTGGCGACCGTGTGCTTGTCATTCTTGCGGAGTATCTGGCGACTCTTGTCCCCGAAAAAGAAGGTTTGGTGGGTCGTCTCTGTGGCGCGGAGTTTGTGTTTATAATGCCAAACACATCGTCGTCAACATTAGACGCTCTGGCATGCCGCATTCTCAGGGAAGTCCCGACGCTGAACTTCAACAACAAAATCGTCGGACATGTTAAGGATAATATCACGGTGAGCATCGGCAGTTGCATCGTCAACAGCGGCGATGAACTGACGTTTGCCCAGAGTATTCACCGCGCCAACAAGGCGCTGTATCATTCGAAGGGCATGGGCAAGAATTGCTACACTTCGTATGAGAGCATCTACGGCAAACACTGATTTTTACTGGCTAAGAAAGATAACCTGATTGGCCTTTGCAAGTTCCGTGACATTGCGCACCTGTTGCGTCAATGTGTGTTGGTGCCACACCGGCGTTCCCGATGACAGCCCTGTCAGTTTGTTGAGCAAATCCCCCGACGAATGTTTGATGGTTCTGATGACTCGCGTGATATTCTCGTCCGGTGGCAGCGTAAGCACGGCGTGAATGTGGTTCGGCATGATGGCATAACGCCCGAGATTATAGCGCCGTCCGTTGTAATGTTCGAGCGATTCTTGAGCCGCTCGCGCCAGTCGTGTATCGTTGAAGAGGCAAGAGCCTTCGCCTTTGTCGAGGAAGTTTTCGATGCGTTGCGGGAAGAGTTCGTTGCGCTGTTGCCGCAGCGCTGCCGTAAGCTCCGTGCCCTCGTGTTTCTTCATCCATTCGAGCAACTCCTGTTGCATCTTCTTCAGATACTCAAGGGGAATCGCATCGGCGAGAAACAGAGTCACAAACCACGTGTCGCCGGGGATATCGTAATCGAACTTCGGCATTTTGCGCGGCGTCTTCAGCTCATCCTCTCGGTCCGTTTCTGTCAAGGTAGGAGGGTCTTTTTCAAAGACAGCTTCGGTAAACTTGTCGATACTCGCTGGCGCCGGCGCATCCGTTGTACACGCCGTTGTAATGGCGTCGATGGCTTGGCGCAAACTCTCGTTGTTTTGCATCGCGCGCCACGGGTCCCAAACTGTCTCCGTGAACCGCAGGAGGTGCGTCGTGTATCCACGCCCGACCCGTGCACGGCTTGCGAGCGGCGGGGCAATGTCCGTCGCGATGCGCTGATTTGCGGACTGCCGTGCCAACTCAACGATGGTCACCTTGGGCATGCGGATTGTTTGCGCGTCCCGTGGCAAAAGCGCTTCGTCCACCTGAAGATATTGCGCCATCCCCTTGATGTCCGCCAATGCCCAGCTCTCGAGCATGACAATCGGCACACGCAGCAGAAAGTTGGAGTTGATGCCTTGGGGAAAATGGCTATCGAGTAATTCGTTCGGCGAGGCCCAGTCGTCGAGATCCGTCAGTCCGAGCACAAGATGCCCCGACTGCGCTAGCCGATTCATAACGGGTGAGAGCTTCCAAAACGCGTCGCATCCGCCTGTGTGGCCGGTGCGAGCCTGCGGCGACAGGACGCCGAGTTTCTGCAGCATGGTCTTGCCAAGCACCAAATCAGTGAGTCCCTCGCCCCAGAGGAAAGAGATTTTCCGCTTAATTTTTGCCGGGTCGATGGGACCCGTCATTGTCGCAGGCGTGTTTTCCGGCATAACTCAGAGCCTTGTTCGAAGTAGGTCGATTGCGCTTGCCGGGTTGTCAATGAGCGGGAAAATAGCCTCGGAAGCGCTCATGCTGACTTGCATGACATCGGCGATTTCGGGGATGTCCGCGGCCAGCGTCGCATGGGAATTGCCGTTCTCGTCGGGATTGACGATGATGACTTCTTCGGCAGCAATGCCGTAGTCCTGCAGCAGTACGGGGCTGTGCGTCGAGATGAGCAACTGCCCGCCGCCCTCATGCTGTTGCGCTTCGTAGGCATAAGGCACCATGACAGTCAGAACCGCTTGCGGCATGGAAATCTCGGGTTCTTCCAACAGCAGCAAACCGCCTTTTTGACTGACGTACCAGAAGAACGCCATCAGCCGCAGTGTTCCATCAGAAAGTTTTGTTTCATCAGCGAATTTGGATTCCGGCCATTTGCGCTGACGCAACCGCAAACAGGTGCGTCGCCCGACGGAAGGATGCCATTCGATACATTCCAAATCCGGAATCAGCCGCTGCATCGTCTCGGTCAGCCGCGCAAGCCGGTGTTTGCGCTCCTCCGGCGGCAGAATGGCCATGGATGCAATGAGGTCGATGCCGATGGGGCGGTGCTCGGCAGACCCAAAATTCTCGAATGTCTGTTGGATGCTTTCGTAGACGCCCGCTATGGACATCCGCGATCCACGAATGGAATAGAAAAACGCCGAGAGCGGCCGGAACTTGCTGTTGCAGGAAGATTGTTCCATGGCCGTTTGCGTCAGCCGGACAAGGTCGTTTTTGTCCTCATCCGTCGGACGTTCGAGTAGCACTTCCGTCACGCCATCGTTGGTATAACGCACCACCTCGCTGGCCACGACGGGAATATGTTCCGTGGGCGATTTGATGCGAAACGCAAGATCATACTCCCAGTAGGTATTCGCCGACTCCTTGACCTTGACAGTAATGCGTACCGAGGCTTTTTGCATTTTCTCGGGGGACATGTTGAAAGGCAAGATGTGCGCCATGCCGCCGCGAATGAACAGCGCAGGCAGCAGACCGCCGCCGGGAACAACCAAATCATGCAGGAATCGTACGGCATCAAAGAGGTTGGATTTGCCGCAGGCGTTGGGGCCGACAACAAAAACACGGTCTTGCAAGGACAAATCAACCGAATCAAAGTTTTTCCAGTTATACAAACTCAAGTGAGATATTCGCACGGCAATCGCTCCTTCCGGGATACACACGACTGGCAAGTGTCCCCTCTGAAACAAGATACAGAAAAAGCGAAAAACTGTTTTGCGTGCGCTGCGAATGGCTTCTTTTGTCAGCGGAGATTGGTTGCATGATAAAGCCGCCCCCGGGTGTATTATAATAGTCTAGCTAGACAGAATTTAGGAAAAGAGTCGTTATTGATTATGGGCAAAACTTTATACGAAAAAGTATTTGAACGCCACACAGTGCGTCGTCTTCCTTCGGGTCAGTATCAACTGTTAATTGGAGTTCAGCTGATTCACGAAGTGACCTCACCGCAGGCTTTTGGGATGCTGCGTGACCTTGGGTTGAAGGTCGCATATCCCGAACGGAACTTCGCCGTTGTTGACCATATCATTCCGACAGATGACCGCAGTCGTCCATACGCCGATGCGAACGCCGAAGAGATGATGCAACATATCGAGAAGAACTCGCGTGATTTCGGAATTCGCTTTTTTGGCCCCGACACCAAAGACCAAGGCGTGATTCACATCGTTGGCCCCGAGGAGGGTTTGGTGCAGCCCGGGATGACGGTTGTCGCGGGCGATTCGCATACGGCAACGCATGGCGCGTTTGGCGCAATCGCGTTTGGCATTGGCACAAGTCAGGTGGGCGACGTTCTGGCGACACAGACACTGGCCGTCAGCAAGCTGAAGGTTCGCCGGGTTGTGTGTAACGGCATGTTGCCGCGCGGCGTTTTTGCCAAGGACGTGATTCTGCACATCATCCGCAAACTGGGCGTCAATGGCGGTGTTGGTTATGCGTATGAGTTTGCCGGTTCGACCTTTGATGACATGAGCATGGACGAGCGCATGACGGTTTGCAACATGGCAATCGAAGGTGGCGCGCGCGTGGGTTATATGCTGCCGGACGAGACGACTTACGAGTATCTCAAGGGTCGCGAGTATGCCCCGAAGGGCGCCGCATGGGACAAGGCCGTCGAGTATTGGCAGAGTGTGCGCAGTGACGCCGATGCCAAGTATGACGACGAAGTTGTGTTTGACGCGACGGAGATGGTCCCGATGGTGACATGGGGCATTACACCGGCGATGACGATTGGTATCAATGAGGCGATTCCGTCCGTGAACGATTTCCCCGCGAACGAGCAAGCGTCCGTCAACGAGGCCTATGAGTACATGGGCGTCAAGGCGGGTGAGTTTATCCGCGGCACAAAGATTGACGTCGTGTTCATCGGTTCATGCACCAATGGCCGCCTTAGTGATTTTGCGGCTGTGGCGAAGATGCTTCGCAATCGTCCTTTCCTGAAGGTTGCCGAGGGCGTCAAGGCGCTGATTGTGCCAGGCTCGATGGAAATTGCCCGACAAATCGCGACGCTCGGTTACGCGGATATTTTCCGTAAAGCCGGATTTGAAGTTCGCGAAGCGGGATGCAGTATGTGTCTGGCAATGAACGCGGACAAGTTGGAGGGACGCCAGATTTGTGCGAGCACAAGCAACCGCAACTTCAAGGGACGTCAGGGGTCGCCCACAGGTCGGACGATTTTGATGAGCCCCGTGATGGCGGCGGCAGCGGCGTGTGCGGGTTGCGTGGTTGACGCGCGCCAGTACTTCAACATGCGCACGGCTTGTAGTTGTTTTGATTGCAATTTGTGCGGCGAACGAAATTAAGCGAAGAAGCGAGTGTGAGGATCATGACTATGAGCAATGAGTTGAAGCGAGTGAGTATCAGCGCGCAGGCAGTGCCGGTGCGTGGAAACGACATCGATACGGACAGAATTATTCCGGCGCGGTTTATGCGTTGTGTGACCTTTGACGGTCTGGGCAAATACGCTTTCGCGGATGACCGCAAATCGCATAAGGGCACGCATCCCTTTGACGACAAGAAGTTTGCCGACGCTCAGATTTTGATTGGCAATCGCAACTTCGGTTGCGGGTCGAGCCGCGAACACGCGCCACAGGCAATCGCCCACTGGAACAAGGGCATCCGCGCTGTGGTCGCCGAGAGCTTTGCGGAGATTTTCTTTGGCAATTGCTGCGCGCTGGGCATTCCGTGCGTGACCGCAAGCGAAGCGGATTTGCAGGAGATGCAATCACTGGCGGAGAGCAAACCCGCGACGGTGTTTACGGTTGACATCGACAAGCAAACTGTCAGTGGTGACGGTAAATCGTGGAAGGTTTCGATTCCGGCAGAACCGCGCGCGGCGCTGCTCGAAGGAAACTGGAACACGACGGCGCAATTGCGTTCGGCGCAAAAAGAAATCGCGCAGGTCGCAGCATCGCTGCCTTATTTTAACGGCTGGAAATAGCGGAGATTCAGCGGAGTTGGGGGGCAGCAACTGTTGTGCCCTCATCACCCTCGGCAAGGCTCCAAATCTTGTCGAAATCCCATCCCGCAAAAGTCGCTTTGCGTGACATCTCGTCTGTTGTTTTGCCGCAAGTCTTTGGCGAATCCGCGGAGGTCGCGCAACCTGTTGTATCTTTGTTCCAATAGCTGTCCGCGATGAGGCCACCGACATTGGCGGTGTTGTAGCCGACCAGTCCGCCAAAGTGGAAGGTGCCAATCACCTTGCCCGTGGCGTAGCATTGGCGCACCGTCCCGAAGTTTTCGCCGACAAGTCCGCCGACCATAGTCTCGATGAGCTTGATGCCTTTGGCGTTGCCCGTGGCAAAGCTATTTTCGATGTTGCTGCCGCGGCGATTGTAGCCGACAAGACCGCCGACATACGTGAAGCCCGTGACACTGCCCGAGGCGCTACTCCGGCTGACGCGCGCGGCGTTGTCACCGACAAGACCACCGGCGCAATCCTCGGTGGCGTGAATCGTTCCCGAGGCGTTGGCGCGTGTGACGAGGGAGTTCCCGATGTTCTGCCCCACAAGCCCGCCGACAACATCATTGCCGCTCACGGCGCCGGTCGCGGAACAACTCGTCACGACACAGCCGCCATGGTTACAGCCAATCAGGCCGCCGATTTCCTTGCCATAGCCTTTGATGGACGCCGTTGCCACGCAATTCTCGATGCTCCCACCGTTGGTTTCGCCCACCAGACATCCGGAGAAATTCCGTGCGACAAACAGCCCGCCGTCAATGGTCAAGTTGGCAACGCGGCTTGTGTCACCGCCGGTCAACCCGAACAGCCCAACGAAATCTTGTTCGGGACGATTGATGGTCAGACCTTTGATGGTCTTGCCGTTGCCCTCGAAGTTGCCGCAGAAGGACACCGTGTCCTCGGGGCTTTTGTAGTAGCCGATGGGCGTAAAGCCTGTGCCGCCATTCCACTTCGCGGTTGCGGAGGCATCAATGTCATTCATCAGTTTGTAAAATTTCCCCTCCGTCGGGTTCTTCTTCTTGACCTCATCGCTCAGCCACACAAGATTATTCATCGAGGTGATGCGGCACGGGTCATCCGCGGTGCCTTTACCTTCGGGGGCGACGGCAACCTGCGCTCGAGCGACTGTGTCGGCGCAGACCAGTGCCAAACAGAAAATGGCAAGTTTTGTTTTCGCGCTATTGAGCATGCAAAAATCCTTTCGATGTGTGGTGAGTGTAATGATGATTTCCCTAGACTAACCGGCGCAACAGAGCCTTGAAATCCGCGTAGTCGCCATTGCATGGATGCGACGTCTCGGCGGCGTCCGCCTGCTGAGCCATAGAGTCAGGCAACGGGGGATTGACGCCGATGGTTTCGATGATTGTCTCGGGGAACTTGGCAGGATGCGCCGTTTCGAGCATAATGGTGTCGTAGTCATCGCGCGTCTTGAGCAGATTGAGCGCCTGCCATCCGACCGCGCCGTGGGGTTCGATGACCACCTTATAATCGTCATACGCCTGCTTGATAGCGTCGCGTGTTTGCGCGTCCGTCACTTCGATACTCATCAGGTCGTTTGCGATTTTTGCGCGATCAGGTTCACGCGACACATTGCCCTTCTCGTCCATGATGCCGCCGTAGAGCGTCACCAAACGCGCGAGGTTGCTCGGGTGTCCGACGTTCATGGCGTTGCTCAGACAAGCGCGCGACGGCGAAATCGGCGTGTAGGTGTTGGTGCGCAGATAGATGGGGAACTCGTCGTTCTCGTTGACCGCGACAACAAACTTGTCCACGGACAGCCCCATGTGTTTGGCAAGTAAACCGCCCATCAGGTTGCCAAAGTTTCCGCTCGGAACACAAATGGCAAGGGGTTTACCGTTGCGGTTGGCACGGGAAACGGCGTAGAAGTAGTAAACGGATTGCGGCAACAGACGGCCAACGTTGATGGAGTTGGCACTCGACAGTGGCAGGTACGACAACTCGGGGTCAACAAACGCCTGCTTGACAAGCGCCTGACAGTCGTCGAATTTGCCATCGACACCAACAGCGAAAACATTTTTGCCGAGGGTCGTCATCTGCTTGCGCTGGCGGGCGCTGACTTCGGCGATGGGATAAAGCACAACGACTTTGACGTTGTCAAGTCCGTGGAAGGCAGACGCCACCGCGCCGCCCGTGTCACCGGATGTCGCCGTGAGGATGACCATCTCGCGACCTTGCTCGGCGAGGAAATAGCGAATGAGACGCCCCATCATACGCGCCGCGAAATCTTTGAAGGAGGCCGTCGGGCCGCAGTCGAGACGAAGAATCGAATGGCCGGGAGCGTAGTTTTCGAGGGGGACGGGATAATTGTAAGCATCGGCGCAAATCGCGCGAAACGCGGATTTCTCCACGCGACCCTCGACAAAAGGCAAAAGCACGCGATAGGCAATCTCGTCATAGGGCAGCGAGCCGAATTCCGCAATCGCGTCGGCGGGGATATGAGGCAGCACGGCCGGGTCCATCAGATACAGCCCCTTGTCCGGAGCAAGCCCCTTCATAAGTGCGTCCGCAAAATCAATTCCGGCATTTTTGCGCATGGGATCATTCGTGCTGTAAAACAAAATATTGGTCATCAAAACTGTTGCCTTTCTCGCGTCATTTTTCTCATTTACTTATATAGCAAATCGAGGCGATATTCGTTCGATGTGACGTGTGCTTTTTGCGTGCTTTTGTCATCGGTGCGGCTGTATATTATTTCGTGCGCGTGATGTGCGCAGAAATTTGAACTTATAAGAAACGGGAGCGCGCCGGGCGTGAGCGTATTACAGTTTATCATCGTAATGATTTTGCTGTTCAATCTTGTGTTCCTGTTTTTCTTTGTTCGCGACCTCTGGCGCAATCGTTCCACCTTCATGAAAGAGCCCGGCTCCGCATTGTTACAGGGTTTGTCGACGGGCGTTGTGTTTTTCCTTTCGAGTTTCGGCATCAGCGATTTTGCCATCAGCATGGTCATCTACACCAAAGCCAAATGGGTGCCGGTCGTCAAGATGCCCGGTACACTCAACACGCAATGCGTGATTCCCGTTTGTGCGATGGCGCTGATTTATCTGCACGACATTCAAGTCGACATCCGCACATTATTCGTCTGCATCTTTACGCAAATCATCGGCGCGTACCTTGGAGCGCGTCTGGTTGTGCGCCTGAATCCGTGGATCGTCAAGCGCCTGCTTGTGTTCAGTCTGACCATCGCCGCGTTGGTCATTCTTGCGGGCAAAGTTGGCATACTGCCATCGGGCGGCGACGCCATGTCAATCGATGGTTGGAAGCTGTGGTTGCTCGGCGCGCTGTCGCTACTCTATGGGGCGCTGATTAACATCGGCATCGGCTCGTACACACTGACGATGGCGACGGTGTACGCCATGGGGATGAACCCGATTGCGGCGTTCCCCATCATGATGGGTTCGAGCGCGTTTGCCGTTCCCGTCAGCGGCAGTAAGTTCATCCAACACGACCGCTACTCGCGCAAAGTGACGCTGATGGCGTCGACCTTTGGGGTGATTGGCGTTTGGATTGCGACGCACATGGTGATAAATTTAGATGTTTCGATTTTACAGTGGCTTGTTGTTGTAAGTCTCTTTTATGCGGCACTGGGACTGTACATCGAGACGCGCCAGAGCAGCAAGCGCCGCGATATTGGAATGGCAACAGCCGCCATGCGATTCAGTCCTGAAGAACGCGCCGCGTTGCGTGATGAATTCGAAAAGTCGAGGATGAAGTAATGAAAATTTTGTTGTTGAACGAGAAAGATATTCGTTCGGTGTTCACCATGAGCGAGGCAATCGACGCGGCCGCGGATGCCCTTGCCGAGTACTCTACCGGTAAATGCGTGATTCCGCTTCGCACCAATATCGACGTACCCGAGGGCAGTGGACAATCGCTGTATATGCAGGGCTACTGCGCCAAGAGCGGTGCGCTCGGCGTCAAGATTGTGTCCGTCTATCCGAACAACATCGCCAAAGGGCGCAACTCCGTGCCGGCAACAATGGTGCTCCTTGACGAGATGACGGGCGAAACTTGCGCGCTGTTGGATGGCACATGTCTCACGCGACTGCGCACGGGCGCCGTCAGCGGAACGGCAACACGACTGCTCGCGAACAACAACGCACGCGTCGGCGCAATCTTCGGGACAGGCGGACAGGCTGAGACGCAACTCGAAGCGATGCTCACCGCGCGCCCAAAATTGGAAATCGTCAGAGTCTTCGATGTGGCGCAAGAACGCGCCGAAGCGTTTGCCGAGAAGATGCAAAAACAACTGACCGGATTTAGCGCTGTCATTCACGCCGCGACATCGCCGGACGATGCCGTGCGCGAGGCGGACATCGTGACCACCGTCACGACATCGCGCCATCCGGTTTTCCGCGGCGAACTGCTCAAGGACGGTGCGCATGTCAACGCAGTGGGAGCCTATACCCCACAAATGCAAGAGATTGACGAGACGGTGCTGCGGCGGGCAACGAAGATTTTTGTGGACACACGCGACGGCGCGCTCAACGAAAGCGGTGACTTCCTGATTCCGTTTGCCAGTGGCGCCATCACGCGCGACAACGTCACCGGCGAACTCGGCGAACTAATCGAGGGACGCGTGACTGGGCGCGAGAGCGAATCGGAGATTTCCGTTTTCGAAACCGTTGGCACGGCAGCGCTCGATCTTGTCACCGCGAAACGCGTCTATCTGCGCGCGAAAGAAAAAGGCATCGGACAAACCGTCGATTTGTAACACATGCGAGCGGGTGAGACCGATTTTCGACCCCGACGAAAGCGAACAATTCGGCGGCGTCAATGTAAAAGAACATTACCAAAAAAACACAGAGCGGGAATAGCTCAGTTGGTAGAGCATCAGCTTCCCAAGCTGAGGGTCGCGGGTTCGAACCCCGTTTCCCGCTCCATTTTGTTTTCTCTGTGACAGCGCTTGCAATTTACACTTTTGTCGTTGCATTTCTTTATGTGAAATGTATTTTTAACTAGTTTATTATATGGAACGGAGCTGTTCGTTTTTTTGCATAATGTTGATTTGATTGTGACGATTATTGTCAGTCTCGGGATTGCATTGGTACTGGGGCTGATTACCCAGAAGTTGCGGTTCTCGCCGATTGTGGGTTATTTGTTAGCAGGCATTATTGTTGGCCCGTATTCGCCGGGTTTTGTCGCCAATCCCGATTTGGCGTCGCAGCTAGCCGAGATTGGCGTGATTCTGTTGATGTTTGGGTTGGGGTTGCAGTTCCATCTCAAAGACTTGCTCGCGGTGCGCAACATTGCGGTTCCCGGCGCGATTCTGCAGATTTCTGGTTCAATCTGCGCGGGGACGCTGGCGTTGTGGCTGATGGGCTATTCGTTGACGAACGGCATACTATTCGGCATCGCGATTTCGGTCGCGAGCACGGTTGTCCTTTTGCGCGTTTTGTCCGACAACAAAGCCCTGCACACGCCGACGGGACATTGCGCCGTCGGGTGGCTTGTGGTCGAGGACTTGTTCACTATTGTCATTCTGGTTTTGATGCCGGCGGTCTTCGGCAATCAGACCTCGGGGAGCAACATCATTTGGATTCTGAGCGCGACAGTGGTAAAGCTTGTGTTGCTGTCGTTGTTAGTGTTGGTCATCGGCCAAAAGGTGCTGCCCGCCCTACTGACCTATGTCGCCCGCACCGGGACACGCGACCTGTTCACGTTGGCGGTTTTGGTACTCGCGATAGGTATTGCGGTTGGCGCAGCGCACTTTTTCGACGTATCGATGGCGCTTGGTGCCTTCCTTGCAGGGCTTGTGGTTGGCCAGTCCAACTTCGGCGTTCGCGCGGCATCCGAGGCGCTCCCCATCCGCGACACCTTCGCGGTGTTGTTCTTCGTGTCGGTCGGCATGCTGTTCAATCCGATGTCGCTACTCGTCAACTGGCATTTGATACTGGTTACCATTGCGATTGTTTTGCTGGTCAAACCGGCGATTGCGGTTCTCGTGGTATTGATGTTCAGACGTCCGCTCAAGATGGCGATTTCTATCGGCGTCGCGTTGGCGCAAGTCGGCGAATTCACGTTCATGCTCGGGACGCTCGGCATGGCGCTCGGTGTGCTGCCCGAGGAGCTCAACAGCGCAATCATCGCTACCGCCATTATTTCGATTATGCTCAATCCGGTGCTCTACAAATCCATCAACCCGTTGCTCGTTTATCTGTCGCGCCACGGCGGAAGCGGCAAGACGACGAAGCTCTCGACGGAGACAATCAAGGAGATGGGCAACCGCAAAAACTGCGTTATTCTTGTCGGCTATGGCCACGTGGGGCGTACCATCGCACCCATGCTGTTGGCAAACGACGCACATGTCACTGTGCTTGAAATGAATATCGACACCGTGAAGAAAATCAAGGAGATGAAGGTGCACGGACTCTATGCCATACATGGCGACGCCACACGCACCGACGTGCTCACGACGGCGGGCATTGACACTGCCAAAGCCATCGTTATTGCCGCGACCACCGCGCCGACAAGCGACATCGTCAAGGCGACACGGTCACTCAATCCGCGCATTAAAGTCTTCGCCTACACGACATTCATGGGTAACGAACAGGCACTCAGCGAGGCCGGAGCCAACATCGTATTGTCCGGCGAAGGCGCAGTCGCGACAGTGCTCTCGAACCGGATTTTGCGCGAGATACAAGTCAACATTGACGAAGGCAATTGGAAACTGGACATCATCACGGACGAGCCATAACCCACGTGCCACGCCGGTGATGTTTTACTTTTCGGAATGTTCGCTGGGTTCGGGGTGAATGGTGACATCCGCGTGCGGATGGTCCTTTTGAATCGCCGATTCGATTTTGTCCATGAGTTCGTGCGCGGCGGCGAGCGTGAGGCTGCCGTGCATACAGACGTGAGCATCGATGAACATCTTGGGGCCGGAGGTGCGCACCCGAATGCGGTGGCAACTGACAACGCCGTCCATCGCTTCGATGCAAGCGGCAAGCTTTTGTTCGACGCCTTCGGGCGATGAGTCGAGCAGCGCCGCCACAGTACGCATCCCCAGTCGGATGCTGACGGAGATGACAATGAGCGCGACAAAGAGCGCCGCCACAGAGTCGGCCTCGCGCAGCCAATCGAGGCTCGGAACCATCTTGGAAATCCAGACCATGAACAGACCAAAGAGGACAACCATGGAACTCCAGACATCCGTCGAGAAGTGGAGGGCGTCGGCTTCGAGCGCTTGGCTGTTGTGCTTGTGGGCCGCGCGATAGAGCATCCGCGAACGCGTGATGTCGACGATGATGGAGATGAACATAACAAGAAATGCCCACACGCTGAGCGTTATCTCGTGTTCGCCCTTGCCAAAAATCCGGTTGCAAGCCTCGTAGATAATCCAACCGCACGTGATAAGAAGTAGGAAGGTCTCGAACAGCGCAGCAAGGTTTTCAATTTTGCCATGCCCATAGGGGTGTTCTTTGTCGGCGGCCTTGCTGCTAGCGTGCACGGCAAACCACGTGACGAGCGCGGCCATGAGGTCGAGCGCCGAGTGCGCCGCCTCGGCCAAAATACCCAATGAACCGGTCATAAGTCCAACGATAATTTTCATCAACGTGAGGCCAACCGCTGCAATCACAGAGTTCTTGGCAACGCCGTTTTTCTCACGAGCGGCGCAGGCATCATCTAGCTGACAGAGTTGCTCGTTTTGTTCCATCTGATTTGACTTCAATTTCGTGTTAAATAAATACAATTTTTCCGGACAAACCAATTGTCGAGCGTTAAGTGTTTGTGAATTTCCTCACACCAAAACGGCATATTCCTGTATGACGAATCATCGAATAATAATCGGTGACTGCCGTCTGATGCATAGAGTTTGCGACGCGAGCATCGAACTTGTCGTGACCGCGCCTCCTATGTGGAACTCTGTTGAGGACGCTGACGCCGGTGGCACATATGAGAACTATGTCAACACGCTCAATCTGACGTGGTCAGCGTGCATGCGCGTGTTGCGCGAGGGTTGCCGCCTGTGCGTATGCGCCGGCGACCACTTCATTCGCCAGAATGAATACGGACGGTTTAAGGCAGTATCGCCGCGCACAGAGATTGTGCGGTTTTGCGAGGCAATCGGATTCGACTTCATGGGCAGCATCGTCTGTCAGCGCTTCACCCCGCAGCGGACATCGGCGGGAACGTTCATCGCCGGGTCGTATCCGTATCCGCGCAATGGCATCATCAAACTTGACTGCGCGCACATCCTCGTCTTCCGCAAACCGGGCGAGGCGCCTCCCATCACGAAGGAGATGAAGGACGCGTCGCGAATGACGCGCAAGGAGTGGACGACGTTTTTCAACGGGCACTGGTATTTGCGCGAATCCCACCACACGAGTTTGACGCAGATGCCCGCCGCGATTCCTGACCGCCTCATCCGAATGTTTTCGTTTGCGGGCGAAACTGTGCTTGACCCGTTCGGCACCGATGGAACGACGGCGACAGTGGCGGCGCAACTTGGGCGTCAGTCGGTCTCGTATCGCCCTACCCGCGCCGGTGTCTCGGAAGTCGAAAACCGTGTACTCGAGTTCAATCTGCTTGATAGTCCGCTCATGGTGTCGGTGCAGACGGAGCGCCGCGAGTTGCGCAACGGCCTGAGCGAGGCGCTGGCGAAGTTGCCCTACATTTACCGCGACCCGGTCATCAAGACCACGCCGCCACACAAAAGCAAATCGGACAATGACAACAGCAATGACACAACGGAAAGCTGATTTCTGGTGGCGATTGCTACGGCCACATTCACTGACCGCGACATTCATTCCGTTCATGCTCGGCGTCGCCCTTGTGTGGACGCGAACCGGAACGCTCGGCAGCCGACCGTGGCTACTCGCGGCAATGCTCGCGGCAAGCCTGCTGATTCAAATCGCCACAAACCTGTTCAATGAATACTATGACTACGCCCGCGGACTGGACACGGCGGCGTCCGTTGGCATCGGAGGCACAATTGTGCGCGACGGCGCGTCGCCGCGCTTTGTGTTGACGCTGGCGCTGTTGTGCTACGCAGTGGCGGGCACGCTGGGCATCGGGATTTGCGCCGCAACTAGCTGGCTGCTGATTCCGGTTGGCGGCGTCTTCATGCTGATCGGCTACCTATACACGGGCGGACCGCTGCCCATCGCGGCAACGCCGTTCGGCGAACCTATCGCGGGCTTGTCGATGGGGACAGGCATCGCGGCCATTACGAGCTTCGTGCTGTCGGGCAAAGTCCCATGGAGCGTCATCGTGGTGTCGTTGCCCGTGGCGGCACACATCGCTCAGATACTGACCGCAAACAACATCCGCGACCGTGTGGCCGACCAAGCGCACGGACGGCATACTCTTGTGATTCTTTTGGGGCATAAACACGCTGTTTGGTACCTTGCAGGCGTTTTTGTGGCGACACATATATTCGTCATTGGGTTGGTGCTATCGGGCATTATAGGCGGTTGGAGCCTGCTGTGTTTAGCGGCACTGCTCCCGGCGTGGAACGCGACACGGGCTTTCCGCCGCGACGGCCAAACGCCCGCCGAGATGATGCCTGCGATGCGGGCGGTGGCGCAGACCAACAGCATCTTCGGCCTTCTGTATATTCTCGGAATTTTGCTCTGAGTCACGACGGTGGCGCATGAACCGCCGAAAACGATTGTATTTTTCTGTGATTATGATGAGGATGGTTAGGTGACTTGAACGGCACAATGCGCGCGGCGATTATGTTGCCGAGCCTGTATGTGACAATCACGATTTTGTCGAATATTAGCAGTCTGCGTATCATTACGGTGCTGGGCGCATCGATGGACGCAGGCACGTTGCTGTATCCATTCTCATTTACGATGCGCGACCTGATTCACCGCGCACTGGGCACAATGGCCGCTCGCCTGACAATCCTGTTGGCGACGGTGCTGAACACGTTGGCGTTCGTGGTGTTCTGGATTGTGTCCAATGTCCCCCCGGACCCGCAGGTCGGCGAGCAGACAGAGTTCGGCAATGTGTTGCTGCCGGGCGCGCGAATCGTCCTTGGCTCGACCATCGGAATGTGCGTCTCGGAACTGATTGATACCGAAATCTACAATGCGGTGCGGCGGCGGCTTGGCGAGCGCCATTTGTGGGCACGCGTCGCCGTGAGCAATGCCTTCTCGATTCCCATAGACTCGTTTTTAATGGTCTTCATCGCCTTTGCGGGTACGATGCCTCTGTCGGTTTTGATTGAGATTACGGGCGTGAACATCATCATCAAATATATTGTTTCGGCATTTTCTTTGTTCTGGATTTATGGTGTTCGCCGTGGCGAATCCTGATTTTAGTTTGTTTTAATTCCGCTTTTCGCGGTCACACTTTCCTATACAAAAGCGTTCTCCCGGGGAGTCTTTCGACTCCTCGGGAGAATTGCTTACTGCTTAAGCAGGGTATGGGGTCTTCGGTTTAGAAGAGTTCCCAGACTTCCGCGTAGCGGGAGTATGTACCGGTTGCTGTTGCAGTCTGTCCGCTCGAGACGGTGACCTTAATGGGCGCAGGCGAAGCCCAGCGAACCATACCGAGGTCAGAGAAGATAACGGTGTATTCATCCGGATCGAGGTCGGCAACTGTCGCACCGGACTCGTTCCATGTCGCTCCACCATCGACGCTCCACTTTGCGCCTTCGGAAACGGCAGCAGCCGGTTCGATGGAGACGCTGATGGAACCTGTGCTCTCGTCGTAAACACCGACAAGTGTCTTGGAGTCGTTGTTACCAGTGATGGTTACAGTCATGTCAGCGGGTTTTACCCAATCGGCGACTTCCGTGAAGGACACGGTGTATTCGCCGGCTTCAAGCTTAAGGGTTTGACCACTGTTGAAGAGACCATCGATACCACTGACTATCCACTTGGCTTCCGCAGGACCGTCGATGACGACTGTCAATGTACCAACTTGCCTGTAGGTACCGGTCAGGACGAGACCTTCGGTTGTTGTGAGGTCAACGGCCATATCATCGGGCTTCTGGTAGCCAGCAACATCCTTGAAGGTAACGGTGTACTGACCGAACGGAACATCAGCTTCTGTTGCGCCAGAGGCGTTCCAGGAGGAGATGGCTGTCGGAGACATTGCGCTATTGACGAGCATCCAACCACCAAGAGGTGCGGCACCTTCAGGTGCGAGGTTGACTGTGATATCACCGACCTTCGCGACATAGGTACCTTCGGCGAGCGTGTATTCACGTTCGGCTTCAGGAACGACCACAGAGGCGGGTGTGAAGTAACCTTCGACATCCTTAAAGAGGATGGTGTTGTCGGCGGCTTGAGGGGCAAAGCCCGCACCGGCGGCAAACCATGTTGTACCACCATCGGGGCTCCACTGAGCGCCTTCAGGTGCACCGGGCATGTTGACTGTGAAGGCAACAGCGCGTTTGTACACACCGAGTGTCGTGTTGCTATAGCTGCAACCAACAAGGAAGTCACCCTTCTCTGTGTTGGTGTAAGCGATATCGCAATAGTCGCCGGCAAAAGTCTGAATGAGTTGACCGGAGTCAGCTCCGAAGACCTGAATAAATTTACCACCGGCAAGATTGGTCGTATAAACAACCGTGTTGTCTTTGGCAATGTAGTAGATACCTGCTTGTTGACCACCATTTACAGGTGTGCAAAGCTCAGATGCCTGAATGACATTGTAGGTCACAGGATCAAAGACGAGCTTCATGATGCGCTTGTAAGCGTTATCAAGGATAAACACTGTATCGGTTGTGGCAGCACAGGCACTACGAAGGTGCTGAGTGAAGCCTGCAAGAGAAACAGAGCCTTTTTCTGCGCCTGTAACTCCGTCAATAATCGTCATGTTACCAGGAATTACCAAGGAGACAAGGCCGAAGTCACCATTGGGGAATGTCACAACGGACGCGTAACGGTTGGTTGTCGGACGGACACCATCTGTACCAAATGCTGTGTCAGTTGTTCCATCTTCTTTGGTCTTGAAGGAGAAGTTGTAGCCACTATCCTGATGAAGGAGCATACCACCGTCAATTGCCGGAGTAAGTCCAATCATACCGTTTGTGCCACCGGCTGTCCACTCCGCAGGCCACAGACCGAAGAAGCTCTGAACCGCGACTTTGATGTCGGAGGCTGCAGGAACTGTCGCGTTGTTGAAGGGGAAGGTAACAACACCACCGCTACCCATACCATAGGGGGCATCACCGAAGGCACCATAACCACCAATATAGACATTATGGGCTTTATCGAAATCAAGACGACTCCAGTTGGTGCGATATGCCTGAGATTGAGAAATTGACTCAGGCGCAACAACGACGTCTTTGTACTTCATCCAGTCAACAAAACCAGCAACCGGTGTATAGGCGGCGCTCTTTGTAACTGACACGCCTTCAGTCATTGTCAGCGCGATTGCAGAGGGTGCTCTGTAACCGGAAAGTGATCTGAAGTTAATGACATAGTTACCGGCGGGAAGTGCCTCAAGGGTTGCGCCACTGGCGTTCCAATTCGTACCGTCAATGCTCCAAGATGTGCTTGTGGCAGGATCAAGGTTCACGGTGAGCGAACCGGCAACCTGACGCGTGAAGACTGCGTTGATTGTGTGGTCTTCTGTCAGGTTCTCGAAGGTGAAGGTTTCGGGGTTCGGAAGAACCGGGGCGCCATCAACTTCAAGGCTTGTGTAGTTGTAGAAATCGTCAGCTGCCATTGTGAAGGTCAAGCTTTCGCCAACTGTTGTGGTGATATCACCAGCGGGGGTGATTGTACCACCTTCGGTAGCGGTCGCTGTGACGGTCGGCTGCCAATATTCAGCTGTGAGAGCGACATCAGCAACTTCTTCGTTAACTGCGACGTCTTGCGAGGCAGGTGTATTCCAACCGGGAACCGGTTTGAAGGAAACCGTGACGGTTGTGCTGTCAGGATCAAGGATAAAGAATTCACCGGAATTTTTCCAAGTTGCTCCACCGTCAATGCTGAACTGAGGAGCATTAACTTCGTCGGCGCAAACCAGGTTAACAGTGAACTTTGTGCCCTTGACGAAATAGTCAACGGTTCTGTTGGTCTTGCAGACAAAAAGTGTTTCGTTAGCAACAGCTGTATCGGAAGGTGCGCCACTAATAACGATTGTTTGTTTCAGCGCACCAGTATCGGCATCGCTGATGTAAACTTTACCTTCGTCGCCAACGGCAAGGTTGACATCGTTGTAAAGAGCGTCATAGAAAACACCACCATTGTAGGCTGTGCTCTTCGCGGGAACGAAACCATTCACTGAGGAGTAAATGGCGTTATCCACGACAACAACCTTATCGATGCGTTTGTAGCCGTTGCAAACATAGATTGTACCATTGCCACGACCGCAAGCGTCACGGTTGCTCCACGTGGTGGGTCCGGAACCTGTGACTTTTGTGTCAGCGGTCTTACCATCTGCAGCGACTCTCAACGCATAGGTGCCACCGGCTGCGGGGATGCCAAGGATTGTACCATCAGCATAGCAAGCAATTGCCTGACGACCTTCGGAAAAGGTGAATGTACCCGTGGTACCCCATTCTTCAGCAAGGGTGCCATCATTATTGTATTTGAACATATCCTTGTTGTTTTCGAAAGCAACGCCACCATTGGGGAAGAAGTCCATACCAAGGAAGCCATAGGTACCGGCTGTGCCGGTTGCCAAGACTGTACCTGTGGTGGGGGCGGTCGCTTCGGCTGCGGCAACACGGAAGACGAATTTGGCTATACCAAGGTTGAAGTATAGGTTACCGTCATTATCGGTTGTCATACGGCTGATTGCCGCGGCGGTTGTCGTCAAATCGCTAAGGTCGTATGAACCGGCCTTTGTCCACTGATAAGCGGCTGCCGCAGGTTTCTCGGTGTAAGCATATGTTTTTTCGGTGGTGCTACCGGTTTCGAGCGTCACTTGTTCGAAGTCGGCGGGTATGGCCCAACCTTCAACGGCTTTGAACGTGATGGTCTGTTTGCCAGCCGTAAGGTTGGAAACGGTCGCGCCACTCTCGTTCCATGTTGCGCCTTTGTCGATGCTCCACTGTGCGCCAGCGGCGGGACCGGTCAGGGTCACTTTAAGGTCGCTGACTTTAACATACTCACCGGCGGCTTCGGCGACTGCACCGGCTTCGACGGTCACGGTCTGTGTCGCGGGTGTGAAGTAGCCTTCAACATCTTTAAAGATAACATCATAGGAACCAATATAGAGGTTGTCGATTTGGTCGCCACTTGCGTTCCATGCGCCAGCCTCATTGAGTTTCCATGCGCCTTCAGTTACACCGGTGAAGGTTGCCTTGACGGAGCCTTTAGCTTTTTCGGCATAGGCGTTCATTTGAAAGACGTTAGCACCATTGACATAGGCGAAGGTCTTGCCACCAATCCATGTCTGAGCCACAGTGTACTGCGAGCCACCGATGGCAAGAAGTGAGTAATCGGCAGCATCTGAAGCGTTGATGCTGTAGAGCTTGCCGGGCACTGCAAAATAGAGCATGTCGGAGACTGCGTCATAAGTAATCTGTGTGTTGACTTGCCAGGGCAATGTACCCAGTTCTTTATCAAAGAACATCTTGACGGTGGGGGTCGAGGACCAGTCGCCGTCAGTTGCTGTCATCTCAAGAACGGTGCCACCCTTGACGAAGAAAACCTTGTCACTTGCAGCGTCGGCACCAAACTTGGTAGCAGCGCTACGAATTGTACCGGCAACGGTTGTTCCATCATCGAGCACATAGCTACCACCGTTGGCGCAATTCTGGTCGAAGTAAACAGCAGCGCTGCTTGTCATACCGTCTGCGCTGACGATGTTATAGAAAGGAACATATTCAGGCGCGGCAGCGTGACCGAGACCGAATGTCAAAAGACGACCATCGCTCAAGGACGCAAGCGCCCCACGACGACCGACATTGTTCATTGTACCGTCGATTGCGAACGATTCGTCCACAGAACCATCAGCGGCATTCAGCTTCACGATAATGGCGGGGTCAGCATCGCTGATCGAAGCACCATCAGCTGCCATATATAGGGCAGCGCCGTCTTTGGAAATGGCGGTACCTTGCCAACCATTACCCATTTTGGCAGTTGCTGTATAAGAGACAGTGAATGTTGTCCCATCAACATTGCCATCAGCACCAATAGCGTATTTGGCAATATTCTTATTGCCGCTACTGGCAACATAGAGAGCCTGATTCGCGGCGAGCATACGAACGCCAGCGGCGCTCAAATCTGTCGTCTGCAAATCAGCCCATTCGGTCGCTGTCGCGCTGGCGGAACCAGCGAGAGCAACAGCAGCTCCCAAGGCTAAAATAGATTTATAACTTCTGAACATTTTCTCAATTGTTCTCCTTTTGGTTATAATAACTCTTCATTATATGTGTCATTGGCAAGTCTTGCGCGTGGATTTCCACGGCAATCACATGCCTCAGACCCTTTTGCTTTTTCTGTCCTTGGTGTCCCAAGCATCCTCAGTCAGAATCAGCGTTTGCCGTGCAAATCAGATGTCCCAAGCATCCTCTTAGCGTGGCGTCTTAACTATGTTTTTGTGTTGTGATGTCCCAAGCAACACGACCCAAAAACTAAGCACAATTTGATACAATAGTCTTGCGATAATTGTACCCTTTTGTTACCTATTAAAGATGTTATAGCACAAACGGCGCCGATTATGCAAGCTTTTTTTTCAAAAAAAATCATTTTTTTCCTTTACGCCGTGATTACCTTATATATTATTGAGGCTTGTCTGTCTTGTCTCTTTATCCCATAACAACTAAAAAATCCTCCGAGACCCGTGTTTATGTGTCTCGGAGGATAATGCTTTATTCTATTAAAAAGAGCTATTACTTGTCGGCTTTTTTCTCTTCGTTTTTGGCATAACGCTGACGGAACTTATCAATACGTCCGGCGGTGTCGACAAAGCGTTGCTGTCCTGTGAAGTAGGGGTGGCATGCTGAGCAAATTTCGACTTTGTATTCCGACTTGACTGAACCTACCTTGAATGTATTGCCACAAGCACAGGTGACTGTCGCCATAACATGCTTTGGATGAATGCCTTTTTTCATATTTGTTTCTCCATTTTGATAGTCGCCGGCGTCACTACGAGGCAGATAAGCCTACGCAATTTGTACGGCGCGAATGTTGCAAGTGTCATTTTACAGAGTCCTTCGACAGGTATTCACAAAATATGCCCAAGTTTTTATCGGGTGGGCAATCTCACCAATCTTCATTTGTATTATATGCTCTTATGGATAAGAACCTGAAAGAACTTGTGTCGTGGATGCGTAGCTGCGCGAACGCGACAAACGCGGCGGGGATGGCCCGCTACGGCATCGCCTCGAAGGGACTGTTGGGCATCTCGATGCCGGTGCTGCGCGCCAAGGCCAAGGAAATTGGCAAGAATCATGCTCTTGCGGTTGCTCTGTGGGAAACCGGATACCACGAGGCGCGGATTCTCGCGCCGCTGATTGCCGACCCGGCCGAGGGCAATGACGCTTTGCTCGAACATTGGGTTGCGGATTTTGATTCATGGGATGTTTGCGACCAAGCATGCAACAATTATATTTATCGTTGCGACGGAACGCCCGAACGCGCGGCACGTTGGTGCCGATGTGAGAGTGAGTTCACCCGTCGCGCGGGGTTTGTCCTGATTTGTTCGCTGGCGTGTCATGCCAAAAAGATGCCGGACGAGGACTTCTTGCCTTATCTGGATTTGATTCGTGAGTATTCGCAGGACGAGCGCAATTTTGTTCGCAAAGCGGTGAACTGGGCGTTGCGCGACATCGCCAAGCGGCGCGTGGGTGTTCGCCCGCAGTGCATGGAGTTGACGAACGAGTTGATTGCCTCGCGCGACAAGACGGCGCGATGGATTGGCCGTGACGCGAAGGCAGATATCAGCCTGAAGATTGCTCGCGAACAGTGCAAGAAGAACACACAGGGATAAAGAACTATTTTTGTGTGTTGCACGTGTGAGATTGTATTTTGTTTTTTAAGGATAGAGGTAAAATTATCATGACAGCTAATGACAAGTTTGCGCAATTGCGCGGCGCAATCGAAGAGTACGTTGACAATCATCGTGACGCAATCGTCACGAGTTTGCATCATTTGTTTGACCATCCCGAGTTGAGTGGCGAGGAAGTCGAATCCGCCAAGTGGCTTGTTTCGCAAGCGCGCGAGGGCGGTTTGACGGACACAGTGATTGAGGGCATCGGCTCCTTGCCGACGGCGTATCAATGTACCCGCGACAGTGGCGCCCCCGGCCCGCATATCGCGTTTTTGTCCGAGTACGACGCGTTGCCGGGCGTTGGTCACGGATGCGGCCACAACATGATTGGCACCGTTGGTGTTTTTACGGCTCGGGCATTAGCGTCCGTGTTGCCGCAGGTTGGCCGCGGCAAGGTGAGCAACATCGGCACTCCGGCAGAAGAAACGTTTGGCGGCAAAATCACGATGCTGCACGAGGGCGCGTTCAAGGGGGTGGATGCCGCGCTGATGATGCATCCGGGTTTGTACACGGAATTCGATTACAAGACCCTTGCCTGCACAACGCCGGACATTGAGTTTTTTGGCAAATCCTCCCATGCCGCCTCGTGCCCGTGGAATGGCGTGAACGCTTTGGACGCGATAATTCAGTTGTTTGTGATGGTTGACGCGATGAAGAAACAGTTGCCACTGTCGACACGCTGCCCGGGTGTGATTCTCAATGGTGGCGAGCGGGCTAACATGGTTCCGGATTATACTCGCGCCCACTTCTCAGTGCGTGGAGCGACGAAGGACGAGATGTTTATGGTGCAGGAGAAACTCATCAATTGCGCCAATGCCGCCGCACTGGCGACGGGTTGCAAGGTCAAGGTGACCGAGGATCCAAACGCGTACTATGATTTATGCGCTGACAAGCAGTTGGCGGGTTGGTATCAGGAATTGTGGTCAGAACTCGGCGGCGAGCCGCCGATGGATCATCCGGTGCCGCATGGTTCGGTTGACATTGGCAATTTGAGCTACGAGTTCCCGTGCTTGCATGTGAATATCCGCATTTCGCCGACGACAGCGATGGCGGGTCACAGTGTTGAGTTTGGCGAATGCACATTGACGCCGTTCGCGGAAGAACAGATGTTGCGCACCATCAAGACGCTGGCGCTGACAGGTCTCAAACGGCTGTTGGCGGAATAGCTCATCCCGCGACAAACAAATTGCGGCGTGCCCCCACTGACAGGGACACGCCGCTTTTCAATTTCGAGAGAACGACTCGTAATTATTCGTTCATTGCCTTAAGGCGTTTTTCAAGTTCTTTTTTGTACTCGTCCATATCGACGACCTTGCGGGCGACACCGCAAATCATTGCGGCCTGTGCCACGGCGGGTGCTTCCCAAAGCAGGACGCGCTTGTCGAATGGCTTGGGAATGAGGTAGTCCATGCCGAACTCGAGGCTGTCGATGTTGTACGCGGCGAGTACGTCAGCGGGGACAGGCTCGTGGGCGAGGGCGGCTAGAGCGCGAGCGGCGGCCTCCTTCATTTCCTCGGTGATGCGGCTTGCGCGCACATCGAGAGCGCCACGGAAGATGAACGGGAATCCGAGCACGTTATTAATCTGGTTGGGATAGTCGCTGCGGCCGGTTGCCATATAGGCATCGGGGCGAGCGGACTTGGCGTCCTCGTAGCTGATTTCGGGGATGGGGTTGGCCATCGCGAAAATAACAGGGTTTGGCGCCATTGTCTTGACCATGTCTTTGGAGACCGTGTTGCCCTTGGACAAGCCGAGGAAAATGTCAGCTCCGACCATGGCTTCGGCAAGCGTTTTGCAGTCTGTTTCGACAGCGAAACCGCGCTTCTGTTCGTTGATGTCGGTGCGCTTGGTGCTGATGACACCCTTGCTGTCGCACATGATGATATTTTCGCGTTTGATGCCGAAGCGGCAGTAGAGACGCGCGCAGCTGATGGCCGCGGCACCGGCGCCACTGATGACAACGCGGACTTTGCTCAAATCTTTACGTCCCGAAAGCTCGCAGGCGTTGAGCAACCCGGCCGCGCTGATGATGGCGGTGCCATGCTGGTCGTCGTGGAAGATGGGAATGTCGCACATCTCGATAAGGCGCTGCTCGATTTCGAAGCACTCGGGCGCCTTGATGTCTTCAAGATTCACGCCACCAAAAGTGGGTTCCATAAGCTTAACGGTGCGGATGATGTCTTCGATGTTCTCCGTGTTGAGTTCGATATCGACGGCGTCGACATCGGCGAAGCGTTTGAAGAGAAGGGATTTGCCTTCCATAACGGGTTTGCCCGCCAGCGCGCCAATGTTGCCAAGTCCGAGAACGGCGGTGCCGTTGGTGATGACCGCGACGAGGTTGCCACGGCTAGTGTATTTGTAGGCATCTTCGGGGTTTTTCTGAATCTCGAGGCAGGGAGCCGCGACACCCGGAGTGTATGCCAAGGCAAGATCCATCTGTGTGACGGCGGGTTTCGTCGGGATCACCGAGATTTTACCCGGGACCGGTTCGCTGTGATACTTCAATGCTAATTTGTTATAATCGGGAGACATGGTATTCTCTTATCCTTAAAAATCAATCATCGCGACAGGTCAGTGCGGCACACTGACACGCGGATGACAAAATCGTCCGAACCTTTACGCCTGTTATAAGACCGGTGCAAAAGCGTCTGGCTTAAAACTATACGCATGAATCGGCGAATTTATCATTTTTTACTACTTTTTATCATTTGCCAAAAATGGAGACGGGTATATTATTGCAAATTCATAGGAGGTACGATTATGTTCAGAGCTATGATTTGTTTGGCAGCCGCCGGGCTAATGACGGGGTGCGCTCCGTCGCCGTCGGCACAAAACGGAGGGGAGACGCCATCGGCAAATGAAACGACAACAACACTGACAGTGTCAACAGCAAAGGAGTTTGTCGCTCGATTTGATGGAAACGCCACGACCGGGTATATTTGGTCGTACAAGATGGCCGAGGAAGGCATTGTTCGGGAAACGAAGAATCGCTATCTTACTGATAATTCAAGAGTATTGTGCGGTGCGCCCGGGGTGTTCGAGTTTACGTTTGTCGGTGTAAAACCCGGGGCGGTGGATTTGAATTTCGCTTACGCGCGGCCGTGGGAGAAAACGACGGAACCCATCACGACGAAGACTTTGCGCTTGAAAGTTGCGGAAGATTTGTCCGTCAGCGAAGAAAAGTAGTTTTGGCATTTTGCCCACAAAATGTGAGCGGCGCTCCGGAACATCATCCGAAGTCGCCGCTCATTTTTTATTATCGCGTCGCGTTTACGAAAACGCGAGCGATGCTATTATTTGCTTGTCTTTTTGCCAAACTCGGGGTCGATTGGCGCGAAGCACAACGCGATTGCGCCGGGGATAATCATGGCAACAACGCAGACGAAGAAAAGCGGATAACCGGCCGAGGCGGCAGCCATACCGGCAGGCATCAGGTCGAGCACGGCCGGGCTTTTGCACAGGTCGTAGATCGCGCCACTTATCATGCCGGGAAGCATCATGCCGAGCGCCATGAAGCCCGTACAAATGGCGAAGTGCGAAGTTTTGTTTTCGCTCTCGCCCGCGATGTAGAGCATGTAAATCATGTAGGCGGTGAAGCCGATACCGTATCCGAGCTGCTCGCCACCAACGCACAACAGCACTGTGGTGAAGTCGGTCGGACGGGCGTAGGCTAGGAAAACATAAAGCAAGTGGTTAAGGTTGATGGTCAGGAACATCCACCAAATGCATTTCTTGAGTCCGTACTTGGAGGCGATGAAGCCGCCCGTTATGCCGCCGATGAGCAGGCAGAGGACGCCAAGGGTGCCATACGCCGCGCCATATTGCGACAAGGTCAGACCGAGCGCGCCTTCGTCACGGGGTCCAATCAGGAAGGGACCGCTCAGTTTGATGAGCATGGATTCGCCCAGACGATAGAGTAGCAGCAACGCAATCATGCGCAGGATACCGGGCTTCTGGAAGAATGAGATGAAGACATCGTCGAAGGCCATCCCGGACAAACGCGCGGCGCCATGCAAGGCACTGAGCATGAGGTTGCCGACGGGCTTGGCGGTCATGAGCAGAATCATCGTCACAATGATAAGGAAGTCCGCGCCAAAGGTGAAGACGTCGGCGGGGATGGTGGTGTCGGCGGCAGCCAACGAGCGCACCATGGAGTGGCCGCCATGAAGCAGAAGCCAGAAAACCCACGCAATCATCACCACTGACCAGACCTTTTGACCGGCGGACGCCTGCATGAAGCCGATCCCTTTTTCGTGCGAGTTGTTGCGGCCGGAGAAGAAGTACGTAACAAACCAAATGAGCGCCAATCCAATGGCTCCGCCAATGGCCTTGATGACGAACATCTTGCCCGTGTTCGCGGCTAGCGCGGCCGAGAGAGCGGTCTTGAGGGCGTCGGCATCACCACCGGCGCTCACGCCAAGAATGCCGGACATCGTGACGGGGAAGCACACCGCAAGGAATTCGGCCACACCGTAGAACATGCCTATGCACGCGAAGATGGGCACGAGGATGGAGAGTGCCAACCCACCGGCGGCACGCAGGAAGGGCGCGGGTTTCTCGCCCTCATGCAGCATCGGATGATCGATGGACGGCTTGGGCAGGACGAACATATGATACAGCGCGATGCAAACAAAAAGAATACCACAGAGGACAAAGCAGCTCATCCAGCTCATGGGGATGTTGCCGGACTTGGCAAGGAAAACCGCCTGAACAGGTTGGTTGAGTTTCTCGTTGACCTTGATAACGACATCCTGTGGTTGATCCCAGTTCTCGGGGGTGAAAACAAGACGGTCACCGCCTTCCATCGTCACAAGGCGCTCGTTGCCAATGGGGAAAAACGTGTTGTACCACTTGGACGGATTGACCGCGACCGAAACAATTGTCTCGGGTTTGTCAGGCTTGTTGGTGAGGCGAAGACCGACGGCGGCGGTGGTGCCGGCGTCCATGCGCAGTGTCTCGGCCGGATCCAGAATCACAAACGGGTCGGCGACTTTGGCAATCTCGCGAATCTGTTGAACCTCGCCTGCGGCGTGTACATCAATCGGCACGGGAGTCGGTCCGGTATGTGTTTCGACATAACCCGCCAACGCAGGCAGGAAGCCCATACCGAAAATCATAGCGAAACGGTAGAAGGTCGAGCGAATACCGGTGAAGAATGTCTGATGGTGCGGACTGAGTCCGAGCATATAAAACCCGTCGGCGGCGATGTCGTGTGTCGCGCTGGCAAAGGCGATGATGGTGAAGACGCCAAGCGAGCCGAGCCACCACACCGGCGTGTTCAGGGTGAAGGCCATGACAAGGAAGAAGATTCCCATCAGCAACTGCAACCAAGTCGACCAGTTGCGCTTGGTCCAATACAAGTCCACCAAGGGGCTCCACAGGGGCTTGATGACCCACGGCAAGTAGAGCAGACTGGTGAAAAGAGCGATGTCGCGGTTGCTGACACCTAATTTCTTGTACATGGCAACCGAAACGGTCATCACAAGCACATAGGGAATACCTTCGGCAAAGTAAAGTGAGGGGACCCATGACCAGGGATTGCGTTCTTTTTTGGAGGACGATTCCGCAACCATTTTGGTCTGCGAACTGTTGTCAGACATATGAGAAACCTTCTTTGCAAAAACTTAATCTGTTTATCATCTTAACGCATTTTATTGTTGCAAGTCAAGTACAGAATAAAAGTTTTTGTATTATCACTAATTGGAGACAGTTGATAGCTATGGAAAAAATGGAAGATTTAGTGATTCGTCATTTCAACGACAACGATATGTTTTGCCGTCGCAATGGAATTCGCATTACAGAGAAGCGCGAGGGTTATGCCCGCGCGGAAGTCCTCATCGAGAAACATCACGTCAACGGCATGAACAATGTTCAGGGCGGCGTGTTGTTCACACTGGCAGATTTTGCGCTGGCTGCTGCCGCTTGCACCGATGTGGGGCGTGGCGTGTCGATGCACTGCTCCATCACCTATTACAAAACCGGCAAGCTTGGCGACCTTATTATTGCCGAGGCAGTCGAGGATAATCGCACCCGTCGCACCGCGACGTGTCTGGTGCGCATCCATACGCAGCGCAAGAAAGATGACGGAACAACGGAAGATATCACGCTCGCTCACGCGGAAGGAATCGTCGCGCTGTTTGACATCAAACTTGGTCCCGATGGCAAATAGTCGGCGGCTGAGATACTTTTTTTGACATAAAGTCAGCGACCGTTTTTAGTTTAATACCATATGGCTCCTGTAGATATAAACAAAGAGTTTTGCATCGAGAATAAAGTCGCGCAACAATCAACGTCGCCCCGTCTGATTTTGCTTTGGTTCGTGCTTTCGGACCTCATCGGTATGACGCTTGGCGTGTGCGCGGCGTACTTCATGCGCTTTGGCACAGGCGTCATTGAACTCTCGGGCAACTATACCCCGAAACATTACGTTGAGTTGTTTGCCATTGCGGTGCCCGTGTGGCTGTTCTGGCTTGCGCGCGGCAAGTGCTACGACTTTCTGGGACGCGCGTTCAACCGCAACATCATGCGCAACATTACTCGTGCTTGCTTCAAGGCGACACTCACCTTTGTGGTAGTTCATTTCTTCACACGCAACCTCGAATTCTCACGTTATGTTTATCTGTTCGCCTTCTTGGGGTCTGTGTTTTGCATTGGCGTGATGCGCTTCATCACCGACCGTCTGTTGGGTTTCTTACGTCATCGCGGAATCGTGATACCGCCCAAAGTCGCCATCATCGGATTGCACGATTTGGGGGCGGATTTAGTGGCGAGCGTGGAGAGCCACGCGTATCTGAATCTCAGCATCGAAGGCTTTATTCGGCTGAACAACGACGCGGCAACGGAGAAATCTTTTGCCGGCAAGGTTGTCCTTGGATCCATCGCCGATTTGCCCGCAATCGCGGCGTTTTACGGTTTGAGCGAAGTCATTGTGAACGCGCCCGAATTGTCCGCGGATGAGTTGCTGGATTTGG
>JAAZBM010000017.1 GCA_012513815.1 Candidatus Sumerlaeota bacterium | reverse complement strand
TCACTGCGCGCGACATTTGCGACATACTCTCCGGCGACATCGCGACCGCCAACGGCGTTGCATTCGCGACAGACAAATTCATCCGAACATGCTATCAGGTCGTGATGTTGCCGCAAACGCGACAGCTCATTCTTCGCGACACCATCTGCGCCATCGAATGGGAAACCATTCCGCTCGCCGCGCTCCTCGCCGAATAAAAACAGCGGAGCGAAAGGACATTCTATAAGCCGGATTCTGTGCGGCGACTTGCGCCACCGCCGTGACCATTCATCTCGATCGACTCTCACGAGCCGATTCTGCGCAACCTACCCGATTCTTTATTGTGTCGGGCCGACACACATCACACGAATTGCTCCATGCTACTCGAACCCTATTTGGTTTTGCACCGGATGGGGTTTGCCGGGCGGACACATTACTGCGCCACCGGTGCGCTCTTACCGCACCATTTCAACCTTACCCTGAAACAATTGCCTAAGCTCATGCCAGTCGGCGGTATCTTTCTGTTGCACTTTCCGTCCCTTGCGGTCCCAGGCGTTACCTGGCATCCTGCCCTATGGTGTCCGGACTTTCCTCCGCGTCGCTGCTTTCGCCTCCGCGGCGGCCACGCGAACATCCTTTCGCTTCGCTGTCCTCTAAACTACAACCCCAATCGACTTTCGTTGAGGAAAACGCAGTGCTTTTTATTTGAAAGGATTTCCAATCATTACCCTATATAACTGTGATATTCATTAATCAAACTGAAAGAGGATTCCTGTTCAATGAAGAGACTAATTATATCAATGGCTCTCGTCGTCATCGCCACCTGTGCATGCGCGAAAAAACCCGAGTACTACAATTACCCAACATCACCAACTGACACCGCCCCCGATGTTTCCAAAGAAGTGATGCAAACATTGATGGACGCAAAAAAAGCAGGACAAACCCTTTCTCTCGGCGACGATATTACAACCGACCTTCCACGCATTCCGTGGCAGGCTAAAGCCGGGGGACCGCAGATGTTCTTCTCGGACGACCCTGAATACATCAGAGTTCCTGAAGGAATTGCCGCCGTCGAAAACGTCCAGCCCGGAACGGTCAGAATTTACCAATACAACTGCTCCCAAGTCGCCCGACTTGCCGACGGATACACATCAGACTCAAAAGTCGGCACACCCATAACCCGCAAAATTTCTCTCGTCATCGAGAACCTCGGCAAAGCGCCACTCGAACTCAAATGGAAAAGATACTCCTATCCCGAGCCGTCCAAAAACTACCATCAGGTCGCCAAGGACGGCATGGCCGGATTCTTCGACACCAACAAGAAAATGCCCGCTTCCAGAACAATCCCCGTTGACGCGATGGAACCTCTGGATGCGAACATGGAAAAAACCCTCGTCGAATATGATGCCCTTTCCCATGCGTTCCACGAAATCGAAATCAGCCAGCCCGCACGGCTTTACGTTGTGCAATGCGACCCCGAGACGAACTCCGTCGACGCCGCCAAACGCGCCGCTGTCATCGAAAGCCCCAAAGCAAACGCCGGTCGTGGACTATTCAGACTCACCGAATACGAAATCGAAAACGCCCCCGGATACGTCATTGACTCCGCCCGAGGCCCCGTCCAGCTCATGGTCGCCGAAGGTGAAATCGACCCATGGACCATCGGAATGGACACCACAAAGGGAACCTTCAGAAAACCCAACTACTCACGCTTAGCGGGCAACTACGGCGTCCTGTACAAATGCAAACTCAAAAGACAAAGCTCCGATGGACGCGGTCTCGCCATGCTCACATGGAACATCTTCAAGCAGTCCATGTGGTGCGGCAGTTCCGTGCTCGTCGTCCCCCAAAACTCCAAAGGCAAATTCCCCACAGGCAACATCCCCGTCCCGAGCGACAAACTCGGAATCCAGATTTCGCCCGAAGCCTCGATTCTCCAGATTCTCCCGCCCGTTCCAAAAGGCAAAACAGAAGAGATCGATTTCATCTTCACGCCTCCCGGAGCCTGCTGCTTACCCATGCCCATCCTATTCGTCCCTGTTGACTGGAAGAAATAGCAACACAGCGCAATTTTTCGCACAGATTCGATAACATAAGGTAAATACTACATATACTCAACGCTCGCGACTTTGCCGCAAAAGCGAAATCCGAAAGGAATAACATCAGTCATGGTGATACGCTTATTCTGCTTGATGATGACAGCAACAACACTGGCAATCACATCACTCGGCGCGGCCCCATTAACCATACCTGCGCCGTCCATCCCCGAAATCGAGCCTCGCTTCGATGTCGGACCATCCGAGATTACAAAACTTGAGCCATCATGCGAATGCGACAGATGCACCAATTCGCTCATGCTCACCAGATTCTCACCCGACAGACAAATCTACTACGGCATCATCTCCGACCTCCCCGAATCCTTCAAAGGATACGGGGTTCTCTACTCCACACGTGACATACTCGACGATTGCGGCACAACAAGCACGCCGATTCCGCTCGACGTTCGCACACAAATCAAAATGCCACAGTTCAACGCAATCGACGCCAGCTTCGACGTCTTCTTCTTCCATCTGCAAATCAAAGACAAAGAACAAGCGCAACGACTGGTCGTCTCCGTCAAGAATCTCGGCAAAGAATCCGTGACCATCGAGCCGCAACAAATCATCAAACAAGAAGGCATCATCGGCTCCGTACACGAGTTCGAGAGCGCCATCGCCACACGCGTTATGGACAACGACTGGGACAGACCAATCTCGAAAGTCGTCATCGAGCCGGGCACAAGCGAAGTCATCGCCTACGGTAAAAGATTCGGCAACATCGACGACGGCAACGACGCCAGCCGCAACGTCAACTGCTTCGGCTACGTCCGCGCGATCATCAACACCGCCGACGAAGACGCCCGCCCGCAACTGCAAGTCGATGTCCTTGCGATTCCATCAACACCGAAAGAAGAAATCAAAACCGAATTCGTCAAATGGCTCGACAAAGCCGCCACAACAACCGACGAAGTCAACATGACCACCGCCCCCAAAGGCTGCGCTCTCGGCAGAGCAGTCGGCGTCTATCCCTACGGAACAATCCGCTCACTGCCGCTCGTATTCGACGCCGCGAAACTCACCGCCGACGGATACAAATTCCCCATGGCACTTCCGCGAGTACAAACCGAAGGATGCCCCGCCGCTGCGCAAACACTCTCGCTACTCCTCAGACCCGGCAACACCCGCGAAGACACCATCGGCAACTACATGATACCCTATGACGTCAGAATGGGATTCATCAACACAAGCGACAAACCGGTCAAAGCGCAAGTACTCTTCGAGAAAACGGACGCCGACATTGGCTTGGCCTACAGAGCAACAACGAAAACAACCGAAAAACGTTACAAAGGCGTTCCCGTAGAATGGAAATGGGTTGGCCCCAAACAAACAACAACCTCCGCCCCCTTCATCCAGCCGATCACCGTCCAGCCAAAACAGCAAGTAACCTTCTCGGTCAACTTCATGATAATCGGTAACAGCAGCCTGCCATTCAACCTCTGCGTCCGCGCCGCCGAATAGCAGCACCCCGCAACATAACGTTGGCGGCGGCTACTTTTTCTTCTTCTTGCTGCCGCCCGACGACTTGCGTTTCTTGGCAACAGAAGTACTCACCGTTGACGCATCCTCATTCTTGGCCGGTTTGACGGCCTCCGGCTTCGGCGTTGTCGGCGTTGCTTCCGGCGTCTCGGCCACGCGCGTTGTCCGCCGCAAAACAGCATTGAACTGCGAATAATCCGGCTGCGAAGCCGCGGCCGCCGCGGCCACACGACACTCATCGCACAATCCACCGGGTAGTGGCGTCGCGAAAACGGACTTACACGAACTACAAACCCACCGGCGCTTCTCGCTCTGAGGTTTATGAATGACATTCATCTCGCGATACAAAACCTGAATATTGTCCTTCAGATTCGACTCAATCATCGTCAAGAGATTCGGCGGCATCGCATAGGGATACTGCTTCCTAAAGTCATTCATCATTTCCTGAGCAAAAGTTTGGTGACGAATAATCTCACCAAGCTGTGTAATCATGTCAATCTGTTCCGGAGTTAGATTCATATACGTCAGTCCAATTTCAATTTGCGCAAAGCATCTTGCCAACTTTGCGAAGAACAATCATCCGACGTCGATTCACTCTCCGCCGACGCGCAACCACATGGACCTTGATTCAAATTTGACCCACAGCTGCTGCACAAACCCTTACAATCCTCGCTGCAATGCGGCATTTCCGGCAGCTCAACCATCAGAGACTCGCGAATCTGCGACGCGAACAAAATCTCTTCGCCATTAAAATACGCCAGACTCCCATCCGCGTCACCCAGCGCCTGAGACTCCACCGAAAGCAACTCCGCATTCTTCTCATAAACCACATCGACATGCGCCACAAGCTCCACACGAGCCTCGCCCAGACAACGCACACACTCCGTCAGCGCGACCGTCGTCGCCCGACCCTTCATGTAAACTTGGTCATGAATCATACCGAACGTCAAATCCAGTTCGACATCAAACGGAAAACGATACGTACTATCCGACAAATCCAGCGCCGTTGGCGTGACCTTCAACTCCCGACGCAACGGGCCATCATGCAACTCACTCACACTCACTCGCAACTGCGAAGCCTGCGAGCCTCCACCGGAGGGTATATGCGGATGAACGTGCGACATCCGGTTATTCTCCATCTTTGGGCTCTTTCGCGTCCAGCGCTTTTTTCGCCTCGAACAGCGACACCACTTCGCCAAGGAATTCCTTCGGGCGAATCGGCTTAAACATATAGCCGAGCAGCGGGTCCTGCGCGGCCTGCTCGCTCTTGAACTTCAGCGTCGTCCCCGAGCAAACCAGAATCGGCAACCCCGGGCCAAACTTACTCCGGACAATCTGATAAACCGCCTGACCTGTTGCCCCCGGCATCATGATATCCGTAATCAGCATATCTGGTTTCCATTCCTTGATGGCCTCGAGCACTTGCAAACCACTATCAAGCTCCGCAACCTCATACTTAGCCGCCCGCAAAATCTGTGACATGATAAGACGAATCGATTGATCATCATCAATTATTAGAATGCGTGACATGCTTTTTCCTCCAAACAAATGGTGCCCATTATACTTCTATTCAAACAATATATATTTAAGTATTACTACAATCTACAAAAGAGAATTTCAGGGCCGACAGGCGAAATCTTTAGACGTCTCAATTTTGCCACAAATTCTGACCGAAAATCAAATTACTTCAACGCGTCCCGAATCGCAGCCGCATTCGCCCGCATATTCTTCAGATATGTTTCGCGCCCGGGCGTTCCACCCAGAGGGTCCAGAATCAGCACACGCACACCCGCCTCCTGCGCAATCACATTCGCGATACGGCTACTCATTTGTGGCTCCGCGAAAATCGCCGTCAGCTTCGAACGCTTGATATCACGCACCAGCTCAATCAGATAACGCTCGCCCGGAGCCTTGCCCGCGTACTCCTCAATCACAGCCACGCGAATCAACCCATAGCGTGCCGCCAGATACTTATAGCCATCATGGAAACAGGCAATCTCACGCCGCGAACAACTCGCGACCGTCGACGACAACACATCATCCAGAACTGCCAACTCGCCCCGTGCCCGTGCGGCGCCCGCCTTCCAACAGTCCGCGCGCTCCGGAGCGACAACACACAGCGCCCGCGCGATCTCATCAACGCACCGTTGCGCGAGAATCGGGTCAAGCCAGAAATGCGGATCGGTTCCATGACCCTCCTCATGATGATGCGCCTCATCGCCATCGTCATGCGCTCCCGCATGACCGATACGTGTCACGACGCCACTCTTCGGCTCGATACCCGACAAATCCGGCAACAACGCCGACGCCTTCAGCCAATCACCGAGCGACAGCAACTGACACGGAGTCGTCACGCCATCCCTCGATGTCCCGGCATTGGCGATATGATCCGCCCAGTCATCGAGATGAAGACCAACCTTCAGGAAAACGCTTGCCTCTACCGTCTTGCGCATATCACCCGGAGTGGGGTCATAAGTATGAGGGCTATGACCGGGCGCCAACAACGTTTCAACCGTCACATCATCGCCGCCAACCATCCGCGCCCAATCCGCCAGAGGCTCAATTGTAGCCACAACACGAACCGGCGCCGCCTGAACAAATGACGCCGCGAACAAAAATAAAATAAATAATAAAGAGGTAACTGTTTTCATGTTAGCATCTAAGGATGATAGAATATACGCCTCAAAATCCTTTTTTGCTACTTTTTTCCCGAAAAAAACAAAAAACACATTTTTTTCTTGCAGTAAAAGTGTATTCTTGCTATAGTAGTATTAAGTAGTAAAAATCAAAATATAAAATGTCGTCCGTAGTTTATCATGCGTGGCGATGCAGACTATGATAAGGTAGATGCAAATGAACACAAGCCTTAGACTTGCACTCTGTGCGGTAATACTGGGTTCTGCTCTCGTGGCACAAGCTGCCCAAGGGCCTTACTATACAGAATCCATATCGGCACAATCTGGGCGTAAATTTATGCGTGGTCTGACAAATGTCACCACTTTCTGGGCTGAGATTCCGAAAGAAGCCTCCCGCGACTGGCAGAACATTTCGCCGGGTATCGGATTAACTGTCGGAGCCGGAAGAGGAACTCTCAAGGCATGCCAGAGATTCGGAGTCGGAATCTACGAGATGGTCACATTCCCATGGGATACACCTGCTTGCTACCAGCCGACAATGTACCCCGAAACTGTAATGGAAGACAACTACAGCTGGGAAGCTGAAAAAGGTTACGCCAAGGAACGTTGGTCGAAAACCAAATACTAATAAGTATTGAACAGAACAATCTAACTTAAAATAAGAATAAAAATGACCTCGAATGGTCAGCCCCAAAGGTGAGGAGAAAATAAATGAAATTGTCTCATATAATCAGTGCCGCAGTATTAGTTTCAGCCTGTGTATGCACAACAACCGCAAACGCTCAGCGCTACGGCGATGAATATCGCGATGACAGCGCATTCGCCAAAATGACTCAAAAACTCGGACGAGGCGTCGCTAACATCTTCACAGGTGTCGTCGAAGTGCCCAAGAACATCAGTTCCGAATGGCGCAAAAGCGATCCCGTGACCGGCTTCTTCGTCGGTGGAGCAAAAGGTATTGGATGGTGGGGAGCACGTACAGCCGTCGGTATCTACGACACAGTCACATTCCCGATGCCTGTCCCCGCGAACTATGAGCCTCTCATGGAACCGGCGTACCCATTGGCAGACCAATGGGGGAAACAACTGCCGTATTTCGACAAGACATACTAAGTCGTTAACAACATCACCTTTATGCTGAGAACATAAAGGTGCTTTTTTGGGCGAAGTACCCGCGAGACGCTTTTCGGACGATTGCGGTAACTTCGCCTTTATCTTTTATCACAACCCTTTATTCCGACCAAGAAAGAAGCAAACACCATGGACATGATAAGACCACACCCCGGAGGAACAATCGCCGGATGGATTGAAGTCATCTGTGGACCTATGTTCAGCGGAAAAAGCGAGGAGCTTATCAGGCGTCTGCGCAGGGCACAAATCGCTAAGCGAAGAGTCATCGCGTTCAAACCAAGAATCGATGACAGATACGAAAAAACCGCCATCGCGTCGCACTCCAGACTGACAATCCCATGCTTCGTCATTGACACACCACAAGAGATTTTGCCGCTCGTCCCCACCGATACCGAAGTCGTCGGAATAGACGAAATACAATTCCTCGGAAACGAACTCGTCGAAGTCGTCCAGACGCTCGCCGACAGAGGAATCCGAGTCATCTGCGCCGGCCTTGACCAAGACAGCTCCGGAGTCCCATGGGAACCCGTCCCGACACTCATGGCGCTAGCCGAGTACGTCCAGAAAACACTTGCGATTTGCGTCGTTTGCGGCAACCCCGCCGGCAGAACACAGCGCAAAACAATCGCCCCAGACGGCGATAGAGTCCTCGTCGGAGAAGCCGAGAGCTACGAGCCGCGATGCAGACTCTGCCACACAACCGACGAAACGATACAAACACCGGAACTCTTTCCCGAATCGGATGAGGACAAAAAGAACGGAAACCAAAACAACCCGACAAAAGAATAAGCGACAATGGCAATTCACAAAACGAACGCGATGAGGTTTCTGGATAAAAACAAAATCCCCTACAACACGCACGAATATGAATCGACGGACGGAAGAATCGATGGCGTCGCGGTTGCCGAGAAACTCAATCAGAATCCCGAGCACGTATTCAAAACACTCGTATTGCAAGGGGCATCACGCGAGTTCTATGTGTTTGTTCTCCCCGTAACGTGCGAAATCGATTTGAAGAAAGCCGCAAAAACCGCAGGCGAAAAAAGTATCGACATGATTCATGTCAAAGACCTCTTCAACACAACCGGATACATCCGTGGGGGATGCTCGCCGCTCGCCATGAAAAAAAGCTTCAAAACATTCATCCAACAATCGGCTCAGCAACTCAATCTCTTTTTCTTCAGCGCAGGCAAAATCGGAATCCAAATCGAGGCAAAACCACACGATATTGCCAACGCGATTAACGCGACTTTTGCTGATTTTGTAATCGACTGAAATCCATAAGGTAACTATACTATAGATCATCTCTGGAGGAATCATCACATGCCACGACACCAGCACCGATACGGAGACAAACGCGACAGAGGACTCGAGCGCGACGACACCGGCCGCCGATATGCGCGATATGACGATGACGACACATACGCTCCACGCGGCAAAAAGAGTTGCGCTTCATGTGCCTTCTCCACCATCGTCATGCTCATACTCCTCGGAGTTGCGGCAGTACTTTTTCTCAAATTGATACCTCAAGAAATCACGGACAAAATTGGAACAAACAAAACCGTCGACAAAGTCACCGACACAACAAACAATGTGACGGATGTCGTCAAAACAGCGCAAAGACAAATCGACGAGAACTCGCACGAATTCAAGCAATGGCTCAAGGCGACTCAACAAAAAGTCGAAGACAAAGTCGCCGACACAACACAACAAATAACATCCGCAACCGAAGCCATCTCCACACACACCGCCAAGCTCAAACAAACCGGCGAGCAGGCAAAGAAAACAATCAACTCGCTCATCAAAACAAAAGAGAACATCGAGACCACACTCAACGACTTGGACGCCTCGCGCAAGCAGGCCACGGAGTCGCTCGACTCGGTCAACCAAATCATTGACACCATATCATCTCAGAGCAAACCAATCGAGGAAAACGCCCGCGAGACTGTTCGTGAGATTGGCAATGCCGGAAAAAGTATCCTCAAAAATCTCAAGAAGAACGATGACAAAAACGATGATTAATGATTTGGTGAACATCCTATGAACACAAAACTCAACAAGACTTTCGACGTCGCCCAAGACTATGACAGTCCGCTCATCGAGCAAATCATCGCGAACGCCAACCGCCTCGACGCTCCGCCGCTCACCATTCATCTCGCTCGCTGCTTTGGGTTTTGCTACGGTGTGCGACGCGCGATCGAACTGGCGTATGCCGCTCGCCGCGACAACCCGCGCGAGACACTCAGGCTCACCGCCGAAATCATCCACAACCCGCAAGTCAACGCGCGACTGCGCGAAATGGGAATCCTTATCCCCGACAAATCTGACCCGCCCATCGCCACGTCGCCCGGCGACAAAGTCATCGTCACGGCTTTCGGACTGCCCGTGAAACGCGAGCGCGAACTGTTGGATGCCGGAGCCAAACTCATCGACACCACATGCGGCTCGGTCAAAAAAGTATGGCGCCAAGTCGAGAAGTTCGCGCGTGACGGATTCACCGCGGTCATCCACGGAAACCCCAAACACGAAGAGACGATGGCGACCGCAAGCAGAGCGGAAGCCGCTGGGGGCAACTACATCATCTTGCGCGGAATCAAACAAGCCAAGATGCTGGTGCAATCCATCATCACCGGCGAGCCATTGACCACCGAACAACTCGGCGGCATCGGCACCATCAGCAACGGATTCGACCAAACGCGACATCTCCAAAAAATCGGAATGGCAAACCAGACAACAATGCTCAAACAAGAGAGCATCGTCATCGCCAACATTCTGAGAGACGCCATCGCGGCGCGCGAGAAAACCGACGACGAAACCATCATTCAACAGTACTTCCGCAATTTCGAGACCATCTGCAACGCTACACAAGAGCGACAGGACGCCGTCAGAGAATTGTCCGCACTCAAACCGGATTTAGTAATTGTCATTGGCGGCTTCAACAGCTCCAACACTGCCCACCTTGCGCGCCTTGCCTCAGAATTCGCGCCGACACTGCACATCGAAGACGCGACAGATTTGCGCGACCTGACTACGGTCCGCACACTACGCAACGGCGAACTGGCGCCAATCATCCAGACGGACAAACAATGGCTGATAACGCCGCAAACGCCCAACCCCGTCATCGCCATCACGGCCGGAGCCAGCACGCCAAACATCATCGTCGGCAACGTCGTCAAGCGCCTCATCGAACTCGCGCAAACCAAAACTATACCGTAATAGCAAATCACGCCTCATTCGCGCGCTTACGTCACCTGATGTCGTATAAAAGACCCGCGAACAGGGTATTTGTTTTCTATGGATATCAAGCTCTCTGTCATCATTCCGGTCTACAACGAGGCGCCAACCGTCATGGAGGTGCTTCGCGCCGTACAGGCATTGCCCGTGAACAAAGAAATAATCATTGTCGATGGCAACAGCACGGATGGCACACGCGAACTGCTTGAAGCGTTCGGAAGCGAAACCCCCGAAGCGCGAATCATTTTCCAGACCAAACGCAACGGCCGTGGGGGAGCCCTCCAAGAGGGACTGGAACAAGCCACCGGCGACGTCGTCGTCTTTCAGGATGCCGACCTCGAACTTGACCCCAATGCGTTGCCAAAACTCATGCAACCAATCGAGAACGGAAAATGCAATGTCGTCTTCGGCTCACGTTTCCTCGACGCCAAACCCCAAATGACAATACTCCAATACATCGGCAACCGCGTGTTGAACATCGTCACGAACATTCTTTGGGGAACAAAGTTAACCGACGTGGAAACCTGCTACCAGATGTTCCGCCGTGACATTATCAGCGGAATGAGTTTCCAACGCAAAGACATGGCGTTCACCATGGAGCTGACACTTGCGCTCATTGCGGCCGGGCACAACATCGTTGAAATCCCCGTCGAGTATCATCCGCGCACGGGCGCCGAAGGTAAAAAACTCTACTGGGGCGACGGCTTCGTGACTCTCTGGGTGATTATCCAAACATGGCTCAAGACGATTTGTTGTTGTCGCCGTTGTCGTTCCGCTTCCTGAACATTCGCTGAACCAGCCGCGGAAGATACATAAGCACGTCGACGATA
This sequence comes from Candidatus Sumerlaeota bacterium, assembly GCA_012513815.1. GTDB lineage: Bacteria > Sumerlaeota > Sumerlaeia > Sumerlaeales > Sumerlaeaceae > JAAZBM01. Next base: position 23,274 of record JAAZBM010000017.1, on the reverse strand, counting down.
ATATCAATCACAAGATAAATGAACCGCATCAAGCGCGGCATCATCGCCTGCGTGAAACTCGTGTGTTCGGTCACGCCCTTGTAATCAACAAGCAAACTGGCACACCCTGTCACAACGAACGTGATGGGATACAACAAGATAACGAAAAAATACGCGCAACAAACGTGCAAAAAATTGACCAACGGCGATACCTCTTTCCTCGGGGGATGATAGGTATTCTTGTGCATGACCAAGGCGTTCAGATAACGCAACTGCTTCTGTATCAACTTCTTTCGTTCCGCCGGGTCATTAATCGTCGACGGCTCGATGGACATATAGTCCGGGCGAGACGAAGTCGGAGACTTCTTCACTTCACGCTTTCGACGACCAAACAGACCCATCCTAATATCCTTTCTCAAGCCTCGCCGCGTAGCTTGGCGCGAATGCCATCCACAAACTCCGTCGGCGAATATCCCAGAGCCTCAATCGAGGGGCGAGCGTCAAAAGCCTTATCCTCACGCAACCGCGCTATCTGATCCGGCGTCAGCACAGCCCGCCGCCCACTAATGCGAGTCCACAACCCGCACAGCCCGCCGACAAAACCAATCGGCACAGGCACAAGCAAAACACGTCGCCGCCGACCCATCTCATTCAAAATCGTTTCGACAATCTCACGATAACTCAACGCCTGTGGCCCGGCGACCGTGAAACTCTTTCGGCTTGTTGACTCGCGCCGCGCAAGCGCTCCCGTCACCGCGTGAACAACATCCCAAGTATAAATCGGTTGCCACAGCATCCGCCCGCCGTCCGGCAGCGGGTGTATGGGATAACGCCCAAGCGCCCGAACGAGATGCGTCAAATTATTATCTGTGTCACCGCCGTAAATCATCGTCGGGCGAATAATCGTGTAATCCAAATCCGATTGCTCAAGCGCGCCCTCGCCCGCAATCACGGCGCGAGCGGTCTCCTCGGGGAAGCGCGTGAACCGCCGCGTGCTCGACATGCAAACAACACGACGACAACCAACGCGATGAGCCAAATCAATAACACGTTCCGCGAAACGAATATGCGTCATCGCGACAATCGCGTCCAAAGGTGCGTCAATCTGCCCCGTGTAATCCTCAGCCGGAGAAGTCAAATCACCATGAACGATAGTAATACTGTTCCCAAACGAACTCAACTTCGACGGAGTCCGCGACAACACGAAAACACGATGTCCATCAGACAAAAGCTGACGAACAAGACGGCTACCGGTATGTCCACTTCCACCCGTAACAAGGATAATCATTGCGTTTGCACCTCAAAGATAACTACAATAATACGCCGAAGACAAGGAAATAAAATCTTCGACATCTATCTCGTGAAAGAAGCATCAGCCGTGGGCGTCGCTACCGGAATCTCAAATAACAAAATGTTTTCAGAATCTGCGCCTCGCAATCAACGGTCATTCAGACCAAATAAAACCACACCCGACAACGCGGATTACAGCGCGCCATCACCCTCAAGGCGGCCCACAAGCTCCCTTGCGGTGTTGAGCGCGCTTCCGTCATGCCCAAGCTCCACCCACTTCGCGTAACGAACACTGCGGAACCACGTCAACTGGCGCTTGCAATACTGCCGGCTCTTTGTCTTCATCGCCTCAACTGCCGTCGCCAAATCCAAATCGCCATGCAGATAATCAATCATCTCGCTATACCCGAGCGCGCGAATGGCCGGATTCTCGCGCCCATAACCCAGTGCCAAATACTCACGCACCTCATCAAGCAGCCCACGCTCCAACATAACCTCGACGCGGGCATTAATCCGCGCGTACAAATCCTCGCGGCTCCGGTTCAGCACAAAATACCGTGTGGGATATTGCGGCTCTCCGCCCGCTTGCTGCTGCAAATCCGAGATTCGCCGTCCCGTCGCGTGCCACACTTCCAGCGCCCGCACCACGCGCACGCGATCCCCCGCCATAATCCGACCCGCCGCCACCGGGTCAACCTGCCGTAGCTCATCATAGAGCGCCGACAGCCCCTCGCTTTCCACGCGCCGCTCCAGCTCCGCCCGCACACCGGCATCACGCGAAAAATCCTCGAAAACCCCATGCAGCAAACCCTTCAAATACAGGCCCGTTCCGCCGCTCACCACCGGACACTTCCCACGTTCCAACAGCCCCTCGACCAGCGGGCATGCCTCCGCCATAAAATCCCCAAGATTATACTGATGGTCCGGGTCGACATGATCCGTCAAATGACACACCACCCCGCCAAGCTCATCGGCACTGGGTTTCGCGGTGCCAATCGACAGATGCCGATAAACCTGCATCGAGTCCGCGTTGATAATCTCGCTGCCCAGCAGCCGTGCTAGCTCAACCGCGACGGCTGTTTTGCCGACACCCGTTGGCCCCGCAATCACAACAACTCTCGGAGTCAGCGCCATCACATGCACCCGCCATCCGGCGCCGCGTAAACAAAACTGATAATGCGGCTTTTGTCCTCTTCATTTGCGCGCATCCGATACGAAGAAAACAAATCGCAATGCTCAATCGTACACAAATCCGAATTCACAATCGCATCCTCACGCAGCCCGCCGCAACGCAACTGAAACATCACCAACGCCGGCAAATTCAACAGCCGCCCATCAACGAAACTCACTCCATCGCTCGCCGCATCTGAAAACTCATCGAGAAACTGAGCAATCAATTCTTCCGAAACCTCATACCGCCGACCACTTGCGCAAGGCCCAATCCACGCCCGCAAATCCTCGGCACGACTTCCTTGGGCAAGCATCAAATCCACACCCCTGCTCGCGATTCGCCCCACCGTTCCGCGCCACCCGCTATGCACCGCCGCGACAGCCCGTGTCCGGCAATCAACCAACAGCACCGGAACGCAATCCGCCGTATAAGCCACACACACGCCACCACCTGCAACGGGACACACAACGCCATCCGTCTCATCCCACATAAAATAGCCCTCGCGATTCGCCTGCGCCAGTTCCTCAGCGCCCGCCACCGCGACGCGATTCGTATGCTTCTGCCAGCAACGCAACAACGGCGCCTCCAGCCCAAGAAGCTCCACCAACGCCCGTGCCTCACGCGTCGACCCCTCCGGCGAAGGTCCACCCGTCACAAACTTCCGCGTACTGCAACCCAGATGCAGCCACGGCATCTCATCGCGCCACAAATCGGGATAATACACTTGCCCATCAAAAGCGAAACTCATGAATCGGCACCATTGCGATGACGGCCAGCGAGCTGCCCGCAAGCGCCATCGACATCCAGACCTTTCGAGAACCGCACGCACACCGTATAATTCTGGTGAAGCAGAATATCCTGAAAGCGATTCACCCTATCCATACTCGGCCGGCGATAAGGCAAAACCTTACTCGGATTATACGGAATCAAATTGATTTTACACGGCATCCCGCGCAGCAACTTCCCCAACGCCCGGGCGTGGGCATCACTGTCATTCACGCCCCCGAGCAACACATACTCAAATGTAATCCGCCGCCGTGGCCGCAACCCAAACTCCCGACATGCCGCAAGAATCTCCGCGATGGGCCAACGCCGCCCGATGGGCATAATCTTATTTCTTTCCTCATCGCAAACGCCATGCAGCGAGATGGCGATATTAATTCCCAAATCCTTTTCGCTCAGCCGCCGCAGCTCCGGGACAATCCCGGCGGTGCTCAGCGTAATGCGTCGCGACGCGACAGCCATCCCATCGGGATCCGTCAGAATGCGCAACGCGCCTGTCACTGCCGTCGGATTCAGCAGTGGCTCACCCATCCCCATAAAAACAATATTCCGCAGAAATTCCCCATCCGGCACCAGTCGCCGCGCCTCGATGACCTGACCGACAATTTCGCCGCACGTCAAATCACGCCGAAATCCACCGGCGCCCGTTGTGCAAAACGTGCACCCCAGAGCGCAGCCAACCTGCGACGAAACGCAAACCGTCCACCAGTCACGCTCACGCATCAAAACGCTCTCGACAAGCTCGCCATCGCTCAACTCAAGCAACAGCTTCACCGTCTCGTCCTCCGCTGACTCACGCCGGTCGACGACCCGCGGCAAACCCGTCACACAATGTCCCTCGAGCCACTCGCGAAAAACCTTCGCGAGATTCGTCATCTCCGAAAATTCACGGGTGCCCAGACGGTAGAGCCAGTGATGCAGCTGTTTGGCACGGAATGGCGGTTGCCCGGCGGCAGTCACAAGCGCCGTCAGCTCAGGCAAATCCATCCCAACAAGAGGCGTCAAATTCTCTGACAAGGCAATCAATCCTTTTCCATGGAAGTCACAAACAGCCCCGGAACCGTGCCCGAACGAACGCCGCTCAGCACACCCGAAACCTCATCATGAACATGACCATTACTCGCCAGTGTCTCGCTGCCAAACGGGTCAAAAGCCGAGCCGTCGAAACCACTCACGCGCCCGCCAGCCTCCTCCACAATCAGCCAACTGGCCGCCGTGTCCCAAGCGTGGAGGTGCTCCTCCCAAAAAAAATCCAGACGACCGCAAGCGACCGAACACATATCCAGCGCCGCGCTACCAAGACGCAAAATTCCATGAACCTTCGGCAAAATCGCCGCCCAGTCATTCAGAAAATGCCCGACCCTGTCCCGCTCATACGGAAAACCCGTCACCGACAGACAATCGCTCATCACCTGCCGATCCGAAACACGTATCCGCCGGTCATTCAGCGTTGCCCCCTTGCCACGCACCGCCAGAAAACGCTCGCCATAGAACGGCGCGAAAACACCTGCAGCCTCCATGACACCATTATGCTCGACACCAATCGACACACAAAACTGCGGATATGAGTGACTGAAATTCGTCGTCCCATCCAGAGGGTCAATAATCCACCGAGTCCCCTTATCGACACGGTGATAATCTCCGCCCTTTTCCTCACCCAAAATGGCATGATGCGGAAAACACTTCCCCACAAGCTCCCGAATTGCCCCCTCACTCTCACGATCCGCAACCGTGACCAAATCCATGGCATTCAACTTTGTGCCTACATCGCCACGAGACAAATGACCGTAATGAGACATCAAAATCCCGCCCGCGCAATCAAGAGCAGCATTCAAAACATTCAGTAAATCTGTATTCATAACACAATATAGGTATCAATCAAAAACCGTTTTGTTGACCAAAAATCTTGTAATTTTGAAGAAATTCCCAGTATCTCTGTAAATAAAACCGCTAAAAGCGTCATTGTCGTTTTTTGTATCCGACCGTTTTCCCAAGGAACTGAAGGAGACAAAGGAACAGCATTGAAAAAATACACAATAGAGAGGAGTTGATTTGCGATGAGCTTCGTGGAAGTCGGACCTGATGAACCGATCGAAAAAGCACTGAAGCGTTTTAAGAAAGAATGCCAAAAGGCAGGTATCCTCGCGGAAACCCGTCGACGCGAATTCTTTGAGAAACCGTGCATTTGTAAACGCCGCAAAATAGAAGCTTCTCGTCGCAAGGCTCGCAGACGCCAGATGAAAGTCCAGCAAAAACTCGAGCGTTACTAGACCAGAATAATATTTTAAGTGTTGCCGCAATTTGATTTTTCAGATTGCGGCTTTTTTGTTGCTAACTCACACGATAGACAACAAAACCAACCTTCTTCAAATACTGCGGAATACGCTCCACAAACAACCGTCCAAACGCGCGACCATCATCAGACAACTCATCATAATCCCGCAAAATCGAATTCGTCGGTGCTACGGAGTCATCGTTATAGCATTCGCCGTAACGATAACCAAAACTCAAATCATCCCACTCATTCATCGCCGGGTCAGGCTTCCCGGTTCTCGGATTGATTTCCCCGATGACGCGTCCCTTCTTCTTCTCTTGCTCAAGATAATCATTATGGATTTCGCGCACCAACAAAATTGCGTCGCCATCATCATCCAAAAACATGAATCCGATACTGCTTGTCAAGCTCCAGCATCTTGTTCAGCCAGATATAATTCTTACTCCGATACTGCGTACGAACATAGAGCAGACAATTGTCAATATGCTCAAACAATCTCAAAGCCGCATAAACCGCAAAACTACATCATTTGAGTTATCTTATCCGCGAAGTGTTCCGCGAACATCATTTTGAATGCAAAAAACGTCAGCGACGAAACGATTGCTGCCGCAGGTATCGTGAAAATCCAAGCCCAGATGATGCGCCCAGCGACACCCCACTTGACCGCGGACAAACGTCCGGCCGTTGCGCCAACGCCAACAATGGAACCCGTGATAACATGCGTCGTGCTGACCGGAATTCCAAAATGAGACGCGAAAAAGATTGTCAACGCCCCGCCTGTCTCTGCGCAAAAACCGCCATAAGGTTTCAGCGTCGTAATCTTCATGCCCATCGTCTTCACAATTCGCCAACCGCCCATCGCGGTACCAAGCGCCATCGCGATTTGGCACGAAAGCATAATCCAAATATCACTCTCGTTCAGCGAACAATCCCACAAGCGCTTCAGCTTGTCGCCGTCATGCCAACCGGCTGCGACGAGCAACGCGACCATAATACCCATTGTCTTCTGAGCGTCATTCGCGCCGTGACCAATACTATAAAGAGCTGCCGAAACCAACTGCCCTTTGCGGAAGAAGAAGTCGACCGATTGCGGTTTCCATTTTCGGAAAATCCACAACACACAAACCATCAGGCAGAAGCCGCCAACCATACCCATCAAAGGCGCGACAGGGATAAACAGAATCGTCTCCTTGATCTTGAACCAGTTGATGACACCCACACCCTTATAAGTCAGACCGGCGCCCATCAAACCACCAATCAATGCGTGCGAGGAACTACTCGGCAGACCGAGAAACCAAGTCAAAAGATTCCAAAAAATCGCGCCTAGTAAACCCGCGCAAACAACAAAAATAAACGCCGCGTCACCCGTCTTTATCGTAACAATCTTCGATATCGTATCGGCAACATGCGGCGCGAAAATCAAAATCGCAACAAAGTTGAAAAATGCAGCCCACAAAACTGCATAACGTGGCTGCAAAACGCGTGTACTTACAATTGTGGCTATCGAATTCGCGGCATCATGAAATCCATTAATAACATCGAAAATGAGCGCGATGGCCAATGTGAAAATCACAATACCATTGAGAACGGTAAATTCCATATTACTCTACAATATCCCTTTTTTGACTAAACATCACTAAGACGCTTCAACAACTATACCCGAAATAACATTAGCCGTATGTTCACAAGTGTCAATCGTTCGCTCAAACTTCTCCAGAATCTCTTTCCACTTGATGATTTGAATCGCGTCCTTCTCTTCTTTGAACAAACGCATCAAACCACGACGACGAATACCATCACCTTTATTCTCAATAATGGCGATGGCCGCGCAATTCTTCCGAATCTGCTCATCATTCTTCATACTACGAAGCAGAGGAACCGTCTCGCACAGCAACTCTGTCGCCTCATACAAAACTGCCGCAAGATCACGCAGTTCATGACGGAACGTATGAATATCAAACAAAACAAAACGCTGAGCCGCCGCGTTGATGTAATCCATAATATCATCAAGCTTTTTCATCAGCTTAAACATCGACGCGCGATCAAAAGGAGTAATAAACGTTTCATGAAGCTTATTGATGCAAGCATCGGCAACCCTATCGGCCTTCAACTCAAGTTCCTTGACACTCCGAGCCGCGTCATCGATTTCCTCATCAGACAAAGAACCATCCTTCGCGGTCAGATCACGCAACAAGCCTGCTGCCTCATGCGAAAGCTTTGCGCTCTCTTCGAAATAGTCAAAAAAGCATGTTTCGCGTGGAATAAATTTTCCAAACATAGCAGTTTATTCTCCTTGCACATTGCGACCTTTACTGTCGTTCAATTTCCATCTGCAAAAAACAACAAAATCCCACATTAATGCTTTGACAATTATGTGAAAGAGTTACTGCCGAATCGCTGCCGAAAAGTCCCAAGGTTTCGTGTACTGATACCAACGGCGCGTTTGACCCTTAGGCACACAGCCATAAAACAAACCATACGCGACCGTATTATCCTTGTTAATGTAAGGGCATGTCGGGTCGGTATCCTGCAAATAGAAAAACCACGCTCGTGCCATATCCATGTCGCCCTTTTGCGCAGCAATTCCCGCTAGCATAAAAATCACTTCAGACGAACGCTTGTGATTCGGCCAACGCAACAAAAAGTTCAACCCCTCATGCATTGCTCGGTCATTCTCCGGCGGTGTCGCGGTCATGTACGACCCCAACAGCGCAATCGAACACAGCGGCGCAAGCGGCCCATTGGGATAAGCATCCATATAATTCTGGAACGCATGCGCGACCTCCGACGTCTCCGCATTGCCGGTCTGCAACGAGCGCACAAGCTCCTTGCCCGACAGCATATCCAGAGACTTCTTCTCGCCAATCGACGGCGCCAAAACGCGAATCGTCATCAGCCCCGTATCGGCCACCAACATCTGGTCATTCTTCGGCAAAAACACTTTCACCTCGGCGCGAAGATTATAGTACCCGGCCTTGTCAAATACAAGACCATTCTCCGTTTTGTCGTCATACATAATCATCATGTCGCGCGTAAAGCCCTGACCAAGCATGATGCTGTGGCGCTCCTCGATAAAGAGCCGTGCCTCCTCGCCCGCCGTATAACGGAACGGCAACTCGCCCTTTTTACGAATCGTCACATTAACATCACCGCCTTCGGGAAAGTTAAAACGACTCGAAAAATCCTGCATTTTCAGACCATTCTGATTGAAAACCTTGATGCTCAGCCACACTGGCTCGCCACGCAAAATGGTCTCCGGCGTAACGTTAACCGTCAGATAAACGCCGCTATTCTCAACGGTAACTTCTTTCGCGACCAAAGAACCCGAACAGCAGAAAAGCACTGCGACAAATAAACTCAACAACAAACGAAGTCTAATCATTGGAATCCTTCTTTTCCTCTTCATGCTCTTCATGTTCTTCAGCTTCCGGCGTTGCATCCGCGACCGGAGCACTCTCATCCTTCACAGTTTCCGGCGCCTTCTCCGCCTCCGGCGTTTCCGTCGATTTTGCGGGTTCATCCGTTTTCGGTGCTGTCTCCGCCTCAGCTACTGCCGGTTCTGCCGCTTCATCAACAGCCGAAGAAATTTGCGAAGACTCACGCTCGGCGCGTGCATGTTCAAGAACATCCATATCTGCCTGACGGAGCTTCTTCAGGCCGCCAAGACGTAGCCACAAATCAAGCCCGACAAAACCGCCACCGACGAGCAAAAACAAAACCAGATTCAAGAAGAACGCAAAAACACTCGAAAGCCCATAGTGATTGAAGATCGCGTTATACGTAATCCAAAGGATATAAAGCGCCGGAGCGCCGACACCCAACAAAATGCGATAACGAGCGACACGCAACGAATAATGCGTCGCACGCCGCACACGATAATCAAGCGCGAGCAACAGCGGAATCAGAATGCCAAGCGTCAACAGAACCTTGTCAACAATCCCTGTCTCTTCCATAACCTCATAAATGCTGTTATACATCAAAACCTTTTCAAAACACAACAATAACAGATTAATATACCTTTATACTTACCTTAACAACACCAGAGACTTCAGAACGACACCAAACTCTAAATGCAAAACAAGACACAAATAACGGGGTATATCCCAAACAAAGAAAGGGTTAAAACATGAGAACGAACAGAAATCATCACGACGAAAACGGCTGCAACAGATCGCACACACATATGCCCGATGGCAGAGTCATCTATACCGCCGACACAACACCACACACCGACGCGCACCACCATCATCACCATCACCCGTCGCCGTCAGGCACCGACGAAGAACAGGCCGCGTTTTTCGACGACTGCGCCGAGCAAAATCTCATGGCGGATTTCCTGCCCGAAGAGCAAGATCGATTCAACGAGATGTACGACAAATGGCAAATCAAAGAGGGCATGACCGTCATCGAACCAGGATGTGGGCAGGGCAGACTCACCGAGAGACTGGCAAAATCAGTCGGCAAAAACGGCATGGTCTGGGCATGCGACCTCTCGTCGAAGATGCTCAACCGCGCGGCGACACGCCTGACAGCGCAAGGACTGATGCCACAAACCAAACTATTCCAAGGCAGCATACTCAACATGCCGCTCCCACTCGCGACCGCCGACAGAGTCATCATGTTCAGCGTGTATCCCCACTTCGCCGACAAAGCCGAAGTCCTGCGGACGGCCGCCCGCGCGATGAACGCCACCGGCGAACTTTGGATTGCGCACCTACACAACAGGCAACAAATGAACGAATTCCACCGCAACGCCGGACACGTCGTCGAAAATCACATTCTCCCGGACCGTGATGAAATCAAAGCCACCATCGAACAAGCCGGGCTGATTTTTGTCGATTACGAAGAACGCGATGGGTGGTACACCGTCCACGCCAAAAAGCGCTGAACCCCGCAAACGAATAGTTTTGGAACTAAAGGTTACATCTTAGTACAAATTTTACGAATAGAGATACGTTAACATGAGAACAATGACAATCTTAGCCATAGCGGTTGCCATTTTTACGTCGGTTTGCCTGACCGGATGCGAAACCGCGCAGCCAGCTCCGCAACAACCACTCATGGCTGCACCTTCCGCTGCAGGAAGATAAACCCAAGGGTCTCAACTATAAAGCTACACAGGGACAGCGATTGCGCCAACAACACAGTCGCTGACCTTTTTTATTTCTTCAGCGCCCCGACCCTAAACGACCATGGCCCGCACCAAGGCAAATCCTCTGCATCCTGACCTGCCGGAACCTCACGCACTCGCCAATAATACGTTTGCTTCGGGAGTAGCCACCCACTCGGAATCGCGAACTCCGGCAACGGGCTCACATTATCCAAACTCATCGTATTCGGCGCGACCGGCAAAACGCCCGCCTCATCCCACGACACAATCAGCTGACGGCAAACCGTCGTCTCCACATCATACGTACTCTGCCAACGCAAAACAGGAGCATCCGTTGTGATAACCTCGCCATCCTGAGGATACAGCGGCTTCACAGGACGCAGCACCACCGCGTCATCATCCTTTTCGAAGCCAAACGCCACCGATAGCGACGTGTCCTCATCAGACGAAAGCGTCGTGCGAACCGTATTCAACTGACCGCCGACAAGCCGCGGCAACGCGTGAGGAGCACACTGGAACTCGCCCGTGCAAACAATATTCGACACCGTCGCGCTTGTGCCGGAATTTGTATCCTTCACAAGTGCTACATCCAGAGCCAGTACGTTCTTTTCGCGACCATCTTGATGATTCAGCAAGCGCGGCCGTAGCGGAATGCGACAAGGTCCGGAGAAAGGCCCACTGATTGAATCGAGCAAAACACCCTTCGCGTAAGCAGACGTTCCGCGAATCTCCATGCGCGTCCGCGGATCCAACTCAACATCCATCTCAACAGAACCGTCAAGATAAACATAAGGCGTTTGCATACTCAGCGACAGCACCTTCGACGTGGGCGACTCATCAACGCCGATACTCAACTCATCCGGCGAAGGATACACCTGAGTCCCATAGCCATAACGTGGCGGAATGATATTCTCATTCCGCGGATAGAACCCCGTCTTGTGCAAAAACTTCCCGTTATTATCAAAGTACCGCATCACCGACTCGCCCGGCCGCAACGTCATGGCCATATTAGTCGCTGTGCGCCAACCCTGCACATTTCCTGGCTCCGTCTTATTCCTATAAATACTTTCAAAATCAGGACGCACACGCCGCATCAACCCGAAATCCTTCAGCATCGCCGCCAGACCCAAAGCGCCACGATTAGTCTTTTTCGGCGGGAAAAACGCATGCATATCGGAATCGAAAAGATGCCAATCTTTATTATAGAAAATCTCCGAAACAAAATGAACTGTCAGAAACTGAATTCGCTCTTTCTCAAATCCAGCGACCTGCGCAAGTGCGCAAACAATCTGCGCCGCGTCATCACAAAAACCATAACCATAAGTATTGAAGAAACGCACTGGGTCATGCAGCGACAAGCGATCATGCGGAGGATACCAGTGAAAGCTGTGCTCCATCACAAAACGCCAAATCCGAAAAGCCCGCTTCTCCGGGTCTTTCTCGTCGCCCACAGCATCCGCGGTGATGCGCTTCGAATCAAACCAATCTCGCCTATCGTTGACCACGACCCACGGAGCGACCACTGACGTTGTGCCGACATTCTCTAGCCGCACCCACTTATTGCGCACACCACGATACGCGCGCAAATCAATGCTGCTCGTTGTGGAACGTGTAACCGTAAAGGAGCTGACACATTCCGCGCCCTGCAAATCCGCCGTCTTCGCAGTGGACAACGAGCAACACGAAACGAGCAACCCCACAATCAAAAATCTAAAAATTTTGTTTTCCCCCATGAAAATTGTCAGCAAGCGTTCAAACGCCCGCGCCTACCCAAAAAACCGAAGAGTGTTCATCGCGATTCGCAAACCCTCTTCTTCCTTCTGAAGAGCAATCTCCGGGTTCGTCGCCTCATGGAACTGAGGATCATGCCAACCCTCGATATGTAGCGGCCCCGCATAACCAATCGTGCGTAGCGCGTTCAGCATTGCCCGCCAGTCCCCGGTGCCGCATCCCGGCATACGGTGACACATCGAGCGACCATCAAGAAAACCATACTTCTGAATCTTATCCGGGAACAACTCCGCGTCCTTCGCGTGGAACATATAAATCCGATCCGCAAAAGCATAAATCTGCGCGACGGGATCGATTCCCTGACAAATCAAATGCGACGGGTCAAACTCCAAACCAAGCGCCCGCGACGGCACAGCCTCAAACATCTGGCGCCAACCATCGGGCGTGCAAGCGATATTAATACCACGGAACGGATGACCATGAAACATCGGGCAATTCTCAAACGCGAACTTTATCCCGCGATCCTCTGCCTTCTTCGCGAGCGGCGCCCAAACCCGAGCAAACTCCGGGATATTCTCATCAATCGACAACTCCGGCTGACGACCCGCGAAACACCCAATGATATTCGTCCCAAAAGCGGCCGCGATATCAAACATTGATTCGATATGATCAAGATAACCCTGACGAACTGCAAGGTCAGGATCAAGCATATTCTTGTAAAAACCAAGACACCCAACCTTAATACCCAGCGACGCAAGATACTCCCGCGCCTCACGCCATTCGGCCGGTCCGGCCCCTTGTTCCTTGCTCAGAGCGCTGTCCGGGAACACCTGCAACTCAACCGAACTCATGTGCAAATTCTTCACCAAACGCAGATGGCGTTCATCATAATGGATAATTAATCCAAGATCGTACATAATTTTTCCCTTGTCGTAATTTTCTTTTATGGACTGCAATCACTATACAAATAAATACGTCAATTAGCTAAACGAATCGCACACGAAAAACCATCCGTCTCCGTCGCCTTCGGTTGCTTCAGCGCCTCGCGAACAAAAGCATTGAAATCCGCCAGTTCCGGCAAATCCCTCTCAACGATATCCAGCGTCCGTGCCGGAATCACAAACAACGAATATTTCCCGCGATAATCCGCGAGATTCAGCGAGAACGGTTGGCTCTCAAAATGCCGTGTCCCATCCTTGTCCACCGTGAACCCCGTCTTGATTTCGAGGAAATCCGCCGAGAACTGCCGCGCCGGATTCGTCGGCGCCCAGTGCGCTGCCCGCTCGAACCATCCACCTTCGCGCCCGGCCGCCTTCGCCTCCGCGTACAGCCGCTCATAGCTCCCACGGTCAAGAGCAATCCACGGCCAGTAACGGAAAAAGAACGGCGAGAATACAAGCACCGGTTTCGCCCGATTCTCAGCGCCCACCATCACGTCATAATTCTCCGCGAACAACGCGCCCTCATTCGGATAATAGCGTGCCTCGCGCGCCCGCAATCCATCAAAATAAACCGCCACGGCAACCACACTCAAGACGCCCGTCACAACGAGCAGCACACCACGCGACAACCGCAGACTATACGCGCTCGCGACAACAAAAACAACAATCGGCGACAGAATCAGCATATACTGATAATCTAACTGGTTCGAAAAACAAAGCATCAAAACATAAACCGCGACATACGATCCCCACAAAATAAGGGGAGCGGCCGGCCGTGATTTGCGAGCGGCAAACAGCCCTACCGCCCCGGCAATAAACAACGCCGGAATCACCCAATACTCGCTGACAAACATCTGCCACAAAAACGCCAAATCGGTTTTGCCCAGATTGTGAACATACAAAAAGCCGCCGCCCGTCTGATGCGCGACCGGAGAACTCAACGTCCGCTCGACAAACGAAAACGGATGAAGCAGCGCATACGGAGTCCCCACAAAAAAGCCTCCCACCAACGGCAACCCCGTCAGCAGCGCCGCCATCACAAACCCTCGCCGACTGCGAGGCGCAACCCGCGCGAGCCGATGACCGACGATACACGGAAACAGAACCACCGGCAGACAATTATACTTCGTGCTCAGCGCCAGTCCTGCCGCCCCTGCGCAAACGCCCAGCCACACATACAGCCGCCGCGCCATCGCGCCCGACGCCAACCCGTGCCAGCACTCATTGGCCGCCACAAAAGAAAGCATAACCCAAAAGGCCGCGAAAGCATCCTCCTTCGCCCACACGCGATAACTCACCGTCTGATTGCACAGCAGCCCAAGCAGCAAAACTCCCGTCACCCACGCGAGCGCATGGCACCGGCGCAAACCCCACAGCAACAGCAGCACCGTACCGAAGGAAAAACAAATGTTGATGAACCGCGCTAGCCGCGTAAAATGAAATGGGTCAACGAAAAACAAGCGCTCATACTGCGCGACGGAAAGCCCGCTCACGACATGCCGCACCACAAAATCAACGCCATAACTCACGGCCACGGCCACATTATACGCCGTCGGCTTACTCGCGTGAATCGGTAGCAAATCGCCCTGCGCAAGCTTCACCGAACGCGAAATAACATCATATTCATCGGACGAATAAATGCAAGGATGTGGCGCGCCAAACCCACTCATATGCCACCCCGCAACTAGCGCCATAATCAGCAAAACACACCACATCGGATACCAACGGTACCCGTGACGCCGCTTGCCCGTCAAACGTTCCTCAGTGGCAGTGCTTGTGGTTGTGCCGTCCGGCATCCGCAAACTCCTCTGCCCGATCGGGTGGGAGTAAAAGCGTTATTTTCCGCGAATCCCGATCGATAATCTCAAAACAAACGCGCAAAACAACACCCGGATAATCGCCCAAAAATCGATCGCCCCACTCAACAAACGAAACCGAATCGGCGGTCATCTCCTCAAAACCGAAATCCACCATCTCGCCGTAGTCCATCAACCGATACGTGTCATAATGCGCAAGCCGCTGCGGCGCATCTGCCCGCTCGCAATGTAAATCATAAATCTTCTGTAACACAAAAGTCGGACTCGTAACCGTATCACGCGTCCCCAGCGCCCGCGCGACAGCCCTCGTAAAAAACGTCTTCCCCGCGCCAAGGTCGCCTTCGAGCGAAACAACATCTCCACACCGCAAAATATCCGAAAACATCTGCGCAAGCTGCACCGTTCCCTCGGGCGCATGCATATGCAAAACAATCTTTACCGGCTCCTGACCGCCATCAACATCGCCCATCATTCCGAACCTTTGCGACTATCCAAAGTTTCCAATTCCTCATCCGTCAGCTTCCGCAGCCGCATCTTCGTCAACCGCAGCCCGCGCACCTCCAGCGCCGTCATCTCAACGTTATCAACAATAATCCGTTCACCCACCTGCGGCAGATGCCCGGCCTCGCGCAAGAACAGCCCCGCGATTGTATTGACGTCCTCGGCCTCAAGCTCCGTCCCCAACGCCTCATTCGCGTCATCGATTTTCGTCTCGCCTAGCATCGCAAAAGTGTCCAGCATCTGCGGAACAATCTGCCCGCACGTGCTCAGCTCCGCGTTATCAAACTCATCGCGCACCTCACCGACGATAGCTTCGATGATATTCTCGAACGTCACCATCCCAGTCACGACGCCGAACTCATCGACTACCAGCGCCAGATGAATCCGCTCCAGCCTAAACTGCTTCAGCGCCTGATCGAGCGTCAGCGTCTCCGGCACAAGCGTCAGCGGCCGCGCGATTTTCCGCATAAACTCCGATCCATCCGACGGGATATTATCGCCCGTCATAATGCCGCCCATCAAATCCGGATGCGGGCTAACCGTCATATCCGTACTCACTCCCGCCTCCATCATCTTCCAGAAAAAATCCTTCATGTGAATGATTCCGATCACATGGTCCAGATCCTTATCCGCGAGCGGGTATCGGCTATGCGCCGTCTCATAAGCCCGTGAGATGTTATTCTGCAGCGGCTCATTGATATCAAAATAAATAACCTCATTCCGAGGCAGCGCGATCTCACGGATAAACGTCTCACGCAAATCAAAAACATTCTCCAGCAAATCCTGCGCCTCATTACTGATGACGCCATGCTGCTTCGACGACTGCACAAGCTGACGCAGTTCCTCCTCCGTATGCGCCTGCTCACTCTCGCCTGCCGGATGAATCCCAATCAACCGCAGCAGTGCGTTCGCCGTTCCATTCAGCAGCGCGATAGCCGGATACATCACACGATAAAACGCGTAAAGCGGATAAACACAAAACAGCGTCGTCGCCTGCGGCTTCTGAATCGCGATACTCTTCGGCATCAACTCCCCAAGAACGACATGCAGTAGCGTAATCAAACCCGTCCCGAACAAAATCGACGTCGTATGCATCACCCACGGCTGATTCGGGAACAAACTAAACGTCGTGAAAATCGGGCTAATCACATACCGACTAATCGCCGGTTCACCAATCCAACCCAACAGAATACTCGTAATCGTAATGCCAAGCTGCGTCGCGCTCAGATAAGCATCGAGATGATGCGTCAAACTCAACCCCAATCGCGCCGCCGAAGAACCATCCTCCGCAAGCTGATACAGTTGTGTCTCGCGAACCTTTACAATCGCGAATTCCGACGCGACAAAGAAACCATTTGCCGCCACAAGCAGCAGAATAAAAAACAGATTCCATAACAAACCCGAAAAGCTCCAGGCCTGTTCAACCAAAGCCTGAGCAACCGGCTGACTGGCGGCGACAGTAGAAACTACGCTAAGTGTACTCGAAGTATCCATAGCATCAGTCAAGAAAACCCATCTTCTTCAACGGCATATAACGCATAAACGCCTTCCCACGCAAGTTCGCGTAGGGCACACCATCCCAATAACGACTGTCAAGGCTATTATCAGTATTATCACCAAAAACAAAAAGCTCACCAGGCTGCACGGTCAAATCAAACGGAGCATTCGCCGGCGCCGGCTTATAACGCCGAATCCGACTAAATATCGACGGCGTCTCCACAGGCTGCCCATCAATCAACAGATGACCATCCTGACCAATCGAAACACGCTCGCCCTCATTCGCGACACAACGCTTGACATACACCGACATATCACGATTATAAACCGGAACGTTAAACGGATGACCATCGCGCACATACGAATCTGTTTCCGTCCCAAAAGGAACACGGAAAATCACAATATCCCCACGCTCCGGCTTACTAAACCAGTACGCAAACTTATTAACCAAAATGCGATGTTCTTCGCGATGACCCTTCGAGCGCAACAAATCACGCTGACTACCGGTCAACAAACTCAAATAACTCCGACCAAGATTCTCATAATGATTATCCGAAGCACGCCGAAAAACCTGAACGCTCTCATGGTCACGCGGATTCGCGATAATCAAAAACTGATGCGTATCGCCACTCGAATCAACCGCCGGACCCTCAGCGACAATATCACCCAAAAGCGTCGGACTCATCGAACCGGAAGGAATCTTGAACAACTCAACGCAAAATGTCCGGATAAACATCGCCAAGATAAACGCGAATACCAACGCGTCCGCCCACTCACGAACGACACGAAGCGTTGACCCTGCCTTAGCAGTCAAATCACTCTGAGCTGCTTCTGTCAGAGCACTCGGACAATCGCCCGTACTCGCTGAAGTTTTACTTGTTGACATTCCTAATACTGTTTATACCGAAAAAAACGATTCATGTTACAAAACTACATCGCTTCCATATCAGGCTGAGAACCATCCGTATGCAGAATCATCGCCGTCTCATTACAATTCGGAAACTTCCGGCACTTGATACACTCACCCCAAACTTTATGAGGCAGCATACCACGCGGAATCTCCGTAAAACCAAACTGCGAGAAAAACGCAGGGCGATAGGTCAACGTAAAAAGACGCTCCAAACCCAAAACGACGGAATCCTTAATCACATGCGAAACCAGCAAGCTACCGATACCCTTGTGATGCAAATCCCCGCGAACGGCCACCGACTTAATCTCGCCTAACGTCTCCCAAGTCACATGCAACGCCGCGCAGCCCGCCAAACGCCCATCAACTTCCGCAACCGTAAAGTCACGGATATTCTCGTACAGCTCACTCATTGTCCGAGGAAGCATCTCCTCACCCGAAGCAAAAGTGGAAATCAGCATATGAATTCCAGGAACATCACTCACCGTTGCACGACGAACGGAGGCCGAAACTAACAATTGCTTTCCCATTTCAATTTCATTCCTTAGACAACTAAATATTATTATGATACTTACGACTCAAACGGACTTTTAACTATAGCTCTGTAGATGCAAAATTCAAATCACGCAAGACTTTTACGCGACCGTCACGCCACATCTGCAACACAAAAACACAAGCATTCGGCGGATTCCTATCATAACTCAACTCCAACGAAATGCCACCATGACCAAGACTATCAAAAATCCTGACAACACCCGAATGCGTCACCAGCAAAACTGTCTCGCCCACATGCCGCCGCATCAAATGCTCAACCAACAAACCGACCCGCTCCCGAGCCTCCGCGAAAGTCTCCCCACCCGGCGGACGATAAGTCTCACGATTATCACGCCCCTTCTGATAACGAGTCCCCGGGTATCGAGCGTCAATCTCCGCCGCCGTCAAAGCCTCATGATAACCATAAAACCGTTCACGCAAACAGTTCGTCGGAATAATCGGCACATCCAACGTCGGCGCATAAACATCCCGCACCAACTCCGCCGTCCGCAACGCCCGCCCCGCATCCGACGAATAAATCCCACTCGGACGCCCATAGCCAACAGCGATTGCGCCCGCAGCCTGCGCCTGCGCCTCACCCAAAGCAGTCAACGGACTATCAAGCCAACCCTGCCAGCGCTTCTCTGCATTCCAAACGGTCTGACCATGACGAACAACAACAAAAGTAGTCGGACTATCCAAAACCACCGAACTACTCCACGCCATCGCCCTTGACCTTCAGCGACAACGACCGACCCGCCTCACGACAAGCAGCCAGAACATCCGCCGACGGCTTCCACTGACAACACACCGGCTTCTCGCTCACCATCTCCAACCCCAGAGACCGCAGCGCCGTCTGCAACCGCTCCGCCCCGGTCGCCACCCAGCCACAGCTACCAAAAACCAACCCCGCGCGCAACGCAGGACGCAGCCCCTGAATATCCGTCAACAGCGCGCCGACCTCCGGCAAATACATCGTATTCTGCGTCGGACTGCCAAACGCCAAACCACCCGCCTCAAGCAACTCATCCATAATATCCGACATCAAAACATGACGAATGTGAAACAGACAAACCCGCGTCCCGGCAACCTGCGACGCACCATCCGCCACCGCACGCGCCATCGCCTCCGTACTGCCCCACATCGAATCATAACACACCACAACCTTCTGATCCGTCACACCCCCACTCCACTTTTGATAAGCCTCGACAACCTCAGAAATATACTTCCGCCACACAACACCGTGACTCGGGCAAATACAAGACAAACGCAACGGCAAAGCCTTCTTCACCGCGGCACCCGTCGTCCGACCCAAAGGCTGCAAAATATTCGCGTAATAGTGCCGCAACTCATGCATCACATCACCAAACGGAACCAAATCATCAAACAAACTATAACTCGGATAATGCTGACCAAAAGCATCCATCGAAAACAAAACGCCACGCTCCGGAACATACGTCATCATCGACTCCGGCCAATGCGCCATCGGCGTCTCAACAAAACTCAACGTCACATCACCAAGCGAAAGACTCTCACCCTCGCGAACAATCCGAAAACGCCAATCACAAGCGTCGTCAAAATAACACCGAAGAGTCTTCTCACACTTCGCGTCACAAACAACCGTCGCCCCATGACACGCCGCCAACAACGCAGGCAAACCACTCGAATGGTCAAGCTCAGCGTGATTCACAACAACATAAGAAACCGAATCCGCGCTCACACCATGACGGGCAAGATGCTCCAACTGCTCACCAACAAAAGGAGCCTTCACACCATCAATAATCGCAGTCCCAGCCGAACCACAAACAAGATACGAATTATAACTCACGCCACGCCGAACAGCATAGCCATGAAAATCCCGGCACAACCAGTCAAAAACACCAATCCAATAAATCTGATCTGTTATCTTCGTTTCCATAATGCGAACATCCTCTACACAAACTAAATACACCCATAATACAAGACCATGATAGTGCTAATTACTATTTATCACAAACACCAATAACATCATCATCACCCGTAAAAACAAATGTTTGTCCCGGCCGCGCAATCACAATATCATCATCACCGCCATCAAGAGAAGCATCAAGCAACCGCCGCAACAAACCATCACAATAATCAACCGAAAAATAACCCCAACCAACCTCGCGACACACACTCATCACACGCTCCCGCAGACGGTCATTCTCCGGCGAAAAACGGCTATTAATCCACGCCCCATGACTATAACGCCCAATCCACTCCGTCTGACAATCCATCAAATAATCAACATCATCAGCGTCATCATACTTCCGCGACAGCACCTGCCGATAAGCCTCCAACTCACAATGCGACGGAAACATCGTCGTCTCAGCCCAACCCGAACTAAACCAAAACGTCCCCGGATGCGCCGAAAAAAACGACCCATACCGTTCACGTCCACCAAGCTGCAACGCGACACAATCATGCGCCCGAGCCGCCACCAGCGGAATCCGCCGCGAACACAAACCCTCCAACGCACGACTACACAAACCATAACCAAGCACAATCGCCTCCGGCACCTGCCCCTCAGTCGAAAAAGGAACCGCCGAATTCAACAAACCCTCATCCCCCAAATCCGCCTCAACCAAATCAATCGCATCCTGCAACCGAGAATGCAACAACCGAGGCGTCTCATGCAACTCACGCTTCAAAAACTCAACACGCCACGAAAACCGCGAACAAGCCGTCAAAACAGACAACTCACGCCACAAAACATGACACGCGAGAAGCACCCGCCACCGAGGATAACCAAAACCAGAATTCACCATAACATAAAATACAACCCACAATAATCAAATTAGTTATCCTTAGTCCACCACTTCACTCTTCACTCTAATTGAAGCTCTCCACTCTCCACTCTCCACTCTTCACTCTCCACTCTATCTTAGTCGCCCCCAATTACCCTAATAATTTTTAATTAAATAGCTCCTAGTCCACCACTCCACTCTCCACTCTTCACTCTCCACTCTATCTCTAAGTTCCCCTCAGGGAATTGACATTCCCCCCAAACCATGCTACACTACCTCCATGAACACCACCACACCAACCCCATCTCAACTCTCTACGAACCACTCCACTCTCCACTCTTCACTCTCCACTCTATCTGAAGCACTTCACTCTTCACTCTCAGTGAAGCAGCTTGCCAAATACCTATTCCCAGACTTCTGCTCCCTGCCCTTCAACAGCATGCACGACTACGCCTTCAACCTCCACAACAAAAACCTCCTTGCCGCCAGACAATACGCCACCGACCACAACCTCCCCAAAGACCACCCCGACATCATCGCCAAACGCCAAGGCACACGCTCCCTCATCATCGCCCCACGCGGCAGCGCGAAATCCACCATCTGCACACTCATGCTCCCACTCATCGACATCTGCCTTCGCCAAGAAGCCTACATCGTCATCATCTCCGCCACCCGCAAACAAGCCATCGCGCGCCTCCGCGCCATCGCCACACAAATCAAACACAACACACAACTCAGAGAACTCATCTCCACAAAAGGCAAAATCAACATCACACAAGACAAAGCAACAGAACTCGAATTCAACAACATACGCATCGAAGCATACGGCGCAGGATGCGAAATCAGAGGCATCTCAAACGGACGATGGAGACCAACACACATCATCCTCGACGACATCGAACCAACAGACAAAATCACAAAACCCGCATTCCAAAACCAAATCAAAAACTGGTACAACTCAGTCATAGAGCCACTCGGAGCCACCTACACAAACATCACCGTCGTCGGAACACTCATACACCCACGATCACTACTCGCCATCATCGCGCACAGACCCGACTACAAAAAAATCATCTTCTCATCCATCATCCAATGGTCACACAACACACAACTCTGGGAACAATGGAAACAAATACTCATGAGCGAACAACCCGACGCAATCGAAAAAGCACACAAATTCTACACAGACAACAAAACACAAATGACCCAAGACACAAAAGTCCTATGGCCCGAAAATGAAACATACGAACAACTCATGATCATGAGAGAAATAAACGGACACAAAGCATTCGACGCCGAAAAACAAAACACACCATCAGTCGCGACAACACAAGGCGAACCCATCATGACCATCGACAAATGGCAAAAACTAACCTACCAACCACAAAACCAAACAATAACCATCACACAAACAAACACCGACACCGACGACCCCAACCAAACAACACAAACCATCAACATCCCACTCAAAAAACTAACCGTCAACGTAGCCATCGACCCATCCGGCGGACGCACACCCGACGCCGACGACGCGGCCATCATCGTCGGAGCCTACGACCACGAAATACCAAACTCACCCTACTACATCCTCGACGGAACACTCGTCAGAACCAAATACTCCGAACAAGCGAAAATCGCGCTACAATACGCCATCCAATACGGCGCCACCACCATCGGACACGAACAAACAGGACAATTCTCACTCAACGAAACACTCGAAACACAATGGAAAACCATCACACAAAACATCCCATACAACCAACAACCCACAAAACCAAAATTCACACCACTCACACACAACATCGGCAAAACACAAAGAGCCACAAAATTCGCCGCCATACTCGCATCCAACCACATCGCCTACAACCGCGACATAATACCCGAAATACTACTCCAATGCGAAGCCTTCCCCAACCCCACCATCAAAGACGACGCCCCCGACGCCATCATCAACCTACTCGAACTCAGAC
>JAAZBM010000016.1 GCA_012513815.1 Candidatus Sumerlaeota bacterium | reverse complement strand
CGTGAGCGGCACGGGCACGAACACGAGCTCCTCTTCGTATGTGTATGTGTATGTTGGCGGCCTGGTGGGGTATCAGAATGGTGGCACAATCACGAATTGTTACGCTACGGGCGAGGTAATCGGCACGAGTTCCTTTTCTGTGCATGTTGGCGGCTTGGTGGGGGGTCATGAAGGTGGCAGTATTACGAATTGTTACGCGAGTGGCAGCGTGATTGGCACGGGCTCCTCTAATGTGGATGTTGGCGGCCTGGTGGGGTATTCTGGTGGCACAATCACGAATTGTTACGCGAGTGGCGAGGTGAGCGGCAGTAGCTCTTCTTATGTTTATGTTGGCGGCCTGGTGGGCCGGCAGAATAGTGGCAGTATTACGAATTGTTACGCGACAGGTGCTGTTAGCGGTGGTAATTTTGTTGGCGGCCTGGTGGGGTATCATACAACTGGCACAATCACGAATTGTTACGCGAGTGGCGAGGTGAGTGGTACTACTGTTGGCGGCCTGATAGGTTTCTCTTATTATATTACAATCACGAATTGTTACGCGACTGGCAGGGTGACGCAAATCTCCCCAGGGCAGTATCATGGCGGCTTGGTGGGGAATAATCAGGGTGGCACTGTCAGCAATAGCTATTACGACAGTCAGACGACCGGTCAAAGCGACACGGGCAAGGGAATGCCAAAGACCACAGCGGAAATGAAACAACAAGCGACATTTGTGGGTTGGAACTTCGATACCGTTTGGATGATAAACGAAGGACTGAGCTATCCGTACCTCTTTGATACATCCAAACCGCAAACCAAAACGGTCACCGAAGTGCCTTGTACATTGACTTTCAAGCTTAGCTCGACCCGCAACTTGACAATGCTTGTTGACGGCGTTGCGGCGGGCGCAACCGTCACCGTGCAATGCTTCAAAGCGGATCAATTCAGCGCCCCCAATCCGCCCTTCAAACATGCGGAAAACCTCTACAAGGAGAAGCTCGTAATCACCGGCACAGGTCTTGAAGGACTCAACGCGACCCTCACATGGAACCTTGATTCCGGCCTCTACGCCAACGGCACAGCACCCGACAAAGTCTACCGCGTGAGCGAAGGCGCCATCGCCGGCGAGTACAACGTGACCGCGAGCGACAACACCGTGAGCATCAGCGGCGTGACCGGCTTCAGCGACTGGTACGCGGGCACAGCCACCGCTGTTCCCGTCACCCTCAGCGGCCTCGAACTCGAATAAGCGTCACGACACAATAGTAAATACGACACCAACTCCGGCGGGACAACTCTCGCCGGAGTTGCCGTTTTATTGATAATATGATGTCGTTGCAGAAAGCGATACCTAACATCGCATCAGTCTCGTCTGCGTTTTGTTTGATAGAATAGTCTATATTGCTGAATTTCAGGAAGTGCGATTCCTTCTTGTCACCTCGTCTTCAAGCATTAACACCTTTTGATATCAACATCAACGATGACGTCTTCTATAGTCTTTGCTACTATATTTCCCGAAATCATCATCACTGTCCCGTGATGATAATCTTGATTTATAGCTCGAATTAAGGAAAGAATCATCACGTTCTTCATCAAAGGATGAACGAAAACCTGTGTTTCTTTTTGACGAATAATCACTATTATCGTCTATCTTGTTATTCAAAAAAGATGTTCTCGAACGGCCTAACGCAGCATTTCCTGAGTAGTAAGTCGAGTCTCCGATTCGTGTTGTACGCCCGCGAGTTCCTTTATTGTCCGAGTAGTAAGTCGAGTCTCCGATTTGTGTTGAATGCCCGCGAGTTCCTTTATTGTCCGAATAGTAAGTTGAGTCTCCGATTCGTGTTGTATATCCGCTATACTGTGCGAGAGAAGAATCAGTACAAACACTCATCAAAATCAGAATAGTCGTTGATGCAAGTATCTTCATAATAATCTCCTGTTTTGCAAAAGCAATTTCTTTTGTTTGAGTAACATAAAAACAGAATATCATTTATTGAAATATATATTTGAATCTTCTTCAAGCACGTTCTTTTTCACACAACAATGTCTTTTCAGTCTGTCCTTCACAAGAAACAATAACGCAACGGGAAAACAATCTCTTTAGGTATGAATTTCACAAATACGGCACCAACTCCGGCGGGACAACTCTCGCCGGAGTTGCCGTTTTTTATAGTGAAATAGATTTAGAAAAAATGATAGCCGATATTATCAAGATAAAAAAAGCAAGATGACAATGATGAAGATTAATTCCCTAATCTTGACATGGGTGATTTCTTACCACGGTGCTGGCGGCAGCGTCCGTGTGTCGCTCAAAGATGCTAAATAAGCTTTTTTTTAATAGTTATGCATTTTGTTCTTGTTTTTTTCGGTATGTTATACTAATATAAATAGGATAACAAAATTAGCATTGCACGCTGTTCCTTGTTTGTTGCGAGGATGGTGTTTTGTGCTATGTTGTTAATGTCAAGGAGATTCGATCAATGAATACCCGTAATACTGATGTCCGCGTTGGCGGCTCGTCTATCCTGATGCGTTCCGTCGCGAGCGCTGCATTCTTATTTTCGATGATGTTGTTTACTCCGCACATCCTTGCGCAGCCTGCTCCCGAGGCTCCTGCGGGCACGGGCGACGCGACTGATCCTTATCAGATAAAGAATGCCGCGAATCTCGTTTGGTTGTCTACGAATTCTCCGTCTGTCGCAACAAGCGCGACGGTTTTCCGTTTGGAAAATGATATTGATTTGTCCGACTCAAAGTCGTGGAACGCGAACGAAGGTTGGATGCCAATCGGTTGGACGGCAACTGGCACCACTGATTTCTTCCCGGGCACCTTCGAGGGTAATGGCAAGACGATTACGGGTTTGACTGTGAATCGCTCCACGATCGAAAACTGTGGATTTTTTGCCGGAATCGCCGCTACAGGCGTGGTTCGGCAGTTGAGACTGACTGATGTTGATCTTTCCGGTTCCCAGGCGGTTGGCGCTATCGCCGGTCGGAATAACGGTACCGTGACTCAATGTGATGTTTCCGGTATTGCCAAGGGCGCAACCCGTCGTGTTGGTGGTTTGGTTGGCTATAACAATGGAATTATCGATAATTGCTGCTCGTCAGTGGCTGTTGATGCGCCGAACCAAGCCGGTGGTTTGGTTGGATTTAACGGCGGCGATATTACCGGTGGTGGCACGATTGATTTCGCGTACTCGACCGGGGTAGTCACCGGCTCCTCTAACCTTGGTGGTTTGTTGGGCTGGAACAATCGTTCGGGCGACACGGTTCTGCATAGTTACTGGGATTGGCAGTCATCCGGCATAGCAAGTTCTGATGGCGGCACGACATTGAGCAGTTATGAAATGACATTAAAAGCTTCTTTTGAAGATTGGGATCTCACCACGATTTGGGGTCAGGCCAATTCCGTCACATCCCCCTATTTGCGTTGCTTCACCAAGAGCGGCACGTTGGTGGCTGAGATTGAGCCAGCTGACGTAGTGGCACTGGGTGACTTATGGCGCGTGACGGATGGAAAGCAATGGTTGGCTGCGGATACGGCTTTGACCGACTTGCCGTCCGAGACGACCTACTCTGTTGTTTTCAAAGACTTTGCCGGTTGGGACACACCGTCTACAGCGACTGTCATGATTGAAACCGACACAACAGCTACCGTTAGCGGGACTTATATTCGCCAAATGGGTACTCTTGAGGTGACATTGGAAGGCGCGGAAGGCGCCGGCGCATGGAGTGTCGATGGTGGTACGACTTGGAATGAGTCCGCGACTTCGCTGTCGCTGCCCATCGGTAGCTACACCGTGACCTGCACAGATGTTAATGGGTGGAATACGCCTAGTCCTACTTCGATAGAAATCACTAAAGATCAAACCACTGCGAGAACCCTTACCTATGAAAGGCAGAAGGGTTCCCTGAAGGTGAATATTGATGGTCCCGCGCAAGACGCTATGTGGAGCATCGATGGTGGGCAATCATGGAATTATGGCGGCGTTGTCGTAAACGATTTGCCTGTGACGACTTACACGGTGACTTATTTGGATGTTGCCGATTGGCAGAAAGCACCCGAGAGTCAGGTTGAAGTCAAAACGGATCAGACGACCGAGATTTTCGCGACCTACACATCGGCTATCGCGCAGCCTGCGGTTGGCGCTGGCACGTTGGAGTCGCCCTATGAAATTTCGACACTGGACGATTTGATTTGGATTAAAAATATGGCGCAGGCACAGCGCACCAAGGGCGTCTTTTATAGTATGGTAAACGACATTGACGCCTCGCCAACGTTGAACATGAATAACGGCCGTGGATGGATTCCGATTGGAATGGCGCCTTTGTATACGCATCCTTTTGAGAGGGACCTCGAGACCTACTTTATGGGGAATTTCAACGGTAATGGCCATGAAGTTCAAAACCTTTACATAAATGATAATTTGCTTGATTCATCAGGTTTGTTTGGTTGCGTCAATGGCAATGTGGTCATCGAATACTTGGGTGTGACCGATATTACCATCGCGGCTGGTACCAATGTCGGCGCGCTTATTGGTGATTTGTATTGCATGGTCCCGCAAATCTGCAATGTCGAGATTCGAGGCTGCTACTCGACAGGTTATGTCAAGGGCGGAACGGTTGGTGGTCTCATTGGCAAGATTTATGGAACATTGTCTGAAAATTCCCACTCCATTACCATCGAACAGTGTTATTCGCAAGCCGACGTCGTTTCAGCCGGAACGGGTGGTGGCTTCGTTGACATGATTCAAGTGTTGGGTTCAACTACCGCTTTCCTAAGCGATTGTTACGCGACAGGTCGCATCACTACCGACAACACAAATGGTGGTTTTGCCCATATTATTGAGGGAGATAACACAACCATCAACGAGTGCTATTGGGATTACGAGTCCACAGGCGTGACCTCCGGCGATATAGGAACAAGTATGTCGACAAGTGCGATGAAAAAACAAGCATCTTTCCCGAATTGGGATTTTGCGCTCGACTTGGGCTGCTGGGGCATTGTCGAAAATGTGAGCTATCCCTATCTGCCATTCGTGACCGGTATGGGCACACTGACGGCAGTCATAGAGCCTGACGCTGCTATTACCGATGGAGCGCAGTGGAAACCTGCTTACGCGGACGACTGGTGCGACAGCGGAACATCCTTCCCCGAGATGTTGCCTGTTGGCAAGTACGAAGTGATTTTTAAAGACCTTGCCGAATGGAAATCGCCGGACAAACAGGCCTTGACCATGCGCAAAGGTAATGAACTCCTGACGACAGGAACTTATCGCCCCGCGACCGGCTTGATGTCTGTTGAAATTCTCGACCCGAAACCCGCTGAGGCTGCATGGAGCGTTGACGGCGGCATGACATGGAACGATAGCGGCATCGAGCCGATTGAACTCGAAACGGGCGACTATCAGGTAATTTATCGCGAAGTCGCCGGTTGGGATGCCCCGGCAGAGACAACAACGACGGTCACAAAAGACACTCTGACGACGTTGACAGCGCAGTATGTCCGCCAGACCGGACAGCTTAAAGTGAAAATTAACCCGGAAGCCGCGATTCTCGCAGGCGCCCAGTGGTCGGTGGATGGCGGAACAACATGGAAAGATTCCGACACAACGCTGACACTGCCCACAGACGAATACACGTTGACCTACAAATCTGTGACTTATTGGAATGTGCCTCAAAACGAAGTGCTGACCATTACCAAAGACGCGTTCGTCGAGACCTCCGGCACCTATGTTCGCCAGAAGGGTAGCATTGTTGTGAATATCACCGGTCCTACCGAAGCGCGTTGGTCCATCGATGGCGGAACAACATGGTTCGAGAGCGGCACAACCCAGACAGTTGACGCCGGTCAGTACGTCGTATCGTTCTTGGATGTGTATGGTTGGACGACACCCGTTGACCAGCAGGTTGAAGTGCTCGAATCGCAACCTGCGACTCTCACAAGTACTTATGAACGTCAATATGGCGAATTGTCCTGCGTCCTGACCCCCGATGACGCCGTAACATCCGGCGCGCAGTGGTCGGCGGACGGCGGCGCAACTTGGAATAATTCAAATGATGTGCTGAACCTTCCGGTGGCACATTATACAGTAACCTTCAAGAAGATTTTCGGTTGGGATACACCTCAGCCAATCACCGAAGTGGCCGTTCCGAATGCGGCACGCGAGACGGTTGATGCCGAGTATGTCAAGAATGTGGGCATTTTGGATGTCGAGATTGACGGCCCGGCCGAAGGTACATGGAGCATCGATGGCGGCGCGACATGGAACGAAGGTGGAACAACTATAACACTCGAGAACGGCGACTATCTCGTCAGCTTCAGCGATGTTGATGGTTGGGATACCCCCGATGAAACGACCGTTACCATCACGCGCGACGAAGAAACCACGTACACAGGGACATATGTCCGCCACACCGGTTCGCTGGTTGTGACGATTGAAGGTCCTTCGGACGTCCGTTGGAGCATCGACGACGGCGCCACATGGAACCTGAGCGGAACACAGATTGACTCGCTGCCCACCGGCGACTACACCGTGACCTTTATCGATGTTGCCAACTGGGATAAACCCGAGAACTCAATCATTACCGTGACACATAACGGAGTCGCGTCCTTGTCCGTTGAGTACAAACAGCACAAGGGAAGTCTCAACGTCGAAATCAGACCCGCCGCTGCGGCTACGGAAGGCGCTATGTGGAGCGTTGACGGCGGCGCGACATGGAACGCGAGCGCCGCGACCTTGCGTTTGCCCGTCGGAACATACACCGTTACCTTCAAGGATTTGTCCGACTGGGATAAACCGCTTGACAGAACGGTGGAAATTGTCAAAAACAGAACCGTGGGTATCAGCGGAACTTATGAGCATCACAAAGGCTCGCTGACCGTGAGCATCACCGGAACCGCCGAAGGTGCATGGAGCATTGACGGTGGCGCCACATGGAATGCAAGCGGCACGGTATTGGATAATATCGACACCGGCAAGTATACCATCGTCTTCAAAGACGTCGACGGGTGGAACAAACCCAATGACCGCGCGGCTAGCGTCACGAAGAACCAGACGACAACCGTCTCGGCAAGCTATACCGAACAGATGGGCGGACTGCGTGTCCTTATAAACGGCACAACCGCGGGCGCATGGAGTATCGACGGCGGCAAGTCGTGGATGTCCGGCGGCGTAACACTGCCCGAACTCAGCGTCAAAGAATACACCGTCACCTTCAAGGATGTCGAGAGCTTCATCACGCCTGACCCGCAGACTGTCAAAGTCGTCTACGGCGTTATTACGCAAATCAGCGCGACCTACATCGAGGCAATCGACATCATCCTTGACGATGCCGACTTCACCGCGGGCGTCAGCTCATCGCTGCAATCCGGTCAGAAAGTTGACATGACATGGCAGGCGAGCTCAACCCGCGCATTTACCGACCCGTTCTGGCTCGAAATCTTTGCCAGCAAGACAGGCGGTTTCGATCAGGTTCGCTTGGGCGTTGCCATGACCGGCTCGCACCGCGTCACAGACGGCATGTCCACCAGCGAGACCTTCACGCCGAGCAATCTGGCGCTGAACCCCATCGCGGATGGTACTTACACACTGATGCCCAGCATCAACCGTGGCACCATCAGCGACGCCGTTAGCGAGTACAACTATGTGAACAACTGGATGCCAATCGCGGGCAAACGCCTGATGGTCAACAACCGTTACGCGCCGTCAGTCGACCTGTGGCTCAGCGAGGCTGAAGCCATTGTCGATCCGAACAACCCCAAGGCCTGCACCGTTGTCGGAACTGTCCAAAATATCGGCAAGACCGACTTGGTCAAACCCGGCTGCTGGATCGAAGTCTTCTACGGCACACTGACCGCCGAGAGCGTCCTGATGCCGCAAGGCACCATCGGCGCCGGACTGAAGTTGCCCACATTGGCAGCCGGCGAGGCAACATCGTTCACACTCAGTGGTAGCGTTCCCAACGGAGTTGCCTCACGTGCGTTGTCTGTGGTCGTTGACAGCACCGACATCGTCCCCGAACTCATCGAGACAAACAACTTCCGCCTGCTCTTCAACCCCGGAGTTCTGCCGGCGGGCAAGGACAACAATATCGACCTGTGCATCACGACCGTCAAAGTTGACGCCGAACAACTCGCGCCGAACATGGTCGTCCCGGGCGACAAACTGCGTTGGGGTGTCATTGTCGAAAACAAAGGCAAGGTCATGCCGACAGGTCAAGTCTACCTCGAACTCTTCGCGTCGCAAGATGGCGGCGCGAGCGTGGTTCCCGGTCGCACACTGACATGGAGCCGTCTGGTTGATCCGCCTGCGGTTGGCGAGTTCTCGACCTACTACATCGAAGAACCCATCAACGACATCGGCAACGGACTCTACTCGATGACAGCCATCATCAACCGTACCGGACTGGCCGCGAATCCCGGCGACATGACGCCACTCGACAACGTCTATCACTACAGCGAAGGACGCGTCTCCGTGACCGTACCCAAGAACGCGATGGGCGGCAAGAATCTCGTCTGGGCCGAAGGACCTATCTTCACACAGGACAGCGCCACCACCGTGACTATCACTGGTGTCATCAAGAATGAGGGAACACAAAAGACGGGCGCATTCTGGACTGAAGCCTTCAACGGAACCGTCCAGAAAAAGACCGGCTACTTCTTCCGGAGCAGCAACTTCGCCGGTGGACAGCATTGCCCGGGACTTGCGCCGGGCGAGACGCAGAACATCAGCATCGTTGGCAAATCGGTCGACGGAAAAATCATCGGCGTCCTCACGGATTCGACCGACACCGTTGCCGAAACCGACGAGACGGATAACTACGACTACAGTGAACTGTTAGCCGAATAGGTCTCTGAAGTAGCAACTAAGAAACCGCAACACAATGGCAATAGCCGCAAGTGTAACAGCTTGCGGCTATTGTTGTTATACTCGTTACATCGCAAGAGTTTTCTATGAAGAATTTTAAATATAGGAAAAATTTTTATATTGCAAAGAATACGATTTGATACGCTAAAGTAGCTATTTTTATAAATCTAAAAAAAAGTGGGATGACAAATGATTAACTCCCCAGTCATATCTTCATGTAAGTTTTCAGCCCTTGGTGCTTGTGGTATCAACGGATTGCAGAATTGGATTAAGGAATCAAGTGCTTCGCATCGTGTTCAACGCGCGATGCGATTTTCATTTATATACGCATTCGTGATACTGTTCATGATGTGCTTTGGTCTGGCAGGCGCGCAGACAGCGGCGCCGCCCGCGGGCAGTGGGACGGAAAACGATCCGTATCAGATTACGGAACTCGGTAACCTCGTTTGGATGAGTGACACAGTTACCTCATCGAGTGGCAAATATTACAAGATGATTAATAACATCGATGCGTCGGCGACCTCAGCTTGGAACGATGGTGCCGGATTTGTCCCGATTGGGACTATCACTGCGCCGTTCATGGGTCTTTTCGACGGAAATCGCAAGAAGATAACGGGACTGACAATTAATCGCTCAAGTTCGAGCACAGATTATGTTGGTTTGTTTGGCTATACAGGTACTGATTGCGCCATTAAAGACCTAGGACTTGAGGGTGGTAGTGTGAGCGGCACAAGTTCCTCTTCTTCTGTGTATGTTGGCGGCTTGGTTGGGTATACACGTGGCACGATTACGAATTGTTACGCGAGTGGCGCTGTGAGCGGCACGAGCACGGCCTCCTTTTCTGATGTGTATGTTGGCGGCCTGGTGGGGTATCAGTATAGTAGTGGCACGATTGAGAATTGTTACGCGAGTGGCAGCGTGAGCGGCACAAGTTCCTCTTCGTCTGTGTATGTTGGCGGCCTGGTGGGATATCAGGATTATGGCGCAATCACGAATTGTTACGCGAGTGGCGAGGTGAGCGGCACGGGCTCCTTCGATTATGATGTGTTTGTTGGCGGCTTGGTGGGTCTGTTTAGTGGTGGCACTATTGCGAATTGTTACGCGATTGGCAGCGTGAGTGGGGCCAGAGGCGTTGGCGGTCTGGTGGGGCATGCGAGTGGCACAATCACAAATTGTCACGCGACTGGCAGCGTGAGTGGTTCCGGAGACGTTGGCGGTTTGGCGGGATATCAGGATTATGGCGAAATCACGAATTGTTATTACGACAGTCAGACGACCGGTTGTAGTGACACAGGCAAGGGTACACCTAAGACCACAGCGGAGATGAAACAACGGACAACTTTCAAAGGTTGGGACTTTACTGACACATGGATAATTGACGAGGGTGCATCGTATCCGTATCTTCGCGCGTTTCGAGATGAGGCGATATTGACAGTCTCCGTTATTGGTAATGGTACGGTTACTCCCTCAGTTGGTGTTCATTCCTATGCTTATGGTGAAGTTGTCTCTTTGTCGGCAACAGCTGACGCCGGTTTTGGATTTATCGAATGGATTGGCGATAATATCACAGATGTAAATGACGCCAACACAACGGTGGTCATGGATTATAATACGAGTGTTACTGCGCGTTTTGATAAAGCTATATATACCTTAACTGACTTGCAGGCGGTTAAGGATGACCTTGATGGTCATTATATCTTGATGAACGACATTGACGCGTCGGAGACGGCGTCGTGGAACAGTGACGCTGGGTTTGTCCCGATTGGGACTAGCACCGCGCCGTTCACGGGTCTTTTCGACGGAAATGGCAAGACGATTACCAATTTATACATCAATCGCTCGAGTTCGAGCACCGATTATTTTGGTTTGTTTGGCTATACTGGAAGTGGTAGCACAATCAAAGATTTAGGGCTTGAGGGCGGTAGCGTGAGCGGCACGTGCGAGGGCTCCTATTCTGATGTGTATGTTGGCGGCCTGGTGGGGTATTCTGGTGGCACGATTGCGAATTGTTACGCGAGTGGCGAGGTGAGCGGCACGTGCACGGGCTATTATGTGTATGTTGGTGGCTTGGTGGGTTATTCTAGTGGCGTAATAACGAATTGTTACGCGAGTGGCAGCGTGAGCGGCACGTGCACAGGCTCCTATTCTGATGTGTATGTTGGCGGCTTGGTGGGTCTGTCTAGTGGTGGCACGATTGCGAATTGTTACGCGAGTGGCGAGGTGAGCGGCACGGGCACGGGCTATTATGTGTATGTTGGCGGCTTGGTGGGTTATTCTAGTGGCGTAATAACGAATTGTTACGCGAGTGGCAGCGTGAGCGGCACGTGCACGGGCAACAACTCTTCTTCTGTGTATGTTGGCGGCTTGGTGGGGTATCAGTCTTCTGGTGGCACAATTACGAATTGTTACGCGATTGGCAGCGTGAGTGGGTCCGGAGGCGTTGGCGGTCTGGTGGGATATGCGAGTGGCACAATCACGAATTGTTATTACGACAGTCAGACGACCGGTTGTAGTGACACAGGCAAGGGTACACCTAAGACCACAGCGGAGATGAAACAACAGTCGACTTACACTGATTGGGATTTCGTAAATACGTGGGCGATTGAGGAAGGGGTAGATTATCCTTATCTGAGATCATTGCCTAAACCTGTAACCTATACGGTTACATTTAATGCGAACGGCGGTTCCGGAACGATGTCAGCTCAGACCTTTAGGGCTGGTGTCGCGCAATCGCTGAAGGCGAATACCTTTACTCGTTCGGGGTACACCTTTGCCGGTTGGAACACGAATTCGATCGGGACGGGTACGAACTATTCTGACCAACAGAGTATAACAGTTTCGACAAGCATGACGCTCTATGCTAAGTGGGATATTTTTGATCTGTTGCTTAATTCTGGGTCCTTTACGAAGGGGATTTCGAGTGCTCTTTCTCCGGGAAGTATTGTGGATGTGTCGTGGGATGTATCTGCACCGCAAGCAGTTGCCGCGCCGGTGTGGTTCGAGGTGTTTGGCAGCAAGACCGGCGGTTTTGACCAGGTGCGGACCGGCGCAACAATGACTTCTTCGTACAAGAAAACGGATGGTTTGAGCGCTACTTCGTCGCAGGTAAAACCGTCGAATCTGGTGCTCAACACAGTGACAGATGGCGTGTACACGCTGATTCCGAGCATCAACCGAGCGACGCTCAAGTCCGGGTCGGAGGTCGCGATTCCCGAATCGGATTACACGAACAACTGGTTGCCGATAGCGGGCAAACGCTTGTCGGTTCACAACCCGAATCAGTTGGATATCGACTTGTCGCTGTCTGATGTTCAAGTCGTGTATAATCCGATGCAACCGACGAAAATCGGTTTCACAGGTAAAGTCACGAACACAGGCTCGGTCGACATGACCAAACCGGGCGCGTGGGTCGAGGTGTTCTATGGAACGCTGACGGCCGAGGGCATACTGATGCCGCAGGGCACAATTGGCGCGGGGCAAAACATTAACACGTTGGCGGCGGGCGCACAGGCCGACTTCACGTTGTCGGGCACTGTCCCGGCGGATGTGATGAATCGCGCGTTTGCGGTGGTCGCCGACAGCACGGACATCGTGCCCGAGACAAACGAAGTCAACAATTCGCAACTCTTCTACGACCCGTTGATTCTGCCCCCGGGCAAAGATAACGGAATCGACCTCGCAATCACGAATATGACTGTCGACGCGGCGCAACTGGTGCCGAACGCTGTCGCGCCGAATGATAACCTTCAGTATAATGTGACGGTGCAAAACAAGGGTACAACAATGCCGAGCGAGCAGGTGTATCTGGAACTGTTCGCCTCGCAAAACGGCGGCGTGAGCTACGTGCCGGGCATCACTTTGACATGGAGCGAGAAAATCACGGCTCCCGCATTGGGCGAAACACAAACCTACAACTTTGAGAAGCCCATCAACAGCATCGGCGACGGGATGTACACACTGGTGGCAGCGGTCAACCGCGATGGCGCAGGCACAAATCCGGGCGACATGACCCCACTCGACAATCGTTATAGTTTCTCGGGTGGTCGTGTCTTCCTGAACACGCCGGTTGTGTCTGGTTCCGTGAACCTCGTCTGGAGCGAAGGCCCGACCTTCACCCAGAGCGATGGCAAAATGACCGTGAGCGGTACTATCAAAAACGTCGGCAACGCGCCAACTCGGGCGTTCTGGACCGAGGCCTTTGTCGGTACCGTGCAAGAAAAGACGGGCTACTTCTACAAAGACACCAACACCGTTTTTGCTGGCGGCATCAACTGCACATTAAAAGCGAATGAAGAAAAGGCAATCACCCTGACAGGCACCGTCCCGGCTGGCAAAGTTGTGGGCGTGTTAGCTGACAGCACGGACGTCGTCGCCGAAACCGACGAGACCGACAACTACGACTACAGCGAACTGACAAAGTAGTCGGCGAGTGCAACTCAGAATCGCAACAGACGCGGCACACTCATGGCAGCATGAGTGTGCCGCGTCATCAGTTGGATAGAGCGCCAGACTTCTAATCAGGATGTCGTGGGTTCGAGCCAGCGTTCGCCCAACATCATTTCGCCCGCTTCACACCTGCACTTCAGGCGTGAGGCGGGCTGTTTTTACAGATATGCCAAAACTACTTGCGCTATTTTGCGACAGTACCATAATAACTAAATAGGTTGGATAGTGAGTCATTCTCGTACTGTTTTATCGTGAAACTCAAATCTCTTTTACTGCTTTACTGCTTTACTGTTTTGCTTTTTCTGCCTTAATCTGGCATTCATATAACCATAGGTCAAAAAGTATTTTCTGAGAGGGAAAAGCCTTTGCGAGTGATTTGTATGCGTTACGATGATTCGTGACTGCAAAGTCAAATAGGAAATCTTTTCTCTCTTCTATATACCTTTTGTAGAGTTGGCCAGCTTTGGTCATGTGCCTCATAGCTGAGGCAATGTTGACATCTGTTTCGTTTTCGATATCTTCTTTCGTAAAGTTAAAGCAAGTACACTTATCAAACTCTCGGAGCACGACCTTTGTTATGGGTGTTTCGCCGGAATCGCTTGAATTCTTACGCAACTTCATCTCATCCTTTAGAGTCAAAGAAAAAGTTGTTATATTAAATTGAGTGATTGTTGTCGGGATATTCTTTTGTGCGATTTCAAGCTGTTTTATCAATACAGAATTATCAGCTGATACAGTTTGAGTCGTAGAACTAGAATCTGTTGCTTTAGTGCGTACGGTGGATGATGCCTTTTGTGGCAATTTACCTTTACTAGGTAATGGTGAAGCTTTCACGGATTTTGAAGACGGTTTTGTTTTACGGGTTCCGTTGGAGGACGGTACTGTTTTACTAACTTTTTCCGTGGTCGGTACAATTTGGGTATTATATGTAGATTGTACGGCTTCCTGAGTGTCATTAGCCGGTACTCCTTTTGGTCCTCTTTTGGGTGACGGTACTGGGACACGTGTTCTTTCTGGATGATAATGATACTGTCCTGTTTTTCTATTATAATGACCGCCCATGGGATCAATGTTTCCCGGGTGTCCGTATCCTATAAATGCAAGAGAAAAAAACGTTGCGAAAAGTAACGGCCTACAGTATTTTTTCATATCTCTACCCTCTATCCACTTTAGCAGTGTTGCAACAGAAGAATGATGTCTCTTTTGACGAATCATATTTTGCCGATACACTATGTGACATCGTATATCTTGCTAATCCATAAATGACCCTTCACACAAATATACAGAAGTGAGTAATTTTTCAAAGGAAATTTTGAATGCTTTAAAGTGTGTATGCGTGCAAAATACGCGATATTCTGTAGTAGACAAAGTAAGATATGACAGCGGCATTAATTAGACACGTGCGAAATACGCTTGCATTATTCCACAAAATATGCTATATCATATTGTATGAGCCTAAACTTATCACACGCGAAAACACCAAAAAACAACAAATTTTGATGAAATGACCGAAAAGACGTGTGTGCAGAAAATAGTCCAAAATGTGCCTTAGTAATTAATGATGTAAGACAAAACAACAGTATACTGACAGGAGAATGTCTCATGACACACCGCAGCAAGATGATAACATCAATCCGCATCGCCACCACACGCGCCATACGCCAAACAAAAGAGGCCGTAATGCGCAAACTTTTGCCCGTCCTCATCCTCGCGCTGACCCTCACCGCAATCGTCGGCGCGCAAACCGCCGTCACCCCCGCGGGCAGTGGGGCGGAAAGCGATCCGTATCAGATTACGGAACTCGGCAACCTCGTATGGATGGGGAACACAGTCTCCTCCTCTAGCGGTAAATACTACAAAATGCTCAACGACATCGACGCCACCGCAACCATCACTTGGAACAACGGCGCCGGTTTCGAGCCGATTGGATCAGAGACTGCACAATTTATCGGCGTGTTCGACGGAAACGGCAAAAAGATTTCAGAACTAACTATAAGTAGTTCGGAAATATACAATCTCGGATTCTTTGGGTGTGTCGGCGCTAATGGCATAATCAAAAATTTAGGAATTGAGGGTACTAAAATTAGTACGATGAATTGGAATCCTATTTCTATTGGTGCTTTAGCGGGGATTTCTTTTGGTTCTATAGTTAATTGTTACACGACAAGCAGTTTGATTGCGATAACCACGTCAGATTCTTACAGTTGTAATGTTGGAGGCTTAGTGGGACTGACATTGGGTACAATCAGCGATTGTTATGCGATGAATAATGAGATGCGTGTTTCAAGTTACGCTTCATCTGTTGGCGGCTTAGTTGGGAGACAAGATAAAGGTACAATAGCGAATTGTTATGCAATGAACAATTATTCTTATTGGAATACAGAGAACCGTGGTGGTGGTCTGGTGGGGAGTTCTTGTGGTTCTATAGTTAATTGTTACACGATGGGAAGTTTTAGTGGTATCTTTGGCGTTTTTGGTGGTCTTGTGGGAGATTCTTCAGGTACAATTACGAAATGTTACTCGACCGTGAATAGTAGCGGTGGATATGTTGGTGGTTTGGTGGGGACGGGAGATGGCACGATAACTAATTGTTATGCGAGTGGCAGCGTAATCGGCAGTGAATATGCTGGAGGTCTGGTGGGAAGTGGAAGTGGTCGCATTGAAAATTGTTTTGCAACAGGTGATGTCAGTCTTAATGTCGAGTGGGCTAGTGCTGGAGGCCTTTGCGGATTACATCGTGGTACAATTGAGAATTGTTACGCGACAGGTCATGTGTCCGGCTTCATGAGTTACTTTGCTATTGGTGGACTAGTGGGACAGGATGGTGGTTCAACGATGACTATTGTAAGAAATTGCTATTACGACAGTCAGACTACTGGATACATTAACGGCATAGGCACTCCGAAGACTACGGCTGAGATGTATCAACAATCGACTTTTAGTGATTGGGATTTTGACAATGTATGGTGTCTAAGTGCTTCTTATCCTCTTCTACGTTGCTTTGTTGACTCAGGATTAATAAACGCGTTTATTGACCCTCCTGAGGCTGTCTATTCCAATGCGAAATGGTCATACAATGGTGGAATATCGTGGTTTGATAATGGGGTACAAATCAATGTTGCTGTCAGTAATTATACGATTATGTTTTCTGACATTGATGGTTGGGCTACACCGCAAGCGGAATCCGTGGGTGTTGAATCAAGTAAGTTATCTACAGTTATTGGCACTTATAAAAAGTTACATGATATTGTGTTAGTGGCTAGCGACTTCAATTCGGGCGTGGAAGCGAGCATCGAGCCAGGCACCAAGGTTGATTTCAGTTGGGATGTGACGGCAGACAGCGAGATTGCGGAGCCGTTCTGGTGCGAAGTTTTTGGCAGCAAGACGGGCGGTTTCGACCAACTGCGCACGGGCGTGACGTTGACGAGTTCCTACAAGGCGCCGGGTATGGATTTGTCCGAGCATATTGCGCCGTCGTCGTTGATTCTGAATTCGATTTCTGATGGCGTTTATACGTTGATGCCGAGTGTCAATCGCGGGTCGCTGCCTGAATCAAGTCGGATTGAGGAAGCTGATTATGTGAACAACTGGATGTCTGTAGCAGGCAAGCGCTTATCTATTCGCAACACAAAATCGGCAGTTCTTGATTTGCAAGTTGTTGACGCATCGATGAGTATTAACCCATCGAATCCGAAGCGGGTGACTGTGACGGGAAAAATGAAGAATGATAGTGGTGTGAATCTGACCAAACCGGGCGCATGGGTCGAGGTGTTCTATGGGACGCTGACGGCCGAGGGTATGTTGATGCCGCAAGGCACTATTGGCGCTGGGCAGAACATCAACACGCTGGCGGCGGGGGAATCGGCCGAATTCTCGCTGTCCGGAACAGTTCCTGCCGGTGTGGCAAACCGCGCACTGGCGGTGATTGTGGACAGCACGGACATTGTGCCCGAGACAAACGAAGTCAACAATTCGCAACTCTTCTACGACCCGTTGATTCTGCCTCCGGGCAAAGATAACGGAATCGACCTCGCGATCACGAATATGACTGTCGACGCGGCTCAACTGGCGCCGAATCAGGTTGCGCCTGAGAGCAAACTGAAGTACAGCGTGACGGTGCAAAACAAGGGTACAACAATGCCGAGCGAGCAGGTGTATCTGGAACTGTTCGCCTCGCAAAACGGTGGCGTGAGCAATGTGCCGGGCGTCTCGCTGACTTGGAGCGAGAAAATTACGGCTCCCGCATTGGGTGAAACACAAACTTACAACTTCGAGAAGACCATCAACAGCATCGGCGACGGGATGT
This sequence comes from Candidatus Sumerlaeota bacterium, assembly GCA_012513815.1. Lineage (GTDB taxonomy): Bacteria > Sumerlaeota > Sumerlaeia > Sumerlaeales > Sumerlaeaceae > JAAZBM01. The sequence continues at coordinate 6,877 of JAAZBM010000016.1, read as the reverse complement.
ACACACTGGTGGCGGAGGTCAACCGTGATGGTGCTAGCACAAATCCCGGCGACATGACGCCACTTGACAATAAGTTTGCCTACAGTGCCGGGCGCGTCTCGCTCAGCACACCCGCCATCGCAGGCACCCGCAACATCGTCTGGAGCGAGGGGCCGACCTTCACGCAGAGCGGTGGGAAAGTGACCGTGAGCGGTACTATCAAAAACGTCGGCAACGCGACAACTCGGGCGTTCTGGACCGAGGCCTTTGTCGGCACCGTGCAAGAAAAGACGGGCTACTTCTACAAAGACACCAACACCGTCTTTGCGGGCGGCATCAACTGCACATTAAAAGCGAATGAAGAAAAGGCAATCACCCTGACAGGCACCGTCCCGGCTGGCAAAGTTGTGGGCGTGTTAGCCGACAGCACTGACACCGTTCCCGAAACCGACGAAACGGATAACTACGACTACAGTGAATTGACCAAATAGTCGGTGGTTAGGAGCCGGACAGACCCATAGAGTGGAGAGCTTCAATTTGAGTTAAGAGTTGAGATTAGAGTGGACTAAAGCTGCTAATTTAATTATTGGCCCTATTAGCCCTAGTTGGGCTAGTTGCCTTAGTGGTTCGCGGTGGCGGTTGGGGTGATTCCCTCTCTCCCCCGGCGGCACCAAAAGTGCCACGCAATCCAAACGTTTTCATTCAGGTTTGTATAATCATATTATTTGGAGAATTTCGATATGTTGACTGCTGCGCGTTTCGTTTGGGCTAATGCCATCTTATTATTAGTGACGGGGTGTCTGGCCGCGCCGATTGTGACGATACCCAAGGATTCCGCGAAGAAGGACATCTCGATGGATGTTTTGCGCGACAAGATTCGCGGCGGGTGGGCCGGTCAAATGGTTGGCGTCTCCTATGGCGCGAACACTGAGTTTCGTGCCCTCGGGACGACTTACTCTCTGCCGTTCAAGTCCGAGCCGATCGAGAACGCCATCATGCAAGATGATTTGTATGTCGAAATGACTTTCGCGAAGGTCATGGACGACGAAGGCATCAACGCTCCCTCTTCAGCCTACGGCGCCATGTTCAAGGATGCCAAGTACAACCTTTGGCACGCGAACGCCGGAGCGTTGCGCAACCTCAATCGCGGGATTGTGCCCCCCATGAGCGGTAATCCCAAGTTCAACGCCCATTCGGACGATATCGACTTCCAGATTGAGGCGGACTTTATTGGCCTGATGTGCCCCGGACTTCCCCAGACCTCCAACAAGCTTTGCGACCGCGTGGGGCATGTGATGAACTACGGCGATGGCGTTTATGGCGGAATGTTTGTGACCGGAATGTATGCGGCGGCATACTTCGAATCCGATGTGGAAAAGATTGTTCGCGCCGGGCTGGCTTGCCTGCCCGAGGAGAGCGAGTACGCGCAGATTATCAACGACTGTCTCGAGGCATGGAAGGCAAATCCGACTAACTGGGAAGCCGCTTGGGAGACCGTCAACCACAAGTGGGATCGCATGGACTTGTGCCCGGACGGCGCACTTATGCCGCTGAATATTGACGCGAAAATCAACGGCGCCTTCATCGCGCTTGGCCTGCTGTACGGCCAGGGCGACATGGACAAGACACTCGAAGTGACAACCCGTTGCGGTCAGGACAGCGATTGCAACCCCTCGAGCGCGGCCGGCGTCGTCGGAACCATCATGGGCTACAAGGCGCTCCCCGAGCATATGCGCGCGGCCGTCGAATCCATTCGCGACAAAAAATTCAGCTTCACCGTCTACTCTTTTGATGACATTTGCACCTCGACCGAGAAGCGCTTGATGGACGCCGTCAAGGCGGCGGGCGGCCAACTCGATGAGACCGGCACAACCCTGACGGTCTGCACCCAAACCCCCAAACCGGCGCGCCTCGAACAGTGGTTCCCCGGCAAACCCGTCAAACTGATTCCGACGAGCAACGCAGCATGGTCATTCAAAGGTGTCTGGGGCGTCGACCAAGCGACCTCGTGTACAAAATCCGTGACGGCAGGCGACGAAGCGACACTCAAATTCAACGGAACGGGCATTGTCCTCTGCGGCTTCCAATCTGTGAGCGGCGGTCGTGCCGATGTCTATATCGATGGCAAAAAGCACCCGCTGACACTCGATGCGTGGATTCCGGCGAACTGCTACGATGTCGATATGTGGCGCGAATGGAACTTGGCGCCGGGCAAACACGAGCTGCGGCTGGTGGTGCGCGACGACGCGGACGCCCGCGCAACTAACAAGGAAATTATTCTGGTCCGCGCGGTTATATATGACAAAAAGCATTGATGAATAAGGCAGCGGGAAGAGAGTGACAACACAAATTCAAAGATTTTCGCGGCATAAAACTCTACAGATTGTCGTGGTGGCAGTGGCGCTTGTGGGCGCTCTTGCCGCGGCGCCCCCGGACGCTTGCGCCTCGTGGCTGAGCGAACTGCCCATCATACGCATGTTCCACCGCAAACACGACCCACCTGCGTCACCCGCCGAGGCCAACGAGTTCGCATGGAAAAACGACACCATCACCGTCAAGGCAACAGAACGGTATGTCGGCGCCCAGACGACCTTGGCTGCGCAAAATCCCGCTCACGAAAAGGCGCGCGCCGCCGCGCTCGCCAAACTCTTGCGCAAGGTCGAGGCGCTCAAAGTGTCGGGCGGAATCAAACTGGGACTGGTCATGCGCCGCAATATCGCCGTCAGTCATGCCGTCGAAACATGGCTGGCAAAAAACGCGAGAGTTACCTACACCGACAGCCTGACATCCGACCTGCAAAGCAACGGTATCATCTCGACAGCGCAAGCCGTCATCGACCTGCAAAGCCTTGTCCCCGTGCTCAAAAAACAGGGCATCACCCCGAACGGACTCCCACCCGTACAACCCATCTCAAGCATCCCGCCCGTTGTCTGACACCTTGCGAATAAAAGCATCAGCAAATTATATATTTGCTGTAAGTACTTACTAACTTGATGGGGAAGCATCACGCTATTAGTAATTTGCACTTATAGGAAAAGGTATTGTGATGGAAGACAAACCGGTTGACGATAAGATATTTTTCAAAAAACGCATGAGTGTTGAGAAGCGTCGCGAACAAATTATCAAGACTGCGCGACGGTTGTTTTCGGAACGCGGCTTTCGCGGGACAACGACACGCGAACTTGCCAAGGCGGCCGGCATCAGCGAGGCATTACTGTTCCGTCATTTTGCCTCAAAACTGGATTTGTACCGTGCGATGCTCGAGGACTGGATTGTGCCCTCGCCTGACGACCAGATTTACGAAATTGTCAAACTCGAGCTTGGCCCCGAGCGAATGATTGCGGGGATCTATAATCTGATGTATGCCGTGATTGGCGCGGTCGTCCGGGAGGACACGGACGAGATTCAAAAGAACCGATTGATTTATCAGAGCCTACTGAGCGATGGCGCGTTGGCAAAGGTTTTCTACGATAAATTGCCCAAGAATGGCTACAACGACATCTGCGCCTGCATGGAAGTCATGTACAAAAGTGGCGAGGCAGATCGGGTTGTCGACAATATGTACGTTCCCATTGCGGCAGCGCTGCACATGGCAACCGCGACGCAAATCATGATGAATCGCCCGAACTACCTCGATATATATGAAATGGACATCAGCACCTTCATCCGCAACTTGACCGTCTGTGCCTTGCTTGCGTTTGGCATACACATCGACGTCATTCATAAGTATTTGCCGGACATCGAAAAGAAGTACGGCGCGGGTTTACAGCCAGAGTCGTAGTGCCGTGTGGCGCCGCCCTTATTTGTTATGGGCGCGAGCATTGTTCCCGGCCATCAGCCCCACAATTCCGCCGTCATCCGTCTCCGAATGCCCCAGTTCGCGCAACGTATGCGCGATTGCGTGGCGCAAGATAATGTCGTCTGTCTTGTTGAGCATACACACCAGCGGCAGAATTGCCGCCGTATCACCGATTTCGCGCAACGCGTCAATCGTAGAGAGAATGCTGTCCCTGTCGTCAAGCGAGAGATTTTTCAGCAGATAGCGCAGGCTCTCCGGCCCACCGATGGCGCCCAATGCCGCCGCCGCAGGCGACCGCAAATCGGACGCGGGGTCGAGCATCGCATGCGCCAACGCCGCCGTTGCCTTGTCATCGCCAATCTGCCCTAGAGCGCGAACGGCTGTGCGGCGCACCCCCAGACTGTCGTCGCTCAGCATTTGCAACAGCGTACTAACGCCCATGGGATTTCCCAATTTGCCTAGCTTCTCGCAGGCGCGGGCACGTTGCGCGGGAGTGCGAGCCAACGAGAGCTTGGCAATCGCGACGAACACCTGAACAGAACTCCGGTTCATCAGTTGTAGCATAATCTTGAGCGTCCCCATGTTATTGTAACTCGGCAGAGGCTTTGTCAGCGGAATGGCAAAGAGCCGCAGAATCAGCGACACCCAGAAAATAAAGAAATACACGTTGAGTGTGTAGCCAAACCCAAGCGACACGCCCGTTGTTTCGTGCGCGTCGATATAAAGCCCCGACAACAATGGGGGAATTCCGCCGGCAATGCCAATCGCGATGAACTGCGTCACAGCGATATACATGGTGCGTGACTTGCGCGGCGTGATGCTGAACAGGCCGTTCTGAATCCCGATGGCTATGCCCGCGTTCAGGACGCCGTCGCCCCAGCACGTCAGCGGAAACACCCAGTACAACGCGGGGTCATTGGGAATCATGACATACGGCAGCAGCGCCACCGTCTTGAGCAGGATGCTGATGTGCAGCACGGGTCGACTGCCGTAAGTGTCGCACAAAATCCCCATGATGGGCGCCCCGATGACAATCCCGAGCAGCGCAGAAACCGCCGTCATTTGCACCCAGAAAATCGGCATGTTCATGCCGCGAACCAGATACACAGTGAAGAACGGCCCGGCGACCATCATGCTGAAGTACCACCAGACCATAAACGTGATGAACGGCCGATACTTCTTGTCGCGCAAAGGTTCCATGATGGCATCGAAGATGCGCCCCTCGCGCTTTGGGTTGTGGTAATTCTCGGGCACCATGTGGTTGAACAGAATCACGTCCGCCACGCCAAACACCACACCGACCAGACCCAGATATAAGTAGCCGGTGACAATCCGACCCTGAGTTTCGAAATGGCTCATGACAAAGGCCGCCGCGATTGTCCCAAGAATCTGCGCGAAAGTAATCCACTTGAGCCGCTGCCCCCAGAGGATGTTGATGCGGTCACGCGGCATGATGTCCGACATCCACGACTGCCAAGGCGGGCCGCTGATGTTCCCAAAGGAATCATGAAGAAACAGAATTATAATAATCGTCCAGATGCACAGCGTTGAATTGCCGCGAAAAATGAACGGCGCGGCAAGGACGGCCGTGAACAACAGACGCTGTATCAGTACCGTGATGAACCAAAACGGCTTGCGCCATCTGAGGTAGCGGGTGATGATGCCCGCGACAATCTGAAATCCCCACGACAGCGACGCCAGACCGGCAACAATCCCGAAATGGAAAGCCGTGAACCCAATCGTCGACAGAAACTTTGTGCGTGGGGTATCGATGCAAATCGACGTATAAATCATGCAGAAAGTGCTTGCTAGCACTCCCCACCGCCACGAGCGTCTGAATGTGTCTGGGTCCAGACAACCAAATCTCAGCGTCATTGTTTGTGTTTTATCTTGCACTTGGAGAACTCCTTCAAGCGACAAAAAGTGAATTTACTTCCTCCGTCAAAGCACCACGCGACTAAAGGAGTTTAAGCATATATTCCGGTTTGATGGCGTGATGCATCGCTTCCTCGCGTGTAATCTTGCGCATACGGAGCAAGTTCGCGATATATCGATCCATTGTGACCATGCCCATTTTCCCGTTCGATTCGATTATCGTGGGAATCTGATGCGTCTTCGACTCGCGGATAAGCGATCGAATCGCAGGCGTCGCAAGCATAATCTCAAGCGCGATAATGCGGTTTTCGCCCGTCGAATCCAGCAACAACTTCTGGCAGATAACACCTTCGATAACCGACGCGAGCTGCACGCGAACCTGTTCCTGTTGTCCGCTCGGGAAGACGTCGATGATACGGTCGATTGTCTGTCCGGTGTCCATTGTGTGCAGCGTCGAAAAACACAAGTGCCCCGTCTCGGCCGCTGTCAGAACGCTCGAAATCGTTTCGAGGTCGCGCATCTCGCCGACCATAACGACATCGGGGTCTTGGCGCAGAATATACTTGAGCGCTTGCGCGAAACTGTGCGTGTCCTCGTAGACTTCGCGCTGTTGAACAAGCGAGAGTCCGTCCTCGGGGAAGATAAATTCGATGGGGTCTTCGATGGTGATGATATGGGCGCGGCGCGTGTTGTTGACGTAATTAATGATGGCGGCCATCGTTGTACTTTTGCCGCTGCCGGTGGGTCCCGTGACCAGCACCAGCCCCTGCGGCCGATGCGCCAATTCCTCAAAAACAAGGTTAGGGAGATTCAAGTCCGCAAAGGAATAAATCTTCTTTGACAGGATACGAATCGCGGCGCTCAGTGTCCCTTTTTGCCAGTGAACATTGATACGGAAGCGCCCCAGTTCATCAATCGTCAGACCAAAATCCAGTTCCTTGTCGGACTCGATAATCGCCTTGCGTTTGTCCGACAGCAACCCAAAAATCATCTCCTGACAATCATCGGGAGTCAGTATCGTTTCGTTCATCGGAACGACATGGCCATTGATACGCATCATCGGTGGGCGTCCTGCTACAATGTGCAAATCACTTGCTTTTGCTTCGATTGCGACTACAAGCAAATCCGGAATGAAAATATCTGTCATAAGTCTCGTGTGCCTTCAGTTTTTGAAGAAATAATCCTAATGAAAAGATACAGATAGGCTCAAAAAATGAGCGACTG
>JAAZBM010000015.1 GCA_012513815.1 Candidatus Sumerlaeota bacterium | reverse complement strand
GTTGCCTCTTCCATTCAGATTTCAAAGAACCAAATACCGACTGATACTTCAATCGGCGAAGTAACATATACGTCCCTACAAGAAACTCATTCAAAAAAAATCACTTTTTTTATCTTTTTTGTTTTTTCATGCGTCAGCAACGAGTCTGTGTACCTCTCTCATGTAGATATATCAAGGATTATCGCGGTAATGAAGAAAGTAAAAAAAGATAGGAATTTTTAAGTGAAACAGTTCAAAACGGTTGCGATTGTAAGTACGGGAACAGAAATTTTGCAGGGGATGTATGCGGATACAAATGCCCAGTGGCTTGCTCAGCGTTTGTGTGGTTTGGGGCTTCGCGTTGTAGCGGAGACCGCTGCTCCGGATGATGCTGCGTGTGTCGAGTCGGCGTTGCGCTTTGCCGCTCGCCGAGCGGATTTGGTGATTTGCAGTGGAGGCCTTGGGCCGACCGGCGATGATGTGAATTGCGAAATCTTGTCGCGCGTTTTTGGCGCGAAACTGGTTTATGATAATCATGTTCATGACATGATTGTCGAACGTTTTAGTCGTCGTGGAGTTGAGGTCCCGACGGGCAATGACAAGCAGTCCTATGTTCCCGAGGGCGCATCCGTTTTCTACAATGATTGGGGGACGGCGCCGGGATGGTTTTTGTCTCCGGCAGACGAGCGTGGCGTAAGTGGTGATGATGTTGTGGCGGCGGCCGCGATTGCGTTGCCCGGCCCTCCCAAGGAGTTGAAGCCGATGTTTGATCGTTATGTGCCGGAGATTCTCGCGGAACGTTTGAGTGGCGATTTGTTTGTTCGCACGCACACCTTGCATATTTACGGTTATCCCGAGAGCGAGATTGGCACGTACGTTTCGCAGATGTTCCGTGCGCGTTCGGATGTTGACTTTACGATTTTGGCTCGCCCGATGGGAATCGACTTGCGCATTACGGGTCATGCCGCGACGGTCGAGGCGCTTGACGCTTTGATTGATGAGGTGGAACGCGAGACTGTTTCGTTGCTACCTCGCAATGCGGTTTACGGCACGGATAATGTTTCGCTTGCGGAGGTTGTCGGCGATTTGTTGAAGTCTCGCGGTGAGTGGGTGAGCACGGCGGAGAGTTGCACCGGTGGATTGATTAGTAAGTTTTTGACGGACGTTCCCGGCAGCAGTAGTTGGTTCGAGTGCGGCTATGTGACTTACGCAAATAGCGCGAAGATGCTGATGTTGGATGTGAGCGCGGATACGTTGTCGACTTATGGCGCTGTGAGCGAGGAGACTGCTCGCGAGATGGCCGCGAGTGCTCGGCGCCTGAGCGGCACGGACTATGCCCTTGCGACAACAGGCATTGCCGGGCCGGGCGGAGGCTCGGACACAAAGCCGGTGGGTTTGGTTTATATCGCGCTCGCGACAAGCACGGAAGTGATTGTCAAGAAACAAGTGTTTTTGTTTGATCGCGAATTGAATCGTGTTCATGCGGCACTGACTGCCTTGAATATGTTGCGCGGATATATGATGGAGCATCCTGTCCACTCGTGATTTGTCGGCGATTTGGCTGCTTTTTGATGGCGAAAATGATTTGATGGAAGACGTAAAAATATAAAATTTGTAGTACTGACCGAACGGACTATGCTCGTGTCGACGCTATCCACTCTTAAGTTGTATTTTGGAACAGAAAATAAAAAGGATGGTACAAGATGGATTTCGATGAGTTTGATGAGAAGGTTTGTTCGTCGTTAGGATTGTCAGATGTGCTTAAGCGTGTGAGCGAATCTCCTGAGCAAGTGACTGTGGTAACGGTCAACAATCGTTTGACACGTTTTTTGAAAGAACGGTACTCTTCGCTACAATCAAGCAAGGGTGACGTGTGGAATACGCCGGACATTTTGACATTGAACGCGTGGGTAAAGCGTTTGTGGAATATGGCGCAACTTGTTCCGATTGCGGAGTGTGATGGCGATTTGTTGGATGAACAGAGTGAACAGTGGCTTTGGGCACAATTGATTCAAAAGTATGTCGGAGGGCATCCGGACAAGAAGATTGCGATGGTCACACAGGCCGCATCGGATGCTATGCACGCGTGGAGGATGTTGCATGAATCGCGGGTGCCACTTGACTATTTGCAGGACGCGATTGATCGTGTCGAAAATGATGGTTATGTTGATGAAACAAAACTGACAAAGAAAACACCGACTTATCTCTTTGCGCAGCTTGCAGAAATACGTGCTAAATGTTCATATGTCACGCTTGCCGAAATCATGAGTTGTTTGTCGTCGGAGGAAAAGCTTAATAAATTGTCCCTGCCGAAGACCGTCATCTTTGCGGGTTTTACAGAGTTACTGTCGACGAATAAGATTGTCCCCAAACACCGTGCTCCGTATGAGTATCCGACTTTGCTTCAGGAATTTCGTCGCGCTGTCGCTCAAGTGTGTACTGTTCAAGAGTATTATGTTCCTGACCCTCGTGGCGCGGTGCGAAAGCCGACTGTGCGCTCCTTCCAGACAAGTGGGTCAGAGTTGATTCATGCGGCGCAGTGGGCCAAGGAGCAGATGTCCTCGTCTGCGGAAAAGTTGCGCATTGGAATTGTGATTCCCGATTTGCACAATCGTTTGCGCGAAGTCGAGTCAGTGTTTACCTCGGTGTTGTGTCCGTCGCTGTATTCGTTTGAGTACTTGGGTCAAGACTATGCTTCGAGTCGTCGGAAGGTTTTCAACATAAGTGTGGGCGCTCCGCTCGGGCAACAAAGCGCGGTCTCGAACGCGATTGCGTTGTTGCGGTTGATATGTGGTGTTGAAGGCGCGGGAGTTGATTTTGAGACCATCTCGCAGATTCTACTTTCGCGTTGGTTCAGTGATACGAAGTCGGGTTATCTGTCGCGTTTGTCGTTGGAACGGCGGTTGCGTCAGAGTGGAAGACGCGAATATCTCGCCAGTGATTTTAATGAATTAAAATGTACGGATTCGGAACTGATTCGCAGCATTAATAAATGTTGTAATAAGGAGGAGAACGAATGGATTGGCATCGCCAAGCGTGGCAAGAAGTTACCTTCCGATTGGGCCGAGGAGTTCAAGAAAGTTTTGCACGATGTGAATTGGCTTGGGTCGTTGAAGGGTGAGTCTCGCGCTGATTTGAATGACTACGCAAGGAGCATTCATCAAAGTTTCGAGAAGGTTCTCGATGGTTTGTCTTCGTATGATATCTTCGATACGGCGGGCGTCGCGAGCGCGACTGAGGCGTTGGACATGATTAAGACAATGGCCGATGCGACTCCGTTTCAGATGGCGGGCGGTGATGGCGCGCCGGTGCAAATTCTTGGTTTGCTTGAGATGGCCGGTCAGGAGTTTACGCACTTGTGGGTTTGCGGAATGGATGATAAGACATGGCCGTCGTTCAGTCGTCTGAATCCGCTGTTGACGATATCGCTACAACGATATTATAATATGCCTCATTGCAGTTCCGATTGGTGTTATGCTGAAGCGTTGAGTGTGACGCGATTGTTGGAGCATCAGATACAGTCGGGTGGTGCGCTGATTATGTCGTATGCGCGAATCAGTGAAAAAGGCAGCAAGCAGCGGTGTAGTGCGCTTGTGCTGGGTGAGGCGGACGGCGATCACAGAGATTGCACGGATGAGGCGCAGCAATCACTCTATGAAAAGATTCGATCGGAATCGCAGGGAAAAATAACGCGTGTTGATGACGAAACAACAGTGTTAGTGAGCAGCGGGGATAAGCCTGCGAAAGGCGGAAGTGCGCTGATTGATAATTACCTGTCGTGCCCGTTTCATGCCTACGCGCAATCGCGAATGTCGAATCTTTCCGCGCTCGAATCTGTCGAATATGGACCAACCGCGGCGCAATGGGGAACGGTGATTCACGATGTGATGCAGGCGTTTTGGAAGGAATCGGGAATTCATTCTCAAGCAGAACTGCTCGCGCTTGACGCGGATGATTTGAACAGTTTGATTGTGAAGACTGTTCAAAATGTTCTGCCGAAGAGTCAATTGTGCCGATATAATTATCGGGACAAAGAAACGTTAAGCGGCTTGGAGAAAAGAATTGTCGAGTTGGTTGAGAAGTGGTTGCGTGATGTTGACATGAATCGTGACCAACGTGACCCGTTTGCGATTGTCGCGCATGAGGAGTCAATTTGCGCACCGCTCAAAGGCACTCAACACGAGTTGTTCCTGAGTTGTCGCATCGACCGAATTGACCGCGATGTTGATTTCGATGAAAAGTATAACATCATTGATTACAAAACCGGCAGCAACAAAACGTTGAATAGATTGAAGTCGATGGATGACCCGCAATTGGCGGTTTATTACTTTTTGCTCAAGAATAGACAGCCGGAAATAGGCGATGCCGAAGCGTCCGAGACTCCGGATTCGGTGCCGCTTAATATGGAGAATATCGGGTCAGTGCGACTGGCAATGATGCATCCCAAAATGATGGAATACATTGGTCTGGATGACGAAACGATTATGGCAGAGTCAGAGTCAAAAAAGAATAAGCGGTCGATCATTAGCGAGTGGACGGACAAGATGATGAAGGCAGTTGATGGGATTTGCGAGGGGGATTGCCGTGTTACGAAAAAGGGTTGTGAGTATTGCGGTCTACAGCAGTTGTGTCGTGTATCGGAAACGCAATCTTATACTGAAAATAGTGAGAATGAACAGGAGAGATAGATGGTGATGATGAATCAAATGATGAATGATGACGATGTTCGTGTTCTTGCAATCGACCCCACCAAGTCTTATATCGTGACTGCTCCTGCGGGGTCCGGGAAGACAGCGTTGATGATACAGCGGATACTGCGGATTCTCGCTGAAGATGAAAAACTCGAGAAGCCGGATCAACTTGTGGCAATTACTTTTACAAACGCGGCGGCCGATGAATTGCGTGTGCGATTGTTGACGAAGCTTGATGAGGCTCGGAAGAATGAAAAGTTGGACGAGGCGAATGAATATGAAGTCAAGACTCGGGAGCTTGCGAATGCGGTGATGAAGCGTGACGCAAAAGAGGATTGGAAACTTCTGGAAATTCCGGAGCGTTTGAAAATCTGCACCATCGACGCGTTTTGCAAAGAAGTTTTGACTCATCATGCGCAGCGCACTGGCTTGGGGACTGTCCCAAGTGTGGCAGACCCGGAAGGCGAGACGACTGAGGTTTATCGAGAAGCGGCGAAGATGACACTGGAAACGTCAGGGCGCTCGGAGGAAGAGGGCAATCGCATCAACCGATTTTTGAAGATTTATGGTTATAATCGACGACTAGCAATTGATGATTTGAGCAAGTTGCTCGCGGCTCGTGAGCAGTGGCGTGATGCTGTCAAACGTGTTGACGAATCGACCAATGGTGATGTTGAGTTTTGTATTGCCAACGCGAAACGGGTCTTCGCGGAACTATCCAAGATTGTTGATTTCGAAAAGGTCATCAACATATTTACAGAAAACAATTGCCTAAACGAGGTGATTCATTTCTGCAAGCAAGCTCAGGAACATGGTTCTTTTAAGACGGAGTGTTACAAATGCCTTGAGGATAAGAACGCCGAAAACCTTGTGACAGATTTGTGTGAAGAGGATAAGGAAGGTTTGTTGCTTGGCTTCAAACAATTGTTGTTTTCCGGCGATGAATACAGGAAAACACGTGGAATTACCGTTAGTTGTGGTTTCCCAAAAGAAGCCGAAGCAAAGAAAGAACGCCAAAATTTCGCGACGCGTTGCATGGAGTGTCGGAAATGCAAAGCCTATTTCGAAGGCATTAACATTGAAATTGTTGAGGCTTATTCTGTCGCAAGGAAGGACGCTAAATATTCGACAAACGAGAATGATCGAAGCACGGATTTCAAGTCGTTGCTCGCAGTCGTTGGTGTGTTGCCTATCCTGCTAAAGTCGCTTGAAGACCAGTGGATAGCTCGTGGCGTTTTGGACTTTACAGCGGTCGCGGATAAGGCTGTCGAGGCGCTTGGCGAGTTGACGGATAAAGAGAACCGAACACGTCACCTGATGGTTGATGAATTTCAGGATTCGTCGAAGCGTCAGTATCAATTGATTAAGGCGATAACTCGTCAGTGGAAGTCTCGGAATGATGGTCGCACGCTGTTCGTCGTCGGCGACCCAATGCAGTCCATCTATCGTTTCCGTCAGGCCGAAGTCGAGTTATTCATTAACGCTTGCCAGTCGAAAAGTATCGGTGATTTTGAGGTTGATGATACGCTGACACTGAACAAGAATTTCCGTTCTCGCAAGTCGTTGGTAGAGTGGTATAACGGAGCGTTTTCGCATATACTGGGTGATGTCGCGAGTCCGGAGACCGGCGCGGTCCGTTACACGCAGGCCGTTGGCGTTCGTGATGATGACGCAGAAACGACGGAGAATGTTTCTTGTCGAAAGGATGTCTACACGCTCGAAGATAAGGATGATAAAAAAGCGATGGCCGATCGTTCCTTGTGGCATGTCGCGCAGTTGGTTAAGGAATGGACGGAGCAGCATCCGGCAGCAGATGATGACGCAAAGTGCGCGATTCTTGTGCGCAACCGTAATTATCTCGGCAATGTATTGTCCTATCTTCGCAAGGAGGGTATTCCGTATCAGGCGATTGAGATTGACAAGATGAATAAGCGCCAAGTCATCATTGACTTGATTTCGTTGACTCGCGCTTTGTGTATGGAGAATGATACTGTCGCGTGGTTGAGTTTGCTTCGCGCTCCGTGGTGTGGTTTGACGTTGGCGCAACTCGAGCAATTTACTCCGAATGAGAATAAATCGGAAAGTAAAGCGGATAACGCAGAAGACGCGACACCTGCAGATGTTCAGCGGACGGTTTGGGAAAAGATTGAGAAACTCAAGGATTCACCGGAATTTCGTGATACTCGGTTGCGTTCGTTTTACGATGTCATGTTCAAGTCTCATGCGGCAGCGCTTCAGGCGAGTCAGTTCACGTTGCTTGTTGAGCAAACTTGGCTTGAGTTGGGCGGGCCTGCTACTGTTGAGGATGAATCCGATTTGGAAGGCGTTCGTCAGTATTTGAACATCCTTTACAAGTTGGAGCAGGATGGGCACATCACATCAAATGAACGACTTGTCGCGGCGGTTGAACATTTGTACGCGCCGCCCGATCAGAATGCCGATGCCCAAAAAGTTCAGGTCATGACGATTCATAAGTCCAAGGGAATGGAGTTTGATACTGTCATTTTGCCTACACTGGATAAGTCAGCGGGCGGAAGAGATTCCACAGCTCTTCTCAAATGGTGCTGGATTGGGAATCAGTTTGTATGCGCTGCCGGTAAGGTGTCGCAAGAAAAAATTGAAGATGCCAAAGAGTCACTATATTACAAGGCTTTGGTTTCGCTCATCAACAAACGCAAGGAAGAAAATGAGAGTCGTCGTTTGCTGTATGTTGCGGCCACGCGTGCAAAGAATTGCTTGCGTATGGTTTATGGTTACAAAGAAAACCAATCGCCTAATCTTTTCGCGACGATGATAGAAGGCATCGAGACTCCCAAAGAAGATATCACGGAAATGGTCAAAAATAGCCAAAATGATGAAGCTTTGGACGTCACACAGGACTTTACTGACGCAGGCAAAAAAGTCGCGCGGCTAAGCAAGGACTGGGAGTTGGAAATCGACGATGTGGCAATTCCCGAGGGTACGATTGAAGGCGCCGACGACGGTGACGCGGTCGATGACGAACACTATTCCGTTGGCGATAAACGGCGTATTCCCGATTGGCTTGGGAAGTTTGCTGCCGGCAGTCCGGCTCGCGCGATTGGCACGGTTGTTCATGCGTGGTTGGAGCGGATGGCCAAGGATGGCACGGAGAAGTTGATAGATGATGATGATAAGCTGATTCGTACTGCATTGCGCCAGAACAAGGTTTATCGAGAAGACGAATTAAACTCTTCCGAGAAGATCGTCAAGGATGCTTTGCAGCATGTTATTCAGGAGCACCCGGAGATGTTGCGTCGGCATGATGAGGACTATTACGAGTATGCCTTGACGTCGCCAAAGGACAACCGTTTTCAAAATAAAATCATTGATCGTTTGTGGCGCAAAGGGTCTCATTGGACAATCGTTGATTACAAGACGACGAACCTTGAGGGCGATAGCGAGGAACATCTTACCGATAAAATTAGCGGCGCGGAGTATGACAAGCAGGTCATCGAGTATGGCGAGATTATCCAGAAACGTTTTAATGTTTCATCATCGGAAGTCAGTCGTTATCTGTATTTCCCGCTCATGAATAAGCTGGCGAAAATTCCCGAGGATGGTGAGATTACCATCGTCGACCGAATCGAGGAATGATTGTGGCGCGGCCGATGTCGTTGAGTTTTAGTTTGGGTCGTCGATAAGAATTCTGTCTTTGTAAACGGTGATGGTCACGGGTTTGTTCGCTCTCATCGCTTCCCGTCCGAGCCTTGTGCTATTGACCGTCATATACATAAGTTTCTGTCTGTTCTCGGCGCTTTTGAAGTAGCCGGAATCAGTTTCGTCTCCGCGTTGTCGAATGCCGAATTTGTGAAAGTTCGCTCGGTCTTGGGCGAGAACCGCTCCGATACTCTCGAGCTTCTTCCCGTTCGAGTTGACGCGGTCACGTGGCGCAAGAACGGCTCGATACTTGGCGACAAACACTTCGACATCGGGCACACCTTCGTTTTCGCTGACACCCTCGGCATTTGTTTGTGTTGTGGGTGCGGCGAGCGCCGTGACCCATTTTGTGACCTTGTAGCCTTGGCCAGTTGCTTCGAGGATTGCCTTGCCTTTTTGGACTTTGCTTCCGTTGCGGAGTCGCCATGCGGTTGCTTTGACAATTCCGGGTGAGGTCACACTGTCGATGCTGCTAATCCAAGTCATGTTGCCGAAGTCCGGCTTCCACTTGTCAGCGGCGGCATCGATGCGTCCTCTCCACGCGAATTCGTTGGCGCTTGTGTGCAGCATGATTTGCTCGGGGTCATCGTTGAAGTGATTCGCCCAAGTAAAATTGTCCGAGCCGAGTTTGCGTTCGATGAGGTATGCCGAGTTGAAGCAACCGAGCGATTGTTTCTCTTCGTCCCAGCGCATAATGAAAATGCGGAATGGTGAGACATCGCTTGGCGAGATGGAGAGGCAAACCTCGGCGTTTCCGTCGGCGTCGATGTCGCCGCCGGTCACGGCCTCCCAGCTTTGTGCGTTCAGGTTAAGGTACAGGTTGCATGCGTCCTCGCCGTCTTCGGGGTTAGTCCAGATGATTTTGTTGTTCTCATCTTTTACAACAATGGAATACTTATACGAGTCGCTGTCTGCCATTTTACCGTTGACAGGGGTAGGAATAAACTGAATCGCCTCAAGTTTTCCGTCGTTGTTGAGGTCGCATTTCGTTCCTTGGATAATCGTTGTTGGCTCAGCGCTGAGCATGGCTGTCGTAGCGAGAATGGCGCAAAGCGCGAGCGAAGATTTAAGCGTTAAATGTTTCATTGGCAGAATCTCACTTTAACATTTGATAAGAGTTAATACTTTTTGTTAAGGGGAAAAGTCAATGACAGCGATGTGTGATGCTCATTTCAGATTCACGAGAAACGGGTTAATTCTGAGTTCGCGTGCGACGGTCGTCGCCGGTCCGTGTCCGGGATAGACGGCGAAATCCGGCGGTAGTTGCATGAAAATCCGAAGTGATTGGTCCATCGTTCGCGGTGTCGAACCGTTGAGGTCTGTGCGGCCGATGGAGCCGGCGAAAACGTGGTCGCCGGTGAAGACGACTTTGTTCTGACGATTGACAAAAAGCGATGAGCCGGGTGTGTGCCCGGAAACTTGGATGACCTCGAAGGCGAGGGTGCCGGCCGTGATGCTGTCGCCGCCCTTGAATAGGTGGTCGGGTTCGTGCCCTTCGAACGGGATGTCGAACATCGCCGAGGCGTTGAGGGTTGGGTCACAGAGGTAGAGGGCATCGTCTTCGTTAATCCAGATTTGCGCCTTGGTCAGTGCGCGGAGTTGTTCTTGCGCCAGTATGTGGTCGATGTGTCCGTGCGTGTCGAGGATGATGTGCGTGTTGAGGTTTAATTCTTGGATGCGGCGGTCAATGACGTTTGCCGAGAGGCTTGGGTCGATGACAATTGCGTCGCGTGTATCAGGGTCGTATACAAGATATCCATTCTGATCCATCTCGGGGAGAACCATCGGTTCGATTACAAATGCGCATCCATTCGGCGCGATATTTTTCGTCATAATTCGTCAGCAAACCTTTCACTTAGTTTGTGGAAAACTTTCCATCCAATCATCAATAACACTATGCTTGCGAGTGTTGTCGCCGAGAATGCCATGAGCAAAGTCGCGTCGTGGATTTCGGCATTTGGGCCAAAGATGAGACATCTTCTTGTCGCTGCGGCAAAGACGGCCGTCGGGTTTGACAGGTATGCGCACCATGCCCATGGGCCGAATCTCGCGGCAAGTTCTGCATGCGCGAGGTCGAGCGGATAGAGGATGGGCGTGATGTAAAACCATGCCATGGTGATAATGTCAAGTCCGTTGCCGATATCGCGGTAGTAGACTTGCATTGATGAGGTGAACATGGCGAGCGCCAAGACGAATAGACCCTGCGTGATGATGACAAACGGCAGGAGGATCAGCCACCATGAGGCCGTGAACCACCCTCCGATGATGAGCACGAGAAACAGTACGATGAGCGCCAACGCGAAGTGGAACGCATTGGACAGCAGAACGGAAATGGGGAATACGGCGGCGTTGACGGGAACTTTGCGGACGAGGTTGCTGTTGCCGCAGACGCTGTATGTGCCCTCGATAAGTGTGCCGGTGACGAAATTCCAGCCGAGTATCGAGGTCAACATAAAGAGCCAGTATGGGACATCGGGGTGGTTGAATGGGATTCTCAGGATGTGAGAGAAGACCGCCCACAACACGATTGTCAGAAATATTGGGCGGGCAAATGACCAGAGAAATCCGCCGATTGAGCGGCGATAGCGCACGCGAATGTCGCGTAAGGCAAGCCCCCATGTAAGCTCAATGTCAATGCGTGAAAAGGCTGCCGCCGAGGTTCCGGCGGCAGACTCTGATATCCGAGTATTATCCTTTTGCGCTGTGTCCAAAGTTCACCTTTGTATACTAGTCGGCAGGCCAGATGAATTCGATGTCGATTTTGATGTCAGGATGAAGGCTCGCCTTGACAGGGCACATCTTCGACCCATTAACGAGTTTGGCTTTCTGGGCGGCTGTCAGGTTCTTGCAAGAATCCGGCATAAGCAGCGACACCTTCAAGTTGCTGACACGATGCGGGTTGTCTCCCATCTCCGTTTCGACAGTCGCGACAGTCCCCTCAATCGAGAGTTCCTCGCGCATGGCGATGACTCCGATATAGGTGAGCATGCATGACCCGAGGGAGGCCGCAAGCACATCTCCGGGCGTGAATCCTTTGCCGGTTCCGCCGATAGCGGTGGGCGCCGCTGTCGGGAAGTCGGATTCCGACGCAGGGTGATAGGCTTTGCAGCTTAGGCTGCCCTGATAGGTAACTCTAACTTCAGTTGACATGGTGTTATACTCCTTATGTAATTGGTATTATATATTACAGCGATTCGGGCTTTCACGCCACTAAATAACGATTATTTGTCGTCCGTGTTTTCCGCGATGGTCGCACCGCAAAATTCACAGACTTTGGCAGTCGCCGAGATGCTTGCGCCACAGCCCTTGCAGATGATTTCTTTTGGGTTTGACGACTGCTCCGCCGTGGTTTTCGTGTCTTCTTCGAGGTCGATAATTTGGCGGGTCAGCGTGTCGATATAGTAACTGGAGAAAATCCCGTTGTCAATCATCTTTTCGACAGCGGTGAGCGTTTGTGGGATGTTCACGCCAATGCATGCGGCGATTTCGTCGATGGACGATTTTTTTTCATAGGCGACAAGCGGAAAAATCATCTTGTAAAGGGTTGCCTTTTTCCGGAGTGTGATTCCGTAGACGAAAATGGCGATGGCCAAAACGACGGAGACGATGCATGTCAACATTGCGATTGAGTAAATGGTGGCGGATGGTTTTTCTGACAGAATTGCGATGAGCGCAAGCGCGCCAAGGCAAGCGATGGGCAGGGCGCAGCCGTACTGGTACCACATGCCTTGCTTGCATTTAGATAGTAGAATTTTCTGTCCTTCCAAAACGTTCATAGTTCTCATTCACTTTGCGATGTTAGTCATTTCTCTTTTTCCACGAGACCCTTGCCCGGCAGATTGTTTCGGCCGACGTGTTGTCGCGCATAGAAACCGCCCAGCATTCGGGGTTCTGTGTGACTTCCTTGCGCAAGGCGAGCGTCGCGCCGAACTTCGCCTCGGCCGCGTAGTTGATTTCGAGCCTCTCGATTTGCGAGGTTCTGTAGTCGTCGAGCGAAAACATATCGACAATTTTCTCGATGTACTTCACGCTGTTGAAGTGCTGGTTGATGTCGATGTCGCTGTATGCGACGTCGTAGAGTTTTTGGGGTGTTGCCTGGGACGCCGCCGCCGAAATATCCGGCACTTTCGCTGGTTTGGCAACGGCAGATTTTCGTTCGGGGAAAGAGTATTGCGACAGCCCCTCGAGTGTGCTCAGGTCAGCGGGAGTGTGCGTCGTGAGGTCGACGAGTGCCCACATGAGACGTGCGCCACCGAATCGTTTATTGTCCTCGTCGAAGAAGTCGATATTACGGATGCTGAACAGTCTGTTTGTTTGTTCGACCCATGTTTCGACTTTTCCTTTTTCGTATGCTTTGGGGTATTTGTCAATCTCGATGACCGCTCGCGTGAGGAACCATGAGAGGTTATGCGTGAGCAGTTCTTCGAGTCCGCAGCCGAGTATTTCGGCGTGGCTTTCGGCTGCGTAGAGCATATAGTCGCAGATGTGGGAGAGGTTGACGTGCCCGGTGAAGTCAACATGAAAAGGTTCCACGATGAATTGATAGGAGAAGATTTTAGGTGCAGAATCTGAAATGTTCATTTCGATTATATGGGCTTGTTAAACCCGGCTTCCTTGAGTTTTTTTACCCGCTTATTCATCTGGTCTTCCGTGATTCCGACGAGTTTCGCGGCGTCCTTTTGCTTCCATGCGGTTCTGTTGAGCGCCTGAAGAATGAGTTCTCTCTCGACCTCTTCGAGTACGCATCCGTTTGGCGGGAGCGTAATCCGGTTGCTCGCGACGTCCGTCGTTGCCACAGTGACCGTATTGGTGCTTTGCGGGTTGACTCCGACTGCGCGAATCATGTCGGGAGTGATGACGCTGTCGTTCGTTCCCCGGATGACGAGTCTTTCGATGATGTTGCGTAGCTCGCGAATATTTCCCGGCCACTGGTATTGGCAGAGCAGTTCGACGGCAGCGGTTTCGATTTGTGGGACAGGGACGGCGTATCTTTTCGCGCTTTGTCTCATGAATGTTTCGACGAGTGGCGGGATGTCGTCGACGCGGTTGCGTAGCGGCGAAACATAGATGGGGAATATGTTGACTCTGTAGTAGAGGTCTTCTCTGAAGTTCCCCGATTTGACTTCTCTGTTGAGGTCTCGGTTTGTCGCGAAAACGAAACGGCAATCCACATCAATCGCTCTGTTGCCGCCGAGCCTCGAAATGGTTTTTTGTTCGAGCGCCTTGAGCACTTTTCCCTGACATTCGCGAGACATTTCGCCGATTTCGTCGAGGAACAGAGTGCCGTGATTCGCCAACTCGAATCGCCCTTTGCGTGGCGCGTCCGCTCCGGTAAAGGCGCCTTTCTCATGGCCGAAGAGTTCGCTTTGTAGCATGTTTTCGTCCGGCAGCGCGGCGCAGTTTACATCGATGAACGGCTGTTGCGCTCTGGTGCTGATACGGTGAATCGCTCTGGCGACCATCTCTTTGCCGACGCCCGTTTCACCAGTGATGAGGACGGCGACATTCTTTTGCGCCACCTGCTCGATTTCGAGTTTGACGCGCAACATATCGGCGCTGACACCAACGAGTTTGTCCCCGAAATCCTCTCTCCGTTCGAGCTGTTCCTTGGCGATGAGGTATCGGTTTTCACGTGCTCCCTGCTCGAGCGCTTTGTGAAGCCTGACAATCAGTTCGTCTCTTTCGGCGGATTTCGAAATATAATCAGTCGCGCCGAGTTTCATCGAGTTGACCGCCGTCGAAACATCGTCGACAGATGTCAGTATGACAACGGGAACGTTGATGTCGATTCCCTGTATGTCGCCCGAACGGATGCTCTTGAGGAGGTCAAGTCCATCGTTTGCCGCGGGCATTCTGACATCGGTGAGAACCAAATCGAATTTGTGTTCGGAAAGTATCTGTTCAGCTTCAGGGCGGTTGTGGGCTGTGGAGACACGGAATCCGGCCAAGATGAGATTGCGCTGCCATCTGTCGGCGAATTTGATATCATCGTCGACGAGCAAAATCTCAGCTCCGTTGCGTTCCGCGTTCCAATTCTGGTCCGAATTGAGCACCTTGTCTCCTTGGTCGAAAAGAATAATGTTGAATATATATACTACCGAACATCCCGATTCTCTACTCTACAAATATTATAGGAAGTGCTCGAAGTTGCTAATGCAGGATATTTATTTAGTGTTTGGGTGTAAATAGGAAATGGAAAAGACAGGAGAATCGACAGAGAACATTCATGAGTATGGACTTTTTGGCCATCGATTTTGAAACGGCAAATTATAAGCGCACGAGTTGTTGCGCAATCGGTTTGGTTTTGTTTCGTGATGGCGTCGCGCAGTCGAATCATTATCAGCTTTTACGCCCGTATCCGTTCTATATGTTGCCCGACCATCAAGCGGTTCACGGCATTCCAATCGAGGCAGTCGCGGATGCGCAGACCTTTGGCGAGGCATGGGAGGGCATGAAGGATATTTTCGAGCAGGAGCCGTACCTTGTCGCGCACAACGCCCCCTTTGATATGAGTGTTTTGCGTAACAGTTGCGCGAAGTATGATATTGAATGCCCGTCATTGTTTTATGAGTGCAGTTTGGCGGTGAGTCGGCGGGTTTGGCCTAAGCGCAAGCCAAGCAGCATGGATGATGATTGTTTTTCGCCAACAGGTGTTTTGACCAGTCACAGTTTGGGTATTGTCGCGGAGTATCTTGGGATTGAGTTGAATCACCATGAGGCGTTGAGTGACGCGAATGCTTGCGGCGAGATTATGGTGCGTGCGGCGCGGGAGCTTGGTGTTGATAGCATTCCCGAGCTACAGGAGAAATTGAAGCGTCCTCTTCGGAGTTTGGTTGATGTTCCGATTGCGCCCGAGACACTTGTGTCGAGCCGCCCGGTGAAGCGTCGCATTGTTTTTAGCAACAAACTTTCGGCCGATACCGAGGCGAAGCTCGACGATTTGCGCCAAAAGATTAGCGACTATGGACGGCTGGCCATTGCGCTTTCCGGTGGTGTTGACAGTTCTGTTTTGATGGCCGTCGCGTCCGAGGTTTTGGGCGAGAAGGTTGTGGCACTGACGGCGCGAAGTCATTCGCTGAATGAGTCCGAGGCCTCGGATGCTTGCGGTTTAGCATGCGCCCGAAAATGGCATCATGAGGTTGTCGACTTTGATGAATTCGCGATTCCGGAGTTCTCGCAGAATCCGCAGAATCGGTGCTACTATTGCAAACGGCATATTTTCGAATGCTTGGCGAAACACGCCCATGACGCGGGATTCACGGTTCTTGCTGATGGCAGCAATGCCGATGATATGCAAGATTTTCGTCCCGGCGTTCAGGCGTTGCAAGAACTTGGGGTGCAGTCCCCGATGGTTGCCGCCGGATTGTGTAAGCGTGAGATTCGCGAGCTGGCGCATTACTTTGGCCTTCCGAACGCTGACCGGGCGTCGAATTCCTGTCCTGCGACACGTTTTCCGACCGGAACGCCTTTGACGCGGGAGGCCTTGTTGCGTGTCGTGGCAGGCGAGCAGCGGTTGCGCAAACATTTTCCTGATAGTGTTCAATTACGGTTGCGTGACCACGGCGATATTGCCCGAATCGAGATTAATCCGCCTTTTGATGTTTTGAACAACGGTCCGTTGCGGAAGAATGTTATCAAGGAATTGCAGGAATTAGGTTATCGTTATGTCACGTTGGATCTTGAGGGCTATCGCTCAGGTAACATGAACGACACAACTAACGCGAAATGAAAAGAATGGAATAGATAAGATGCCAAATACTACGGGAACACCGACAGTAACAGACGAAAACACAAATGAAGCCGCGAAAATAGATTTGCCATGTGACAACAAGATGCGAATTGTTCCGTTGGGTGGTCTGGGCGAAATCGGGATGAACATGACCGTGTTTTGTTACGAAGGATTGATGTTCGCGATTGATTGCGGTCAGATGTTGCCCGATGAAGAACAACTTGGCGTTGACATGGTTGTGCCTGATTTTGAGTTTGTTCTGGCGAATCGCGAGAAGTTTGTGGGCGTCTTTTTGACGCATGCCCACGAGGATCACATCGGCGCGTTGCCCTATTTGTTGCAGCAAATCAATTGCCCCGTTTATGGTTCACAACTGACAATCGAGATTGTCCGTGCCCGCCTGAAGGAATACGGCTTGGCGTCCACCGCAGACCTGCGCGCGGTCGAACCGGGCGAGGAAATCATTCTCAATAATCATCTGTCGGTTTCGACAATTCATATCACGCACTCGATTATGGGCGCGCTGTCGATAGTGATTCATTTGCCCTTCGGTAATATTGTGCACACGGGCGATTACAAGATTGACCCGATGCCGATTGACGGCAAGATATTTGATTATCATTCCTTTGCCCATTTGGGCGAGGAGGGGAAGGTCATCGCGCTTCTGGCGGATTCGACGAACGCGAATAAGGAAGGCAACAGCAAGAGCGAAGCGACCGTCAAGGGCCCACTGGAACAGCTGTTCGAGCAGGCCGAGCAAAAGATTGTTTTCGCGGCGTTCTCGTCCTCGTTGCATCGCGTACAGTTGCTGCTTGAGATTGCGCGGAAATACGGGCGCTTTGTTGTTCCTTATGGATTGAACATGATTCGTAATACGCGAATCGCGACTTCGCTTGGGATGTTGCATTACGCGAACGAAGTCATGATTGACCCGGCGCGGGCTAAAGAGTTGCCCCCCGAGAAGTTGGTTTTGCTGTGCACGGGCAGTCAGGGCGAGCCGATGAGCGCGCTGAATCGGCTTGCGATTGGCGACCATCAGGACTTCAATTTGAATCGCGGCGATACAGTCATTTTGAGCACGCGATTTATCCCGGGCAACGAAAAAGATATTTACCGGATGATTAACAATCTGTATCGTTTGGGGACTTATGTTCACTATGACCGGAACACCCCGGGGATTCACGTGTCGGGACACGCGTATCGTGACGAGATGCGGTTGATGATGCGTCTGACGAGCCCGAAGTATTTGATTCCGATTCACGGCGAAACGCGGCATCTTGTGGAACATTGCAATTTGGCTTTGTCGATGGGCTTCGAGCGTCGGAATGTTTTGATTATGCGCAACGGTAATATGTTGGTGATTGGGGCAAACGGCATTGAGCGTGGCCCCGATGTGCCCGCAGGTCGTACCCTTGTTGATGGGCGCGCGGATATTGGCGGCGTCAGCGAGGTTGTTCTGCGTGACCGCAAGGAGCTGTCGAATGACGGAATTCTGATGGTGATGTTGGTGGTGGATCGTTTGACCGGTGAACTGCTGAGCGCTCCGGATATCGTTTCGCGCGGGTTCTTGTTCAAGGACGAGAACGAGGAATTTTTCGAGCAGTGCAAACAGGTTGTCGTCGACAGCTTCAGTGCTTCGCGTGTTGAGGCTCGCGGCGAGTGGGCCGTTGTGAAGACAACGATGCGGCGCACGGTGCGCAAATTTGTCAAGCAGAAGACCGGCCGAATTCCTATGATTCTGCCAGTTGTGATGGAAGTCTAACAAGCACATTCCATGGAACTTGCGCATTTCCCTTCCCTGAAATCGGTCATGCATCTGTTTCGACTACAGTTTTTTGTAGGGCAGATGCCTTGGGGTATTTTCAATCCATTTTTAGTCGTTTATTTATCGCGCGAGGTTGGTCTTTCCGGTGGCGACATCGGCATGATGTTTGCTCTTGGCGGGATGATTTTGGTGTTGACGCAACAAATCTGGGGTTATCTCGCGGACGTCATTATCAGTCGCCGCACGTTGCTGTTGATTACGACGATGATGTCCGGGCTGTTGTTTTGGGCGTTCCGCTACACCCATTCTTTTTCGTCCGTGCTCATGGTTTACGGCGTGTTTTACCTGTTCAACAGCGCGTTGATTCAGCTTCAGAATGGTTTCTTTTTGAGCTATCGCGACAGCGCCGTTGTGTTCCCCCGTGTTCGTGCCTACGCTTCGGTTGGGTATGGTCTGGCAAACATTTCGGTCGCGTTGGTCGCCGACCATTTTACGAACAATGAACTGTTCTTCATCTTTCCGTACTACATGGTCGCGTGTTTGGTTTTATGCGCGCTAACGCTGAAGATTCCGGATACTCAGCCGGTGTTAGGCATCTTTAGCAAAGGTCAAAAGATGGTCGGCTCCCACGCGCGAGTTTCGTTCATTGATGTTCAGCGGTTTTTCCTGAAGCGTCCGGAGGTCGTGTTCTTTTTACTCGTTGCGTTCGTGTACCAACTGGGGCATTCCCTGAGCAACTATCTGCTTGCGTTGGTTTTGGATGATATGCAAGCGGGAAATTCCGCGATTGGCTTCAACACGGCTCTTGGTGCGATACTGGAAGCGCCGATATTTTTCATCTCGATTCCCTTAATCAAACGTTTCGGCGAGGCGCGTCTCATTGCGTTTGCCGGGTTGGTTCAGGCTTTGCGGTGGATTCTGGTTTGGAACGCCGACAGCCCCTCCGATGTCATCACTGCGTCGCTGCTGCATTGCGTGACGTTTGGTTTGTTCTTCGCTGCCTCGGTGAACTACATGAATCGTAAGGCGGGCGAGTACTTCAAGGCGAGTGCGCAGACGTTGTACGCGCTTGTGGTTTCCGGTCTTGGGATTATGTTCGGGAACTTCTTGAGCGCGTTGATTGCTCCCGGCGGGCGCTTTGCTGCTCACGCGAGCATTTTTGTGACGCGCTTTCTTGGAATACCGGACCACGGCGAACTGCTGAATCTCTATTTGATTTGTGGTTTGACCGCACTCATCTCAAGTGTATTGGCAATGATTCTGTGGCGCATTGACAAGGCGGTCGATGCTTAGGCAAAAGAAAAGGCCGACGCGAAAAGCGCCGGCCCGATTGTTTTACTACTTGAAGAATTTCTTGTATTCTTCGACTGTCTTGAGAGCCGTGTTGATGCATGCGGTTCGGACCTTTCCAACGGAAAGGTGACCAGCCGGTTGGTTTCTATCGTCCGGGAAAACTCTGTTCGTCAGGAGGACAACGTAGGTTCCGGATCTCATGTCAATCCAGACGAGCGTTCCTGTGTATCCCGTGTGTCCGACACATCTGTTGCCGTCGGTGTTGTTGAGTGGGGTCGAGGTTTTGGGTGAATCGTAAACGCCCCATCCCCATGTTCTTGTCGCCAAAGGTTCACTGGTGCGTAGCTCCGTCATTTCAAGAACTGTTTTCTCTTTGAGCACTTGTTTGTCTCCGACCTTGCCTTTGTTCGCTACCATCTGGCAGAATCTCGCGACATCGTTACCGGTGCTGAAGACGCCGGCGTTACCGGAGCAGTGCTTCTTGCTGATATAGGCGGCGGCGAGTGGGTCGTGAACGATGCCGACTCTGGTGACGGCGCTGGTTTTCAGGTCACCGACCGTTGGCATTGTGTGGGCGACGGCTTCCGGGCTGAGGTGATATGTCGTCGCGTTGAGTCCGGCATCGCCCCAAACCGTCGCGCGGAGATAATTCTCGAGCGATTCGCCGCAGATTTTCTCGTCAATCGCCGCCATTGTCTGCATGTTGAGGCAGCTGTATTTGAACGATGTGCCGGGCTTGGCAGTTGGTTTGAGGTTGCAATAGTGATTCAAGAGCGATTGCGAAGCCGTGAGTCCCTTGCTGGTTCCGGCGTCGACGATTTTGGTAATTTCCTTGTGTACAAGATAAGGAATCAGTCCCGAGGTGTGCGTGATGAGGTGTTCGATTGTGGTGTTTTCCTTGCCATTGACGCCATATTCGGGGAGGTATTTTGTCACGAGATCCGAGGGTTTGAGCTTCCCATTCTCGTAGAGTTTCATCGTTGCCATGGTTGGTCCCATGACTTTGGTAACGGATGCCATGTCGAAGTATGTGTTGAAGTCAACAAGCGGCGCCGTCGTCTCGTAGGTTTGTCTGCCGTAGCATTTAGAGAAGAGAATATCGTCGTGTCTTCCGATGACGAGAACCGCTCCGGGATAGACATCGTCGGTGATTCCCTTTTGGACGAGTTTGTCGATAGCCACGAACTCCTCGGGCACGGGTGTTGTTTCGTGAAGGACGAGGGCAGGGGTTGCGGTCGCAAGGCTGGCTGCACAGAGCACTGTTGAGAGCATCATAAGTGCCGCCCCGGTCTTAAGAGTTATTTTCATAATGAATCCTTAATCATAAAAGATTTTGCTACAAGATAGCTTACAGTTTCTACGAAAATATAAGTGTTGGTTCAGGGTTGTCATGCGAGGTGACGTTTTTTGTATTGTTCGCATTGTTTAATTGTAGGGGGTAAAGAAACGGCAAAATAATCCCCCAAAAGTTTGTTTCTTGGATTCTTTGAGGGTGCCGTCGGCATTATTGATGAACAGGAGCAAAGGACAGTGTCCATTGTTGTTATTGTAGGAACTCAGTGGGGTGACGAAGGCAAAGGAAAGATTATCGACTTTCTTTCCGGTGAGGTTGAAGTTGTCGCACGTTATCAGGGTGGGAATAATGCTGGTCACACAGTTATCGTTGATGGCAAAAAAGTTGTTCTACATCTGATCCCTTCGGGGATTTTACACGCGAATCTAAAGTGCTTGATTGGCAATGGTGTTGTTGTTGACCCCGTTGGTTTAATAGAAGAAATCAAGATGGTTGAGCAGAGCGGTTTTGAGGTTCGTTCGCGGTTGTTCGTGAGCGAGATTGCGCACATGATTCTGCCCTATCATCGTCGTTATGACCGCTTGATGGAGTCCGTTCGCTCCGGCGAGATGAAGATTGGCACGACAGGTCGCGGCATCGGCAGTGCTTATGCCGACAAGGTTGCGCGCCATGGGGTGCGTTTCTTGGATATGCAGACCAAAGAGCGCTTCGTCCAGAAGGTTCGCAATGCGGCGTTTTACTATGACCCCCTGTTTAAAAATTGGGGCGAGAGTGCCGTTAATGTTGATGAGATTGTTGATGAAATCTGGCCCATTCGCGAGGAAATCTGGCCACAGGTTTGCGATGGTGTTTCCTATCTTCATGAGCAGCTGGATAGCGGCGCTCGGGTACTGGCCGAGGGCGCGCAGGGCATTCTGCTTGATATTGATTTTGGAACTTATCCTTATGTTACGAGTTCAAGCCCTTCACCGGGTGGAGTGTGCTCGGGTTTGGGTGTTGCGCCCTGTCAGGTTCGTGATATTGTCGGTGTTGTCAAGGCTTACACAACTCGCGTTGGCGCCGGTCCTTTCCCGACCGAGCAAGATAACGAGATGGGCGAGAAGCTTCGCGTTGCCGGTGGCGAGTTTGGCGCGACGACAGGCCGTCCACGTCGTTGTGGATGGTTTGATTGTCCCGCGCTACGCCGGAGCTTGCAGCTTGGCGCAATCACGCGTCTTGCGCTGATGAAGCTTGATGTGCTTGACGATTTGGATGAGATTAAGGTTTGTACACACTATATCTATAAGGGCAAGAAATTGTCGATTCTGCCCTTTGGTCTTGAGCATACGAATGATGTTGAGTGCGTTTATGAGAGCTTCCCCGGTTGGAAGACGAACATCTCGAAATGCAGAACATTTGAGGAACTGCCGGCGAACGCGAAGTCTTATGTTCGTGCGTTGGAGTCTTTGTGCAGTGTGCATATGGATTTGATTAGTATTGGTCCGGACAGAAAAGAAACGATTTGGCAGAACAGAGAAAGCTTTTTCTCTTGAGCCAAGATTTATGACGAAAGAGCAGTAGTCGGTATGACGACATTACAAGAGCAGTATAGCGCGGCCTGGATTTCGGGTCAACTAAAGGTTGATGGCGGTGAGGTCGGTTCGGCCAATAGCCAGTCATTGAAGTTTATTTTACTCGGTGGTCCCGGTGTTGGCAAGGGTACGCAGTCCGATTATTTGAAGCGCGAATTTGGTTTGCTTGCGCTGAGCACCGGCGAGATTTTTCGCGCAGCGAACAAGATGGACAAGAGCCAGCTTTCGCCTGCGATGATTGAATCGTTTGATTACATGAGCAAGGGTTTGCTTGTGCCGGATGATACGGTGGTCAAGATTGTTCGCGAACGTGCGTTTTGCCTGAAGGCTCCGATGGGATTCATGTTGGACGGTTTTCCGCGCACAATCCCGCAAGCCGAACAGCTTGATGATATTTTGGCGCAGGTTAACGAGACACTGACCGGTGTGTTGTTTTATGAATTGTCCGTCGAAGAGACTGTTCAGCGCATCAGCGGCCGTCGGACTTGCCCAAAGTGTAAGGCGACTTTCCATATGACGAACAAGCCACCCAAGAAGGTCGGCATCTGTGATTGTTGCGGTAGCGAACTCATCTTGCGTGAGGATGACCGCCCGGAGGCCGTGAAGACACGCCTTGCGGTGTATCAGGAGAGTACGGCTCCACTAATTAGTTTCTATGAAGGCAAAGGTCTTCTGATTCGCGTGAACGCCGAGGGCAGCCCCGAGGATGTTTTCGTTCGGACGAAGGCGATTTTGCGTAGTAAAGGCATCTTGAAATAGGGAGGAGAATCTGATGGGAAAGAGTATTTTCAAGCAGATTATCGATGGCGAAATACCTTGTAACAAGGTTTATGAGGATGACGAAATTCTCGCGTTTCGTGACATCAATCCACAGGCGCCGACACATATTCTTGTCATCCCGAAGAAAGAGATTCCTTCGATGAAAGATATCGGCGACGAAGATATCGAGTTGATAGGTCGTTTGCTTCGTGTTGCAGGCAAGATTGCCGAGCAGGAAGGCATCTCCGAGACGGGTTATCGTGCGGTTTTTAATTGCGGTCGCGATGCCGGGATGGAGATTCCGCATCTGCATTTGCATTTGATTGGCGGTCGCGCCATGACCTGGCCTCCGGGGTAGTGGTAGGAGTTTCCTATTATCAGGTTTGGTGACATATTCGCGCTCGCGAGGCGTCGCGGCACGCGGTGTTTTGTGGGCTGTTTTCTCGTTGTCGGTTTCCTCATGCTGTTACTTACGGGATGTGGTCGTCGGCAAAAAGCCGATAATAGCATCGTTTTGGAGTTTTGGGATTTCCCGCATATGCCCGGGACGATGGATTACATGCAGAAGGCAATCGAAACTTTTGAGCATGAGAATTCGGGGGTGCGCATCAAGTATACGCGTTTGCCTTGGCAGGATGGTCAGCAGAAAATTTCGCTTGCGGTCAATGCCGGAGACCCTCCGGACATCGCGACGCAGGTCAATGTATCGCCGCAGTTTTTGGCGCAGGATGTTCTCGAACCACTAGACGAATACTTGGCTCCGTTGATGGATGATTTTTACCCGGAGTATCTGGCTCCGGTGCGTTGGATGAATCACATTTATGGTGTGCCGTGGTACAAGGCTTGTTATGTTTGTGTGTTGAATCTGGATGTTTTTGAGTCTCGCGGCGTCGCACTGCCCGTTGATGGGCGTTGGACGTGGGATGAATTCCGCAGCAAAATGAAGGCCTTGACCGTGAATGATGGACCGACGTCGCAGACGTGGGGGCTGGTCACGAATCTTGGGCCGATGGAGTACGAGGCGTACTCGATTATTTACAATACGGATGACGCCCGTATCATGCGAGTGCTGCCCGACGGCTCGGTCAAATCGGCGGTTGCGGAGGATGCGTTCATCAAGGGCATCAAGCGTTTGCAACAACTTGAGTTTGAGGACCGTGTGACCGTTCCGACGATAGGTTCGATGACGCAGGAGCAGAGCTGGAATGTTTGGCGCGATACGAAGCGTGTCGGCGTCACCTTTCAGGGCGCTTGGTGTGTGACGGGCTTGCGTCGCTATAACGAGAGTATCGAGGAAAATAACGCCCGCAAGATTGCGGAGGGGCGCGCGAATGAGGTTGAGTCTCCGATTCGGTGGAAGATTGTCGCGCCGCCGTCGGATGATGCCGAGACAACGCCCGTGCTTGGGTCTTCTGGGCTTGGGACGTTTGTGGTGTTCAAGCAGAAAGACAAGGTGAAGCGGGATCTCGCGGTGAAGCTTGCGTTGCAACTCATCAAGGGCGAGGGTCAGCAAGTTTTGATTGAAGAGAATTGTCATCCGTCTCTGAAGTCCGCCGGAGATTTGTGGGCGAATCAGCCCGACCTTTCGCCGGTCTTTAAGCTCTTCCCGGAGGGTGTCGTGATGCCGCTGGTTCCAGGTGGCGAACGTGTTGATCCCGTGTTGCAGACGGAGATTCAGAAGGCGGTTCTGGCGATTCCGGGGACAGGGAAACCGCAACTCGACGCGGAAACATGCGCCCGTGCCGGAGACGCGAAAGTGAAGGCGATTCTCGAACGGGCTGAGCGGCGTAATGTCGAAAGCGGAAGCGCCCGGTAGTTTGTGAAAACGACATAGCGCCGCCGCTGTGTTGGGGCGGTTGCCTGTCAAGAGATAAAAGCGGAGGATTGAGAATGGCGGCAGAAAAAGAGTCTCAATGGACTTCATGTTTGTATGGATTCCTTGTCGCGATTGTGGTGCTCTCGTGCGGCTTTTTCTTCTTCAGTAGTGAAGATGAAACGCGGTATGAGCTTGGGGATGTGACCGCTGACACGATGTCAAGCGAGACGACGCCATTGTCAGAAATGAATGTCGAGAATTCGAGCGGTGCTGTGTCGCGTCTCGGGAAGAAGAAAATCGCTCATGTTGCGGATAAGCTGACGACGCTGACACTTTTGGGGCGTGTCACAGCCGATAACTTCGATGGGGCGCCGATTGCAGGCGCGATCGTATCCGGTTGCAGTACACTCATTCGGATTCCGCAGCCGGTCAATATCAAGTCGACCAAAACGGATGCCGAGGGAAATTATCGTTTAGAATTGCAGGGCGTTGAGCCTTCGAGATGGCATATTCGTGCCACGGCTGATGGTTACGCCGATTCTTCCGTCATTCTTCCTCTCGCCCGTGAATATCATCATAATTTTCCACTTCATCGGAAGGGGTCTGCTTCGGGTATTGTTGTCAATGGCGCGAACGAACCGTTGTCGGGGATGAAAGTTAAACCCAAGCCCTTTATGATGGTCGTTTGGAATTTCTTGGATGTGTTGAGATTCGATGAATTGCCGGTTGCCGAGAGTCAGGCCGATGGAACGTTTTGCATCAATGAACTGCCGACGTCGAAATCGCTTTATCTGCTGGTGTCCGACCCTAATGGAAAGTATCAGAATGTGGTGAGTTCCGTTTTCGAGGTTCCCTCTGAGGGGATGCGGATTGTCATGGATAAACAGGGCGGATGTACGGTCAATGGCATCGTCGTTGACGAGAATGACAGTCCTGTCGGGAATGCTCATGT
This sequence comes from Candidatus Sumerlaeota bacterium, assembly GCA_012513815.1. Classification (GTDB taxonomy): domain Bacteria; phylum Sumerlaeota; class Sumerlaeia; order Sumerlaeales; family Sumerlaeaceae; genus JAAZBM01. Next base: position 64,631 of record JAAZBM010000015.1, on the reverse strand, counting down.
TGTGATGTCACTCAAGGGGATTGTGAATAATCAGGACAGTATGCTCACGGACGAACAGGGACGTTTCACAATGCGTGGTTTGCCGTCCCGTCAGCCCATCGATATGGTTGCAGTCGGGCGCAATCACTACAATTCTGATTTGTCCAAGAAAATGGTTTTGCGTTTAGCAGATGGCGAAACAACCGACATCAAGTTGCAGTTTGACCCCGTTCCTCCGGTGTTTGATGTGCAAGGACGGGTGATTGATTCGGTCACTGAGGAGCCGGTGAAGGGTCTATATCTGACTTATAAATGGGAGGGGCATAACGCGTTAACAACGACGAAGACTGATAATGACGGAATGTTTACATTCACGCAAGTTTGCGGAGATTATCAGATGTCTCTTCTCAACCAGTCAAAAACGCATCAATATGTCTTTGCAGAAAAACAGGATTTTGAGTATTCGATCGTCAATGATGGGTTTGTTTATTTCAAGCGGGTTCTCCCATCGGGATTTGATGCTCCGGAAGACAAAATCGTCGTTCATGTCGAACAGTCGCCCGTCGTTCAAATTCACGCGGTTAATCATCAGAAGCCGGGGCGGGGGATTGTTGTCTGGAACGCGAATGATGGTGTTGGTCATGTGACCAATACGAGCGGTATCGTCACGATGCTTCTCCCGGCGCTGTCGGAAAAGAATACGCGGTTGATGCTATTTGCCAGCGATATGGATAAGGACAATGACGATAAGTTTGTTTATGGGACATGCGAGGTTGATATTCGCGATTGTCTCGAACGGATGAAGCGCGGCGAGGTCTTGAAAGAGGAACTCGTTTTGGAACCGCCGGAGTTCGAACTAAAGGGTCGTCTGACGGTGAAGGGCGAGAAAACATCATCGCCGATGAGTATCATGTGTTCCATTCGGATGCCCGGAAACTCTGCGGATTTGCCCGTGATGAAACTCAAGATGCCAATCATGATTCACCTCGACGGGCGATTTGAAGTTCCTATCATTCTGGGGTACGATATCGGCATCGCGGTTCGTTACGCGGAGGACAATCGCTACAAGACTTCTTCTCCGGTGTGGCTGAATCCCGAGGATTGCGTTGGTAAGGAAATTAGTTTTGTTTTTCATTCGCAAAATCAAAGTCTGCGTATCGAGTAAATCTTGATGGTATTTATGTTTGTGGCGACGACACAGAGCGGGAGCGAGGGGCGTCGGTAGTGAGTATCAGATGAAATCGCAGGAGGATACAGGCGAGTGGAACAAAAGAATAATGCATGGCAGCACGGGCGTTGGGCTGTTCTATGTCTGGGTATTGTTGTTCTGTGCGTGTTGACAATGCATTATTCGTGGCGTCCTGTTGTTGATGAGGGCGCAAGTTCATCGGGTGATATTGAGGCTGTTGCCGAGTTCGACGCGGGGCGCGACTTGGGCGTTTCGTCAAAGGGCAATCGCGTGAAGACGCCGAAGCTGTCGGTGTCGTCTCACGTCAACGATGGCCTGACGACGCTGACCATTTCGGGTGTGATTACGTCGCCCGAGAAACAGGCGATTCCGGGCGCTCAAGTGTCCGTTAACAATGCGCTTGTTCGTCTCCCCCGAGAGGCTGATGTGAAGACAGCGGTCACCGATACAAATGGGTCTTACTGCCTTCAGGTTTATGGAAAACGTGATTCCGTTTGGCGTCTCCGCGCGAACGCGACCGGGTACGCGGAGGCTTATGGCGTTGTCTCGGGCCGGGGCAAGAACGCTTGCGACTGGAGCGTCAGTCTTGGGCGTTTTGCCGCGGTTTCCGGAATTGTTGTTGATGAGGGCGGCGTCGGTCTGTCCGGCGTTGATGTCTATGCTCATCCGGCGCAATCAAGCACCAACTACGCTCGCGTGAGTAGCGCGTGTTCTTCGGTTGTCAAGACGGGCGTCGATGGCAGTTACACAATCGCGGATGTGCCGGAGAAGACTCCCGTTCATATTATTGCCGACGCTTCGGCGAAGGGTTATCAGCTTGGCCTGACCGACTCGATTGAGTCTCCGCGTTCTGATATTCGGATTGTTTTGCAGCAGGGCGGATGCACCATAACCGGTCATGTTGTTGACCATGTGGGCACTCCGGTTGCCGGCAGTCAGGTGTTGCTCTTTATGACCAGTGTTCTCAAGATTCCGTTGTCGTCCATCGCGGACAAACAGGGAGCTTTTCGGTTTGATGGGATTCTTCCGTTACGTCCGATGATAATGTTCGCTGTTGGTCGGAGCCACTACAATTCGGATGTTTCCAACGAGGCTTTTTGCAAGTTGTCCGCCGGTGAGACGACAGATGTTGTTTTGCGTTTCGACCCGCCGTCAACGCGATTCGCCGTGCGCGGCAAACTGATTGATGACGGCACGGGCGCGCCGCTCGCGGGCAAGAAGATGCGTTTGTACTGGGTCGATGGGCGGCGCCAAGGGAATTGGGGTTCCGAGACGACAAACGGCAATGGGGAATTCGTGGTGCATGATGTCGAGGGCAACTATGATGTCTTTTTCTACGATGATGGGCTGTTCCCCGCAGTGCGACAGGATGCGCCGCTGGCCATCTCGACGAAGGAACGCAGCCGAATCTCGCGTATTGTTCCCGATGATTTTCATCAGGTAGAAGATTCGATTGTGGTTCGCGCGGTTCAAGTTCCGCAAATCAACTTTAAAGTTGTCGCAAGTGACCGTCAGACGGTTGAGAAACAAGCGAAGATTTATATCGCCGAGGGCAACTCCGGCAAGTATTATGACGGGGACGGTACATGCAAGATATGCATCCCGCCGGAAATGCCGGATGAGCGGACGTTTGTCGCGATTGGCATCAAGAAGACAGGGACCGGCGATCGGGATTTGCTCCTCGGCACTGAGGAAGTGACTGCGGGCGAGGCACGTCGCGCGGTATTGCGTGGCGAGATGTTGACCCGAAAACTTGTTTTGGAACGGCCGGAGTTCTGGACAAAGTGCAGTGTGCGGAGTGTTACCTCGCGCAAGATGTCGCCGGAGGATCGGCTACATCTTGTGTTCAGGAATACCAAAAAGGGCGAGGAATCCATGACACAGTTGTGGGATGTCGCTTATGACCCGACGCGCTCCGGGTTCCGAGAATTCCCCGTGTTGCCGGGGTATGAAGTCGGCATTCGTTACGGCTGGTATTCCGAGCAAACACCGGGGAGTTTGGCGTCCGTTCTGTATCACGCGGATTTGTGGCTACTGCCGGAGGAGTGCATTGGCAAGGAGTTGGAACTTGATTTCAACGATAACAACAAAACCCTTGTCATTCGGAAATAGTTACGACGCGCTGTAAATCCAGACAACCATCAGAACGAAAATGATGGGTGGCGCAATCCATTTGATGAGTATGTCGAACGTCCGTTGCTCGATGAGCGAGGCGGTTTTCTTTGCTCCAATCGCGAGTTCCTTTTCCAGATTCTCGGTTTTCCACCGGAAGCCAACGAGGATGCAAATGAGCATTCCGGTGATTGGGAGAGTGATGTTGTTCGTGAAGTAGTCAAAAATGTCGAGAACCGTTTTCGAACCGAAAACAAGGATGTTGGAGTCGGGTCTCTGACTGATGGTGCAGAGCAAGAGGCCGAAGAAAAGTATGGCGACACCCCATGCGCATGCCATGTAACGGGAAATGCGGAATTTCTCGATGAGGTATGTGGCCAGCAGTTCGAAGAGCGAGATGAGGGACGTGAATGCCGCGAGCAGTACGAGGGCGAAGAATGCGGGCGCGAAGAGTGCGCCTCCGGCCATCTTGAGGAAAACCTGTGGGAGCGACATGAAGATGAGGCCCGGCCCCATACCGGGTTCGAGTCCGTAGGTGAAAACAGCCGGGAAGATTGCGAATCCGGCGAGGATGGCGATGGTGGTGTCCATGATGACCATCTGTTTGGAGATGCTGCGGATGTCCTGCGACTTGTCGATATAGCTGCCGTATGTCGTGAGGATGCCCATCGCAAGGCTAAGCGAGAGGAACGTCTGGCCAATCGCCGCGACAATGACGGACGGTTTGATGGCCGTAAAATCCGGTTTGCACATGTAGGCGCACGCTTTACCGAATCCGGGGAGTGTGACGGAATAACCGATGAGGATGATGATGAGGACAAACAGTATTGGCATCATGATTTTCGAACAGGTTTCGATGCCTTTTTTGATGCCTCGCGCGTTCACGAGGGCGACAAGAATGAGCAGTACCGTTGATGTCGTGAGTACGATTGGGATGGATGCCGTCATTTGGCTAAAGAGGTTTTTGTAGAAGTCAGCAGGCAGTGTTGTGGCGGGCACTTCGCGGATTTGTCCTCCTATCGAAATCAGGAAGTACCACGCGACCCACCCGGTAATCATGACGTAGTAGGACGTGATGAGAAGCATGGTGATGAGCGGCAAGAAACCGACAAATTTCCAGAATTTGTTCTTGCCCAGTGCATGGAACGCATCCACGGTGTTCATCCTGAGTTTTCGTCCGAGGGCGAGTTCGGAACAGGCGAGTGGATAGCCGAAAAAGATAACCGCGAGAATGTAGACGAGAATGAACGCGCTGCCACCGTTGGCACCCACCATGTATGGGTATTTCCAGATGTTGCCCAGTCCAATCGCCGAACCTGCCACGGCTGCCACGATGCCGAATTTAGTTACGAAACTATCACGCTGATGACTCATTTTTTCGCTCCAGATGAAAGGTTTAGAACTATTATGTCAAAAGCGAGTGGGTTGTGTCAAGTATAATTGGGGTCGATGAGTGTTGAGGTCCGATTTGGAATCGTACTGCCATGAGACGTTTTTTGTTTGACAGAGGTTTATGTTTTGAGATAAAATGACGGATATAAAGGTAAGTTATTGCAAAAAATATATATAGTGAGAATAAAATGGCGAAGAATATGAGACGTGTCGTGGTTACGGGCTGTGGCGCGATAGGACCAACAGGTAACACGATGACGGAATTCTGGGCAGGTCTCAAACAGGCTCAAGGCACTGCGGCCAAAGTCATCGAGCGCTTTGACACATCCGAATGCAAGGTTCATTTCGCTTGCCAAGTTTATGATTTTGACCCCGATAGTCTCTTTAGTTCTCCGAAAGAAACCCGCAAGAGTGACCGTGTTGTTTGGTACGCGCTTGCCGCCGGTCGTGATGCTTGGAAAGATTCGGGACTTGATTTGTCGAAGTGCGACCCAACCCGTATTGGTTGTATTGTTGGCACCGGTATGGGCGGACTGGAAACGATGGAGAGCCAGTTTGAAGTTGTGATGAAGCGTGGCCCGGGACGTGTCAGCCCCTTCGCGATTCCGAAGATGATTCCGAATATGGCCAGCGGTATGGTCAGTATTGACCTTGGCCTCAAAGGCCCGAATTTTTGTGTATGCTCGGCTTGCGCGACAGGCGCCAATGCAATTGGCGAGGCGTTCCACGCGATTCAGCTTGGGCAGATGGATATCGCTGTCGCCGGTGGCACCGAGGCTTGCGTGACGAAGCTGGCAGTCGCAGGCTTCAGTAACATGATGGCGCTGAGTATGCGCAACGATGACCCCACGCATTCGAGTCGTCCATTCGACAAGAATCGTGATGGTTTCGTGATGGGCGAAGGCGCGGGTCTTCTCGTGGTCGAGGAACTTGATCATGCGTTGCAGCGTGGCGCGCATATCTACGCGGAACTTGTGGGCTATGGCGCGACGGGTGACGCGTTCCATATCACGGCGCCCGACCCCGATGGCAATGGCGGTTATGGCGGCATGAAGATGGCGCTTGATGAGGCGGGTTTGAGCCCGGAGGACGTTGACTATATCAACGCTCACGGCACCGGCACGATGATGAACGATAAGGTCGAGAGTTTGTCCATCCACAAACTTTTCGGCAAACACGCTTACAAACTTGCGGTGAGTAGCACCAAAGGCGTCACCGGTCATATGCTTGGCGCGGCGGGGGCGATTGAGGCCGCCATTTGTGTTAAGTCGATTGCGGAAGGCGTCATTCCCTGCACAGTGAATTATGAGACTCCCGACCCGGATTGCGATTTGGATATTGTCCCGAATGAATGGCGCAAGCAGGACATTCGCGTTGCGATTAGTAACTCGTTAGGGTTTGGTGGTCATAACGCGACTTTAGCCTTTAAGCGGTACGAATAGCTTATATGTGTGATAACTCGTGCTCCGATCATGATATCTTAGAGGGTTTTGAATGCCTTTGTTGTGGTCATTGCTGCCGCGGTGATGGTTTTGTCCGTGTGAGCCGCGAGGATATTGCGCATATGGCGGAAGCGCTTCATATACATGTGAGCCATTTTGTGGCTTTGTACACGCGTGACCCCGAGGTCTCGTGGCATGCGAAGTATGGCGATCGGTGGTTGATTGACCATGCGGGCGATTCGTTGGATTGCATTTTTCTGGAAGATAACAAGTGTTTGTTGCATGACGCGAAACCCCGTCAGTGCAAGGAGTTCCCGATGATTTGGCGTAATCAGGCGATGCTTGATGATTGCGCGGGGTATCAGCGTCTTATGCGGCTGAAGAAAGAGCGGGATGGTTTGTCATGAGCGCTCAGGACAAGAAATCATCCACGTCTTCGGCGAGCCGGTATCGTGTAATTCCGGGCGGAAAGTTTTACTTTTTGTATGGCGAGAATGAAGTCGCGATGGAGCAGTTCAAACGTGACATTGTGAGCGCGAATGTTGACTCGCAAAATCGTGATGAGAACTATGCGGAGATTATCCCGAAAGCAGGCGCCAAGCTGTCTTCGGTGATGCCCGATTTGCTGACAGAGTTGACGACCTATTCGTTGATTGAGGATGCTCAGCGAGTTGTTACACTCTACACCTGCCCCGATTTTTTCACGTCCGGTGATTCGTCGACCGTTGCTCGGAAGGGCAAGTCCGCGAAGACCACGAAGACCACAAAGAGCGCGACAAAGTCGACGTCTGACGCGGTCGCCAAGTCTCCGTCGGCGAGCCAGCATCTGGCGGAGTTCATCGAGATGGAATTGTTGCCCAAGCTGAATGCGGTATTGATTATTTTTGTGCTGGAGGATGGCGAGAAATTCCGTAAGGCGTCGCCGTCGAATCCCGTGATGAAAATCGCGACGAAGCGCAATGTTGCTTATGAGTTCAAAGAGCAGAATGTGCAGTGGTTGTTCTTGGATGCGCTTTTTGAGAGACGCACTGCCGATGCGTTGTCGTTGTGGCGTCAGTGGTATGAGGTGACGGGCGGCGCCCCGAAAATGTACTGGTTGATTTGCGCGAATTTGCGGTTGCTGATTCAGGCGAAAATCGCGACCTCGGATGCCGTTTTGTCTGCCCGTGATTTGACGCGTCAGAAGTTGGGCGACGATTATTTCCCGGCCGACGCGAAAACGAATTTGCTGAAGTTGACGGCGGCCTTCCGTCGGCAGAAACTTGAGCGTTGCGCGGCGAAATTCTCGCTGAAGCATTTACTGGATTGTTATGAGAAGTTACGCGATTTGATGAAGTATGCCATTCCGTTGAGTAGTGATGTTTACGTTCCCGACAAAGCGTTACTCTCGGAGTATTGGATTATAGAATTTAGTGGTGATATGTCACGATAATCTATAAGACACGTATATTAATTTCATAGCATTGTATGTAAAAATAGATTGTAATGGCATTTTAAGACATAGGTTTATATAAATAGAAACAAGGCGGTGGAAACAATATGAAATTAGGTAGGACGCAACAAATAACATTAATCGTTGTTGTTGGCATTGCAGTCGCTGCAGCTGCCCATTTGCTTGTGTTTGGTCCGGGATATAAAAATTTTGTTCAGGTTGAGCAAGAATACAATTCCGGTGTTGAAACGTTGAATTCGAGTTCCTTGCCCGAGAACGAGAATATGATTCCTGATTTCGTCAAGAAGACGGAAGAGTATAACACCAATGTCGATGGCGTTATCAAATCGATGAAGCTTGATCTTCCTGACTTCTATAAGACAGCGGAACCGGCGGATGTTGAGAAGCAGTTTGATGCCGTTTATGTTTCTTTGAAACAATTGTTAACCGTGCGTAAATCGTTGCGGACGACGAAGTTGACCTTCCTTGATGCCAAGGAAGCGGTTGATGAGATTTCTCCCGAGCAGATGGCGAACATGCGCAATGCGGCCGCCGCAAACAATACTTTCGGCATGGGCGGTCAGTATGTTGACGTTGCGGCCGGTATTCTTCCGAGACAGCAGGGATGGGGCATTCCCGATACTCTTCAGACAAAGAAGAGTGGCACCGATTTGTGGCAACAGATCAATAACATGCGCTACACGATGGCGCAGTTGGCAAATCAGAATGACGCCGTTCAGTTGGTGAATGCATATTTCCAACATAACTCGATGATTCGTGACACGGGTCTGTTCGAGCCGAAGGAAGTCAACAACTGGTTATTGCAACCGATGATGATGGCGAACTCCGCTCAGATTGCAGGCGCGCAGTCTAATATGCAGTTGCTTCAGAATATCTATCAACAGTCACAGAGTTTTGGCGGCGTGTATTTCGACAAACAGACCGCAGCCGAAAAGGTTTACAACTATGGTGGCGCGAATGCTGCCGGTGGTATGGTCGGGATGCCCGGTGGTGCCGCAGCCGGTGGAAATGCCCCTCTGCCGTTCCCGTCGCAACTTGCCTATCAATCGCAATCAAAGCCGTGGATTAACCCCTATTCGTTGAATCGTTTTGGTGTGTTGGTTCCCAATCTGAAGAAGTTCTATATTTCGGAATTGCTTTGGCAGCAACGTAGGCTTGGCGGCGCCGAAGGTCAGAAGATTGTGGACAAGCCGATGCTTCGCGAAGCGTTGGATGTGAACTTGGATTCCGGTCAGGTTTTGTTGTCGCTCGTTAAGTCGATTGATACGTTGACCGAAGTTGCGCAGATTGCGGAACGTTGTGGAATTCAGGAATTCAAGCGCGTCAACATCTTGCGTCCTCTTGCGGGACATAAGTTCAAGCGCCGTGACCAGATGAGCCGCAACGAATTGCTTGTTGACCCGACTCCGGCTTCGACCCCGGCAATGGACCCAAGTATGGCTGGCGGCATGATGGGCATGATGCCCGGGATGATGCCCGGAATGATGCCGGGTATGATGCCTGGTATGATGCCGGGTGACCCGGGTGCAGGTGGTATGGCAATGATGCCCGGGATGATGCCGGGTATGATGGGTATGCCCGGAATGGGTATGATGGCGACACCTGCGGCTACTCCCGAGGGCGAAGTGATTGGCGGTCTTGAGGGTCTTGAACTGTGGTTTACAGGAACACCCGAAGCGATTATGCAGTTTATGTTCAGCGTTTCGACAGCGCCGCGCAGCTACGCGTTTGACGACCTTTCCTTGTCGGTGGATTCAGCGACCGGTTTGGCGACAACTTCGGCAACAATCGAGTTGATTACAAACTTGGATGTCAAAGAATAAGTAAGTCCGTGTGCGAGGATTGGAGAACGTTTTTTCTCTAATAGATTTGGCAGGGCTACTTGTAAGGTGAATAGGTTGCCGGACTGGCGGAATGGCAGACGCAGGGGACTTAAAATCCCCAGTCCGAAGGGGCGTGAGGGTTCGAGTCCCTCGTCCGGCACCATTTTTTGTTGACAATTCATCAGTTTTCCTTTCGTTATATATTTGGAGCCAAACGCGCTCATGTTTAGGTCAAGTCATGATAAATCTTCTTGTCGTGTGTAATTTTCAAGGATGAATAATAAAGAGAAAAATAGTCAGCTTTCGACGACAGAGGTTTCGACGCCACCGGATACACCACCGGATGTTGTTCCGGATCGTGTTCCGCCGCATTATGTTTCGGTGAATTTGACCTTATTTGTTTCCGCTTTTATCATCTTTGTTATCGTGCTTTTGTATTTCAGTTCGGCTGACAAAGCGGCGAATGTTGCGGGCGTGAATGAGTCCGATTCCGTTTTGCCGCTGACGGATGCGGACGAATCTCGCATGCCCGAGAACCGCCGTGTTTACTCGCCTGTTGTTCGGATGAATCCTTCTGTTTCGGAAAGGGCGATTGGCTATACAGCGACGGATGCCGATGTCAGTGTTGATTCTCCCTCTCATTCGTCTAGCATTGAACTTGGCGGCGTCGCGTCGACAACGACAAGTGTTTCGCTCATCGGGGCGAGTGTGACGCCGTCTGTTTTTTCAGCCTCGCCGAAGGTCGGCACAGAAATGACGCCTCAGAGCAGTGACCCACTGCCTCCCCCGCCGATTGCTCCCCCATCTGTTGCTATCGCGGCGGTCAATCCCGCGAATCAGGTAGACGCGAGCGGCCGTTATGCGATTCAGAGCAACACGAGATCCGCAAGTGTGGGTAGCGCGCAGACGTTCACACCGACGGGTGATCTTTCGCCGAAGAATATTGCCGAACAGGCTGCGGCGCAACAGCAAAAACTGATTTATGGCGATATGCTACTGAAGCCGACACCCGCCTCGGAGAGTAACAAGTCTTATGGCTTGACGCCGACGCCCACCGCGACTCTGCCACCGATTGCCATTCCGCAAGGGCTTGGGAATTGGAGTGTCACCCCGACACCAACCACGGCGGATAATGATTTGAAGTTGTTGAGTGCGATGCAGCATTTGTCCCCAAATCAGTTTGTACCGACGCCCTTGGCGTCGTTGACGGACAAGGGCGCGACTGGCATTGAAGCTGATGGCGCGGATTCGCTGGGTGGTGTGCAGAGCTTCATGTCCGATGGAATGCCTCCGCTACCGACTCCGTATGCGAGTCAGGCATTGCCGACGCCGGTGGCGATGGACTCGTTGCAGACACCGTTGCCCGATGACATTGTGACGAATGAAGGCGCCTCGCCTATCGCAAGCCCGACGCCAACAAGTCCAACGGACGCTGCCTCGAACGACGTCATTTCCAATGATATCGTTCCGAATGATGTGGTTCCCGTCGATTCGAGTCAGGATGCGTTTTCGAGCGATAGCGCGGAGAAGATGCCGACGCCTGAGGAAAAGGCCATCAGCAAGGTTCTGGTTTCTCCGGATGCTGTTCCGACCGTTCCGCCGAATCTTGCGCAGAAGCCTGTTACGACGCCCCGTAGTGGTGTTGTTGTCAGTCACGGAAATGTTAATATGGAAGCGACGCCTCCGGCCGATGCGACCGTTCCAATGGCGACCCCGCTGCCGACACCGCCACCCGCCCCGACGACGACGTCTGCGGCAGCAAACGAGAATGATGTTTTGGTTGACCAGTCTTCGTCTTCGTCCGTTGTGTCTTCCGACATTGCTGACCAGATTGTGGATGAGAAAATCAAACAGGATTTGAAGAAAGCCGGTGTTGATCCGGCTGTGGCTCGCGCGGCCGAGAAAGCGCTCGACAAGCGTGCTGGCGTTGATTCGGATGGAATTGTGCCGGACTTGACGCAGCTTCCGCCGGAACTGGCAAAGCGCCTCGGCGCGGGTGCCGGTTTGTCTGCGCAAGTTGGCGACAAGGATATGGACGCGGATAGCGTTGGCAAGCAGGTTGACGCCATTATCGAGTCCGAGGGCATTGACCCCAAGACTTCACAGCGTGATAATATCGAGTATCGCTTGGTGAATGACTGGGCGGAGCGGACGGCTATTGCCGAGATGGCACGGAGTGATGGCGAGAATGTTTCGGCAGACGAGATTCAGGCGTATCTTGACAAGCGCAGCGAGAAGGCAAAGAAGGTGCAACAGGTGATGCTTGGCAAGGGGATTTCTCAAGAGGATTTGAACCGTGAAGCTGCGGATGCCGCACTGGTTGATAAAATTGTTGAGCGCGAGTTTCGTGAAAAGTATGGTTCGGAAGAAAAACTGAAGGAAATTTATGATAACTCGCCGGAGCTGTATCAGCCGTCCCGTAGTATTCGCGTCGCGGAGATTTTCAAGCCAATGCCGCAGGACTCCGATGCCGCTCGGGCGGTTCGTGATGTGATGGAGAATCTGCGCAAGAACATCGCTGATGGCGCGGATTTCGGGTCTGTCGCATTGAAAGAAAGTCAGGCGCCGTCACGTATGCAGAGCGGCGAGCTAGGCTGGCTTGACGCGTCCTCGGGCAAAATCACGGAGATGATGGCCGAGGGTCTTGCGGACTTGAAGCCCGGCGAAGTGAGCAAGGTGATGATGGGTAAGGATGGCTTCTATATCTTCAAGTTAGAGGAAATCAAGGAGCCTGCCGCGGGGTTCGAAGGCGCTCGCGAAAATGTCGAAACAGCGGTCAAGATCGCGATTCGTGTCGACAAATACAACAAGGCGAAGCGTCGCATGAAGGTCGTGATTGGTGGTGAACCGCAACTTCCGGATGGCGTCGCTGTCAAACGCAACGCCAAAAAGGCGCGGTAGTACCGATTTTGTGGCAGATTGAGAATTGTGGTTATCGAGCAAGACGTATAATTTAAATTGGCTCAGAATTGTAGCAGAGAGTAGGTATTATATAGCATGAAAATCGTAGCCATGTTACTTGCCGGTGGACAAGGTTCCCGGCTGTCTATCTTGAGTTCACGCCGCGCGAAGCCGGCGGTTCCCTTTGGTGGTGCGTATCGTATTATCGACTTTACGCTTTCGAACGCGATGCGCGCGGAAATTCCTTATGTTGGCATCGCGACTCAGTACAAGCCCATGAGCCTGATGGAACATGTCGGTCATGGCGAGTGGTGGGGTTATGAGTCTCGTAATCGGTGCTGTCGGATTTTGCCTCCCTATACGGGCGAGACGGACAGCGACTGGTATAAGGGGACGGCGGATGCTGTCTGGCAGAACCGTGAATTCATTATGCGTTATGAGCCTGATATCGTGATGGTTTTGTCGGGCGACCATATTTATAACATGGATTATCAGATGATGATTGACTTCCATGTTCATCATCATAGCGATTGTACGCTTGCGCTGCAGGAAGTTCCGTGGGAAGATACGTCTCGTTTCGGGATTGTCCACACGGCTGAAGATGGACGTGTCTTGGGTTTTCAAGAGAAGCCTAAGACGAATCCGATGTCCAATATGGCCTCTCTTGGAATTTACGTTTTCAACGCGCAAGTGCTGATGCACCGCTTGGGCGAGGATGCTCAGCAACCCGACAGTCATTTTGATTTTGGCAAGGATATTTTGCCCAAGATGCAGCAACAGGACAATATGTACGGCTGGCGTTTTGATGGTTACTGGAGGGACGTCGGGACAATCGATTCGTTCTGGCAGACCAACATGGAGTCCCTGAATCCCGATTCCGGTTTGGATTTCTTTAAGTGGGATATTCGGACGAACCACTATGATTCGAAAGTCGCGAATTATATGCCGGCCCGCATTGGTCGCGGTGCCTATGTCAGCGACAGTTTCGTTCCCCGTGGATGCGTTGTTGAGGGCGAAGTCGAGCATAGCGTTTTGTTCCCCGGCGTTCATATTGGCAAAGGCTCGGTTGTGCGCAACAGTGTCATCATGAATGATACGGTGATCGGCCCTCACTGTCAGATAGACAAGGCCATCATCGACAAGTGCTGTATTCTTGACCAGAATTGTAAAGTTGGTTTTGGTGAAGATATAAATAATATCGCTCGTCCGGATTTGCTGAACACGGGCATTTCGGTTGTTGGCAAGGGCGCGATATTACCGGCCGGAATGCGTATCGGGAAAAATTGTCTGGTTCATGCAGGTGTAACGTTTGCTGATTTACCCTCGGGCAGCATCGAGAGTGGGCAGACGGTTTATTCGGTGCAGGGTGACGAATTTCATCCATAATTATCACAAAGAAAATGAAGAATGCCAGTCCTTGTGATAGGTTATCAATAGATAGGAAAAGAAAAGGAAAGACAGTGTGGTTTTAGTGCCACAAAAAATATCTTGCCAGAGCATGAGATTCAATAACAAAAGAGATATGGCGCATGTGTTGAATTCCGGAAGAATGCGAGTTACTTCCGGTGTTTTTGCAGTTGCTATCCCTGTTCATCGGGGGGTCGCAATCGTTTATCAATGAGCTTTACGCTACCATTCATCATCGATGACAAGTACCGTTGTGAATCCATCATTGGCAAGGGTGGCATGGGTACCGTTTACAAGGCCGTTCAGCTAAATATGGGCAACCGTTTAGTTGCCATCAAGGTATTGAACGAGGACTTGGCGGGAGACGAGGAGTTTCGCAAACGCTTCGAGAATGAGGCGAACACCGTCGGCCAGTTGCAACACGAAAATATTGTTCAGATTTATGACCGTCTGGATTATGAGCATACCTATTGCATCGTTATGGAGTTTGTTGATGGCGAGAGTTTGCAACGAATCATTGACCATGCCGTCGAAACGAATACTCCGCTGTCCGATGCCCGTGTGGTTCGGATTGGGGCACAGGTTGCGCGCGCGCTGAAGGTCGCGAACGATGGCGGTATCACGCACCGTGATATCAAGCCGGATAATATTTTGGTTTTGAAGGACGACACCGTCAAGATTACCGATTTCGGTATCGCGCTGCGCGAGGATTCAACAATTAAGACGCAGACCGGTGTCAGTCTTGGAACCCCGAAGTTTATGTCTCCTGAGCAGGTTATCGGGCGCGGCGTTGATGGTCAATCGGATTTGTATTCGTTAGGTGTATGCTTGTATTATGCGCTGACGTGCCGTGTGCCGTATGATGCCGAGAACCCGATTGCCGTCGCGACGAAGCATTTGTATGAGACGCCCGAGCCAATCTCGAAGTTTAATTCGTCCTGCCGTCCGGCGCTTGCGCAGGTCGTGATGGAGGCGATGGCCAAGCAAAAGCCTGACCGTTTCGCAAATGGCGATGAGATGGCCCAAGCGCTTGAGGCCTCGCTGGGCGATGGTGCAACTGTATCGATAGAGACACCGCGTCCGCATAAATCGTCCATCATGGAACATGGCGTTGTGATGTCTGAGTCCCACCCGCACACCCCAACACGCGGAATTAAGGTTGGCATCGGGGCGGGTCGTGACAAGAACAATTCGACGGGAATTTTCCGGTTTGCGAAACCGCTGATGAGTTCCTTGTGGCCTGCGATTGTTGCAGTTCTGATTGTGATTGGTATTGTTGGTGCGTCGCTCTTGGTTCAACGTTCGACCGTTTCGGATGGTCGCACGGGCGCCAATGGCACGTTGGCACGCCCGGGGATGAGCAAGACTGATACCTCGGTCGGCTCTATCATTAACAATGTGAATCCGTTCGGCCGCGAGATTATTTATCCTGACCGCATCACGGCCGAATACAAGACGATGTTGTATAACGTTGACCAACTTACTTCGCAGGGCGAGATTATCAAGGCTCGCCAGTTGATGGAGGATTTCCACACGAAGCGCCCCGATTTCCATAGCGATGAGATTGATATGCGTCTGGATTTGTTGACGTCGCAGTTGCCGCTTTCGGTGGCGGATGTGCAGAAACTGCTTGCCGCTCGGCGTGAGCGCAAGGGCGTCGCGCTGTTGTCGCAGACACCGCCGAATCTGCCGCTTGGCTTGGCGTATATGACGGCCGCTCGGGATATGTTCAAGGGTTTGACCGGGACATATGAGCAGGAGGCCGAGATTGGTTTGCTCGAGTCGCAAGTCAAGGCGACGACCGGCACGGTCAATAATGCCGCGTTCGCGAAGTTGTCGGCGCGCGCGGATGAGATTTTGTCCCAGATGTCCATCAAGTCTGCTCCCGTTCCGTCCGATGCGGAAGACGTGTTGTCACAGTTGATTTCGCAACAGCCGACCGGCTACTCGCGATGGATTGAGTTGGCTGAGGTGTTCCGTCGTCAGGGATATACGGATGATGCTCGTGTCTTGTTGCAGTATGTTGAGCGTCAGGCACCGCTGAGTGGTGATGAACGGAAGATTGCCGGGCGGTTGTATCGTAGCTTGGAAAAGCAAACGGTTCCCGAGTAGTCTCTACAATAATTGGAGCTTATCATGGTTAGTCAGATCGATTTGTTGATTGCGCATTTGAAGGGGAAGCGTGTGGGTTTGCTTGTCAATCCGACTTCGGTTTCACCGGACTATACCCATTTGATTGATTTGCTTACCGCTGCCGATGGCGTTGAGGTGGTGGCGTTGTTTGGACCGGAGCATGGCGTCCGTGGTTGTTCGCAGGCAGGCGTCGAGACCGAGGACTATGTTGACCGCGAGACGGGATTGCCCGTTTATGCTCTCTATGGCCCACGCCGCGCCCCGGAGCCTGCTCAGCTGGATATGCTTGATGTTTTGGTTTTCGATATTCAGGATGTCGGCGCCCGTTTTTACACCTATTGCTGGTCGATGACCTACGCGATGGAAGCTTGCGCCAAGGCGGGCAAGGAGTTTGTTGTTTTTGACCGTCCGAATCCGGTGGGCTGTTTGCGAGTCGAGGGCGCACCGCTCCGTTTTGATTGCGGGATTATCGGCCGTTACTGGGAAGGTCGCCCGGTGAGCATTCCGGTTCGTCATGGCATGACGATGGGCGAGTTTGCGACACTGGTCAACGAGGAATACATGTCCTTGAAGGTCAATTTGTTCATTGTCAAGATGAACGATTATCGTCGTGGGCAGACCTTCGGCGAAACCGGTTTTCCATGGGTATTTCCATCGCCGAATATGCCGAGTATTCACTGCGCGGAAATCTATCTTGGGACTTGTGTTTTTGAGGGTTCAAACCTGAGCGAGGGTCGCGGGACGACACTCCCCTTCGAGCTGATTGGCGCTCCGTGGGTTGATGGCGAGTCGTTTGCTCGGCATATGAATGCCAAGAATTTGCTCGGTGTTCGATTCCGCCCCGTCATTTTTGAACCGACCTTTAGCAAGTTCAAAGGCGAGGTTTGTGGTGGCGTTCAGGTGCATGTTGTTGATGCGTCGGCGTTCTCCAGCGTCGATACAGGATTGCATCTGCTCAAGGGTTTTGTGGATGTTTACGGAGACAAGGTTGTTTTGCGTGACTGGTGCGACCGGTTGATGGGTGTTCGCGGCTTGTCGACTCGCATCCGGTCCGAGAAAGTCGAGGACATTTGCGCGGCGTGGCAGGATGATTTGCGCGAGTTTCTCGACATGCGCGCGAAGTATCTGCTGTATTCGGAGTAGAGTTTGTGCTCTGCGATCGCCGTGTTTGGCGGCGTTTGGAATTATTATTACCCGTTTGAGTTATTTACATTAGTTATGAACAGAAGGATATGATTGTGTCGGAAAGTGTTATGCCTCGCGTTGCCGTGATTATGGGTTCGCGCAGTGACTGGGATGTGATGAGCCATTGTGTTGATATGTTGTCGACATTAGGCGTTGAATGTGAAGTTCGTGTCATCAGTGCTCATCGTGCGCCCGATGCGTTGTTTTCCTATGTTGAGCCACTGGAGTCTCGTGGTTTCGAGGCGATTGTGGCGGGTGCGGGTTTGGCTGCGCATCTTGCGGGGTTGTGTGCCGCGAAGACGCTGTTGCCCGTTTTTGGTGTTCCTCTGCCTGCCGGCGCGTTTGAGGGCATGGATGCTCTTTTGGCGATAGTGCAGATGCCTGCCGGTGTTCCCGTCGGGACGATGGCTGTCGGCAAGGCCGGTGCCGTGAATGCGGCGCTGATGTGTGTGGCGCAGATTGCGCGAAAGGATGCCCGTGTGCGCGAGGCCTGGGCACGTTTCCGCGAGGAGCAGACACGCAAAATCGAGGCGATTGGTGATCCTCGCGATTCTTAGGATAGAGTGTTTTGATTAGAACAGAAGAAAGGCTATAGAGTTATGAATCATCGTTATATGTTATTAGTTTTGTTGAGCGTGAGTTTGCCGTTTATATTCGGTTGTGCTCAGCCCAAGCCTTCGGATCCCACGGAAGCCGATATTGCCAAAGACAAGGCTGCCGCCGCGTCTGTGAATCCAAAACGTATGACACGACTTGCTGTGACCGGCGCTCAAATGAGTGGCGATAATTGTGGTCGGGTGGATACTGATGGTTCCTATATGATGACGAGCAATGGAAGTATCCGCGCGGTTGATTTATGGGTAAATGGCGGCATCAATGAGGCCGTTGTGAAAGCTCATGGCGCTCCGGCGGGGGATGTCTGGCCAAAGATTAAGGTGCGCCTGATTAACACGAAGCTCGCAAAGTCGTTCGATGTCGCGGAAGATTTGACAATCAATACAAAGACGGGGAAGTTTTACCCGTTGAATGTTACCGGAGGGTTGCCCGCCGGTAATTATATCGCGGAAATTTTCTACACGAACAACAGCGAGGGCATTCCGGAGTTCTCGAAAGAGGATCGGAATGTATGGATTGACGCAATCATTCTGAATCCGAACGCTCCCAGTCCCAAGGATAAAGCCACGACGGAATCCGTTTCGACATTGGAAACTCCGACGACGCTGACTGCTGAGAAGGCTTCGCCGCTGAGCCGTCTGGGTCGCGACATGAAGGGCGATGTCGGCAAGGCTGACGGCACTTCGTGGCTGATGTGGAGTAACGGAAAATTGATTGCCGAGAATTTGTACGCGAAAAAGGCCATCAAGGCCATCAAGTTCAACGCTCACGGCAGTCAGGCCGCCGGCGTTTGGCCTGTGATTCAAGTTCGCGTCGCGCACACTTCGTCGTCGATGTTGGTCGTGGCGTTCGACTCCTTGTCGGTTGACAGTGCGACAAGCAAGGTTTTCCAAAAAGAGTTTGACCCTCCTCTGGAGGTTGGTAACTACAACGCGGAGTTTCTGTTCCAGAACAACAGTGATGGGATTCCGGCCGATTCCAAGGAAGATCGGAATGTCTGGATTGACAGTGTTGAGTTGATTGAGATGTAGGAAGAAATAGAGATAAGTTAGAAGGAAATTGATTCATGTCATTGCGCGTTTATAATACAGCGACCCGTCAAAAAGAGGAATTTGTCCCACAGGCACCACCACTGGTCACGATGTATAATTGCGGCCCGACCGTCTATGACTATTTTCATGTCGGCAATGCCCGCAATTTTGTGGTCGTTGATACGATTCGTCGTTATCTTGAATCTGTCGGTTATGAAGTCCAGTTCGTGCAGAACTTTACAGACATTGATGACAAAATCATTCGTCGCGCGAATGAGAATGGCGAATCGTGGGATGCCCTCGCAAAGCGTTTCATCGAGGCGTATTATAAGAACGCGAGTGCCCTTGGTGTGCGCAAGGCAACGGTTCATCCTTTGGCGACGGAACACATCGCGGAGATGCAGAATATCATTAGTCGTTTGTTAGACAAGGGTTTGGCGTATGAGTGTGGCGGCGATGTGAATTTTCGAGTTCGCTCGTTGTCGCAATACGGCTCGTTGTCCGGGCGCAAGTTAGACGATATGCGCGAGGGCGCTCGTGTCGAAGTTGACAACGCGAAAGAAGACCCGATGGATTTTGCTCTGTGGAAGGGCGTGAAGCCCGGCGAGCCTTCTTGGGATAGCCCTTGGGGCAAGGGTCGTCCGGGGTGGCATATCGAGTGCTCGGCAATGAGTATGAAGCATCTTGGCGAGACGATTGACATTCACAGTGGCGGCGCGGATTTGGTGTTCCCGCATCACGAAAACGAGTGCGCCCAGAGTACTGGCGTCACGGGCCAGCCGTTGGCAAAGTATTGGATTCATAACGGATTTTTGACCATCAACGCGGAGAAGATGAGCAAGTCACTGGGCAACTTCTTCACGATTGACGATGTTCTGAAGTTGTTCCCGGCTGCGGCAGTTCGTTTCTTTTTGTTGTCGGCGCAATATCGTCATCCGTTGGATTACAATGACGGCGCTTTGAAGGAAGCAGACAATTCCATCGGCCGAATTCGCGAGGCCTTGCAGACTTCGTCCAAGATTTTGGCCAAGTCGTGTGGCGGCGCGGCGGACGCGTCCGTTGGCGCAAGCTTTGCGGCAGACTTCAAGGAAGCGATGGATGACGACTTTAATACTCAACGCGCAATCGGCGTTGTCTTTGAGATTGTCACGGCGCTGAACGATGCTCGCGCTCGACTTTCGCGGAAGATGGATGATAGCGCCGAAGCCGCTCGCGTTGCCGGTTTACTGGCCGAGTTGCGCCGAATGCTGGATATTCTTGGCCTTGCGGATTTGATTGACGCTTCGGGTTCTGCGGAGGGTGACAACGGGTTGACTGATGCGCTACTCGATTTGCTTGTCGCAGTTCGGGCGGACGCGAAGAAGGCTAAACAGTTTGCCATCGCGGACAAGATTCGCGATGATTTGGCGGGTTTGGGTGTTCGGTTACAGGATCATCCGACGGGAACAATCTGGCTCAAGGATTAATCTTTCATGCTCGATTGTGCTCCGCGCAATCGGGCGTTGCTCTAGTATAGTGAATTGCGTTGTTTTGTGCGGGCGATGCCCGAAGAAAAGGCGGCAGTTCATTTGTATTTAGTAATGTCATGTATGCGAGTTTGCTACGGACAGAAAGGCCTTTTGCGATGACACATTACTTGATGTCGCTACTCTCACTGCTCAACGCGGTTTCTCCGTATTTGCTACTCGGCTTTTTGTTTGCGGGGTTGTTGCATGTTTATGTGCCCCGTCACTATTACGCGGACTATTTGTCGGGACGCAATTTCCGTTCCGTTTTGTATTCGACACTATTCGGGATTCCGTTGCCGTTGTGCTCGTGTGGTGTTCTGCCGACAGCGATGAGTTTGCGTAGCGAAGGCGCCTCGCGAGGCGCGACGGTCGCCTTTTTGATTGCGACCCCGCAGACGGGCGTCGACTCGATTTTGGCAACATACTCGCTGCTCGGGTTGCCCTTTGCGATACTACGTCCCATTGCGGCTCTTCTCTCGGGCATTTTTGGCGGAGTGTTTGTCAATCTGTTCGATTCGAAAGAGCCTCCTACGTCCGCCTCATCGTCCGACGCTGCTGTGGCGGGCTTGTGCAATGATGACTGCTGTGACAATCATGAGAATGTCCCTCGCACGATGCGCGAGGTTCTGCGCTATGGCTTCGTCGAGATGTTTGGGAACATCGGCAAGTGGCTGCTGATTGGTTTGCTGGTAGCCGGACTGATTACTGTTTTTGTTCCGAGTCAATTCATCGCGCAGTATGCCGACATACCGCTCCTGAATATGGTTGTGGTGGTGCTTTTGGCGGTTCCGATGTACCTGTGCGCGACAGGCTCGATTCCCATCGCTGCGGCGTTGATGCTCAAGGGACTGTCCCCGGGCGCCGCGCTGGTGCTTTTGATGGCCGGGCCTGCGGCGAATGCCGCGTCGCTGTTTGTTGTCGGGCGCGTCATGGGTCGCAAGACACTGGCATTGTATTTGCTGTCGATTGTTGGCGGCTCGATGACGATTGGACTATTTGTTGATTATTGTTTGCCTGCGGCGTGGTTTGCCTTGCCCGCCAGTGTCAGCGGACACACGCACATGTCCGGCAGTTGGTTCGTCTTCGAATGTTTGTGCAGTGTCGTCTTAATTGGTTTGTGCATCAATGCGTATTTTCACAAGAAAAGTCACCGAGAGGAAATTGGAACCATGGAACAAGTTTATCAGATTGAGGGCATGCATTGCAGCCATTGTCAGGCGACCGTGGAAAAGGCCATCGGCGGTGTTCGCGGTGTGAGTCAAGTTCGCGTTGATTTGGAACGCGGCGTCGCAATCGTCACCGGTAACGCGGATGTTGCGGCAATCGGTGCTGCCGTCGAAGCGGTTGGTTTTGTCTTCAAAGGATAGAGAGCTTTGTCTGTACAACAAAAGTATAGTAGTATTTTAAATATAGCCATAGATATTAACGTGAAAAACGAATAGTAACGTTTGTTTTTATAAATTATTTAGACTATTATTGGGTTTCGGCGAAAGTGTAGACTTTTTATTATTTGGATTGGTTATATACTTTTTGTGACAGTTTATGGTGCATGAGTTAAACGCCGAGATGACAAAGGCAAAATCCAATCCGAACAGCGGGTTGTTTTTTGCGATATTTATACCAGTCATTATCATTGTTGTTGTGATTGGTGTTTTGTTGTATGGCGAGTATATAGCGCACGGGAATCTTTATAATCAGACTCGTCATGTTTTGCGCGATTCGGCTTCGGAACAGGTACGCACGCTGAATAGCATCGTCGCTTCACAGTACCGGACTCTGGACGTTATCGCCACGAGTATCGTTGTTCGTCAAGATGAGACCTCGGAATCAGTTGTCAGTTATCTTAATTCGGTTGTCGGAAAGACAATGTTTTTCCATTTGGTCATGGATTATCCTGATGGGTCAGCGTATCTGAATAATGGTGAAAAGACGAATGTGAAAGATCGTTTGTATTTTCAAAATTCCATGAAAGGCAATCGCTCTTTGGAGTTTATCTCTGCGGGTCGTATTGCCGCGAACGATTCGCTGCTTATTCTGTCTGTTCCGGTTGAACGAGGTTCGGAAGTCGTTGGCGTTTTGCACGGAAGTTTGAAGACAGAACGGATGGCTCCGCTGTTGATATCTGAGGTCTATGGCACTCGCGGTTATTCTTATATCTGTCGTGATGATGGTGTGTTGGTATGCTCCGCCGAGAAGCAAGTGGATTCCGAAATCAAAGCAGGCCACAATCTGTTTGACTACCTTGACAATGCGATGCAGGACCCGGGGATGATTGCGACTTTGCGTGAGGATTTTGCGAATAATCGTGCGGGCAGTATCGAATACGTTGTGACAGGCAATCGATGCATCGCCGCCTATATTCCTGTAACGATTCCGGGAATCGAGCAGACACGTTGGTTCTTGGTCAATGTTGTCAAGAGTTCAGTGATTGATTCGGAAGTCGCGAGCATTTCTCGTGGGAATGTTTATGTCATGGCAGTCGCAATGTTCCTGATTGGTTGCATCATCGTTTTCTTGATAGCACGTGAGCGGCGTTATTCTCGTAAATTGACCGAAGAACTTGAAGAGATTGAATTTCGCGAGCAGCAGTATCACGTTGCTTTGCAACAGAGCGAGATGAAGGTTTTACGGTATGATATCGCAAGTCGGACTCTTTACCGTGACACGGAGGATGAGTTTGCTCAGCCGAATGTGATTGAGAATGTCCCTGATAGTGTGCTTAATATGTTGTCGGAAGAGAGTCGCGAACCTTATCTTGAGTTCTTCGCGAAGTTATGCGCCGGTGAGCCGCACGCGACAGTCACATCGTTGACACGTGATGCTAAGGGACGTTGGCGTTGGGTGTATTCCAAGGGAACGCCGCTGTTTGACAAGAACGGCAAGCCCGTTCAACTCATTGTTTCGTATTGTGATGTGACGGATAAACGCGAGAAGGAAATCATCTATGAAAAGTGGAAGAATGAACTCGCGTCGATGCCCACCAATAAGGCGATTGTTTTTGAGTGCAATTTGACTCGTGACATCACCGAGAGCGTCGAAGGCGATTACTTGAGGCCGCTGAATGAGACTGCGAGTGCCAAGTTCGATGAGCGGACACAGATACGCTCGGTGATGGTTGACCCCGATGACCGCGCCGCCTTCTTGAGTTTGGTCAATCGCAAATGGCTGATTGGTTCGTTCTATGATGGCAAGTATACCCACAGCCTGGAGTATCGCATCAATCGTGATGGCAAGGGTCATCGCTGGGTTCGCATGGATATCCAGTTGGTGCAGTATCCTGACATAGACGACATCAAGGCCTATATCGTTGTCAATGATATTGATGAAGAAAAACGGAGCGAGATTGCGTTGCAATCGCGTGCTGAGTTGGACGTGATGACCGGCGCGCTGAATCGTGCAGCCTTCGAGAAGAAGGTCTCGGAGATTTTGGAAAACGACTGGAAGCGAACACACGCGCTGGTTCTGGTTGATGTTGACAACTTTAAACGAATCAATGATGTTTTGGGACACCAGGCAGGCGACCGTGTTTTGCTTTCGGTTGTGTCGAAGTTGCGGAGTCTGTTGCGCGAACATGATTTGATTGGACGTTTGGGTGGCGACGAGTTCATGGTTTTCATGCGTGATTTTGCGGGCGACCAGATCGAAGATAAAGCCGAGAGTATTTGCCGACGTTTGTTCGAGACGCTGAATTCGGAGATTGATGTGTCCGTGAGTTTGGGCGCCGCCATCTTCCCAAACGATGGCAACACCTTTGACCTTTTGTATAAGTGCGTGGACTTGGCGATGTATCACGCCAAGGAACAAGGCCGCAATGGCTTTGCGATTTATAATACGCTGATGGGGAAAATCGACGGCGACAAGTCCGACGAGAATAAGGACGACGACAACAAGTAGCAAAACCGCCGCTACGGTGGGCGATTAGCTGTTATGAGTTTGCGTCGCGAGAAAATCCGTGATAGATTGCGCGAGGAATTTTGCTGCGTCGCGGAGTGCTGTCGCAAGATCCGTGTTGGACGGAGTGATTTGCAAAGCTTTGTTGATGCCCGCTTGATGAATGTCCTGTTCGTCGAGTGTGACGCGTCCGGCAGCGACAACAATCGGTTTGTTTAGATTTCTTGCGTTTTCGATGACGATGGCCGGCGCCTTGCCCATGAGTGTTTGCTCGTCGAGTTGCCCTTCGCCGGTAACGACGATGTCAGCCCATTCGATGTTCTTTTTGAGTCCGACCATGTTGGCCACCGTTTCGGCTCCGTTCGCGAATTGCGCTCCGCAGCAAGCGACCAGCCCGGCCGCCAGACCTCCTGCCGCTCCTGCCGCGGGTTTTGCAGCGACGTCGGGCCGATTAATGACGCGAATCATCCAGTGCACGAGAGCGTCTTCGAGCAGTTGAACCTGTTGCGGCGTCGCTCCTTTTTGCGGGCCGAAGATGGCTGCTGCGCCGTTGTCTCCGAGGAGTGGATTCCGGACGTCGCAGAGCAACTGTATATCGACGGGCTTCGTTATCGCGTCGTCGCCAACCGGACAATTCGCGGAGATGATGCGCGTCAGCTCGCCGCCGCCGATGCCATCCGGAATGAGTGCGCCGTTTTGGTCAAAGAATTTCCATCCGAGCGCCTGTGCCGCTCCGGCGCCGCCGTCGACGGTTGCTGAACCACCGAGACCAATGATAATTTTACGGGCTTTTTTCTGAACGATGGCGTGTCGAATCATCTCGCCAGTTCCGAAAGTTGAGGCGTGAATCGGGTCAAGTTTGCTCGCAGGCAAGAGTGCGATGCCTGACGCCGCGGCCATTTCCATGATGGCCGTTTTCGACTGGAAATCCCATCCGTAACGTGCGATGACCGTATCGGCAAGCGGCCCATGCACGGCGACCGGAATCGTCTGGCACCGGAGTGCTTCGCGCAGAATCTCGGCCGTGCCGTCTCCGCCGTCCGCCATGGGGCAAACGCGCGCTTCGTGCCCGCATGCGGCCGCGGCTCGGGCTGCGGTTTCGCAGGCGTGTTGCGCGGTCATGCACCCTTTGAAGGCGTTAAAGGCGAAGAGGATTCTCATGGTCTGCTATTCGGCGTTGTTCCTTTTGTAGTTGTCCGGGTTTAGCCCCTTGAGCTCGTCGATGATAAAAATGCCATCCTTGCGAATGAGTTTGTCGTCAAACCAGATTTCGCCGCCGCCAAACTCGGGGCGCTGAACGCAAACGAGATCCCAGTGAATGGTCGACTTGTTCCCGTTCGGGGCCTCGTCATAGCACTTCCCGAGCGCCATGTGGAAGCTGCCGCAAATCTTCTCGTCGAAGAGAATGTCGCCGATTGGGTCGAAAATAAACGGATTGAACGCGAGCGAAAATTCGCCGACAAATCTGGCTCCGGGGTCAACGTCGAGCACCTTATTGAGGGCTGCCGTTTTGCTGGCGTCCTCGTCCTGCGCCTGCACAACCTTGCCGTCCTTAAATTGAAGCGTGATGTTGCTAAAGGCTTGCCCTTCGTGCATCGTCGGCGTGTTGAATTGGACGCATCCGTTGATGGAGTCGCGCACCGGGGCTGTGAAGCACTCGCCGTCGGGGATGTTCATGTTGCCGGTGCATGGAATCGCGGGAATGCCGCTGATGGAAAAAGAGACGTCCGTTTTGCCGGGGCCTTTGATGCGCACAGTGTTGGTTCGCGTCATGATTTCCTTGAGCGGGACGCAAGCCTTGTCCATGAACGGATAGTCGAGGCAGCAAACATCGTAGTAAAACTTGGCGAAGTCCTCGGTGCTCTTGCCCGCCATCTGCGCCATCGCGGGGTTCGGGTAGCGTAAGATGCACCAGCGCGTGTTCTTGACACGCTCGTTCATGTGAACGGGTGTGGCGACAATGCGCGAATACACCTTGAGGCGTTCGGGGTTGACGCCGTTCATCTCGAAGGCGTTGCCCGTTCCGCGAATGCCGATGTAGACAGTGGCGTCCTGCATTTGCTTAAGTTGGAATTGCGCCATCCGCTCAAAGACGGCATCCGAAGCGTTGTTGATGATTCTACGCGTGAGCGCCGATTCTGCGTACTGGAGATGCGGCGCAGCTCCGGCCGCGACGGCAGCCTCGACGACAGCCTGCCCGAGACCGAGCGTGTCGGCGCCAATGCACTCGACAAAAACGAGGTCTCCTTCGTGGGCTTTCGTCGCGTACGAGACGAGAATTTGAGCGAGTTCTTTGTCGCGAGGGTCAATCATAATAGGCATGCTCCGATTCGTAAAAAGTCTGGAAAAGTTACTATATGCAATTACCAGTTATGCGGGGAAAACATATCATAAACCACTCGGAGAAAAACGTAGGACACTATATTTTGCTTGCTTTTGGTTCAATCAGAAAAAGTTTATGATTGTTGGGCGCAGTTTTATCAGGGTTATCAAGGGTATCAGGGGCGGGGAAGTCCTTGCGGTATGATTATCCGGCGAGCGAGATGACCGGCGATATCGTCACGGAACGTAATAGGCAAACGTTTGCAAGTGTCGAGGCGTACAAGAAGGCGCAGGCTTGTTTGGATGAAGATTAGGTGACATGCATGGGTGCAGATAGTCGTCTGTCCGAGTCCCATGTTGTTTTGCCCACGACGGATGTTTTGACGAGCTTTTGGGATTTGAAAGAAAACTTGTAGATAAGCGCGAGAATGATTTGCGCAAAAAGAAAGCAAAAAAACAGGCGGAGGACCTTGGGAACCCTTCACCTGTTTTTTATTTACTTGTTAAGTTTTGATGCGACTTACATCAATGACCAGTCGGAGACTTCAGCCTTGACATCCAGGATGTCTTTAAGCTGTTTGCCATTGTTGTAAATGAACTGGATTTCTTGTTCAGGCAATGCGCGTTTCCACATTGCGAGATCGTCGATTGATCCTTGGAGTTCCTGTCCGTTTGAGTTTGTTTTTGCTCCGATGCAAGTTGTCTGAGAAGTTCTGACCTTGTTGGTGGGCCATACGGTCGGTTCAGGGTCAATGCAGTTGACGGCCTTGACGCCATCGACATACCATGCCATGTTATCGGACGCTTTGTCTCCGTCCCAGACGCATGCCATATGATGCCATGCTCCGATTGACGGAAGTTCTGTACCGGCGAGGCACCAACGTTTTTGCGCTGTATCCTGAGCGATAATCTTCAAACGCACTTGCTTGTTATAGTTGTCTTTGTATACGATGAAGTAATCTTGTCCACTGGCGCTGTTGACGATACCTTCGTAGTTGCGCCATCCGGTGGTGTCGAATGCCTTGTCAAACTTGATCCAGTATGACCAGGTGAGTTTGTTTGTGTCGGGACTGCTGACGCTGTCTGCTTGGACGAGGTTGATGATTGCGGTTCCGGCTGTTCCGTCAAAATAAACGGCTTTGCCAAAATCAACGACAGGTCCATCAACATGTGTGACGCCGGTCCCCATTGTTCCAGTGGCCGCGTTATTATAGTCGGCGCATGTGGTTCCTTCGGTCTCGTTAAAGTCCCAATATGCAAGTAAATCTGTGCCGATAGTATCTTGCGCAGATGCCGATGCACATACGAATGTCGCGCCCATTGCAAGGGCGAAACAGATAGATGTTAGTTTCATTGCTTCTCCTTAAAAATGTGATATAATTATTATGTAAGGTCGTCTCATGTTTGGGGATGCCTTACATTTCTACATAATTATTACTTTAGGGTTGTTGGATTATTTTGTTTTAATGAATAGGGTAATTCGCTTACCGGTCAAGTTGACAAATAATGTCATTTCTGTTTGTATAAGTTAGGAGAGTATATGTCCCGCCTGTTTTT
Source organism: Candidatus Sumerlaeota bacterium (assembly GCA_012513815.1). GTDB lineage: Bacteria > Sumerlaeota > Sumerlaeia > Sumerlaeales > Sumerlaeaceae > JAAZBM01. The sequence continues at coordinate 36,691 of JAAZBM010000015.1, read as the reverse complement.
GCGTCGGGATGGGTGCTCAAAACTTGTTTCACTTATGAGAATAGATGAGGTTTATTTTATGAAGAAAATGTTGTTGTTGGCAGGCATGTTAGTCGCCTCCGTTATCTATGCCGGTTGCGAGATGCCCGCCCCGCAGGATGCGGCGAGTTCGGACGCGAAGGGGAATGCTCCTGGCGGTGCCGACACCAAGCCAATCGTCGAAGTTGTCAAGGCGGCGAAACCGGCGCCGGTGACCGTTGGCAAAGATGTCGATACCGAACCCGATGCATTGTTGAAAAATGCTTCTTTTGACCGTGTCAGTAATGCCAATGCGAATTTGCCGGCAATGTGGGAGGCTCAATACAAGGGCTTGCAAACCACGATAACCAAATACGCGCTTGTCGACGGCCGCGATGGCAAAGGTAAGGCGGTTGCTCTGCAGGGTCCATGGTGTCATTTGTGGCAGTATATTCGTGGAAATCAACTTAAGCCGCTTCTTGGCAAACGTGTCGAAGTTTCTCTTTGGGGCAAAGTGTCCGGAGCAAAGCCAGGTGCGTTTATGCGCGTTGGCTACTACGGCCCGAAAAAAGAGTTTAAGTCGTTTAATATTGGAAATTGGTCGAAAATCAATGATAAGTGGAGTGAGTTTAAGTACACCATGGATGTGCCAACAACGGCAACAGCTATCTTGATTGATATTGCCAACAAATCATCGCACGAGGGGTCTTTGGTGTTCTTTGATGATGTGCGTTTGGAAGAAGTTAAGAGTCTGAAGAATGGCTCGTTCGATGTCCCGAGCGCTAAAAAAGCTGATATTCCGGAAAATTGGCGTGCGATTTACGAAGGTAGTTGGACTTCAACAACTAAATATGCTCTTGTCGAAGGTCGTGAGGGCAAAGGCAAAGCGGTACAGTTGCAAGGTCCTTGGTGCCATTTGTATCAGGAAATCTCAGGGAATAATCTCAAGCCGTTCCTTGGCAATCAAGCAAGGATTACCCTTTGGTGTAAACGTACCGATCCCAAGGCTGGCGTTTTTATGCGTATAGGTTATATGGGAGTTGAGCGCAAACTAAAGTCCTTCAACATTGGCAATTGGCCCAAAGTGAATGACAAGTGGGGTAAGTTTGCCTGTACGATTGATGTGCCGACCACTGCCACTATGATGAATATCGATTTGGCAAACAAGAGTGCTCTAGAAGGCGCCTATGTTCTTTTCGATGATGTGACTTTGGAAGTTGTGAAGCCTGCTGCGAAAGCTGCGGCTAAACCCGCTGCTGCAAAGCCTGCACCCGCAACAAAGCCTGCTGCACCGGCCACAACAGCGACGGCGGCCAAGCCCGCGGAGTCCAAGTAGTTTTTATGGCAGATGCTGTTTCGCGTTCGGATGCTGTTTTTACGGTTCGTGAGGCGCTTATACGCGGAACGGAGTATCTGACACGCCACGATATTCGGGGCGCTCGTTTGGATGCTGAGCTTGTGTTGGCTCATGTTTTGGAGACGGATCGGCTGCATGTTTATCTGAATTTGGATGAGCCGCTGTCGGTTGCGGAGCGTGATGCGTCGCGTGAGTTGTTGATGCGTCGCGCCAAGCATGAACCTTTGGCTTATATTTTGGGAACGCGTGACTTTATGGGTCGCGCGTTTCGTGTTTGTCCGGGGGTTCTGATTCCGCGTCCCGAGACAGAGTTGCTGGTTGAATGGGCGCATGAGTTATTGCCGTCTTATTTTCCCGAAGAAGCTGCCGGTGGTGCTTGGCGTGTTCTGGAGATTGGTTGCGGCAGCGGCTGCATCTGCGTGTCCTTTGCGGATACGTGGCGCGATTCGCTCGTGACCGCGACGGATATATCGCCGACGGCGGTGCGTGTGACCCGCGAAAATGCGGAGGCCTTCGACGTTTCTTCGCGGATTGATATTCGTCAGCAAGGCGATTTCTCTGGGTTACCCGATGGCGCGTTTCATGCAATTTTGTCGAATCCGCCGTACATCGCCGTGGGCGATCGTGATTCGTTGATGCCGGATGTTCGCGATTATGAACCGGCGGAGGCGCTTTTTGCCGGTGCCGACGGTCTGGATGTGATTCGTCAGTTGTTGTCCGAGGGTTCGCGTTTGTTGTTGCCGGGCGGATTTTTGTTGATTGAGATTGGGTGCGGTCAGGGCAGCGCGGTTGAGGCTTTGGCAACGGATTTGGAGTTTGTTGAAGTTCGCAAGGATTATGCGGGCTTGGATCGCATGGCATTGTGGCGTCGTCGGGCGTCGGAGAACGGGGCATGATTATTCGTTCAGGGTTGTCACCGTCAGCGGATGTCAATTCGATACTTCTCCGTTCAGACAACCTCATTGTATTGCGGTTTGAAGAGCAAGACGACTTGGTACGCGAGTATCACGAAGTTATCCGTCCTGCGTTACTTTCGCGATTGTCGACGGACGTCGATTTTCGGGATCGTCTCTTCGAGATGAGCGATGAGGAGTTGGGCACGTTGCTCAGCCACGAGGTTTGCGTCAGTCGTTTTGGCGTCTCCAAGTCCCATCCATACGCGACAATAGGGCTGATTGTTTTTTGTTGCATCATGTTTGGTGTCGAACTGATTGTAGGCGATGGTTCGGTAACGATTGATTCGTTAGTGTTACTTGGCGGTCGCGTCAATTCACTTGTTCAGCAAGGTGACTGGTGGCGTCTGGTGATGCCCATCTTTTTACATGGTGGTCTTGTTCATTTGCTGTGCAATATGCTTGTGTTGCACAATCTTGGCGATTTGACCGAGCGCCTGAACGGTTCGTGGAAGTTCGTGGTTGTGTTCCTATTGGCGGGTCTTGCTGGCACGTTCAGCGGTTACGCTTTCGCTGACCCCCGTGTGGTCAGTATTGGCGCATCGGGCGCGATTTTTGGTTTGTTTGGCGCGCTCGTCGCGTTTCGTGTGCGTTACGGCAAAAGCCGTTTTTCGTTGTTCATCGATGACAAAGCCTTCTTCCGTGTTCTTGGGTTCAATCTTCTTTTGGGATTGGTGATGTTCACGATGATTGATAATTACGCTCACATTGGTGGCCTCGTGGGTGGCTATTTGGCGGGGGAGATTGTCGGCTTTAGTCGCGAGAAATTCAGACTTCGCAACTACATGTTTATGGGCATTTATCTGTTTGCCATGATTTGGCTATTTGGCCTTGGTAGTGCTCGTTGATGCGAGATAGATAAAAGGAAAGCGGGCATCCTTCGTCAGGGTGCCCGCTTTGATTATTGCGCGTTTAGAAAGTGCCAAACACTCGTCTGCTGAGTTCCGTTTGGAGCCTATTGTCGGGGTCATAGAGGTGTTTGACCTTTTTGAACCGTTCGAGGTCTTCCTTGGGAATGTATCGCTCCGGTGTTCCCTGACGCATGGTCGCGTCCTTCGCGAAATAGAATTTGCCTCCATTGTCGAGAGCAAGTTCTGTGAGGTCGTGCGTGAGTCTCCAGAGTCTTTCTCGGTTTCTTTTGGTGACCTTAAAATCGAGAGCCATCGAGAATCCGTCGACGCTGTGTGTCATGAGGAACGGGTCCGGTTTGTGTTTCTTGAAAACACCGAGGAATGGCGGCATCCCTGCCTGTTGCGCTCTCTTGAGGATTTCCGTGTGCGTTTTTGCCGCGTTTTCCTTGGGGATAAACGTCTGGAACTGAATGAGTCCGCCTTTTCCGTAGGCAAGTTTCCAGTCCGGCACATAGTCGAGTAGGAAGTTGAAGGCGCCGTGCGTCTGCAGATAGATGATATGCTGAGGGGTCATCAGGCTGGAGTAATACTTCGCCGCATTGATGAGCCGCATTCCGTACTTGTTGCAGAAAGGCGCCAACAGGAAGTGTACCATACGTTTGGGGAATATGCCCATGATGTTCGGCGGCAGTCCCTGCGCATGAATGTTCATGAGGTAGCGTGGGTCGGGGTCTTCGTTTTCTTTGAGATACTTCGCTCTGTGAACGACATTGCGCCCTCTTCCGTTGCCACCACAAATGGTGTCGATCCATCCGACCATATAATCGGATGTTTTGTACATATCCTCGAATGATTCAATCATTGCTTGGATATTCGGCGTGTTGAATGCTTCGACTCTGAGTTGTCCGGAGAAAACTTTCTTCATCTTCATTCGGATTCTGACAATTGCGCCAATCATTCCGAATCCTCCGATTGCGGAGAGATAAAGGTCGTCGTCGAGGCTTTTGGTCACAGTCTTGAGTGTTCCGTCCGGGAGAACAATGTCGAATTCGTCGATGTGCTCTCCGAACGTTCCTGCTTTAAAATTGTTCTTTCCGTGGATGTTCATCGAGGCACATCCGCCCATGGTGGTGAACATTGTTCCGCTTACGACGGGAGGCCAGTATCCATCGCCGATGATGGTGTGCCAGAGATTCTCGATGGTGACACCGGGTTCGAGGTCAGCAATGCCCGTTTGCGGATCCCATGAGATGACCTTGTTCATCTTCGAAAGATCGAGAACGATACCGTTGTTGATGATGGCGGCGTCTCCGTAACTTTGCGCTCCGCCACGCATCGCGATGTTCGCGTTGAGTTTGTTGGCAAGTTCAAAGGCGTCCTGCACCTGCTCGACGGTTGTCGGATAAAGCACATGGGCAAAGGCATGGACAGCGGTTCCCCACCCTTCGACGCGTTGGATGTTCTTGAGCGACAATTCAGGCTTTGTGTTGGTAAGATTGTCGTGCATTAGTATATTCCTAACCGACGGAAAATACATCCCGGGATGTGTATGATTGTTTTCATAATCAGACTCCATTGCCATGGCACATAGACAGTTCCGTTGAAATTCGGTTTTGTGATAAATTTGACGATTCTGTTTGCGGCGGCTTCAGCCGTAATCATCATGGTTTTCGTTTTGCACACCGTAATGAGCGGCGTGTCGACAGGTCCTGGCTTGAAGGTGATGACTCTGACTCCGTCTTTGTACAATCTGTTTCTCATACTTTCGAGGAAAATTGCCTGCGCTCCCTTGCTGGTGTTATAGCCGGGTTGCCCGAGTCTGCCTCTGTCTCCGGCGACGCTTGCGATTGCCGCGATGACGCCCCCCTTAAGTCTGTGGAAGAGATCCGCGGCCTGATTGACCCAAGCCATCATTCCAAGAAGGTTGACATCGATCATGTCTTTATCTTTTGTAAAGTCAAATTCTTCGACAGTCACATCCGACATGATTCCGGAACAATACAAGACAAGCCCAATGCCTCCCATATCATTGACGATTTTGTCAAAAAGCGCCGGGATTTCATCATACTTTGTAACATCATGCTGATAGACAATGGCTCTGTCTTCGCATCTGCATCGTTGATTGATGATTTGCGCGAGATCCTTGAGCGCCTGTTCTCTTCTGGCAAGGAGAGCGACTCTGTATCCTCTGATGGCGAGCTGTTCAGCCGTCGCCGCACCGATACCGGATGACGCCCCGATGATGATTGCATTCATAGGTTGTAGTGATACTTGTTCCAAAGTCTGTATGCCTCCTATTTGAGGGAATGTTAATGTGTAAATAATTCTACAGAGCAAAGGCGAAAAGGTTTCGCTGAGGGTGCTATTTAGTTCGCTATTGTTACTTAATCGTCTATTAGAAGCTAAAATGAATTGTAAACAAATAATATCCTGAAAAAGGGAGTCATCTATGTCTCAAATAAAAAGTTACGCTTATAGTTTTCAAGTTTTAGCATTTTGTTTTTTGTTTGCATTCCCTATTCTTGCTACAGGTGAGGATGCTTTGGAGCGCGCAACGCTGTCAGATGCTTACCAATTAAAAAAAGGGCAGTGTCTTACATACGACGTCACCAACAAGCAGACCGTTGTTTTTGGCACGACACCTCGCGACTTTGACAACAAGTCCAAACTTATTATTTATGTTCTTGATGACGCAGAGAGTTCGTCAACAGGTTACAAAATTCTTTCGGAGTATACTCCGGAATCTTCTGCAGATAATGAGACTTTGGCGAGCATTATTCCGAATGTTAACTACATGAAGCCAAACGGCGAACTTGTCAAGGGCGAAGGCTATTTGCTCAAACCCTTCCTTCCCGTTCCCAAGGCCGATGGTCTACTTTCGCTGAAGTCCGATCTTGGCGTTCTGGATGTTCGCGCCAATTTGAATGAGGACGGCATGCGCATCAAGTATTCGGCGTCGCCGGATCAGGCTGTGCAGCTGAGCGGAATCAGCTCCAATGCCAAGCTCATCAAATCAGATTATCTGCTGTCACTAGAGAAAGATGGACTTCCGCAGAGTTACGCTTCCGATGAGGGACTTGCGGTGACGGTGCTTGGTGCCGGCGCGGCGCAGTTCGTGAATCTGAAGATGGAGTTGACGAATGCCGAGGTTCTCAACGCCGAGGAATTGACAAGTCGCAGTATGGATGCACTGGCGTTGATTGCGGCTCTTGGTTCGTATGTTGATAAGGCGACAACAGCTTCTAAAACGGAAGAATCCGCTTATGCTTCGGCCGTTGAGCTTGTCGACGCGATTGATGCCTATTTCCTTAAGTATCCGAATTCGAAGTATAATGCTCGGTTGAAGAAGTTTGTCGAGCGTTTGGACCGTCAGATTGAATCAATGAAGATGAAGAATGCCGGATTCAAGGCCGGTGATGAGCCTATGGCATTTGAGCTTCTTGACGTCAAGGGTACCAGTGTCAGCCTTGCACAGTTCAAGGATAAGATTGTCCTACTGGACTTCTGGGCTTCATGGTGTGGTCCTTGCCGCGCGTCGATTCCCGGTGTGAAGGCTCTGTATGAGAAATATAAGGACAAGGGTCTGGTTGTTCTGGGTCTGAGTTGCGACCAAGACAAGAAGGCTTGGAAGGTTTTTGTCGAGAAAGAAAAGATGACTTGGCCGAATCTTCTGTGCACCTCCGATGTGACAGACGCGTATGGTATTTTGGCGATTCCGTCGACATATATCATCGGCAAAGATGGCAAAGTTATCGCTCGTGATTTGGAACCTAAAGCACTCGAGGAAAAGATTGACGAGTTGATGAAGTAACCCTTTTTTCGGGTTCAATTATTGAGCGCGCATTTTGTTGAAAAATAGAATGCGCGCTCTTGTTTTATCCGGGTTATTTGCTTATTTCTTCCGCAATCATCTTTTCGACATCAATCGTTGCCGGATGTCCGCTCCAGACGATGCTGCCTTTTTTGTTGATAAGGAACGCGCTCGGAACGCCCCTGACTTTGTAGTCTTGGGCGGACTTGCTGTTCCATCCGCCCTCTGCCCAGAGTTGCAGAGGCGCGGTGAGATTCTTGTCCGAGACATGCTTCTGTATGGTTCCCACCAAGTCATCCAGACTGACGCCGATGATGGCGGCCTTGCCCTTCCAGTCTTCGGCATGCTTCGTCATAAGCTTTTGGTTGTGTCGCATCGGTTCTTGGCATGGGGGACACCATGATGTCCAAAAATCGAGAAAAACAACCTGCCCTTGGAAATCTTTGAGGGTGACCTTTTTTCCTGAGAAAATATCCTGCGCTTCAAGGGGCGGCGCGACCTCATCTTCTGTCATCGGGATATCGGCCGTGGCCAGACTCTCGGTCGTGGTCGGTTTTTCCGCAGTGGTCAGACCTTCAGCCGGTGCTGGTTTTACCGCCGGAGTCGTATTGTCTTCGGGTTTCTGCGGTTTGTCGCAAGCGGTAAAGAGGGAAGCACACAGGACAATAGTGAGGAACGGGGAGAGAAGTTTAGTGTTGTACATAATGACATCCTTTCGAGGTGTTATGAATGATAATGCCAAAAATGTTCAGTTTTATTTGAAGTTTTGAAACGGATATTTTGTAATAGATAAGGCTGACACATCTTGGTGGTGTGGCGGATTTTCGGGGCGACGTAGCCAAGCGGTAAGGCAGAGGTCTGCAAAACCTCTATTCATCGGTTCAATTCCGATCGTCGCCTCCATTTTTTATAGAGAACAATAACCAAATAGAAGGAGAACCGTTTGTGAATCACTTGTTATTCGTCTTGTTAGTCGTTTTTTCGTTTGCGCTCGTTTTCACGGGTTGCGCGTATTATCCATCTCCTTCGTCACCATGCATCAATGCGGGCAAGCCTCCCGTAGGCCAGTATTATTTGACCCCTCCACCCGCTCAACCCGAGAACTATTATCGTTTCCGCCGTTAGTGACCAGTCACGATTTCTTGAGTTTTGGCATTAAAGTCTTGATGTGGCAATATACATTAAGATAAAGAAATGGATATTCCGGAGTTATCGAAGTCATTATGTTATTAAGTGAATTTGCCCAAGTTGTTAATGGTCGTGTTTCGAATCTTGATACAGATTTTGAAATCAACGCCGCGACTTCGTTTGATGTTGCCGGCTCGTGTGATGTTTGTGTTGTTACGACGCCAAAGCTCAATACAGCCGCGCTTTCTTCCGCCGCCGGTGCATTTATCGTAAAGCAGGGAAATGTTTTGCCCGGTCGCGCCTGTGTCGAGGTCGCCGACCCATGGCTGGCGATGGCAGGTTTGCTTAGCAAGTTGCATCCGATTTCGGCCGTTCAATGGTTTCACGGGATTCATCCGAGTGCCGTCATTCACGAGAGCGCCGTGCTTGGCGCCAACGTAACGGTTGGTCCGAATGTCGTGATTGGCCCCGGCAGTGTCCTCGGAGCGGGATGCTATCTGTATCCGGGAGTTGTCATCGGTCCGAATGTGTCCATTGGCGACGATTGCTTGTTCGAGAGCAACGTGGTCATCGAGGCCAACACACGTATTGGCAATCGGGTGATTATTCATGCGGGTTCAGTAATCGGGAGCGATGGTTTCAAGTACGAAATCGTGAGTGTTGGTCGCATCAAGATTCCGCAAGTTGGTTGTGTTGTCATCGAGGATGATTGCGAAATCGGTTCTTGTTCGTGCGTCGACCGCGCGGGCTTTACGGAGACACGGATTGGCGCTCGCACCAAGATTGACAACCTTGTTCAGGTTGGACATAATTGCGTTATCGGCAACGATTGCGTGATTGTTTCGCAAACGGGCGTTGCCGGTTCCTGCAAGCTCGGGAACTGGGTTATTCTCGCGGCTAAAGTTGGCATCGCCGACCATGTGACCATCAACGATGGCGCGATTGTGATGGCCGGGTCAAACGTGATGCGCGAGGTTCCGGCGGGCGAGCATGTGCTAGGGACACCGGCAGTTCCTGTTACACAGGAACTGCGCATTAAGATAGCTCAAAACAAGCTGCCTGAGATGCGCAAGGAAATGTTGGCGTTGCGTCGCCGAATCGAAGAGCTTGAGAAGCGTCTTGACGGCTCGTCGTCACAAGAATAATTTGGGGACAGTTTGTCCCCGGATGGTGTTTAGTTGAGTAATCAGGTTGTTATAGATGATGTTATTGCTCTTGCGTCGGCGTTAGTCAGTCGCTTGAGCGAGAATACGATGGGGCTTGCGGCTCCGGATGGTTCGCAGGTTTCCTTTGCGTTGTGGTTAGCGGATTATTTGCGCGCGATAGGCGCCGACAGTGTCGAAACGGCGAGCCCTAATGAAGGCTTGATGAATGTTCTTGGGGTATTCGATTTCGCGTGTTCCGAGACAATCATCTACACCGTTCATCTGGATACGGTTCCCGTGATTCATGGCGAGTATGATGTCTGGTTTGGGCAGATTCATAATGGGAGCTTGTGGGGGCGTGGCAGTTGCGACAACAAAGGCTCGATGGCTTGTATGCTGACGGCTCTGCGCCGCGCCAAGGCCGGTGCTTTCGTGCCGCGTTACAATGTTTTGTTCATTGCGACAAGTGATGAGGAACACGCGTTTTTGGGCGTGCGCAATCTGACCGAGGTCATGCCCGAGAAGTTGCGTTTGATTCGCAATCAGATGCCGTTTGCGGCCTTTGTTGCCGAGCCGACGCAATGCCGTCCTATCATTGCGCATAAGGGCGTGACACGTTGGCGGGCGATTGCTCGTGGCAAGTCCGCGCATAGTAGCACCCCACAACTGGGCAAGAACGCCATTACCTATATGTCGAAGTTTATTGTTCAGCTTGACCGCAAGGCACAGGAGTTGCAATCGGATGCCGGTCACCCCTTGCTTGGTCACGCGACTTTGTCACCGGGCGTCATCAGTGGCGGCACGGCGGTCAATATTGTTCCGGACTTGTGCTCGTTGGATATTGACCGGCGATTGTTGCCGGGCGAAACTCCCGAGAGCGCGACCAGTGAACTTGACACGCTTGCCCGTGCGTGTGGTGTCGTTCTGGGTCCTCCCATTATGTGGGGAATGCCGCTTGAAACAGCGTCCGATGCTCGGGTTTCGTTGATGGCTGCTGCGGCGTCCGAGGCCGTGGGTGCCGCCGACAGTTCATTTGGCTGGGTCAACTTCGCGACGGACGCGTCCTTTTTCTCCGTTGTGGGTGTTCCTGCAGTTGTCATTGGCGCCGGAGACATAGCGTATGCGCATACCCGCGAGGAGCACATTGAGGTCACACAGCTTGAAATGGGTGCTCGGTTGTTTGAGGAAGTTTTAGCCAAATAATAGTGTGCCGTAGGGCGTTTACACAAATAAAATGCTTATTCTTCATTTTTGACAGTAGACTATTGTTAAGATTATAATTGTGAGGTATTTCCCCATGAAAATAAGCACAAGTGTCTGCCACTTGGCACATTTTCTATTCGTCGGTGCAGTCACGCTCTTGAGTTTAGTACCAAGTGTTGCTGTCGCGGCGGAGGATGCTGCCGTTGACCAGTTGTGGCAATGGGAGGGCGGTTTCGATACGCTGTACACTCCCGGTGTTTACGGGAAAATCGGTGTTCCTGACCCGAACAATTTCCCCGGTGTCCGTGATGGGGCACTTTGTTGGGATACCAATGATGGCAAGATGTGGATGATGGGCGGCTTTGGCTATGATGCCAATGGTGACCTTGGTTATCTGTGCGATGTTTGGAGCTATAATATATCGACAGGAAACTGGACATGGGAGGATGGCTCTTACCTGTGCGATGAGCCGGGCATTTATCGTGACGAAGTTGATGAGCATGGCGACCCGATTCCTCGTCCCCATTTCCCCGGTGGTCACTCCAATAGTATGACATGGACAGACAGCAATGGCATACTTTGGTTCTTTGGCGGCAAGGGCGTCGACGAAGAAGGCTATTGGGGCGACATGAATGATATTTGGGCCTATAACCGTTCGACATTTGTTTGGACTTTCATCGATGGTTATACCTATTGCGGTGCGAAGGGCATCTATGGGACAAAGTATAAATATGACATATCAAACTGGCCCGGAGCTCGCTACAACGGTGTCACTTGGTATGTTCCCGAGGAAAACGAGGTTTGGCTTTTCGGCGGTGATGGTCTTGATAAAAACGGCAACGCCGATGTCCTGAATGATTTGTGGTGCTATAATTTGAATACCGGTATGTGGGCGTGGGCACATGGCTCCGACAGTGTTCGTGCTCGTGGTTCGGTGCAGGAATTGGGCAAAACGGCAGCGAGCAACACTCCGGGTGCCCGCCGCAGCATGACGGCTTGGAAAAGCGCCGATGGTTGGCTGTGGGTTTTTGGTGGTGAAGGTTATGATTGCAATGGTAATTTCGGTTCGCTGAACGACCTCTGGTGCTTTGATGTTTACGAGTCGCTCCATTGGGGTTGCATTGGTGGCTCGGTCACATATGACACGACGAATGGCGCTCCGGGCAATTTTGGCACGAAGGGCGTTAGCGCTTTCGAGAATTGGCCGGGTGGCCGCTCGAATGGCGCGGGATGGATTAGCGCGGACAAGAAGAGTTTGTGGCTGTTTGGCGGCTCGGGCTTTGGCAAAGAGCCTAAGGTCAAGGGCTGGCTCAATGATGTTTGGAACTATGATGTGACGAGCGGCAACTGGACTTGGTACAACGGCGACGATGGCATCGACTATAGCTCTTATGCCGGTGGTAGTGGCGAGTATGGCGCGGACTTCACTCCGGGTGGCCGTGGCTCCGTGGCGTTCTGCAAAGACAACAATGGCCTGATGCGTATTTTTGGCGGATATGGCGTTGACGCGCGTATGCGTAATGTCAGCCTGAGTGACCAGTGGGCATTCAATCCTGTGTCCCATAAGTGGGCTTGGATTGATGGCGTTCTGATGCAGAATCCGGGCGGTTACTATGGCAACTTTGGCGAGGCGAGCGGTGGTTGGCCGGGGTCGCGCGAGTTTGGCGCGAACTGGGTGACGCCCGATGGCAAGATGTGGATGTATGGTGGTTACGGTTTCGATGGTAACGGCGACAGCGGCATCTTGGGCGATTTGTGGTGGTTTGACCCCGATACTTACGACTGGATTTGGGTTGGTGGTTCAGATTTGATTTCTCCCGCTTTCTCCAACAGATATCCCGGCGGTCGTTTTGGTCAGTTCTGCTGGTCAACGCCAGATGGCGGTTTGTGGCTTTATGGTGGTTACTCGCACTACATCGGCGGCACCGCCGGTTTCGCGAGCGATTTGTGGCGGATGAACAGTGAGACCTGCGAATGGACGCTGAGGAAGGGAACACGTGGATTGAATGAAGCCGCAGTCTATGGACGCAAGGGCAAGGCTGAGGCGAGCAATAACCCCGGTGGCCGTATGCGTGGCCAGAGTTGGGTGACAGCTGATGGGCGTTTGTGGCTGTTCGGCGGTCAACTGAATGAGAAAAATCCCCGTGTAGACAAAGGCAACGATTTGTGGGTTTTTGATCCTCAGACCGCAATGTGGACATGGGTGAGTGGTTCTTCGTCGGCGAATGTCGGTGGTGTTTATGGCACAAAGGGTGTCGCATCGTCGTCATCTTGCCCGGGCGCACGTGTCGATAGCTGTGGCTGGGTTGACGATGAAGGGAATCTGTGGCTGTATGGCGGTTATGGTTATGACAGCACCGGTTCGCAGAGCGCGCAGGATGGTGGTGTTGATTTGTGCGATTTGTGGATGTATAGCCCCACAAGTGGCAACTGGACATGGGTGAGTGGTCGCAATGTTGGTAATGTTCCGACAGTCAAGGCCACGGCCGGTGTCTTCACATCGACAGGAATGCCCGGTTCGCGTTCGGGCAGCACAGGCTGGCAGGCGCTTGATGGTCGTTTCTGGGTGCTTGGTGGTTATGGCGCCGATGTCGAAGGCAATCAGGGTTGGCTGAATGATTTGTGGTGCTATGACAGCTCCAAGGATAAGTGGGCCTACTGGGCCGGAAGCCTGAAAAAGGATTCTCGTGGTCTTTATGGCGAGGTTGGCAAGGCTTATGTCGGCGACACCCCGGGTGGCCGTGGCTATGCTCAGGGTTGGGTTGATGGCGAAGGTTGGCTTTGGCTGTTTGGCGGCGAGGGCTACGACCGAAATCTCGACTTTGGTATGATGAATGATATGTGGTCAGCGACGCCTACGCCGTTTGACATTGAACTGAAAGTTGCGGACTTCACCAAGGGCGTAAGCTCGACGATTGCGCCGGGCGCGTATGTTGATTTTGCGTGGGGCGTGAAGAGCTCCGAGTTGGTTACCGAACCTTTCTGGTGCGAGTTATTCGCAAGCAAAACAGGCGGCTTTGATCAAGTGCGTTTTGGCGGAACAATCACGAACTCCTACAGGCACACAACAGGACTTGCGGCGAAGACGCAGACGATTCTGAATCCCGGGACGTTGCGCTTGAACACAGTGCCGGATGGCGTTTACACGCTGATTCCGTCGGTGAATCGTCAGACATCGCCGGGCGCGTTGAAGGAAATTTACAACTATCTGAACAACTGGGCGCCGCTGCCTTACAAGCGCATCCATGTTCGTAACCCGAAAACCGGTGTCTGCGATTTGCAGATTTCGGGGGATGTCAACTTCGCGGTCAAGGCGACGGATAACACTTGGGTTGATGTGACCGGGACAGTTAAGAATGTCGGTCCGGGCGCTTCGGGCAAATTCTGGGTCGAGGTTTTCTACGGGACGTTGACCGCCGAGGGAACACTGATGCCGCAAGGTACCATTGGCGGCGGTTATGTCGTGATGAATCTGGCATCCGGCGGAACGCAGGAATTCACCCTTTCGGGACGTGTGCCCGCCGGTGTGGACAAGCGCGCGTTGGCATGCATTGTTGACAGCACAGACGTTGTGCCCGAGACAAACGAGACCAATAATTGTCAGATGCTTTACAAACCGGCGATTCTGCCTCCGGGTAAAAAGAGCGGCGTTGATTTAGTGGTCAAGTCGCTGAGCATCGATAGCAAAAGTCTCGCGCCGAATCAGGTGCAGCCGGGTCAGACACTGACTTGGACGGTGAGTGTGCTGAATCAGGGCACAAAGGATTGCGGCAAAATCTGGCTTGAACTGTTTGGCTCGCAGACAGGTGGCATCGACTTTATCCGTTCCGGCATCACGCTGACCAAGAGCGAAGTGGTAGACGGTCCCGCGGTTGGTGAACAGAAGACATATGTCGTCAAGAAGGTTATCAACTCCGTTGGCGATGGTATGTATACGCCGGTTGTCGTCGTGAACCGTACAGCTGTGAGCGCGAATCCCGGCGACGAGCGCCCGCTCGACAATCGCTTGGCCTATGCTACAGGTCGTTTGTCGCTCATTACTCCCGACAGCGGCAAGGTAAACCTTGTCTGGAAAGAGCGCCCGACGGTGACACGTTCGGAGTCGAAGGTTATTGTTACCGGTCGCGTTAAGAACGCCGGTACAACCGCCTGCAACTCGTTCTGGACCGAAGTTTGGACGGGAAGTTTCCAGAAAAAGACCGGATTCTTCTATCGTAACACAGCGATTGCCGGTGGTCAGAATGTGACATCGCTTGCGGCAGGCGCCGAGGTGGCGATCCACATCGAGAGCCAAGGCGCTATCCCGGATGGGCAGTTGCTTGGTATCATCACCGATGTGACTGATCTGGTACCCGAAACCGATGAAACCGACAATTACTACTATGACTATGCTCCGAGTTCCGACAAAGAAATGTAGTTTTCGTAAAATAATGGAAATATGAGAGTAGTTTTGGGTGGTAGTTAAAAGTTGACATTTTTGATATCTGAGGGTATCAAGATGAGTTTGGATAAAGGAAATTAAAAATGAGATTCTTACACGTATTTGTTCTCGCTGTTTTATTGATGATTGGCGGTTCCGCGTGGAGTCAGCAGCAACGGGGTCAGCAGCCCATGGTTATCGAGGCGACTCCACGTCCGTCCTTGTTTAACCGCATCTTCCGTGGTCATCAGAACCAAGCACAGAACGGCGCTCCGCAAATGGCTCCGGCGCAGCAGACTACTGTGGGGAGAAGTGGCGCTAATGCCGCGGAGGCCACGCCTTCACCTCGCCGTTCCTCGAATGCTCGCCGTCAGTCCGCAAATGCGGCTCCGAAGGATGACAACAAGAAGGCCGATGAACCAAAGAAAGATGAGACGCCAAAGGCTGATGACGCCGATGTAAAGGCCGACGAAGCACCGAAGGCCGATACCAAAAAAGCTGACGAACCTAAAAAGGACGAGGTTGCTCCGAAGACCGCTCAGAAGGAAAAGTTGACAGCCGCCGAGCGCAAGGCCGCCGATGATTTGGCAAAAGAAAAAGCACGTCTCGAAGAGCTTGTTGGCAAGGCCAAGCAGGCCGCGACACTGTTTATTCATGTCGCCAACAAGGGCTTATATTCCCGCGCGCAACAGATGCTTGTTCCCGCGCAGCAGGAATTCTATCTTGGCGCGGAAAGTGTCACTCGTGGTGTTTCGTTCAAGGAACTTCTGGATAAAATGACACAAGATGGAACCGTCAAGCGTATGCTTATCACGTGCAACGTTCGTGGTGAGGGTTGCCGTGTGTTCGCCGATTTGACCTACAAAACTGGTCAGACCTTGCGTGTTGTTTTTGATATGATGCTGATTTCTGATAACTGGCGCGTGATGATTATTTCGCCCGAGAAGAACACCATTGCGACAACCTCCGTTCCGACTCCGGTGATTCCGGAAGAGACCCCGGCTGCTGCCGAAGCGACTCCGGCCGCCGGTGAAGAGGCCGCTGCCGCTCCTACTGAAAAAGCAGAACAAACCACCGAAACTCCCACTACGGCTGCTGAAGCCGCCCCTGCGACGGATAAGGGCACTACATCGGGTTCGGGCGTCGCGTCCGCAGCTGATGTCATCGCGAGTTTGGCAAACGACAGCAGCGCAAGTTCCGCGCCGGTATCGTCCAATAGTGGAGATGCTCCCTGGCGTCGGTAGTTTTTCGAAAATAGAAAAAATGAGAATCCCCGTCCAATTTTCTTTTTGGATGGGGATTTTTTGTATATATTCTGAGTAGACAGAGAAGAGGTGCGTCGTTGACGGACAGAGCGAGTGAACAGGATTCGACTATAGAGAAACAGACATTGTTGGAACGAATCTTTCAGATAAAGGGACGTGGCAGTTCGTTGCGTCAGGAGTTCATTGGCGGCCTGACTACATTCGCAACGATGGGTTATGTCGCGATTGTTTTGCCGACATTCTACACTCATGTTGGGATGCCCAAAGATATTGCCATTAGCTCGGTAATCATGGTTGTCTTTGGCGGCACTCTGTTGATGGGTTTACTCGCGAATATGCCGATTGCGCTCGCACCCGGTTTGGGTTTGGCCGCCTACTTTTCCTATACGGTCTGCGATTCGATGTCCGTCCCCTCGGCGACGGCATTTGCGGCGACAGTCGTCGCGGGCTTCATTCTGTTTCTGATTGTGTTGACCGATGCTTGGCGAAAGATTGTTGAGTCCATGCCACTTGTTCTGCGCCTGAGCATCACGGCCGGTATTGGGCTGTTTATTACCTTCATCGGATTGAAAAATGGCGGCGTGATTGTCGCCCATGAGTCGACTTATGTCGCATTGGGGAATATGCTGCACCCCCGCGTTTTGGTGACGATTGGCGGTGTGATTCTTGGCGGCATTCTGATGGCTCGCAAGATTCCGGGGGCTCTGTTCCTGACCTTGCTTGTGATGACGGTTGTGTGCATGTTCGTTGGCATCAGTCGCGTTCCCGAGTCGTTGGGGGCCTGTTTCTCGCCCGTTGTCAAACTGCCACGCTTCGTTGTCGGCAAAGTTGATTTTCAGGGATTGATGAATCTTGACATGTTTCAGGTCATTTTCACCATCACACTGATTGGCTTTTTTGATGGCGTTGGGGTATTGCTTGGGTTGTCCCGCAAGGCGAATCTTGCTCCGCCCGATGGTGTCGCTCCGGGCTTTCGTCGGGCGATGCTAACCTCGTCACTGACGACGATGGGTGGCGCTTGCATTGGAACATCCGTTCCGACGGTGTATATTGAGAGTGCCGCCGGGATCGCGTCAGGTGGCCGCACGGGCCTAAGCTCGGTTGTCACGGCGTTGATGTTCGCGGTGATGCTGTTCTTCCAACCGCTGATTGATTTGGTTCCCATTGAAGTTGGCTCCGTCGCGCTGATTCTGGTCGGTTCGATGATGCTTGGGGAACTGCGCAATGTAAACTTTGACGATATCACCGACAGCTTGCCGGCGTTCTTCACGGTTCTGATGATGGTGCTGACCTTCAGCATCGCCGAGGGAATTGCCTTCGGGTTCATCCTTTACGCCTTTTTGAAGTTGTTTTCGGGGCGTGGCCGCGAGGTCAAACCGATACTGTATCTTGTCGCCCTTGTGTTTATTTTGCATTTGGCTTTGCGTTGATGAATAAAAAGTTATGAATTCTGCAAATAAGAGTTCGTAGCGGAGAGATGTCCGAGTGGCTGAAGGAGCGCGCCTGGAGAGCGCGTGTACGGGTTCCCTGTACCGTGGGTTCAAATCCCACTCTCTCCGCCATAGATAATTTTTATGACGGTTTCAACTCAGGATATTGCATTAGAGAATATTTTAGCTGAGTCGAAAATAGATTAATATTGAAAGCAAATATGCTCTTTGTTTGTATGCAATAGAGAGTAAAAAATGTCGTGAAATATTCTCGTCATAAAGAACAATAATAGCAAAGGATGGAATTTCCATGTCCGCAGAGATTGAGAACAAAGTAAAGAATATCGTTGCACAGCAGTTGTCTGTTCCTCCGGAACAAGTCACAATGGAAGCGTCGTTCACGGATGACCTTGGCGCGGATTCTTTGGATGTTGTGGAATTGGTAATGGCTCTTGAAGAAGAACTTGAAATCGATATTCCTGATGAGGAAGCCCAGAAGTTGACAACGGTTGGTGCCGCTGTAGCTTATGTTGAGGCAAAGCAAGCGGAGTCGGGCAAGTAGTCATCCCGACATTTGTTCCCCGATGCTTAGTTTTCGATGCTCTTTTGTGACCATCGTCGCAATTTATCGTTAATAAGAAATGCCGTATTGTTGTTTGCAATACGGCATTCTTTTATTGTGTGATGTTTGAGGTTGTGTTATTCGATACTCAGTTCGGACATGGTGACAGGGACTTCAAGCGCTGTCAGTTCGAGTGTGTTGTTGTCCTGATCGCACACAAAGTTATATGTGATGGACTCCATGGCTGCCGGTTCGGCGGCCACGTTGATTAATGCCGCACTATTCTGTTTTCTCCGGTCGAGGACGACGGAATTGCCGTTGGCAAGCAGACGGACGACGTTGAATTCGGGTGCCATCCAAATTTTGATGGGAACCGTTGTCCCTTTGGGGAAGTATGAGGGCAATGGGTTTCCGTTGGCGTCCGTGATTGTTGCGCCAGTGTCGCCCGTGTCGATGGTGACTTCCGCATTGGTCACAGCAATACTTGCCTGACTTGAGGGCGCCGGCGTGCTGTAAGATGTTGCTGTCTGTGGCAGAGCATAACCGCGCAAACGTTCAGTGACACGTGACGCAAAATAAAGATTTCCTGCGGCGTCAAAAGCTAAAGAGCGAATGTAAGAAGAACTTCCTGTAGATGCTGTGATTTGATAGACAGGATTGGCAGATGTCTTTGGTTGGCTTCCGCTTATATCGATATCAAAGATGTTGATTACACCATTGTTTGTCACAGCGACACGTTTGCCATCTTTTGTGAGAGCCATAGCACCTCTGTAGTTGACGCCAATCGTTCCCGATGAGTTATAGTCCATCGTGTAAGTGTCATTGATGTTTTTCTTGAAGTGGACAAGCGACGGATTCGTGTTTGCGTCAGTTCCTCGGTATAGTCCAACCCATATTCCCTCGTTTGGGTCAAACGCTAACGACCCATCCGCGGTATAGAATCTTTGCGGGTTGTTGTTATAAATAAAAGTTGGCGCAAAGTCGATAGGGGTTATTCCATCCCAATCATAAGATGCCAGAGAGGATTTGACGCCACTTGGGGGAACTAGGTCTTCATCGAGTGTAAAGAGTTTTTCCCCGTCGTAGAGTGCGTGCCCAATGTTTCCGGCAACCTGAATGCTGCCGTTTGAAAGGATGCCTGTTGCTGAGCGGGTGAGCGAGGTTGAGAAAACAGAGGAAAAATTGTTGGATGGATTTATAGTGTCGAACATCCACAAGCCGGAATGCGCGTCTTTGAAGTCCGTGATTAAGACATTTCCGTTAGGTATGACACTGATTCTGTTCGGGCTTGAATCCGCGTCGGCAATCCAGTCTACATTTCCCTGATATCCGGTTGTTCCCTGATTCGCGTAGTCTTGACAAGCCGCATTCATCATATAGACGCCCTTGGTTGTGAGTCTTCTGGTTGTTCCTGCGGCAGCTCCCAGTCCTTGCGCGACATAGATGTTTCCAAAGTTTGGGCTATCGAAATAATTGTCAATCGTCAGTCCGTATGGCCTGTAGAATTGATTTGGCGGGTTTGAGTCGCTAGTGATAAGCGTTGGCACTGTCACCGCACTGTCGCCGACAGTTATACTCCATGTATAAGTGCCCGATGCAAGATTTGAGATATCGGGAAGTTGGACTCCTGAGTGAGTCCCCTTGGTGAGTTCGGCGGCGACGAGCGGCTTGGTGGCAACAACAGTACCGGCTTGGTCAACGATGTTGACACTCCCGGAGGTTGCGGCTTTATTAAGCACAAATCCGACAGTTTGGTTGGTTTTGGTTAGGCGGCTGGCGTAGACAAGCGCGTTCGCGTCATCGGGCACGGTTAGGGTTATGGCGGCTATCGCCAGAGGTAAAGCAAGAAATCGTTTCATCGAAGTCGTCCTTCCACATATATTGAATAATCAAAGAATTGGTTATGATAAAAAATGATTTTTATGAGACACTAATTCTTCATATTTGTATTATGCGACAAAATGGGACGGCTGAATCAAGGAAAAAATGATTGATTGAAAGAAAAAATGTATCAATTTGATAAAATAACTGTTAG
Organism: Candidatus Sumerlaeota bacterium; assembly: GCA_012513815.1. GTDB lineage: Bacteria > Sumerlaeota > Sumerlaeia > Sumerlaeales > Sumerlaeaceae > JAAZBM01. Next base: position 16,534 of record JAAZBM010000015.1, on the reverse strand, counting down.
TCGAATTGGATTTTCCAGTTTCTTGATTTCGACGCCTTCAGACAAAGCTTGATTTGTTCGACAGTGTTTTTGTTCTCAGCCAGAGGTGGCAGGTTATCTGTGTCGAAATACTTGATTTCCGTCGTCTCGATGTTGGGTTCAAAGTGCCCGCCGACGACTTTGCACAGGACGAAAATTTTGCAGACGCCGTAGGGATAGATGGGCGGGTTGTGTTTGTTCCGGTCGTGAATGGCGATGATTCTCGTGGGCATGACATCAAGTCCGGCTTCTTCCTTCGCTTCCTTGGCGGTACTGTTCCCGACCGAATCGTTGACATCGACCCATCCGCCGGGCATGGACCATCGCCCGTCGATTTCGTGGACGAGGAGGACTTTGTCCTTTTTGAAGATAGCGGCTCGGGTATCGATTTTGGGAGTTTGGAACCCGGTTTCATTGCAAAACAGATCACGGATTTTTTCGAGCGAGATGCCGGTTTTGTGCGCCATCATCTCGGCCGCGATGGTCCGAATTCGCTCGAACCGTTCAAGGTCGAACGGGTCTTTGGAGTATGTCAACCCCGCCTGCGCAATAAACTGGAGTTCTGTTGCCCATTTGAGCCATGGTTCTTTGAGCAGGCTGGGTTTGTTATTCTGCATTATTTGTCTTTTCCGTTCCTCCGTTTATATAGGAAGTAGTCGATTGAGTCGACTAGCGAGAGATAGGCGGCTTCGACCATATCTGTGCTGACTCCGACAGTTGTCCATGTCGCGTGCTGGTCTGTGGATTCGATAATCACGCGCACCTTTGCTGCGGTTGCGCTTCGCGCATCGAGCACACGGACCTTGAAGTCGGTGAGTTTGACCTCGTTCAGTTCGGGATAGTTCTTGACGAGTGCCCGTCTCAGTGCTCTGTCGAGTGCGTCGACGGGGCCGTTGCCGTCCGCGACGGTGTATCTGTCGTCGCCGTTGACATCGAGTCTCACGACGGCTTCCGTGTCGCCGATTTCCGCTCCGTCTTTGTTGCCGACGATGACGCGGAACCCCTTCAGCTTGAAGAACGGATGGTAGATCCCCAGTCCTTTTTGGACAAGAATTTCAAAGCTTGCTTCCGCGCCCTCGAACTGGTATCCGTCGGCCTCAAGTTCCTTCATATGAAGCAGAATCTTCTTGGTTTCCTCGCTGGCGGTGTCAATGTTTATCCCTAGTTCTTTCGCCTTGAATTCGATATTGCTGCTACCGCTAAGCTCGCTGACGAGAACGCGTCTTCGGTTTCCGACGACCTCGGGGTCGATGTGCTCGTAAGTCGACGAGTTGCGCTGAACGGCACTCACATGGATTCCGCCTTTGTGGGTGAACACCGTTTGCCCGACATAGGGCTGGTTTGGGTTCGGCGCGAGGTTAGCGACTTCGCAGACAAAATGCGAGACCGCGGTCAAATTCTTGAGTTGCCCCTCGGGGAGACAATTCTTCGCGTACTTGAGCTCAAGATTAGGAATGATTTGAATCAGGTCGGCATTGCCGCATCGTTCGCCAAAGCCGTTGATTGTCCCCTGAACGAGCGAGACGCCGTGCCGGCAGGCAATGATTGTGTTCGCGACAGCCATGCCGGCATCATTGTGCGTGTGAATGCCGAGCCGTGTGGTGCCCGTAACCTTGCGAACCTCTTCGAGAATCGCTGGGATTTCCGTTGGCATCGTTCCGCCGTTCGTGTCGCATAGCGTGACGCAATCGGCTCCGGCGCTGACCGCCTGCCGCAGAGTCTCGAGGGAGTATTCCGGGTTGGCCTTGAAGCCGTCAAAGAAGTGTTCCGCGTCGTAGATAACTTCGCGTCCGTTGCTTTTTAGGAAAGCGACCGTGTCGTAAATCATGGCGAGGTTTTCTTCGGGCGTCACGCGCAGAGCTTCGCGGACATGGAGGTCCCATGTCTTGCCAAAAATGGTGACGACGGAGGCGCCACACTTGAGCAGTTGCGCCACCTGTTTGTCGTCCTCCGCTTTGATGCCCTTGCGGCGTGTGCTTCCAAAAGCCACCAGCTTCGCGTGGCGCAGCGTGATCGATTTCATTTTCTCAAAGAATCGCATGGCCTTGGGGTTCGAGCCGGGCCACCCGCCCTCGATGTAGTCAATGCCGAATTCGTCCAAGCGTGTCGCAATGGAAATCTTGTCCTCGAGTGAGAACGCGATGTTCTCGCCTTGCTCGCCGTCGCGCAGAGTTGTGTCGTAGATGAAGACATCTTTAGTCATTCGTTTTTGCCCAACTTTATCGTTTGTTTGATTCATCATAATTATGTTTCTACTAATACTGTTGTTGTGTCCGTATAGTCCGCCATGGAGTTTTGGTTCACAATAATGTACTGAGTTTTCTCCTTAGTTGATAAATGATTCAGGAAGTTGCTATAGTGGCAGTATTCCTGATAAGTTGTGGTGAGATAACTGTTTTTATGAGAGAGTAGAAAATCCGCGTTACGCGGTGTACTGTGTCATGGCAGACGCGAAAAACAGCAAACGCGATATTTAGGCCGCAATCGGCCGTGTAATTCGGTTACCCTGCATGGGGCATAATAATATTTCACGGTCGTTTTTCATAGTAGAATGAACTACCAGTCGTGAGGCTAAGAATTCAATTTTGAAGTGAACGGCGTTCAGGCTGTATAGAAAGTTGCATAAAAAGAGCTGCGGTGGAATGGCCGAGTGGTTTAAGGCAGCGGTCTTGAAAACCGCCAGGGTGAAAGTCCTCGTGGGTTCAAATCCTACTTCCACCGCCATTTTGTTATTTAGGGAATCGACATCGTTGACAATAGAAGAGATGAAAGAATGGTATCAGGCCAATAGTCGGACTCTGGTCGCGTTTGTTCGTGCTCATGATTCGGTCATTTCGTCAGCGATTATCGATTCGGACGACAATAAGAATGCGTATGTTTTGCTTGCGCTGAAGCGTGAATTATCGGACTCGGAGTTAGCATTATTGGGATTTGAGTTTGAAGAGTATTTTCCTCAGGTTAATTATGCTACTGAAAATATGGAGCCGGACGCTTTCTGGGAGAGTGATTCTATTGATGATTCTTCTCGGGATGCTTCACGTTAGGTTGTCTATTTCTTTTCAAACCATTGGTGTTTGAGTTTGTAGTAGTGATAGGGAAACGAAATGGGCAAGCAATCGACACGAGTCTCCGAGCCGACTCCTCTTGTGCGGCAGTATCGCACTATTAAGGCACAGCATCCGGATCATGTTGTGTTTTTTCGTTGTGGTGATTTTTATGAGATGTTTTTTGATGATGCTGTTCTGGGGCACAAGGTTCTCGGAATCACGCTGACATCTCGCGGGACGGACTCGGATGGGTCGCCGATACCTCTGGCCGGAGTGCCCTATCATGCCGTTGATGGTTATCTGTCGAAAATGGTGCGCGCGGGATATCGTGTCGCGATTTGCGAGCAGATGGAAAACCCGAAGTTTGCCAAGGGTGTTGTCAAGCGTGAGGTGATTCGCGTTGTGACGCCGGGAACTCTGCTTGAAGACACGTTGCTCGACAACAAGTCGAACAACTATTTGTGCGGGTTGTTTACGTCGGGACACAACGAATACGGTTTGGCGTCGCTGGACTATTCGACAGGTCAATTCGCGATTGCGGAATTCCATGGGCCGCGTGCTGCGTCCGATTGTTCGATTGAGTTGTCGCGTTTGAGTCCGTCCGAGATTGTTGTTGCGGTGGGTCAGTGTGATGAGCTTGGCGAGCAGTTTGGGTATTCGAGTCATCCCGATGTTTTGTGTACCGCGGACGATGGCGCCGCGCCGTCTCCGTCTGTATCGCGCAAAATCGCCACTGTTGATGATTCGTCTGTGACACCATGGGCGGCTCGCAAGTCCCTGCTGGATTTGTTTGGCGTTCGCGATTTGAAAGGTTTTGGCGCTGATGACTGCACCTCGGGTGTGAGCGCGGCTGCGGCGATACTGGCGTTTTTGCGCGAGACACAGCGCGGAGATTTTGGTCATATCAATGAGCTTCGCGTTTATCATCCGTGTGATTACATGGTGCTTGACGTGACGACTCAGCGGAGTCTGGAACTGGTCGCGAATTTGAACGATGCGTCGCGTCGTCATACGCTGATTGATGTTCTTGACCGGACGTTCACTCCGATGGGTGGCCGGTTGCTCAAGCAGTGGATTCTGCAGCCCTTGCGTGATTTGAATCAGATACGCGGGCGGTTGTCGGCGATTGGTTGTTTTGTCTCGAACTGGAATATGCGCGAGGAGTCGTCGAAGACTTTGCGTGGCGTGAATGACATGGAGCGAATCGTGAGTCGCTGTTCGTGCAAGACGGCAAACGCACGAGATTTAGTCGCGTTGCGCGAATCCCTTTGCCGTGTTCCCGCGTTGCGCGAATTGGCGGCGCAGAGCGGGGTGGACTTGCTTGTTCGCTTGTCGTCGGAGCTCGATCCGCAGGACGAATTGCGCGACGAGTTGTCGCGTGTGCTCGTCGACCAGCCACCCGTCTCGGTGCGTGAAGGTGGTTTGATTCGCAAGGGATGCAACGCTCAGTTGGATGAATTGCGTTCCGTCGCCGGTGACAGCAAGAGTTGGATTGCGTCGATGCGCGAGCAAGAAATCAAAACGACGGGTATCCCGAATCTGAAGATTGGGTACAATAAGGTTTTCGGCTACTTTATTGAGGTGTCGAATTCGTATACGGACAAGGTGCCTTCGAATTACATCCGCAAGCAGACGTTGGTTGGCGGTGAGCGCTATATTACTCCCGAGCTGAAGGAAAAGGAAGACATCATTCTGCATGCGGAGGAACGCATTCAGGAACTGGAATATGAGTTGTTTGATGCGGTCCGTTCCAAGGTTGTGGAGTCGACTCGCGCACTGCAACTGACGGCGCGGGCGATTGCTGTTTATGATGCTTTGTTGTCGTTGGGCACGGTTGCTGTGACGATGAATTATTGTTGCCCGCAGTTGAGCGAAACGGATTCGGTGATTGAGATTGCCGAGGGGCGTCATCCTGTGATTGAGTCGCTAGACATGGAGCAGTCTTTTGTTCCGAACGACACGGAACTGCGCCGCGACGAGAGCCAGATTCTGCTGATTACCGGCCCGAATATGGCCGGAAAGAGCACCTATATTCGACAGGTCGCGCTGATTGCGTTGATGGCGCACATCGGGAGTTACGTTCCGGCACGGGCGGCGCGTCTGGGCATCTTGGATCGAATATTTACTCGCGTTGGCGCAATGGACCAACTCGCCCGCGGGCAGAGCACCTTCTTGGTCGAGATGAGCGAGACCGCGAATATCTTGAATAACGCGACGGATCATTCTCTGGTGATTTTGGATGAGATTGGGCGCGGCACATCGACCTATGACGGCTTGTCCATCGCGTGGTCAGTGGTCGAGTTTTTGCACAACACGGCAGGCCGCCGTCCGCTGACGCTGTTCGCGACCCATTACCACGAACTGGCGGAACTTGAAGGGCCGTTGCCGCGACTGAAGAATTACAATGTTCTGGTGAAGGAAGAGAGCGACCGTGTTGCGTTTTTGTATCGCATCGCGCGCGGCAGCACCGACCACAGTTATGGCATTTACGCGGCTCAGGTTGCCGGTGTTCCCAAGTCGGCAGTTGTTCGGGCAAAGGAGATTCTGCGTCAGCTTGAGGCCGGGGGGACCGTCGAGGTTCCCGTCGCCGCGACATCCGAGAACAAAAATTCCGGCACGACAGTGGTTGCCGGTGGGCATGCATCACCTGCGGAGAAGCACGTGCAGTTGACATTGTTCGATTTGATTGATGACCCGATTTTGCTGAAGCTTCGCGGGACCGACCCGAACACACTGACGCCTTTACAGGCTTTGACACTGATTGCGGAACTGGTGGAAGAGGCACGAAAAATCTGATGAAACGCGAGGTTCTTAGGTGATGTTTGACGCGACCGAACAGGCTGTTCTGTTCAACTTTTTCTGCGTGATGTCCTTCATCATTGGCGCTTGCTTGGGCAGTTTTTACAATGTTTGCATTTATCGCATTCCGATGAAACAGTCCATCGTGAAACCGGCGTCCCATTGCTTCAGTTGCGGGACTTATCTCAAGTGGTACGACAACATTCCCATCTTGGGATGGCCGATGCTTGGCGGCCGCTGTCGATATTGCGGTACTCCCTACAGTTCCCGCTATTGTCTGGTTGAGCTATTATCGGCGGTACTATACCTGATTGCGTTCATCGTGTTTGGGCCGACCGTGTTGTTACTCTTCATCTGGCTGTTTCTGGGTTTGCTCATCATCGGAACCTTTACGGACATTGACCATTTTATCATCCCGAACCGCATCAATTACGGCGGGTTACTGATTGGGCTTTTGGGCGGCGCGCTAGTTGGTCGCGACTGGCCTGCCTGTCGGGCGATGTACAACTTGATGGACGACGTTCATTTTTTGATGGGCAAATTTGGCGACGTTGAGCCTTGGTGGGTGCTGCCCTCGTGGGCAGATGGCCTGCTGTGTGCCGGGATTGGCGCCGGATTCGGGTGGCTTCTGTTGTGGTTGGTATCGGTTGGCGGTCGCCTGTTGTTCCGCAAGGAGGCCATGGGGTTCGGCGACGTCAAGCTGATGGCATTTTTAGGCGCGTTCCTTGGCGTACAGGGATGCCTTGAAGTCGTCGGGCTGGCGAGTTTTCTGGGTGCTTTCGTGAGCGTTACGATGATAGCGCTACACCGGATGATTGGCCGCGACAAGATTGTCGAGGCCGTGCTCGACCCCGAGAAATTGCCCGAATTGTGCCGCACGGAGGCAAACACTTCCGGTGGCGTGGTGCATGTGCGCATCCCATTGCGGACAGCCGGTCAGTTGCACTACTTGCCATTTGGGCCGTACCTTGCGGTCGCGGCCATCATCATTGTTTTGTGCTACAAACAGGTTGAACAACTGATAAGTTGGTGGCTCAGCATCGGGTGATTGCGTGACGGCTGTGTGGATAATTCCACATGGTTGTCATGAAGAATGCTTCATTGTCGGGGTAAAATGAGATTAACCTAAACTCAATAATGAAAGGCAATTACTCATGTCATTAGTACCAATGCGTGTGTTACTTGACCATGCCGCAGAAAACGGTTACGGTGTGGCTGCTCTCAATGTGAACAACATGGAGCAAATTCAGGCCATTATGATGGCCGCCGAGGAGACCAATTCTCCTGTTATTATCCAAGCCAGCCGTGGTGCGCGTGCTTACAGTCAGGACGCCTATCTTCGTCACCTGATTTTGGCCGCCGCGGAACTGCATCCGAAACTCCCGATCTGCATGCATCTTGATCATGGCAACAGCCCCGAAACCTGCTACAGCGCAATGATGCAGGGCTTCACGTCAGTTATGATGGATGGCTCACTTGACGCGACCGGCAAACAGCCCTCGACCTATGACTACAACGTCAAGGTTACGAATGATGTCGTCAAGGTTGCTCACGCTTTTGGTATCTCCGTTGAGGCCGAAATCGGCGCACTTGGTGGAATCGAAGATGGTCACGGCGCCGGCTTGAGCGAAGAAGAAGCTCAGAAGCATTTGACCGACCCCGCGCAGGCTGAGCAGTTTGTTAAGGATACAGGCGTTGACGCTCTTGCGGTTGCCATCGGCACCAGCCATGGAGCATACAAGTTCAAGAAAAAGCCTACAGGCGAAGTTTTGCGCATGAGCTTGATCGAAGACATTCATCGTCGTCTGCCCAACACGCACCTTGTGATGCACGGTTCGTCGAGCGTTCCGCAAGAGCTGCAAGACATCGTCAATCAGTTCGGTGGCGCGTTGAAGCCCACCTTTGGTGTTCCTCTGGAAGAAATCGTCAAGGGTATCAAGCACGGCGTCCGCAAAATCAACGTCGACACAGACAGCCGTTTGGCAATCACAGGCGCCATCCGCAAGGTATTCGCGGAGACACCCGAGAAGTTTGACCCCCGCGATTATCTGAAGCCCGCCCGCGAAGCGATGGCCAAGGTTTGCAAGATTCGCATGGAAACATTCGGCCAGGCCGGTTGGGCTGATAAGATCAACCAGCTGACCACAAGAGACCTTGTCAGCATGTATCTTGGCAAATAAGTCTGCCGCACTTATACAAAAATGAATGTGCGCGGTCGTCTGTCGTAATAGCAGACGGCCGCGCATGATTTTTAGCTAAAGTATTGATACATCAGAAGCGGTAGAAGTTGTCCAAATGCAGATAAAAGTCTGGCATGACGGCGAGTTATCGAGTATTCGTAGTCGTTCACATTTCCACGTAGCGGCGTGAAGGGTTTCGCGATGGCGCATATGCATTTTCTGCGGGTGGTGTAATTGTATTGAAAAGGGTTTGAGGTTTTGTAATGAAAGAGAATGATGAGTTTGGTGTTGACGCGGCTTTGCTGGCGGAGTTTGTTGAGAGTGCCGGCGAGCTTGTGTCGCATTGTCTGAATAAGTCGGCGTCTATGAAGCAGCAGCTTGCGTCGGAGAACAGCGCGGCGATTGCGCGTGCCGTTGTCCCGATGATTCGCGCCTTACGTTCCGGCGGCAAGGTGCTCGTGTGTGGCAATGGCGGCAGCGCTGCCGACGCGCAGCATTTCGCGGCCGAACTTGTTGGTCGCTTCTTGTTGGATCGTCCCGGATTGGCGGCGATTGCGCTGACGACAAACCCATCGAATGTGACTTCGATTGGAAACGATTTCGGTTTCGAACAAATCTTTTCGCGCCAAGTCGAAGCTCTCGCTCGTCCCGATGATGTTGTTGTCGGCATCAGCACATCGGGCAATTCCGCCAATGTGCTCGAAGCATTGACACTCGCTCATGGTCTTGGCTGCGCCACTGTGGGGCTGGCAGGCAACGACGGCGGCGCGCTGGTCGGATTGTGCGACGAGTGCGTGATTGTCCCGACCAAGGATACGCCACTGATTCAGGAATGCCATATCGCGATTATTCATATCTGGTGCGACCTTATCGAGCAAACGCTGTTCGATACGAATGCCGGCGAGGCGGACGACGATTTGCTGGATGACGCAGGCGACACGGATGATGATGACGACGCGGACACGGACACAGACGACGCGGATAAAGAATAGGGCGGTGGCGTCATCATGTGTTGTCGGTTTCAATTAGTCGCGCCCTCAGAGGCACTCACCGAGCACTTCGGGCTGCAGTTTGACGAAGCGCCGGCACGCAAGAACATCAAGCCCGCGCAGCCCATTACCATCGTGCGTATTCATCCCGCCATCTTCGGCAAACGGCAAGTCGCGCTGACGCTGTGGGGCTTCATTCCGTCCTTCGCGAAACTCCCCGACCCGACACGCGCGATGTTCAACGCCCGCGCCGAAGGCATTTGGGAGAAACCATCATTTCGCCATGCCATCGCGCGGCGGCGCTGTCTGATTCCCGCGACAGGTTTTTACGAGTGGGAGCACTACGGTCAAAGCCGCATTCCGTGGCAGTTTGGCGTGAAAGGCGAGCAGGTCTTTTCGCTTGGCGGTATCTGGGAACAATGGAACGGGGCGAGTGGCGAGGAAATCGAGACTTGCGCGATTATCACCGTCGCGCCAAACGAGACAATGCGCCGCGTACATAACCGTATGCCGCTGATTATTCATCCGGACAATTACGAGAAATGGCTCAACTGCGAGCACTGCTTCGCGGACGAACTGGCTGCGCTGATGACGCCATACCCGTCCGAACAAATGACCGCAACACCTCTGGAGTCCGGATTGCCCGACGATTTCCCCACGGCGCGCGACTTATTCACGCCCGAAGATTTGCTGTAAACCTACCGGGGTCAAGGAATTATTAGGTTGAATAGATCCACAAAAGTGTGGCATTGACAATTATCGGATAGTTATTTTTTAAGTCGAACGATTTATTGAAATACTAAACTAAGGAGATGCGCTGATGAAGTCTTTCCCCTTTGAAACCGCATTGGGAAAACATGCGGCCGAAACAATGGAAGACACGACGAATAACCGATTCGGCTTGGCAAGGTATCTCCGAAACACGCCATCATCAAGCGCAGAGGACTGGGTGCGTGTGTTTGGCACTGATTCCGGTGACTATCACTCCGAAATTATGTGGCGCAGAAAAGGAAACAAAAACTACATCATTGCGATATCTGTCCCATGCAATCGAATGAAAAACTATCCGCTCGACAGTGCGACAATGACAATGCTATCCGAAATCGGATGGATGTGTGAACTCTATTTCTTGCGGTAAGCAAGAAGTCCATAGAATCGTACCTTAACCTTAGGCAAGAAGAGGGTCATCAGTATTACTTTAGAGGGGGAAATGTTATATTTGTTGATTTATTTTGAATATGTCATATAAAGTGTTGTAACAATGGTTATCGAGGAATTGTTTTTTACTCGAAATATGTTAATTTTGAAAGGCTGAAATGACAATGAATAATAAAAAATATCTTTTATTTTCCTTTTCATTTGTTGTGGCTTCCGCTTGTGCCGTTTCTTTTGCGGCTCCGGTTGATGAGAGTGTCGCTTCGCCCGTTTCCGCTCGTTCCGCGTTTGATTCGCGAGACTATGCTCGAGCGTATGAATTATATGGTCGACTCGCGACCCCAGCGCCTCCGGATGATTTTTACAGGATAAAGTGTCTTTATGAACTTAAGCGGTATAACGAGTTCATTGATGAAGTTGAGAAGTTACGGTTGAAAAATCCAAATCATCCTGCATTAGATGATTTGGATTTTTTGTCATTTAGTGTGTATCATTGGTTAGGCAAGAAGTCCGATGAGGAGCGTGTTGTGACAGAATTCGCTTCTCGTTATCCTGATTCTCCTTATTTATTACGTTTGGATGAGTGCCGTAATGTGATGTCAAAGGACGCATGGTTTCAGGCTAAGGAAGCCTTTGGCAATCGGGATTTTGTCCGTGCTCGCAAATTGTATTTGCAATGCTCAGGTAAGGAACCACAGTTTTGGGCACTGAAATGTTTGTATGAGCAGAAAGAATATGATGCTTTTGCCAAGGAATTATCGTCCTTTAAGGAAGCAAATCCGTCTTCTCCCGCGCTTGGTGATTTGACAATCTTGGAGGCTCGTTCGGCAGAAGAGCAAGGTCAATATGATGAGGCGTTATCAATCTTGTCTTCTCACAGTGATGTCTTGAGCAGTTGCTCAGCTACAGTCGCTGAGCTCAAGGAGACGATTTCGCTCAACAAGTCTTTGGGTTCTGCTGTTTCATTGGTTCGTCTTGACAAAGATTATGAGCGGGCATTACCTCTTTTGGCTGATTATATTTCCGATGCCGCCGACCTCAAGAGTAAGCGTCTCGCGCAGTATTACGCTCTGCAGTGTTTTTACCACTTAGACCCTGATGAGTTTTTGACGCGCATTAACGAATTAAAAACCATCAATCCGGACCATCCGTATTTAGACCAGTTGGTCTTGTTGCAGGCGCATGTTCTTGATGCCAAGAAGCGTTGGGACGAAGCGAGTACGTTATTGTCTGATTTCTCGGAAAAGTATCCATCAAGTCGTCATCAGAAATTCGCGCAATCTCTTGAGAATCGTTTTTCGAAGTTGAGTTCAACCGGTTCCCTTGCCCAACGTGATATGGTTGGTTATCTTGACGCGTTGTGGGATGCCAAATCTCCGGATAAGGTTGCCGGCCTTGCGGAGAAGTATTTGACAGAGCATCCGGACGCGCCGGACGCTCCGGCTGTCGCGCTTCGCCTGTTGCAAGCTGCCGATGTCACTTCCGGCACGGTCAGCAACGATTTGCTTTCCAAGGCCTCCGCTCCTTTACTCAAGGGCTTACCATCCGCCGTTCGCTCCGGTCAGTTTGGCGAATCCGGTTTGTCTGTTGAATTCAAGACCAAAGTCACCGATTCGTCCTTTGTTGAAAGCTTTATCAAAGACAATCCCGAACATTGGCGTGTTCGCAAGGCTGCCCGTGAGCTAAGTCGGCGTTATCTTACTGATGATAAATACGAGAAATCCCTGTCTCTCGCGAATCAACTCCTTGCGACCACCGGGACTCTGTCCAAAGACGAGCGTAACGAATTGCGTTTCATCGCTGCTATCGATACCGCCTTGTTGGGTAACGGCGAACAGGCCAAAGAAATGCTCGATGCTCTCGTCTGGGATAATGATACTCGCTACTACTACACGAATCAAGTCATGCTCGAATTGGAGCGGATGTATGAACAAACGAGTAAGGAGCTTTCTCTGAAAGCGGGTCGAGCGATTATTCCTCTTTACACATACAAAGATAGGGAATGGTGTTCAGCCCAAGCCTACGTGGCAACGGCATTGTGCTATCTTGGATATGAGTCGAAGGACAAAACACAAAGAGCGCAATACTACAAAGAATCGATTCCGTTATGGCAAGAAATCATGGATAAGTGCGACATGGATAGTCAGTTTAAGGCTTATCAGATGTCCTCCGCGGGCGGTTTCTTGCTATATATGCTCCCTGTGGCACAAAAACGAGACCTGTATGAGAAGGTAGAGAAATTCCCTCCCTCTGTAGAACGTACACGCGTTCTTGAAGAGTTCAAACAATATAGAAAGCGGTGATCACTATGAGGAAAAAATCATTAGCTAATCAGGTTAACATCATTTTGGCTTGTGGACTTTTAGCAGTACTTTCCATTTTGATTGAACAAGACAATAGTTTCGCTAATCAGACGAATCCTCCTACAAATCCTTGTGATTGTGGGACTCCTCCTCCTTCTTCTATGCCAGGATATACTGTTTTGGGATGGGTACAGTGTTCTTCAGATAATAGTTGCACTCATACCGAATGTGTCAGTACCACCGCATTAAATATGTATAGTGAAGGTATTGTTGATTGTATAAAACAACACGAACAGGTGCATATTAGTGATGCAAAGGACGGGGTTTGTATTGATGGTTATTTATGTCTTACCACATGTACGCTCTACAAATCTGAGCGTAATGCCTATTGGAAGAGCTATCTTTGCGCACTAATAGAGTGTTTGGGAAAAGGGAATGATTCTCCATGCGTGAAATATAGGGATAGTCAATTAACTTTGTTTACGAAATTTGATGATTTGTATAATTCTCAATGTTCCCCGACTCCAATTCCTGACCCGACCCCAACTCCAACTCCGGTTCCGACACCTACCCCAACTCCACCACCCTCAATATGATTTAAGGAGTGTTTAATATGAAAAAGATTTTTGCGTTATTAGCCCTTTTTGTTCTTTGTCCTTTTTATGTATGTGCGGAGCAGGGCGGCATTGATAAGACTCATTCGGTTTTAATGCCTCGCTTGCAAAATGGAGAGTTACCGATTTTCGCGTATTTTCGTCATGCAATCTATCCTGAAAACAAAAAACGCTCCTATTCGGATGAATGGGAGGTCTATTTCGCATTATGGGAAAGCGGGTATTTCATCTGTCAAAATGTTAACAGATGGGAGATGCAAACAAGGAAAATGATGGATTTTGCACGGTTATATGATGTTTTCAAGTTGTCTGATGAACAAACCCGTTTGATAATAGACAAAGTATCCGGTGATTCCAACTTCAAGAAGGGAATTTCATTACCTCAGGCGGATTATCCTTATACAACTTCCTCGCGATTTCTCTCGTTTAGGGATCCGAATACGACAGAGTGTATGACAGTGGTCTCGCGTTTTGATGATAAGGATAGTTCTGATACAATCGCGTATTTCTCGGATTGGACACAAGAGGTTTACCGTTATGCCAATGAACTACAGGATTCAGCGTTATTGAAAGGTGTTTGTTTGACTTTTGAGATGTCCTCGTACCCGGAAGAAAGTCCTACGAGCGACGATTATATTCGTGGCATCTGGTTGCCTTCTTCCGAGATGGGTGGTAAGTTTCCCGCGTTATCTTCGACGTTGCAAGCTTATCAGCAAATGGGACTGAACACCGTTTATGTTGATATGTGGTCTCGCGGTGCAGTGCCTTACCTAAGTAAATTCGCGATGTTGTCCTCAGAAGCTCGAAACAGTATAGATCTTGTTCGAATGTTGGTGATTTCCGGAAAGATTTCGGGTCTTCGCATGGAGGCTTGGTGCGAGTATGGGTTTTATGCCGGTGTCAGTGACACGCGACCGAATGACCGCTTTACTTCCTTTGGATTGAAGCAAGTTTCACCGCTTAGCGTTTTGAGTCGAGACTGTCATGGTGGTTATACGATAGACAACGGTAGTCTTAAGTATAGCGTGTTGTGTCCGGCAAATCCTGAGACGCATAAGCGAATGATTGATTTGTTTATGGAAATGATGGAAGGTGATTTGTGGGACGGTTTGCATTTGGATCGAATCCGTTTTGCCGGTTCCGAGTTTTGTCATTGTGATTATTGTAAGGCTCTGTTCAAAAAGGAGACCGGAATTGACTTAACCGATGACCTTGTCCCCGGTCATGCTCATTGGAATGATTTTGCTCAGTGGCGTAGAAAACAGGTTAATCAATTCATGTCCTCGTTGTCAGAAGTGTTTAGAAAGACCTATCCGAATCGCGTCATTTCCGCCTCGGTTGTTATGCCGGAAAAAATGGAAGAACACGGGCAGTACTGGACGGATTGGTTAGACAATGGATGGGTGGATTACGTTGTTCCCTTATCCTACTCGGATGAACAGTTGGTGAGTTTACGTCATTGGATTCAATCGAACGGGAAATATCAAGGCAAGATTGTCTATGGGCTTGATGGGAACTATTCCCCAAATTATGATTCTATGACATTACTAAAGAGCTTTCTTCCGGGTCGTGGCCTCTCCTATTGGCACTGGGGCATAATGAAGGATTACGCGATTCAAAAACTGTTGCAGGCGCAAAACGATAAGGAGGGAGGGAGCATTCAGAACATTCTGAATCAATTATCGAAATATAAGTTTCCGGATATGTTACACGACACGAGACATAGTATGAAATACGTGGACGAGCATAATATCCCTATTGATGCCTATCTGGATATGTTGCGTAAATTAGGGATTAATGTCGGAAATTATTATGAGATAGAACCCGTGATAATCATCCCCGGCGCGTCAAAAAAGGCGGAGCCTGGACCAACGGAATTTTTCCGTGCAAGTTAGGCGATTGCCTCCTCTATAGTTGTTGACCGAATAAACTTTACGTCAGAAGGGCGTTTTATATGAAGTTTGTTTTGCTTTTGTTTTTACTTTTGGTTTTCCCTTACGGTGTTGTTTGTCCGGCTGCGTCCGCGGATTTGAGTTCTTCCGCGAGTCTTACGCTACTGTACAGTGGTTCCCGTTGCGGAAAGCTACGCTCGTGTGGCTGTGTTGGCAAGAATTTAGGCGGCATTGAGCGTGAGTGCGGGTTAGTTAATTATTACCGTTCCGATGATAAGACAGTTTGCTATTATGTTGACGCCGGTGGATTGTTTTCTTGTGGGAATTCATTGCTCGCGCATGATGATTTGAGCACCATAGCGCTGTGTTTATCTGAGATTTACGCGTCTATGAGAATTGACGCGGTTAATGTTGGCATTTACGATTATCTTGTGTATGCAAAACAACTAAAGGATTTGAATTTACCATCCGGTTTCCGTTCTTGTCTTCTCAGTGCGAATCTTGTTGACCGCGCGACCAGTGAACCGTTGTTCGCGCCCTTTCGTGTGGTAGAAAAGCCCCGCTTGGATGGCACTTCCGAGACAGTTGGTATTATTGGCGTGACACGGTCTGACTCAGTATTGGAAGAGATGGGGTGTCGTGACGTTAGTGTCGCGGATGAGACGAGCGCGGTCGCACGATACTTGCCGCGCCTGAAGTCCGCGGGTTGCCGCCTTGTCGTCGTTCTCAGGTATCAAAACAACCATGATGCGAGTCTGAATGAATTGACAAAAGTTCTTTCAGAGTCAGGTCTTCCATCCGTTGTAATATGTGGGAATTCTGCCGCCACGGCTCGTCCTTCCGATGAGATTGTCAGTCATAATGGCGTAAGAGTTGTTTCTTCGAGCTTCGAGGGTAGACATATTGGGCGGCTCGTAGTGGACTGCGCGTCGGGCGAAGTCAAAAATCATTTAGAAGATGTTGACAATCGCTATATTTCTTCTCCACGTATCGTCAGTATTCTTAGTCGTTATCATCAGGAATACAATGATTCCTTAAGCACGGCCAGTCTCAGGCGCATCAAGTTGTATTGACGCGCGTAACGGGGAACTCGATTAATCATTTTGCTTCCGCCGGTGTGTTTATTCACGTCGGCGGATTGTGTTTTGGGTCAGTTGTGGTGCGTGTTTGGTGGGTTTTGTGAAAAATAATTTTTAGTTTAGGAATAAATTTTTGTGTGGTGTGTTATATGTTTTCCGCTTGTTTGGGTGACGTGATGTTGCCGAGGTGAGCGGACGTGAAGTGATGAGAGATTTTCTCTTTGCGTTTTTTTTTCTGTCAGAATGTTATTTTTTTAGCGAATATGCTGAGTATGTTTTGGTAGATGTATTTTCGCCACTGAGATTAGGCACTCTTGGTTAGGGTGACTTGGATGTGTGGTGAAATGTTCTTTGACATGATGATGCCGTGAATCAGACAGCAATAGTCTGACTGATCGAGACGCCGTCGAATTGAGAAATTCGACATTATAAAGATTAGCGACGAGAATAAAAATTGT
>JAAZBM010000014.1 GCA_012513815.1 Candidatus Sumerlaeota bacterium | reverse complement strand
CGAACCATCTGATGTTTCCCATGCCGGCTCAGATTTCTCTGACTTGTATGATCCCTGCATGGGAGGTGGCACATCGCTTTGACTGCCGTAGTGATTGATGGATGACCCACAGTATGGACAAGTTGCACTATCAGATGAAACGTCTTTACCGCAGCACTTACATTGAATCGTTGACATAATAAACCTAAAAATGTTGTTGACCGGTTGTACGAATATCTATCGTCATTTTGGCATAATAATCGAAATATTCTTCGCCATTGTATTTTGTTGCATTCGCAGTTGACAACGACGAGAATAAAAGTTGCGCATTAACAGCAGTGAAACTGTATAACATTATTAGTTAAGTTGCTATATTTATGAAAGGCTCTTTGGATAGTTTCATATGCTTGAAATGAATGAAATGCTCAAACTTGTTGTTGAGCGTGATGGTTCTGACCTCCATGTTTCTGTCGGAAAACCCGCTGTTATGCGTCTTCACGGAACACTCGATGTTATTGACCCGACGATTATTACTCCTGATGACAGTGAACGCTTGATGCGAGAGATTACTCCGCCTCGCTATCAGCAGAAAATTCAGGAAGAAGGCGGCGCTGACTTCGCCTATTCATACAGTGATCAAGCACGTTTCCGTTGCGCCGTTTTCCGTGCTCGCGGAAATATATCCATCGTCATGCGACTGATTCCTTCGCGTATTTTGACGTTCGAGCAATTAGGTTTGCCGCAAGAATCCATCCTCGAAGTGCTCAACGCGCACCGTGGTTTGGTTCTGGTCACTGGGCCTACAGGTTCCGGTAAAACCACGACTTTGGCGACGCTTATGGACTACATCAACGCGAACAGAGCTGTCCATATCATCACAATTGAAGATCCTCTCGAATACATTCACCCGCACAAAAAGGCTATCGTCACGCACCGTGAACTCCATGTGGATACACCGAGTTTCGCTTTCGCCTTGCGTGGCGCGTTGCGTATGGACCCCGACGTGATTCTCGTCGGCGAAATGCGCGACCTTGAAACAACTGAGGCGGCTATCACCGCTGCTGAAACGGGTCACTTGGTCTTCGGAACATTGCACACCATCAGCGCATCAGAAACAATTAACCGTATCATCGACCAGTTCCCTGTGAACCAACAGGAACAGATGCGTGCCGTTATTTCGGTCGCCTTGAGAACGATTGTTGCGCAAACGCTGTTGCCACGCGCCACAGGCCGTGGTCGTGTCGCTGCTTATGAAATTCTTCATAACACACCCGCTGTCGCAAACCTGATTCGTGAAAGAAAAACGAACCGTATTATTTCGACAATGCAGACTAGCGCCAAACAGGGCATGGTCACCATGGACGATTATCTTGTGATGCTCTACAAACAAGGAATCATCACCGGTGAAATCTGCCTCGAACGCGCCCACTATCCGAACGATATGCGCGAAAAGCTCTTGTCGCTCATGGGTGAAAGCACCGAGGGCTCGGAAGACGCATAAAGCTCTCGTTGGATTTTTATGATGGAGAACACCATGGTGTCAGGGATGCAAGTTTCTCAAAGAACAGAGATTAATGTCGAGATTCTGCGCCGCGATGGCTCGGAAGCTAAACCATATCGGCAACACTTTCGCATTCCCTATCGTCCAGGGATGAACGTCATCTCGGTGCTCATGGAGATTCAGGTGAATCCCGTTACAGCTGACGGCAAAACGGTTGCCCCGGTTGTCTGGGATTGCAGCTGCCTCGAAGAAGTTTGCGGCGCATGCAGCATGTTTATCTGTGGTCGGCCACGGCAAGCATGTTCTGCGCTTATTGACCAACTCCCGGACCCAATCATTCTCGAACCATTACACAAGTTCCCTGTCGTGCGCGACTTGGTTGTCGACCGACAAGTTATGTTTGACAATCTCAAACGCGTGAAAGCGTGGATTCATATCGATGGGACGTATCCCATCGGTAGTGGACCGCGGATGAACGAAAAAATCCGCGAGAAAATGTACGCCATTTCCAAATGCATGACCTGTGGTTGCTGCTTGTCTGTTTGCCCACAAGTCAATGACCGGAGCGCGTTTGTCGGCGCCGCACCCATTGCTCAGGTACGACTGTTCAACGCGCATCCAACTGGAAGCTATATGAAAAGCGAGCGACTGGACGCGCTGCTCGAGGATGGCGGCGTCGCAGCTTGTGGTAATGCGCAGAACTGTGTCCGTGCCTGTCCGAAACAAGTGCCTCTCGCGGAATCCATCGCGGATGTCGGAATGCAAACAACATTGCGCGCCGCAAAAAGATTCCTGTTTGGCTGATTGCTGTCCGGAGGGGGTACAGATTTTGATAACACCCGCTAACACAACTGACAACAGGGGGGGCTTGTCGCTTGGTCGCGACAAACTCTTCCGGTATGCCGTCATCGCAATGCTCGTGCTCATCGCGATTGCGACACGCTTCGTGTGGCTGTCCGAGAAACCTCTGCATCACGACGAGAGTTTGTTTGCCTACTACGCCTATGAACTTTTCATCGGCAATGGCTATGTTTATCAGCCGATACTGCACGGCGCGTTGTTGCAAAATGTCAATGCCTTTTTCTTTTTGCTATTCGGAGACAGCAAATTCACCATGCGTCTTCCTGTTGTTCTTGGTGCATTGGCACTGCTTCCGCTCCTTTGGTACTGGCGGCACTATCTGGGACGTTGGGGCATGGTCGGAGCTATGGCCGCTGTCGTGTTTTCGCCGACACTGTGTTACTACGGGCGATTCCTCCGCAACGATGTTCCCTTCGCCGTTGTGATTTGTTGGTGTGCGCTCTGCGTTCTGCGTGCTATGCAAACAGGCCGCGCACACTATTGGTTCTGGGGGATAACTGGGGCTGTTCTGGCATTTTGCATGATGGAAAGCTCCATCTTTTTCTTCGCGTGTTGCGTCGGATATTTGGTCGTTGTGAGCGTTGCCGACTGGTTGGCAGGCCGCCGTCTCCCACTAACACAACCTCGTCAGACACCAACGGGCGAAGTCGTTTGCCCGGCAATTGTAGACGCGCCGACTCGCGAAAAAAAAACTCGACAGATTTGTCTGACATCATTGCTTATGTCCATTATCATTGGTGGTTTACTGATGCTATTGGCATGGCGACTTTGGCCCGGGGCAATGAGTATCTTGCCCGGAATTATCGCTCCGATGCTGTGCTGGGTCATCATGATATTCGTCTGTTGGGTCGTCATCGCCTTCGGTCAAACGCAAGCCTGTTTCCCCACCGGGAAGATGGGTGTTACGGGTGCTTTTGTTCGGAATTTTAACTCGAATCGTCTGGTCATCCTCACTGCGTTGCTACTGGGTATCGCGTTCTATCAGATGCTGTTTACGACATGGTTCACCAATGTGCGAGGAACGGACTTCAAAGGAAATCCCGTCGTCCTAACCGCGATACAACTCTACAAAAACACGTGGGATTACTGGTGGGATCAGCATTTGCTCCATCGCATCAAGGGGCCATTTCACTACCATCTGCCGATTATTTTCATGTACGAACTTCCCTTGTTGCTTTTTATCGCATGGAGCCGTTGGCGTTGGATGATTCACGACCGAGACGGCGTTCGTCATACGCTTTGGCTCGTGATTCCTCAGGTTGTACTCGCGATTATTTCCGCGATTTGCGGCAGTATGGGACTCATTCATTGGGGATGGATGGACAAAACATTCCATCTCACTTCGCCCGTTCATTTGCAACTTGTTCTGTTCTATGTGCAAGTACTGCTATACTTCGTTCCTGTTTTGTTCCTGCGAAAACGGTTCATCGAATCATTTCTCATCTTTTGGTTCATTACGATGCTTTTTGCCTATAGTTACGCAGGCGAAAAAGTTCCATGGCTTTCGGTGCACATTGTTGTTCCGGCTTGTCTGTTGTTCGGATACGATGTTCAAGTTTTTTACGAGCGCTACAGGACAACGCATAAACCTCTCTGGCGCACGAGAACGCTTTGGGTTATTGTTGCAGCGGCACTGATTTGGCAGTTCAGACTGCTCTGCTTCGTGTGCTTCATTCATCCACATAGTCCCGCCGAACGGTTAGTTTATAACCACACACATCCGGATGTCGAAATCGCTGTTGAAGACTTCCGCAAAATCGCCCACGACACGGGGTTAGGCATCTACATCCCATACTTCATGGAAGGCGAAGTTAGTTGGCCGCTTTACTGGTATCTGAGGGATACGAGAAATCCGATGGCCGAGGAAGGCGAGACGTTGGACACAACGACGCGTCCGGTGGTCATCGCCGATTGGTATCAGGCATCGACGAACACAAACATCATGCAGAACTATGTCGCAAGTCGGCTCAAAATCCGCGAATGGTGGGAGCCACCCATGCTCGATATCAAACGGTTATGCGGCATTTGGCGCTATGCGTTGCCAACCGCACGACTCGACACACCGTCGATGATTGCGCTCACAAAAAGTCAAATCGAATGGGGAAAACTGTTTCACTACATTCTCTGGCGAGAAATCTGGCTTGACACAAAAGACAAAGAGTTTTCGAATAGCGGAAACGAGTTCGCGTTCTGCACCCGACGTGATATCTACGACCGATATCTGTCTGTGCGTGCATTGCGAAGCCGTGAAATTCGCCGAGAATTGCCGACTTATCCGCCGCGAACCGAAAGCCCGGTAACGGCCGATATGTTGCGACTGTGGGGAGATCTCGCAACTCCTGAGCCGGAAAACAATACGGAGACCACAGGCCTCGTCAAGGACAATTCGATCCGTATCGAGGACGATGAAACGACGACTGAGAATCTCACGCTCAACGCAAAAGGTGCGGACACGACGGACATTGTTCTTTTTCCATAAAAGACATAATCCTGCGTGTATAGTTGAGAGAAGAACACAAATGTACATATACTTGAGTATACTACGAGAAAAGTGTCTGGTGTCATACGCGACGGCTTTTGACTGCAACACTGGTAAGGATTTGGGAAGAGGATGATGAGGCGCCATTCCACGGCGAACATAACAGACGGATTCACGCTCATTGAACTGTTGGTAGTGGTAGCTATCATCTCAATTCTGTCATCCATCGCCGTGCCCAACTTCTTGGAAGCTCAGGTGCGCGCCAAGGTCGCCCGTGTCAAGTCAGACCAACGTGTTATCGCGAACGCCGTCGAAGCATATCGCGTTGACAACAACAATGTCCCCTTACGCCGTGACATGGACGGATTCGGAACTCCCAGCGCTGTGGCATGGCCGTTCCCTCCACTGTCCGAAAAGGGCAAATATATGCATGTCCTGACCACCCCCATTGCCTATATCACGACAATCCCGGTGGACATCTTTAACACGCCGGTCATGGGTGGCAATTATGATCCCAGTTGCGCTTGGATAGACTTTTGGGATGAAATCCAAACACAAAACTGGCTTCGGGTTCAAAAGAACCAAGCCTCCTATAACTCAGAAGGCAATTACATGATTGTGTCGGTCGGCCCGGACAAATACATGGGAATCGTGCGAGCCTACGAAGGGGGACGATGGGGTTATCCCTCCGAACCGGCGAGTATCCGATTAAGCTCCAAACTGTTTTATGACCCCACGAATGGAACCATATCGTCCGGCAACATTTACAGATGGCAAAGAGATTTAGATCAGAAAGACGTCTACCCAAAACAGTTGTTTTAGTGCCCCGGATGACACCCAAAACAACATGAATTGCATCACTTCTATAGTCAAAAAACCGAGAGAGAACGTGTGGCTGTTCAAACAAAAAGCGTTTATTTCGCTTGCAGCTCAGAGTTTCGGAAGGCTATTTATGCAAAAAAGTGTATTTTCCGCACTCTTTTTAAAAAATGTTATTGTATTCTGCAAAGCAATAAGTGTATTATATTATTGTGTATGTAATACATATCCATAGCATTTTATGTCGGCATAACTGTCGGTAAACAAACAAGAGTTAGGTACAAGGCAATGATAAGTTGGTTTAACAATGCAATCGTCTGTGGTTTCATGGCGGCGCTGACATTCTCAGCCGTCGACGCTTCGGCAGACCAAATGACGAGCGGACCTGCGACAATCAAGCAATTGGCGCAAAGTAGCGATTCGGTCGTCGTCGGCAAGTGTATCAAGAAATCCACTGCGATGGTGGGCAAAAATATCGAAACCACCTACGAATTTGAGGTCACTCAATCTCTGAAGGGCATGCGCAAAGCCGGCTCCAAACTCTCCGTGTCAACGCCCGGAGGCAAACACCCCCTTTACGCTCTAGCTCAGATGGTTCCGCAGCAAGCCCAGATGTATCCTAACGAAGAAGCTGCACTGTTCCTGAAGGAAGTTGCCCCGGGAACCAAGGCAAAAGCCAATGTCAACAAAGACTCCAAATTGCCGATGTCTCCCAAAGTTGTAGGCGGATGGCAGGGAAAATACACTGTCTTCACGGATAGCGCGGATAATGGCAAAAAGAAGCTCGTGCGCTTCAACATGGAAAACTACGGCTATGCGCATAACGACGCAATCCTCAAAAAGTTTATCGACGCTTACTCAGAAGGCCGCGTCGAATCCGGCAATGCCGAGACAATCAAAAACAGAATGTCTGCAATGAGCGCGACTCAGAAGGCCGCCGGAGAAGACGGCTCAGTCCTCTTGCAAACGCCCTTGATTGACGTTCTGCCGGCTGTCATCGGTATGGACGAATTCGAAAAACAAGTCAAAGAAACAGAAAAGTAACAACCAGCAACACCCACCTCACAAGTAACAATGTGCGTTAAAGATTTAACTATGATGAAACAAGAACTGAAGGATAATTTCATGAGCAAACATATTGGGCGAATTAAAACATGTGCCGCTGTGTTAGGAGCATTTATCGGCTTTTGCGCCACACTCACGACCGGTCTGGATATCCAAGCTGCAGGGAGTATCAAAATTCTCTCTCCACGCGCCGGCAGTGTTCCCTATACAGCTGCGGATGACTACTTCAAAGCCGCGAGCTTGAAATGGAGCGAAAAAGACCAACCTGTTCCGTTCTATCTGATTGCGAATTGGATGAACGTTGAGCCCGATGCGATTCCCGGCAATGACCGCGACATCCTGATTAACGATGTTCAGGAAGCCATCAACAACGCATTGGCAAGCTGGAATTCTGTCAACGCCGAATTTACTTTTGCCGGTTCTATCCTTCGTTCCGACAAAGGCCCCAAAGACCTTAGCCATATGCTTGGCCCCAACTCAACCGGACTTGACGGCTGTAACACAATCACATGGGAAGATCAGGGATACCTCTTCCCGACTCCAGTTGCCGGACAATATGGCGGAGCGCTCGAAGGCATGACAGTCCTTTGGTACTTCACACGCGACGTCGACTTGAGCGACCCGTCACAACTCCCGGAATCCTTCATCGATACGACAGGTTCCGAGGGTGGTGCTGTTTCCGGTGGTGGCGGAACAGACGATGATACAGATGATTCCGGTGATACCGGCGATACCGGTGATGATTCCGGCAGTGGCGATGATTCCGGTAGTGGTGATGATTCCGGCAATGATGGCGGTTACGTGGTGATGGCGCGCAACATGAAGCCCGCGTACACAGACATCAACACCTCAGGAACGGACTGGGGACTTATTCAAGACCTGCTTCACAATCACTTCTATGGCTCATACGAAGCCGGTACAATCATCGATGCCGACATTGTGTTCAACCCCGAAATTACAAACTGGGTTGTCGCTCCTCCCGAGCCTCCTTCTGATAGCGAGACACGCAACGCTTACATCGGCTATCCTGATGTCGAAGCCGCTGTCCTGCACAATCTGGGGCACGCAATGGGCCTTGCGCATTCCCAACTTCAAAGCCCCGTCATGACGCCGACCGCTGTCTCAAACAGTGATATTTGGTTCCGTCGTAATCTTCACTTCGACGATATCATGTCCGCTCGCATGGCGTACTCAGCTCCAAACGATCCGCTTGGTGGCGCAACCATTTCCGGCCGCGTCCTGAATGGAGCCGCGTATGATGGAAGCATGTCTGACGAAAACACCAGCGGCGGTATCATTGTTGTTTCTCCTGTGGCGGAAGTTCCACTCGCGCCCGTCTTCCTTGGGCGCCCGTGCTTCCTCGACAACGCAAGCGAATTCCCACGTCCTGACCTTGACCCCGACACGAGACTCGGCGTTGACGATCAGACCTCTGAGACTTTCAACATCAGACTTTTCGCGCAAGTGCTAAGCGGTACAAACTTCCAGACTGCCGAAACCTCGCTGACCGAGGGCATCGTGAGAGACCCCTATTTCTTCTTTGCCGGTTTGCCCGGAACAACAGAATCGTTGCCTCTGCGGCAGAATGAGCCTTGCGAGATTCTTTCCGCGAATCCCTATGTGGTTCGCTTAGAGCCTCCTATCGCGACAGTTGACCAAGTGCAATCACTCTATGGCCCACTTCCCGAAGAAATCCCCGCTGAGTATTATGGCGGCGGAGTTCCTTGGAAGAAGAGCGGCTATACCGCCTACACTGATCGCGACATCAGCGGCGATGGCATTATCGAAGATAATTGGCTTCAATACACATGGAACAGCCGTGGACAGTTTGCTTTGCGTCAAGCCGGTGCAAGCCAGCTGATTAACCCGTCCTTCTCGCCATCTGCAGGTTCCTTCCTTACATTTAGAATTGGTCGCGATGGCGTATACCAAGATATCACAAACGAATCCTTCAAAGCGAACCCCACCGACAAAGAAAACTCCATCAAGGTGACAAGCGAGTTCACCGAGGAAGATTTCGACAACAAGGCCGAGGGTGCTTATCGTGTGGCAAATGCCATCGAAGTGCACGAAAAACTGCAAATCGTCAACAAACCAGATGGCGATTTCCCAACAACGCCAAGCATCATGTTGGTGACTGTTGAGATGACAAACGTTACGACACAGCCCATCGAAATTGGTCTTCGTTACATGTTCCGGAATCGCTATCTCGGAACGGGTAGCGGAATGTTCTATTCAGACAACACCCAATGGGTAACTCGCGAGACCGACCTGACCGGCGATAGTATTCCTTCGAAATTGTACTGGTCACCTTATTTTGACCTTGGCAATGCCGGTGTGGCCATTCTCGAAGATGCCCGTTTCGGCATCACACGCCCTGATGTTGTTAACCTTGCCAACTACGGCGGGAAAAACAGCAATTTGATTGGTGGCCCCGGCGTCAAGACATTTGATTTCCTTGCCAGAGGATTCACGATTTCGGATAGTGTTTATACCGCGCAGTACAACCCCGTCATCGTTGGAGTTGGTGAATCAATCTCCTACGTGACAGGCATGACCTACACGGCAAACGAAGGAACAACGGTTGATGGTTTCATCACCGGCAGCACTTCTCCCGGCGGAGACGACCCACAAGCATATCGCAGAGTTGATGTCGAACCATACGGCACCATTTCCGGAGTTGATATTTATACTAACACAGGTGTTTACACCGGACGAATTGTTTCCGAAAAGGAGAGCGAAGATGACGGTCCTCTTGGTGATAAAGATGGTGATGGAGTTCTGAATGGCGTTGATAATTGCCCGACAGTATACAACCCTGACCAGCTGGATTCCGATGGTGATGGAATTGGCGACGCATGCGACCAAGATATGGTTACATTTACCGATATCGCGCCTGATGCTCTTGCGCCAACACAGAATGCCTCGGACGACGATTCATTTAGACTTGACGGACTTTCCCTTGGGAAGTTGCACGTCTTTGGAGCCGCATGGGGCGACCTGAACGGTGATGGTTATCCTGACCTCGTTATTGCAACAGGAGCACAAGTAACCGGAGATCCCGCTTCGTTGGCAAACCGCATTTACATGAATGTCGAAGCCCCAACCGAAGCTGAACCCTCTGGACGCAAACTTGTTGATATGACCTTTGGTGACGACGGAATGGCGGGAACTGCCGACGACAGACTTCCCTTCTTGCTAAACTCATCAGCGGATGTCAAAATCGGAGACTTCGATTTGGACGGATGGAACGATTTGTTTGTCTCGAATTTCGCCGAGCCCGGTGTGGGTGTTGGCGCCCAGAATAGATTCTATCGTAATCTTGGCGCATCCGGCAAACCCGGGTACTTCGAAGACGCAACCGACTCATGGGATCCCGGCATACTGAACACGGGACACCAAATTTCAACGTATTCCGGTTATGACTATTCGACACACAGCGATATCGTTGATGTCGATGGCGATGGCGATTTGGATGTTATTGTGAGCAACAAAGTCAGAAAGTTTATGGATACCAAAGGCACAAGAGGTCAGCACTACTATGACACGACAGCAACTCCGCCGACCTCATTTGAAGGTTTCTTGTATTTCAGTGAACGCATCCTTATTAACCATACACTCGAACCGGCCAACTCGCCCTTTGGCGAACTTATGACCCGTACAACGCTCTTCACCGATGAAACACTTGGTTCTGACTCCAAGTTTGGAATGTCATTTGAGTTGAAAGAGTACGACGATGGCACAACCGAACTTCTTCCAATTCTATCGTCCCGTGATCGTATTCCTCCACTGTTTGTGGATAGACCTTCGACGTTGCCACCGGTGAACGAAGAAGATTATAGCCAAACAAACCAAGTGCGTGCCGGCACATTTGTTGGCAACAACGCTGTTGGTTTTGTGACGTTCAATGAGCGGAATACGCTCTCAGCAAACCATACTTATGATGGCGATACCGTTGTCTATTATAATATGGACATCAACGAGATTCCCGACGGCATTGCTGATGGTTATTTCCAAGTTGCTAACTATGGAACAGAAGAAGCGATTTACCTTCCCGAGACCTTCGATGAAGAACAACAGACAAGTATGCCTCGACAGGTGCTTCGTACCGGTATTCCGCAAGGTTGGGGTAATGATTTAGTTCCTACCGGTGGTCAGGAAGTCGATGTGAAAGCGCCGGATAGCTCGCGTACAGCGGGTGGTGTTATCCTCGATTTCGATTTGACTGGTTTCAACGAGATTATGCAGGTGAACTATGATGCTGAAGCGGATATCTTTACCTCAAGAAATTACGCTCTACAATACTATCTGTCTGAGTTTAGCAGAAACATGACCGGATTGGTTTGGATGCCGCATCGTGATTTTAATTCCAACGATACAGATACAACGGTTTATGTCCCAGCTTCCTATCGGATGATGACTCTCAGAACTCCCGATGGTGAGGAAGTGGCAATCGCACCGGATTGTTTCTCAAAGGGCTTCCAGAATCAGTTGCGCGATACGAAGCTGAGCTTCCCCGCATGCGGTCGTGCCACGAGTATCGACACCGCTGATTTCAACCTTGATGGTTTGCCCGATATGATGATTTCTGCGGATGCAGCAAATCCGACCCATCCCGAAGTGACAAACATGCCTCCGGGACGTCTCACGGTATGGATTAACTCGATGGTAACAAAGGGCGATGATTCGACTTATAACTTCGGCGCCGGCGGAAACCTGAACATCTTCGAATCGACCCGTGGCGGTTCGGTCTTCCTAAACCAACAGAACAAAACTTACAGTTGGGTCGCGCCATGTGACTTCGACCTTGATGGTGACATTGATGTCTTCGCCGGAACATTCGGCGGACAACCGAGTCTCTTCCGGAACAACCAACTCGCGGCCGGTAAAGGGGTCAGCACCCCCGGCGGATACAATGCAACATCGCCCAATCGCAGTGATGTCCCAATGTTCGTAGACTCGACATATAATTATTTGAGCTTCTACAACGGTGCCACCTCAACGAATTTTGATCAAAGTGATGGTATGGCTAACGCGACAATGGGTATCGACCTGAACGACATGTACGGTAATGGTCTGCTTGATTTGGTCTTCGCCAATGGCGGTTCTGAAGCACAAGCCGGTGAGAATCAAGTTCTATACAAGAACAGTGGAGAGCCGAAAGTCAGCGGTCAACGCGTCTTTAATATTGCATCCTCACCGTATGGTGGACCAATTGTTAGCGGCATGAATCCGATGATTGCAACATACTTCCCATATTTGAGCAACTTGTTGCTGCCCGCGACAGACGTCAAGTTCCTTGACTTCAATAACGACGGTAAACCCGACATTCTGTTTGTCTCCTCAGGACTGAAACCCGTTTTGATGGTACACACAACGGATGTCGATGGGAATATCCAGTATCAAGACGATTCCGCCATCAGAATTCCTGATTTTGGTGCGGATGACCCGAACAGATACTACACGAACCGTGTTGCTGTTGGTGACTTGAACGGTGATGGAATGCCTGACCTTGTGATGGCAAACGGTGCCAAGAACATGGGTATCCAAAACGTTGTCCTTATTAATACTAAGGTCAGTGGCAAATGGGGATATTTCGTAGACAAGACACAAGAATGGATTACTAGCCCCGTCGTTGACGATACACGAGATGCCGCGATTGTCGACCTGAACAATGACGGATTTGGCGATTTGGTCTTTGCGAATAGACTTAACACCTCCGCCAATTCTTCAGCGACACAGTACAACGCTTGCCGCCTCTTGATGAATGTCGCCGGTCAGAACGGAAGAACTTTCGAGGAAATCACTGATCCTCAAAAGTGGCCTCTGGTCAATGTCGCCGCCGATTTCACAAAGATTATTCCCGGTGTATATCGTTCGAAATCGGTTACCGAAGATGTTAACGGAAACCTCATTAAGGACGGAACCGAGCGTGATCTGAACAAGAATGGTGTCTTCGATATCGTTGATGAGAAATTCGATTTGGTTCTGACAACAGCCCATGCGACAAATGAAGTTGAAGGCTCGCCTGATTTGAACAAACTCTATTTCTTGGAGAACAATGGAACCGGAGAGTTTACGGATGCGAGCGACCAACGCTTCAACGGCGTCAACCTTTATCAGATTTACGGCGCGGATGCCGGCGATGTGAACAATGACGGATACACCGATATCGTTCTCGCACTTGATTGGGAGACAACCGCAAGTGTGAACAGTATCAATAAAAAACGTCATAACAACAAAGCCCCCGTGCAGTTGCTGATGAATGTCGCACCGGTTACACCTCGTGGCGCATTCTTCGTGGACGCGACGGATAACGACACTAGCTCCACAACAGGCGAAATTGGACTCCTCAAATCGCAGATGGTCAACAACGCGGCGAACTCGACATGGAACGGATTCCCGAACCATGCCAGAGCGGTCAAGCTTGCTGATGTGGACGGTGACGGCGATCTCGACCTTATCATTGGTCAGTCCGGTATCTCGGGACAGCAGCCGACCGGTGGATGGATAAACGGCGTGATGATTAACATGACGAATCCGTCGAACTGGAATGCGACTAAACGTAAGGTCAGCGCGCCTGACGCTTTCGACTACCCGCAAATAAACGGAATCTATCCCGCCAACGCTAAACAGGGACAGACACTCCAAGTCGCGATTTATGGCGAAAACTTCTACATCAACGGAAGTGTCAAACCGATCGTCAGCTTCGGCAACGGAATTCTGGTCAAAGGAATTTCTTCCGAGTCTACGGCGGAGACACTCTATGTCGAAATCGAAGTGCTCGAAAGTGCCGCTCTGGGCGAGAGAACTGTCACGATCACGAACCCCAGTGGACTGAAAGCAAAGGCCTATGGTGGCGCCGATTACTTCGTCGTCATCGGGGCAACCACGAATCCCGCAAAGATTACGGATTGGGATGCGTTGCAGTAACAACAAGTAAATAATACAAAGAGACCGATGCCGCATTGAAACACCGAGTGGCATCGGTCTTTATAAATGATGATGAATTGAGAGTGAGAAACAATGACACTAAAACCATCTGTACTGAAAACACAGTTTCCACGCAAGTGGATTTCCCAAAAACTCGACTGCGGCGACTGGGAACAAATCGCGCCACTCTTCGAACAACTCTTGGCCAGACCCCTCTTAACGGCGGGGCAACTCGAGCAATGGATCGAGGATGTCAGCGAGCTTTTCGCCGCTCTCGACCAAGAATCGGCACTGCGGCAAATTAATATGACATGCCACACGGACGACCCTGAACTCGAGAAACTCTATGTCGATTTTGTCACCAACATTATGCCAAAAATCGAGCCGGAACAAATTAAACTTGCTCGCTACTATTTGGCATCGCCTGCGCGCTTCCAGTTGCCACAGGAGCGATACAAAGTACTCGACCGCAACTATGTTTGCGATGTCGAACTCTATCGCGAAGAGAACATTGATTTGTTTGTCCGTGACGAATTGTCAGGCCAGCAATACCAGAAGATATCCGGCGAAATGACGGCTATGTTTGATGGCGAAACACGCACCATGCCGCAATTGGCAAAGGTGCTCGAAGAGACGGATCGCACCCGTCGTCGTGCCGCATGGGAGGCCATGATTGAACGTCGACTCAAAGATTGCGACGCAATCGACGAACTTTTCGACGAACAGATTCGCTTGCGCCATCAGATGGCTTACAACGCCGGGTACGACAGTTTCATCGATTTCCGATTCAAGCAATATCACCGCTTCGACTACACGCCCGACGACTGCCTGAAGTTCCATAGCGCCGTCGAACAGGTCGTCATGCCAATCTATCGCGCGATGCTTCGCCGTAGAAGAGAAGACCTCGCCGTCGCGGAATTGGCGCCATGGGATTTGCGTGTCGACCCCAAAGGACGCCCGCCACTCAGGCCGTTCAACAACTCGGAAGAACTCATCGCCGGGTGCCGCAAGATTTTCGGTGCCGTCGACAAACGCTTCGTTCCGGAATTCGATATCCTCGTCAAGAACGATCTGCTCGATTTGGAAAGCCGCAAAGGCAAAGCCCCCGGGGGTTACCAGTGCACACTCGAAGAAGCTCGGCTGCCTTTCATATTCATGAATGCCGCTGGACGCAACACGGATGTTTACACCCTGCTCCACGAGGGTGGACACGCCTTCCATGCGCTTGCGACGCGCACTGAACCGCTGGTCAGCTACCGCTCCGCTCCAATCGAATTCTGCGAAGTCGCATCGATGGGCATGGAACTGATGGCAAGCGAGCGAATGGACGCATTCTATTCGCCCGAGAATGCTGCACGAGCAAGACGAGAAAGACTTGCCGAGGTCATCGAGATTCTTCCATGGATTGCCCGCATCGACGCGTTCCAGATGTGGATTTACACGCATCCAAACCACACACACAAACAGCGCTGCGACCAATGGCTCGAACTTGAAGAACGCTTCGGCACCGGCGTCAACTATCCGTCATTCCCCAAGTGGAAAGAATACACGTGGCAAGCGCAACTCCACCTCTTCACATGTGCGCTTTACTATATCGAATACGGTATCGCCGAGCTCGGTGCGTTGCAACTTTGGTCACGTTTCCGCAAGAATCCCGAAGACGCCGTAGCCCTTTACTATAGTGCGTTGGGGATGGGAGGTTCCAAGCCATTGCCGGAACTTTTCGAGGCCGCCGGAATCCAATTTGCGATGGACAAAGAGACCATGGAACCACTCATCGAAGCTGTCGCGGGAGAGCTAAAAAAATAGCGCTTAACAACTAAACTATGTAGAATATCTGATATGCTTTTAGCTATTTCAATTTAGTATCTTCTAAAGATAACTATCCTATAAAAACGGAGAAGGAAAAAATGAAAAACGTATTGAGTATTGCCTCATTGGCAACCGTTTTCGCGCTTGCCGCTAGTGGTATGGCCGCTGACTATTATGTCAACGATACCACTGGTCTTGATGAGAACCCTGGGACCGCGGCTTTGCCCTTTAAGACAGCCGCAAAAGCATTGGAACAAGCCGATGTTACACAAGTGTTTTTCCAGACTGATATGAATCTGGGCACACCATCTGCGTCACCAACAAAAACGGACTGCGCTGTCGTTGTTCCTGCGAGCAAGGGCACCATCACATTTGCAGGTGACAATAACTCCACAAAGACCATTACCGGCCGCTTCTTTATTCAAGAAGGCAACAACGTAACCTTGGAGAATCTTGCCGTACAGTATGCGCCTGAGGCGAGTACTGATTTCGGAGCTGATCGTGGTGTTGTCGTAACCGAAGGTAAAAATGTTAAATTGACACTGAATAGTGTTTCCGTTACGCAGAACGGTAAGGGCGATGTTTTGTACTTGGGCGCGGGTAATCGTAACAATGATTGCACCGGAACCGAAGTTACTTCCAATGATTCTGTTATCACGACAAATGAAGCTGCTGATTATTGCTCACAAGCGGTTACATTGCGCGGTGCAAACGTCAAACTTACATTGAATACAACTTATGTCAGCTGTCCTGAAAACGCCAGCCATCCATTTGGTATCTCTTTGCAAGGCGACAATGATACTTTTGAAATGAATAGTTCCATCGTTCTGGCGTCGAGAGCATATGCGATGTGTATCGAGAAGAACGGTACAAATGTTACAATTGCACAGAACAGCTATGTCAAGGGCTGGGCTGCAGTGAATTACCTTATTGCTGTCGCCAGTGGCGTCTTGAATGTCTCCGATTCGACCTTGGTGGGTGTGAACAAGAGCTACCAAGGTTACTCAAACTCATACGCGACAGTCATCTTTGAAAAAGACGCGACCGGTTATGCAAAAGGCTTAACCGCTACGTTTACTAACTCAAAGATTATGACCGAAGCTGGTTCGTATAAAACACTCGGCTTACTTTATGATGCCGCTGCTGCAACAGAGAATAGCATTATTTTTGAAGATTGTGTCTTCGAGAACAATAGCAATGTTGCTGACCCTACATTCGAATATGTTGCTCCCTCTATCATCAGCCCCAGTGGCAATGTCGTCTACAAGAGCACGTCAGCAGACAAGAACATTGAGACCGAGGCAAAGACCGTGACCCTTACCGGAAACAATGAAGTTCTGGTATTCGGAACAGGCGTAGGCACAGGTCTGGCTATCGAAGCGGATGGCGCTGCAAGTGGAGCCACTATTACTGCCCAGATGACAGATAAGACACAGACACCTCCGCCAACTTTCTTCAAACATCAAGAGAACTTGCAGCAAGTTGCCTACAAGATTTCCGGAGAAAACGTTGGCACAGCATTTGTTGGGACGCTTACCATCGGCTTGCCCAGTGTTGAAAATGTCAACGCGCTTTATCGCGTTTTCGACGACACAGTCGAAGAGTTCTCGGTTGCCAATAACAAACTGAGCGTCAACACTGCAACCAAAACAGTGACTGCTACCGGCGTCACAGGCTTCAGCACTTGGTATGTTGGTAATACCACAGCCGTACCCGTTAGCATGTCGACATTCAGCCTCGAATAGTAGCGCAACGCGCCACACAATTTAGGCAAATAAACAAACGCCTCATCTGTCCCGGTGACAGGTGAGGCGTATTTGTTTATGACGTGACCAAAAGCAAAAGGCTCATGGCTGATGTGATTAATCAATAAGCATCCGAGCCGCTGCAGTCAGGGTTCTCACGCCAAAAGCTGTGGCTCCCTTACCGTAATAACGCCAGCGCGGAACCTCAACAGTGTCGACACCTGCGATGTCCAGATGTGCCCACTTGATGCCCTTGCCGACAAACTCCTGCAGGAACAGAGCCGCCGTAATGGCGCCCCCGCCGCTGTTGCTGCCAACATTATTCAGGTCCGCAAGATGATGATCCAAGAACTCACGTTGCTCCCGAATCAGAGGCATCGGCCACAAATTTTCGCCGACCTCATCGCCCGCCTCAAAGACAAGCGAACCAAAATCATCATCATCGTTCGAGAACAATCCCGCCGTATAAGGTCCGAGCGCTGCCGCAATCGCTCCCGTAAGCGTAGCGATATCGATGATGTGCGTCGCACCTTCCTTGCTCGCTTGCCACAGGGCATCCGCAAGCAACAGCCGACCTTCTGCATCAGTGTTGCCGATGAAAACGGTTTTGCCACTATGCATCGTCAACACATCACCCGGTAAATAAGAGTGGTTCCCGATGGCGTTCTCCGCGATGGGAATCAGCGCGGTAACGCGACATGGAATCTTGAGTTTGACAATCGCCTTGAATGCCGCCAGAACAACCGCGGAACCGGTCATATCGGCTTTCATATTATTCATCCCCTTGCTCGACTTTAGGCACAGGCCGCCCGTGTCAAAGGTGATGCCTTTACCAACAAGAGCAAGGTGAACATGTGAATTGGATTTGGCTTCCGGCGGACAATAGCGGAGGACAGCAAGATACGGCCCACTGCGCGCCCCACGACCAACACCCAAAATACCACCATAACCTTCACGAGCCAGAGCGTCCTTGTCCCAAATCTGTGAGGTGGTATTCGCAAGCTTGGCGACTTCGCCCTGGATAATCTCAATATACTTTTTGGGGTTCAACTCGCTCGGCGATTCGTTAATCAGATTCCGCGCATAGTTTGTTTCATTCGCGACTAGCGTTGTGTAATTCAGACTCTCGCGAGCGCTCTGCAGTTCCGATTCATCAATAATGATATCAACAGCAAGCGCCATCGGAGCATCAGCATCATCGCCGGATTTCTTGTACTTGTCAAACCGATATGAACCGAGGATACATCCCTCAGCGACAAGACTTGCGACGCACGCGGCCTCGCTCTTTCCAAGGAAAAAGACCACCCTCTTACATTTGTTGTCTTCGGCTATTTTTATCGCGTCGGCGCCAACAGTACGAAACTGGTCATAGATGACAAGCGTGTCCGGTTTGGCGTCTTCGTCGGGGGACATGTTGAAAACCGCGATATGAGTAAAAACTTTTCCCGAACCAAGGGGCATGACTTTGTAATCGCGGGATTGTTTGCTGTTCAAATCTGCAAGCAAAATCTCAAGTTGCTCTACGAATGGAGCGACAAAATCCGCTTTGACCTCTTCAGCGCAACCCTTGAAGAAAACGGCAAGCGCCGGGCTGTCGATGTTGTCGACCGGTTTGGACAAAAGCGAAATATTGAGTTTTGTCATGGAAATCACCTCAAAATGTTAATATCAATTACATACATTTCAAAACAATACACCAATGTAAAAGGGTATACAACACGCCTGTGATTTGCGCGTTTTATGACATGACCGATAGGGCGATGCAAAACAACGCATTCATCATCCATGCAAAATGTATTTAATCGTAGACTAAAAGGAGTAGCGCGAAATGGGAACTGTGCGACTGGCTGACGGAAAGTATCTCTATGAATTCGTCGAAAACAATATCCGTTTGTATGGCGGAGAATACGTCTACGAAATCAACAGAGATGACATTCGCGACCATGCAGGCGAATGCCTCTACGAGATAACTGACGAAGATGTCCGCAACGCAAAGGGTGTCTACTTGTACGAAATCCACCACAACCTCATTCGCGAGTATAACAGCAAATATCTCTACGAAATAATCGGCAACAATGTTCGCGATTATGGCGGCAAGTATATCCTCGAAACCCTTGACCTCTCACCACGCGAAATAGTTATCGCCACCATTCTTTATCATCGGGATTTCGTCATGAATCGCGATAAATCTTGAGTAAAAAAAACAATGAATCATGATAGTTCATGTGTTGCGATGTAATACAAATAGATAAAGGGCAATTGAAGTGATTTGTATTGGATGTGTTAATCAGAAGGGCGGCGTTGGCAAAACAACGACTGCTGTGAATCTTGCGGCGGCTCTGGCTGCGGCCGGGAAGCGAACGCTCTTTGTGGATTTAGATCCACAAGGAAACGGAACCTCTGCGATGGGGATTGACCGCGAGACGCCATCAGCATACGATTTACTCATCAAGCATATTCCGATTACACAAGTGATTCGTCCAACAGAATGGGACAACCTTTCCGCCATTCCATCACATCCGGATTTATACGGCGCCGAGGTCGAATTGCTTCATCAGCCCGGACGTGAGTTCAAACTCGCGGACGCCCTTGCGCTTGTTGCCCGTGACTACTACTATATCATCATTGACGCGCCGCCGAGCCTTGGGATGCTGTGCCTCAACGTACTGGTTGCCGCGCAAAAACTCGTTATTCCCGTGCAGGGCGAGTACTACGCCCTCGAAGGATTGTCAATGCTGATTCAGACCATCGAACGAGTGAAGGCATCTCTCAATCCCAAAATCGATATTCTCGGAATCGTCCTAACGATGTACGACCAAAGACTGAATCTGTCTCGCCAAGTCGCCGAAGAGTTGCGCACGCATTTCCCCGGCAAAGTTTTCGAGACGACCATCAGCCGTTCCGTGCGACTGGCCGAAGCGCCAAGCCACGGTCAGCCTGCCATATGGTATGACTTCCGGTCAATCGGAGCGCAAAACTATATCAAGCTTGCTCAGGAGGTGCTCAATGCCACCGAAAAAGACAGCACTCGGTAAGGGACTTGGCGCGCTGCTACCCTCAGCCACCAACAAGAATCCGAAGAATGTGCAAGTCTCACTGACGCCAAAGGTGCCATTGGGAACGGATGAAACATATGATGGCGCACGACTCATGCGGTTGCCCGTCAGCAAGGTCATCCCCAATCCGGACCAGCCACGTAAAGAGTTTACCGAAGCCGCCCTCTCTGAATTGTCGCAGTCATTGCGTCGACACGGAATGATTCAACCCATCGCTGTCACGCGTCGCGGCGACAAATGGATGATTGTCGCAGGCGAACGAAGATGGAGAGCGGCGCAACTCGCCGGTTTCGAAACGATTCCATCAGTGGAAATCGCCGGAAATGAACTCGAAGTTCTCGAATTCGCTCTGGTGGAGAATCTTCAGCGCGAAGACCTGAATCCGATTGACGAGGCGAGAGCCTATCAATTGCTAATGAAGAAGTTCTCGCTCACGCAAGAGGATGTCGCCTCGCGAGTCGGCAAAGGACGTGCAACGGTCACGAACGCCTTGAGACTGTTGAAGCTTGCGCCCGAGATTCAAAAAGAAATCTCCGAGGGAAGACTCAGCAGTGGACACGCCCGAGCCATTCTGAGTTTGCCTGACAGAAAAAGACAACAGGAACTCCACGATCTTATCATCAAAATGGGGATGAATGTCCGCCAAGCAGAGCAAAAGGCTGCTCTCATGCAATCTGAACCCGAAGATGCCGCATCGCTTGCGAAGTCGAAAACATCCGCAAAACAAAAACCAGTGGATATCAATGCCCGACATCTGCAAGACCTGATAGAGGAAAAAATGAGTTGTCGTGTGAAAGTGATTCCAAAAGATAACCGAAGCGGAAAAATCGAAATCCACTATACGACGCTCGATGAACTCGACCGCATCATGGCTGTCTTGAAAATCAAAATCGATTAACTTGACGCTTTTGCCCCGAGGTTCTGTATTTTTACCTAATAATATGATTTCATAATCTTGCCATTTAGGAATTTTGAAAGCACCTGTAAGTGTACAAGGAACAGCATATTTTACAGGAGAAACATTATGAATTTCAAATCATTTATCGGGCTGATTGCCATGAGCATAACAGCCTGCAGCGCCATGGCTACCTATGATGGCACCGGAACATTTACCAAAGTGACAACTGTTGAGGACGTAACAGACGGATACTACGTGCTTGTTGGCAATGGTGTTACTGATGCAATGAACAACGATTCTTCTGATGGCAAGGGCCTTAAAGGTACTAATGTTACTGTTACAGATAACACTACCATTACGAATCCTGATAAGTCCATTGTATGGAAAATAGAGACCAATGGCAGTGGGCGCACCATCTACAACGAAGTTATCGAGAAATATGTTTCGTATACGGGTACGGCTAATACTGCGCAAGTTGTTACTAGCGTGACTGATGACGCGCAGCGTTGGACCTTGAGCGTTTCAGGAGGTGTTTTTTCCGTTACTAACTGCAAAACTACTGACAGAAAGCTCTGCCGCAATAGCAGCAGCGTTTTGTACAGATGTTACACAACTGCTCAAAAGAATTTCCAACTCTTCAAGATGGGTTCAGTAGGCCCCGTAACGAAGGTTGCCACCCCGACCATGTATCCGGTTGCCGGCACATATGATGTCGTCCAGACCGTGGCATTGTCATCGACAGAGGGCGCGACGATTTACTATACGACGAATGGCGATGAACCGACCAACCAGAGTGATGTTTATTCTACGCCTATTTTGGTGAGCGCCACCGACACGACCATCAAGGCCTATGCGACCAAGACCGGATTGACCGACAGCGATAAGGCTACGGCGACCTACGTGTTGCAGCCCAAGACACCGACCATCACGCCAAACGGCGGTAACTACACATCGGTTCAGACAGTGACATTGGCCACACAAACTGCTGACACCGAGATTCGCTACACGACGAATGGCGATGAGCCGACCGCCGCTTCCACGCTGTACGAAACACCGATTGAAGTCAGCGAATCCCTGACGATTAAGGCGATTGCGACAAAGGCGAACTTCACCGACAGTGCCGTTGCCTCTGCGGAATTCGTTATCACTGAGCCTCCGACAGGCTTCTTCGAAGACTTCGAACAAGCTCCCACTACACCAAATGCTTATACTCAAAGAACATTAACGCTGAGCACGGGCGAATGGAGTGTGGATGCTTATACCGGGAATTCTGCCTCTGACCGTTTTGAAGGCGCGAAGTCAATGCGAA
This sequence comes from Candidatus Sumerlaeota bacterium, assembly GCA_012513815.1. GTDB lineage: Bacteria > Sumerlaeota > Sumerlaeia > Sumerlaeales > Sumerlaeaceae > JAAZBM01. The sequence goes on along the minus strand of JAAZBM010000014.1, from coordinate 543,851 downwards.
TGAGGGATGCGAACCACAATGTCACGATGAACTTCGACAAGACAACGGGCATCGGCACCGTTTCTTTTAAACTTGCCTCCTATGGCACTCATAAGAATGGTGAAGTCACACTTCAGTACTCGACCGATCAGGGCGCGACATGGGTAGACGTCAAAGCCTTTACCGCTCCCGTTTGGGATACCGCCACAGGCATGATTGCCTGCTCCGCGGATGTGAAAGTCCCCGGTAGTGCCCGCATCAGAATCATCAAGACGACTGCTCCAAGTTCATCAACAGTTTGTGTTGATAGTGTTCATATTACGGACTATGATGGCGAGGAAGTTCCTGTTGGCGACAGCACCCAGACCTTCACGCTTCCCAACGGCAGTTCGGCAATGCTTGCCTTCACAGGCGTGACCGCTACGGGCAAAGTCACCGTCCAACGCACCGCCCTCAAACTTGATGGCACCGATACTTCGGCTATTTTCAAGAATCCCGAGAACCTCGCTGCTGAAAAACTCGTCATCAACAGCACCGCTGTGGGTGGCACAGCGACATTGACATGGACAGTCGCTGCTCTGCCCGCCGGCACGAATACCCTGTTCCGCATCGAAGGCGACATCAAGACAGAATACCCCGTAACACCTGATGGCAACACCGTCAGCGTTTCCGGCATCGACCACTTCAGCGAGTGGTATGTTGGCACTTCGACCGCTGTTCCTGTGACGCTTTCAACCTTCGAAATCGAATAATCACACAGACATCGATAACAAAACTAAAACCGCTCGGGCATAGTGCTCGGGCGGTATTTTCGTTCATTAGTCCTGACACACTGTATATGAATTAGCGATACTGGATAATAGCAATAACAACGATGAAGAGCGTTATGTCAGCTTTTATTACCCGTGAAAACGACATATTATGGAATGGATGCGTCAGAGTTGTCATCCGTTTCGTATAAATACTACGCTTTTACCAGTTTATAGCCACAAAGACGAACGATGACCTTATGGCTTCGAGCGCAAGCTCGAACGCTTCAAGGTTCCGTCCTACATTCGCGCCCACTGTGGCACCCAGCCGCCTCGTCAGCTTGCGCCGGTTTTCGTCGACAAAATGGACATGGAGTTAGGCTCTCTCAATGTTCTGTTAGCGAAAGAACCGGAAGCATCTTGTTATCTTATCGTTATCTGTTCCCCCGACAGCGCCCAGTCGCCATGGATCGAACGTGAAGTTGCCGCATGCATTCGGTTTGGGTCGTTCGCAGCAAATCATTCGCTTCATCGTCTCCGGCAACCCCGACGCGACTGCCGCCACACAGCAGTGTTTCTGCCCGAGCCTTTTGTCGCTTGGCTTCGACATCCTTGGCGAGTCGCTGACCGAAAACAAACCGCAAAATCTTCGCTTTTCAACTTGACGGCAGTTGCGTCATCCGCAAGTTTGCCCAAAACGGCAACGAGATTGTCTCAGAATGAACAAGACAATCTCGTCTAAAAAACATCACGGTCTCACCGTGCAAGCGACAGCGAATCGCTGTTACTTTTCTTCCTCGTCCGGCTTAAAGAACTTGAGTCTCCAAATCACGATAATGGCGATGACAATGATTGCGCAGACAAACGGGGGATACCCATGTTGCGCGTCGCATGTCTCGTGCAGAACCTGTACGCGGCCGATGAGCAGGCTGATGCGTGCGAGGACGATGCTGCCATAAGTCGCGCCGAATGTAATCATGATGATTCCTATTCCGTAGAGACCAATCTTGCCCATGACGCCCTTGTGTCCCATGCTAAAGAAGAAGTAAATCATCGCGGCGACTGTGCCGGTCAACAGCACAATGTGGTTGAAAGCCGTTGGAATGTACGCCTGACTCTCTTTGAAAATCGGCCAGAATTGCATATCGGGGCTGAACAATGGAATGTAGCAAGCGTGAATCTGGTCAATGAGATTCGCCTTTGTCAGACCGACGATATTCAGTCCCGCGTAGGCGCCAATAATCAGTGCCATCGGCCAGCGGCTAATCCAGTTGATTCTGGGCAGAAGACGGGTCAGTAACAGCAATCCGAGGATTGCCGCGCCAAAACGCCAACCGAAATGAATCACCATATCGTTTTGACCATCCAGTGTCCCCGCGAAACCATCATGGAGATACAATATCAGGTTCGGATAGATTGTGCTGCGCAGTGCCTGATAAAACGCGTATCCGGCAGACACGCCGATATAAGCGTGCTCAATGAGCTTGTAAAGGGGATTGTCGCGATACAGGAAACTGAAAGCCGCAAGCGTGAAGAATGCTGTAACCCAGACAATTGCCATATCAAACATCGAAATCTCGTTCATTGTTGATTATCCTTTCTCCGCGCTTTTGGAATTCTCGGGGTCGTTTGGCGCCCCGGGTTTCGCGTCCGGCACAAACTTGAGCAGGAACGCGGCGATATTGCCCAGCAGCACAAGCAGAACAATCAGCATATGGATTGCGCTCTGAACATTCATCCCTTTGATTCCTTGGCCACTCTCGCCATTGAGCGTCTCATACTCTGCGGCGCCCGCAAGTCCACCGAGGAACCCCAGCAGGTTGTTCGACTGGAAGAACGGATACAGTTGCGGCGAAAGCAACGCGGTGCAACCCGTTATCATCTTAATGTTATAGCGGCTCTGTGCCTGTTGGATATACTCTACCGGCCCCGGGTCACCAACGGCAAGCGTACACAACAGGGCGATGCCCGAATAGTCATCCCACCCCTGCATGATGGGCAGCTCGCTTGTCTTGTTCCCTCGATAATCAATGGGGAACGTGTTCTTGAACGAGTTCCCAATGGATGCAATTGCAGTGCGGTCGCCGGCCTTGAACCCGAGGTTCACGAAGTCGACGCCATAGACTTTTTTCTCGCCGATTTTCTCAAATTCCGGCGCCACGATTTCCCAGACTTTCTCCGTCATCGGGGGAGAGTCCGTCCAAAGGCTCGAGCAAACCACAACGGCCTTTTTCCTGAAAAGTTGGCGGAGCATCGTAATATGCATCGGCAGCAACTCGGCCTGACTTGAGGGGCCGTAGTCAATGCTCAGATGCACCCGGTCGCCGGGCTGTAGCGCTTCGATTGCGTTATAAACGCCCTGTGCCGGAGCGGAAATCGGGATGCTGATTCGCGCATTTATTACCATGAAAATAATCGTGATGCCTGCCATCAGCAGGAAAATCCAACGGCGATCAAGAGTCGCCAAGAAGTTCAGAACGCGAGCGAGGGTCGAACTGTTTTCATTTGTTTGTTCAGTCATCATTACTTTTCAACCTCACCCTTTCAAATATGGGCGTTCGACGCCGAAGATAATTCTAAGACCGGAGGCGATAACACCAATGGCTGCCCCGATTTGGATGGCGCGTTGACCGGCGGTGTTAGGCCAGGTCATAATCCACTCTTGCAACCACGGGAAGGCGCTTGATATTTGCGCCCCCACCGGCACACGACCAATCATGACGACAATGGCGCTAATCAGCAGCAGAGCGCTCAGGAAGTTGCGGGCACGGAAGCTGCGGTACGCGGCGCTTGCGACGTAAAACGCCAGCAGGGAGAAAATCGTCGCGGACAAGGACATGTAAATCGAAAAGTACATAAAGTCAAACGGTGTCGTTGTCGATTTCTTTTCCAGTTTGTCAGCGTAGATTCGGGCGCTGTCGACTTCGGCTTGTGGAGCATTCTGCGAGATAAGACTGGTCGTCACAAGCTTGGCGGCCTTCGTCTCCTCATCAAGTTTCCATTTGTGCAACCCAAAACTAAACATGCAAACCATACAGATGATTAGGATAAGTTTATAACCCCAGTCCCGCTTGCGTTCGATGATGCCCTTGAGGTTGATGCGGGCGACGTTCAGAACGCCAAGTACCAGAGCGAAGCCCAGCACAATCACGCACCATTGCACAAGCTCATCGGCAATAGCGTTCACGTAAATGCTGAAACTGTTGGCCCCGTTGGCACCCTGACCGACGAAGAAGTACTTCAAAATCATGAAGACTCCTACAAAGGCCGTGATAAATATGGGAAATCTTGTTTTCATTAAGTCTTAAAAAATCTCCTTTAGCAGTTCAAGCAGGTAAGTCGTTTTCTCGGCAATCATCGAGAAAGTCGTCTCCGCACCGGCTTCCGGCATAAAAGCGGAAATCGTCGCGAGGATGGTTCCGAGGATGATAATCGGAAGCAGCACGGCCTTGAGCCAGTCGGCAGCGGTGACGCTTGCGAGTGTGTCGAGGTCCTTGCTCAAGTAAGCACTCGCGGCGAAAAACTCCTCGCCGATGAGCGTATAGTCGCAAGCCGCCACAAAGAATGGCAACTGAGTCGGATTCGCTGTACCGGCAACTTGAATCGTGCCGGTCATGTTACCCGTCTCAGCAAGGATAAGAGATTCGCTGTAAAAACAGCCCTGATAAATTGCGGAGGCCGGTTTCTCACGAATCATGATTCCATTCACACCGGCGGTAAAAGCGAACTGGTCGTCGCTCAAATAGCGCATATTGTTTGGCACATAAACTTCCGGCCTACCCGCCGCCAGCGACGCTTGCTTCACGGTCTCTTCACAAACGGCCAGAGTCACACTCCGGCGTGTTGCGACGATAATCGGCGTGTCGTACTCTGCGGCAATAAATGCGACGTGGCTGAGGATATTGACACCTGCCAACGTCTGAATGTCGTCGATATCGTTGATGCCCGGAATAAACAGAACGGGGCGTCCCATCTCTGTCGCGCGGCCGATAGCCTCTTCAATGGCGTTGATGCCCGCCAGACGGCGCAACTCGGGGAGTTTGCCGTGCTTGGCGCGAGTGCGGATGATGAAAAGGAAACACCCAAACATGATAAGCATGATGAAGACGGGGAGATTCTTCATGTTGAGGCAACTGATATTTGCCGGAATAGTGCGTGTGTCGTCCTCATTGGCTTCGGAAATCGGAGCCGCCGGGGTCTGCGAGACGATGCCCGCCACCGCAGCGCTCGATGTGGTCTGGGACTGCGAATCGGTGGTCTGGCTCTCCTGCGAACAACATAGTGACGCGAATAGCAAAAGCACCAGGACGGGAAGAAGTGTGATGATTCTTTTCATAGTCCTTACTCCTCAATCAATTCAACATTAGCGCGAGGCAAAACGTGTTTATTTCCATTGGCGAGCGTGACTTCCATTACACGAACCACAGCGCCGGACTCGACAACCTGAGGTTCCGATGGCAACGCCGCAATCGTGGCAATCTCGCCAAAGAACGGCTGGCGGATAATACGCACCTTCGCGCCAATGGCCGTTTCTGTTGTAGAATCAGACTTGCTCTCGTCGATTTCGGTGTCATCTGTGTTGGCGACAATGATTTCCGGCCGAATGACACCCGCGCGGATTTGTGTTGCTCCGGAGATACTTGCCTCCTTGCCCTCGAGCGACGCGAGCAGCTCATAAGTGCGCTGCGCCATCGTGAGGTCTCCAAACCCTTCCGTCATAATCAACGTCGTCTTGAGGTGGTTCTCGCCACCGGTGATGGCGATGCCAAGGTCATAACCAAGAATCGCTCCGAGGTCGCTGTCGTTAAAGCTCCCGACAACCAGACCCGAGGCGCCAACAGCTTCGGCACGGCGATAGGTTTCCAACGATGCCCGCCGCCCGCCGATGATGACGCATCCCGCGCAATCTTCGCCGATGTCACCGGGCTTAAGCTCGGCATCGGGTGAATGTGCAAGATTCTTGATGCGTCCATGGCGTTCGCCACCCACACCGATGATGCCCTGAATAAGGGCGCCTTCCGTCATGATTTCGACGCCTTCCATGTCATAAACCTTGGTCACAATTCCCGTGATATAGGAGTTGACCTCCAGAGGCTTCGGCGGTTCGCGCAGAATCAACTGACCTGTGACGGCCGAGATACTCTCGATTGTTCCCGAGCTTTTGGAGGTCACCTGAGTGCGAATCAGACCAAAAAGCCCCACATTCTCTGCCAGCACTTGACCTTCGGAAACGTTGTCGCCAATCTTCACCCGCAGACGTCCATGAACTTCCGACGGCTCAATGCCAAGCTGATGGGCAATGTTAATCAGTTGAACATTTCCGGGCAAATGCGTCACAGCCACCACTTGCGTGGCCGAAACGATGTCGCCACGTTTCACGGTCACTTGTCCCAAAATCGGGAGCATTCTTTGTTTCGTAATAATGGCTTGCTCGCTAACGCGCAAGCCGGGGGTATATGCATGTGCCATTAGATTTGATCCGCCGAGGTGATAGGATGATCCGAAGCGCCCATAGCTCCGATAGCTTGCGCCCATGCGTCAATTTGAGCACGACGCCTAATTGTGTTGCTGTCAAATGCGATAGGACGACCGCGACCGTCGAAGATGACGCCGACGCGACCTCCTGTGATATCCTTGGTCAGCGGTTTGCCCTTGCCGGCGCCGACATCGAATCCATGTTTGGGATGCAATGTCACTGTCGCCTTCTTGCCCGGTGCCAACTCGATGTATTTCAGCTCGCCACCCAAGAGAGTGATAGATTCTTCGGTTCCGTCGTCGCGGACAAGATGCGCCTCGAGACAGGTTCTGCCTTGGCGTATACGCCCGACCGGAGCAATCACCGCCCCAAGTGGAATCAGGCAATCACGCCAGAAAACTTCTTCGGCAATCTCGGGTTCCATCTCACTCAGAACGCCAAGATGCGGCATCATGAAGATGCTGTCAACTGCGAGCTGTGTGACACCGACAGGTTCAAAGGCGTCAATCATCATCAGCGCGGACTGTTGCCGGCGCGGCGCATGGCTCAAGACGCCACCGGAGCCGATAATCAAATCTAATTCCATCATATTGACAAGGGTGCTGCCGCTACCCGACTGGCTGAACGCGTCTGCGATGGAGCGCTTCTGCTGAACGCCCTTGAGCGATGTCGCGAATTGGGCATGCTGCTCGAGCGAGAGGCGCAGAGCCTCGCGCGCAAGTGCCTGTTCAATCATCAAATCTTCGCGCAAATGAGGAATCGTCGTGGGACGAATAATCTTGTTCTTAATGCGGTTGCGCAAATCGGCGTCTTCAAACTCGATGCTCATCCAGCGAGAAACTTTGTCGAAACCGGCACTCGTCAAAACATTGCCAACACTGTAACTCATGCCGAGGTTCGCGCTCACGGTACGGTTGAACAATCCTTGGAAAACGGAGAAAACATCCGTCGTCGCGCCACCAATATCAACGCCAAGAACGCTGATATTACGGTTGCGAGCGACCATCTCGCACAGCTTGCCAACAGCCCCGGGAGTGGGCATGATGGGGATGTGCGTCATCACCTTGAGTTTGTCATAGCCCGGAGCTTGCTGCATCACATGCTCCATAAACAAATCATGAATCGCGTCACGCGCCGGCCCAAGATTCTCGGTTTCGAGCACGGGACGAACATTCTCGACATGATGAATGCTGACAAGATGACTCAGAATGTTGTCAACTTCGCCACGCGCTTTGACGTTTCCCGCGTAAACGACCGGTAGTCTGAACCCAACGCCAAGACGGGGGACAGGACGAGCCGCGGCGACGAGTTCGGCAAGTTTGGCGACATGTGTCACCGTGCCACCGTCAATGCCACCACTCATCAGCATCATGTCTGGGCGCAACTGACGGATACGGGTAATCTGTTCGTGAGTCTGGCGGCGGTCATTGCTACAGATGGTATCCATGACAATGGCGCCTGCGCCAAGCGCGGCACGTTCGGCGCTCTCCGCGCTCATCGAGCGAACAACGCCCATGACCATCATCTGGAGTCCGCCACCGGCACTCGATGTGCTCACATAAGTATCGACGCCCTCGGTTTCCGAGCGCTGAGGATGAATGAGATTTTGATCATCATCCAACAGACGCCGACCGGTCACCTCTTCGAGTTCGCGAACCGCGTTGCGAACGCCAACAGTAACATCATCAAAAGGCGCTTCGACTGTAGTCGGGGCTTCGCCACGCGCAACCAGACGATAGCCATCGTCTGTCAAAGCGATCAAAATGGCTTTCGTCGTTGTGCTGCCACAGTCTGTTGCCAAAATGGATTTTAGGATTTGCTTTGCGATTGCTCCTTCTCCCTTTTTTCTATTTTCTCAATCAATCTATCAATTGAACTGCGCTCTTCAAGCGCGCGAGCAAGGTGTTCCCAGGTCATACTGTCGGTAAAAATACTGACTAAAGGCGTCAGACCGTGCATACACTGGCTCCCGATGAAATTCAAAGGACGCAAAGCTTCAAGCATGACGGCTGTGGGTGTGCCTAAACCTCGACCAATGACAAAATCTGTCAAAGTGTCCAAGGCCTGTTCATCTTCGTTTCTAACGGTTTCATTATCTGAGGGCGACACCGACTCCAGTCAACTCCAAAATTCTCAATTTATGTTTTATAGCTGTCTAATACTATAACTTATATTAGCAGAAAAGGCAAGTCTTTTTTACGAGAACAAACCTAAAAGAGATACATTCCTCTTTTAGACTTGTGCAAAACATGATGGATTTATTATTTCCTGACCTCGTTTTTCGTACAGAATACGTTGAGAAAACAAAAGCACCGGAACAGCCTAAGCAAGGAAAATATAGTTGACAAACAATATGTAACTTTTCTTAAGGAGTCATGTTGTTCCTAGTGACGAGTTCGCGGGGTATAATTGCAAATGAAATCTTTGACTCAAAGAGCGTTATTTCTTACGCTATTCTTGTTATCGGTATTAGGCGTAATAGCGGCACCACCAAGTTCCATGCAATTCAACGCGTTTCCGATGGATGAGGACTACGCTGTAAGAGCGTCATATGATTACAGAGATCTCAGGAACAATGTTTTGGACTGTGGCAAGTTTGCCGTGGTAAAACGCAAAGGCACTGTTGTTTATGCTTACTTCAAGCGTACTGATTCATCAGAAAACTACCGCATAGAAGCCAGTGAAGTTTTATGTGATGAAGCGAAACTGCTTGTTCTTCAAGAGGGAACTTTCGGACAAAATTTCGCGAATGTCTATGATACCAGCCAATCGGAGAAAATCGAGACAGATATTACGATTACTAATCAACCTCTGAACGATATGAATCGAATCGCTCAAGAAATAGAGTTTTTTGTCGCTGATGGAAGAGCGTTCGCGAAACCATTGAGCGAACACAGTTATCGACTGGTAAAAGTAACAAGCGCTCCTGTTATGGCGCTATCATCAGTTAGGCAAGATTTTTTCAGGAGTGTTATTCTGTTTGAAACGGACACAGTAAATCGGGTAACGTCTGTCAAATACACTTCTGATAGCAATCCAGACTCGTTAATCGAGCGTACATTTACATTCAGTTACGATGAAGGGAGCACCGTCCCCAAAAGCTTCACATCGAGAGACGATTGTGAATTTATCTCTGACCCCGTGCAGAAATGGACAATTGACCGGTTTTCACATGGTGAGGCAGTTGCAAAGATGTCTATCAAGCCGGAACTTCTAAAAACCAATACGCTCGTCTTGGATCATCGTTTTTCGCCGCCACTACGATACGAAACGACAAGCGACAAACTGCTCGACGACAATGCCCTGTTCGCTTTAGCGGCACGTAACAAGGCGGAAGTCGAGGCAGCGAACAAGCTCGCCGCGAAAACTCAACAAGCAGCCGCGGACCCGAGAAACATTCCGCCAACAGCTCCGGTCGTCGGCGAGAGTTGGACAAAGCGCTTGCGCCAAATCCCCAACTGGGCATACCTGAGCGTCATCGGCGCCATCGCCCTCATCTGGGGCGCCGCGCGCCTACGTAGGAAAAAGTAACTAGGTAGGGAAGCATTGTATTGGAAGTTCTACATAATAATGAATTTTCTGAATATAGCTGACGAATAATATGTAGTTACTTTACAAGGAGTTGTGTCTTATGTTGTACTCAATATATCACCTGCTTCGCGGCAAACACATAGTCCTCCGCGGCGGACTCCTTTTCTTGTGCGCTTTACTGTGGTGCCCATCAGCGAATGCTGAACTTATATTTAACCCATCCGTTATTGAATTTGGAAACATCAGCTTTTCTGATAAAGACCAAATTTCGACTTGTGTCACAATAGAAAACAATGCTGACAAACCAACCACTCTTACGGTTCTCTATTCTTCTTGTTCTTGTACAACATCGACAGATTTTCCCACATTCTTGCAAGCTAAAGAAAAAACAAGTTTTTCTATTAGCATAAAAAAAGGCCCCCCTCGCTCTCTAAACAGTCTATTTTATATTTCGGAGTATGGCAACCCAAACACTTATACTTTGTATGTATTAGGAGAAATCATTCCATTGGGTCATATTGATATTGTTCCGGAGGCTCTTGAGATTTCTACCACGACAACTGTAGGAAGTAAAATAGGAATTGCCCATATACAGTTGTCAGATTCGGTTTTGTCGAAAAGTATTGAGTTAGTATCTTCTACAGAATCCTTATCGTTTGCACATGGGGCATTTACTACTCCTCAAACATACAATGTGGATATCATATTAAACAAAACGCTTCCCCTTGGTTTGACATACGATACAATTAGTGTTTTAAAGGAAAGGAGTCCGAATAATATGTAAAAATTTAGTGATTTCTATGATTTCTTGTTTTGACATAACACCAATATCAATTAATTATGGATTTATGCGAGTTGGAGAAACAAAAAAACGGACGCTTCGCATAGGAAAAGTGAAACCACAAGATTTGAAATTGAGTGTTCATAAAATTGATATGAAAAATGTTAGTTTGGATTACTCAGTCTCTTCTGGCAAAGACGAAATTGAAGTAGTCGTAACCTTAAAATCCCTAAAAAGCGGGACTATACTTGGTTTTTTGAGAATAGAAAACTTTCAAACGACAGAAACAACTAGTTTACAATACGTAGATGTCCCAATCAATGCAACAATTTATTAATGTAAAGAGGATATTAGCATGTTTACAAAAACGTTATTATTAGTATTATCGTTATGTTTTTTACAGTCTGAGTGTTATTCTTATAATAACCTAATTATGTGATGGAATTTCTGATTGTGGGAGTTTTCCTGTGTTTCATCCGCCTCATTTGCGTGACCAAATTTCGAGTGGGTCATATGGTTCTCTTGCTTGGATTCCACCGGTCGGTGAAGCGTGTATGCATTTTAATAATCCGGATGCAAACTATACTCCTGGAAGAAATGCAAATATGGCACGTTGTTCTATAGTTTCTCCGGGTAGTAATTGTTTGGAAACAAAGAAAGGATTTATTATCGTTTCTGAAAGAGTTTCATATGTCTTTGATGAAGTGAGTGGCATTGGCATATGCTACTATTTTGTTTGTACGTCAGAAGTACAAGGATGTTAAGATGTCACATTTTAGACTGAGTTTTTGGTTCATTTGCGCGTTATCGCTGATGCCCTGTCTTCATGCGGCGATTGAACCATTACCACCGATGTCGATGCAACGGATTTATGTTGAAGGCAAGTGCAAACTTATCTATAAGGATAATAAGTCATCCAACATCGATCTTGTTGGAGCATTCAGTGTCGGCGTCATCAATGGGAAAATTGTGTATAGAAAGTTCATTCCTTCGAGTGAAACGTACATTTGTCCCTATGCCGAAGAAACAATACGTCACGATAACATTGTCACTTTCATCAATAGAAGCAGTCCGAAGTCTCCGACAAAACTGCCGACAGCTTCTGTTTCTCCACAAGATAAAGACCGAGATTACTCTCAATACTCTGATTTGGAAGCCATTAAGGCTGTGAAAAAACTCCTTGCGCTCAAGGATCTGATATCGACAGGTTCGATTCGGGAACTTGGCGCGAACCATTATCTGCTTGAGCGTATGGGGTGGGAAGCAAATGGCTTAATGATTCCTCATCGTCAGGTGGAAGTCGAGACGGATGGCATGAACAGAGCCACTAGCATCACGGTTTCATTCAAGGCAAACACGCAACCTCAATATGTTCAGACATATAACAGTCAGATACAATACAAAGACAACCAACTGCTACCGAGCAAGATTAGTACTGTCTGGAACAACAAAACCACAAACACCGACCAAGTCTCGGAAGTCTGGGACTACACCGAAATCATCACGGACAAACCTTTCGATGACAAGATGCGCCCGACACTCTTAGAATCCGACACTTACGTGACAGATTACCGTTTTACCCCGCCACTGGAGTATCAAAGCGTAGGACACAACTTCCCAACAGAAAAACAGCTCTTTGCCATCGCCGCGCAAAAAGAAGCAGAGCGCGAGGCGAAGGCGAAGTTATTCGCCAAGGCTCAACAGGAAGGCGCGAACCCGAGAAACATTCCGACAACAGCGCCGGTCGTCGGCGAGAGTTGGACAAAGCGTTTGCGTCAAATCCCCAACTGGGCATACCTAAGCATCATCGGCGCCATCGCCCTCATCTGGGGCGTCGCGAGACTACGTAGGAAAAAGTAAAAATCAACATAAGAGGAGGTAACTGAGATGAGGCAAACTACTACAGGTAGTTGTTATTCTGCGGATTGTCAGTACTGCTCTTGCGCAAACAACAGTGACAGAGGATATCGTTCTTCCTGCAAGGATATAGATTTCTCTTGCCATGATTTATTTTCGTACAGAATACCTTAAGAGAATTGAGATATGTTTTGGCAAGGTCACAAGAAAGAGGACTATAGAACTGTGAAAACACTATTCTTATCATTGATTATTTGCCTGTTAGGGGGTTCTGTCATGAGCGCTTCGATAACAACTAAAGAGGGCAAGCCCGTCGACATGGGCGAGACCATCACGCTACTCAAGCCTGATTTGAATTCCACAGCCGGTTTGATGCAGGCACTGTCCAAAAGACAGTCAGACCGAGAATACACCTCGGAACCGCTCACTCTCGAGCAAGTGTCCGAAATACTATGGGCGGCCGCCGGGGTCAATCGCGACAACGGCAAGCGTACCGCTCCATCCGCCCTTGCGCTTTATCCTATCACCGTCTATGCCGTATTTGCCGATGGCATTTACAAGTACGAGCCCGATTCGCACAAGCTCACGTTAGCGGCTCGCGGCGACCATCGAGATGCCAGCGCGATGCAGGATTTTGCTTTTGTCGCGCCGCTCAACCTTCTGTTTATCGCGGACTTCGATAAGTACAAAGCGCATGCGCAAATCTCCGCGGAAATGCGCAAAATGCTTTGCGGTCAAGACGCGGCTTGCATGGCTGAGAATGTGTGTCTCTATGCCGCCGGAAACGGACTCAAGAATGTTGTCAGAGGCAGTGTCAAATGGGATAAAGTTTACGATGTTCTCAAACTCGACACAAATAGATATTGTGGCGTTCTGGCGCAAACAATTGGCAAATAAATAACAAAACCGGCGCGAAGCCTTGATGTTTCGCGCCGGCAAACGTTACTTTGTTGTCTGAGCCTCAACGAGACGCTCACCACAATACTTCTTACGCAACTTCGGTTTCTCGATTTTGCCCGTTGGATTGCGTGGAACCTCGGCAAAAATAACTTTCCGAGGCCGCTTATATCGGGGCAAATCCTGACAGAAGTCATTAATCTCTTCCTCGGTCGCATGCTTTCCGGGCTTGAGTTCAATAATCGCCGCCGCGATTTCTCCCAAACGGTCATCAGGCATTCCAATAACAGCGACATCTTTGATTTTGTTATTTGCGCGAAGGAAGTCTTCAATCTGAACAGGATAGATATTCTCGCCGCCTGTGATAATCACGTCCTTCTTACGGTCGACAAGATAGATGAAACCATCCTCATCGCGCTTGGCCATATCACCCGTATAGAGCCAACCTTTCTTGAGAATCTCCTTGGTCGCTTCCGGATTTTTGTAGTAGCATTTCATGACGCCCGGGCCACGAACAATCAGCTCGCCGACTTTTCCCGTCGGGACACTCTCGCCTTTGGACGTCACCACATCGGCCTCCCAGAGATAACCCGCTTTGCCAATGGCTCCGACCTTGTCGATGTTCTCGACACCCAGATGGACACAGCCCGGCCCAATCGACTCGGACAAACCATAATTCGTGTCATACTCATGCTTCGGGAAGTGTTCCTTCCAACGTTTGATGAGGGACGGCGGCACGGGCTGCGCGCCAATATGCATGAGGCGCCACTGCGAAAGGCGGTAATCCTTGAGATTGACCTCGCCGCTGTCGATGGCGTCAAGAATATCCTGCGCCCATGGAACGAGCAACCACACAACCGTTGCCTTTTCCGCGCTGACCGTGTGAAGAACCCATTCGGGCGAAACGCCGCGAAGCAAAATTGCTTTGCTCGCCGAAAGGAGGGACCCAAACCAGTGCATCTTGGCACCCGTATGATAAAGCGGCGGAATGCAAAGGAAGACATCCTGACGCGTTTGCGAATGGTGGTTTTGCTCCGTGCGACAGGAAGAAACCAGAGCCGCATGGGAATGCAGAATCGCTTTGGGGAAACCGGTTGTTCCGGAAGAAAAATAAATCGCGGCATCGTCTTCGTCGGTAAGCTCGACCGCCGGAACAACGGAAGAACAATAAGTGGTCAGCGTCTCATATTGATCCGCGAACGACGGGCAATTTTTGCCGACATAAAAGAAATCATGAATTCCTGTGAGTTGGTCACGGACTTTCTCGACACGCTCAATGAACTCCGGTCCGAACACCAGAACCGACGCGTCCGCGAGATCAACGCAATACTTGATTTCGTCCGCGGTGTAACGGAAATTCATCGGAACCGCGAGAGCGCCGGTCTTCAACACACCAAAATAAATTGGCAGCCATTCAAGGCAATTCATCAAAAGAATCGCGACCTTGTCTCCGCGCTTAACGCCGCGTGTCAGCAAAAGATTAGCGAAGCGATTGGCACGAGAATCAAACTCACGCCAAGTCATCTCACGGCGATACTCCTCGCCGGGAGCCGTCTCAATCAGACTAAACTCTAACCAAGTCGTCGTCCGATGAGGACGATAAGCCGGATTGACTTCCACAAGCGCAACATCATTCGGATATAATTTAGAGTTTCTCTCCAAAAATTCTGTGATTGGCATAACTATTCCTTTGCTAACAATAAGCATTTTCGCAGTGAGCAACTGACAATATATCTACTATGAACGAATTATCCCAATTATTTCCATAAACAAGAAACTAATCTCACAAGAACAAAACACTTTTAGTACAATGTTTTGCCCACAATAAATAACTAATATTTGTTATCTGCCCTCTGTAAGCAACTATAAAGGTGTAGAGATGATGACACAAATCGGTCCTATAGTTTTCTCTTTATTTTGTGCGACGACAGTCGTACTTGCTCAACCGCAAAATGACGCAATAACAACAGACGTACTCGCAGGGGATGGCAATCTGGAACAAACCCTTGAGTTCGGCACAGAGAACTCTTGGGAGTCCACACAAACAATGGCGGTGCCTGAGAAAGCGGCAATCAGCAGCACGGTGAAGCCCGTGATTGATACAAACAAATTCGTCGCCATTGGCTATGTTCAAACATCCACGCCTGTTGATGCCTACCCGTGGCAGGCAATGACACATCTCGCCTATCTCTTTACGGACTTCGACGCGAATGGAGTCATCACCAATCCATCCACATGGAACAATCGGAAGGCTGCATTCCAGCCCGGCGGAACTGCGGACAGATATGGCGTCAAGGTTCTCATGTGTCTGCGAAACGGGGGCTTCGATGATACCATCATGACAACCGTCATGAACAGCCCGACTCTGCGAACAACTCTCGTGAAAAATGTCATGGAACATATCGCTGCCGGTGGTGACAATTGCGCCGGAGTGTCGCTCGACCTCGAACCGGTTGCGGGGGTCAGAGCATCCGCGGCAGGCATCACCGAATTCCTAAAGGAAATGAAAGCAGCCCTCGGAGAAAAGGAGCTTTCGCTCTATGTGTCACCGACATATTACACATCATTTGATGTTGCCGGTTGGATGAAAAGCTGTGATTACCTGATATACAGCTGTTATCCATTCGTCGGTTCATGGTCAACAAACTCCGGTCCCGTCGCGCCGGAAAGTACATACGATTCGCGAGTCGATAAATATATCCTTAACGGATGCCCACCGGAAAAGCTCGTTCTGGCGTTGCCGAGTTATGGATACCAAACGCAAAATACCGAGTCCGGATACAACACAACAATCGAAGAACATGTCGGGTCGATGGGGTTCACTCAGGGTAAATGGAACACAACTCTCGCGCCCGCGAAACGAACTCGACAATATATCGAAGGTGCCGAAGCTGTGTGGTATTCCTATCAGGACGGCGGCAAATGGTACGTTCATAACTACGATGACGAAGAGTCGCTTGCCCACAAAGTTCGGGGCGCTCAGAGCTGGGTCGGCGCACAAGCCTCCGGACACAGGCTGCGCGGCGTGGCGTATTGGTCAATGCGATGGATGGGCGACAATCCCGCTAACAGCTTTAAATCATATGACATGGAAGCCGGCGAAATGGTCAGCAGATACCGTTACTATCCGCACATTTGCCAAGCGACACAGGAAACACTGGCGCCCGAAGGAACGCAATCTTTCCCCATCGAAAAATGGGAGCACCTTGAGGCTCGCTGGCGTGACCCGGATGTTCCCGGAGTCGACAACATCGGATGCAACGGTTCATCCATCCAATGCGTGGCGTGTCCCACCGGCACGAACAAGCCGGACAACAGCGCCTATTGTCTGAAGTTGTACTACAGCTTTGCCACCATGGCATACGGCAACCGGTTGTTCCTGCGCCATGAGATTCTGGGGCATCACACCGAGAATACGATTGCGGACAGAAATGCCCCCAAGGCGCTGTTCAGCAAAAACATGACTGTCTCCGTCGATGTCTATACGCCGACGGCCTACCCGGATCAGAGTGTGCGGTTCGTGATAATGGACGCTAAAGGCGAACTCGAAATCAGTTCGCAACACGCGCTGAATGACAGTGGTTGGCGCACCTTTTCGTTCGACCTGACACGCGATCCGGTCAGTGGCTACGTGACAAACTTCAAGTCGTTCAAGAGCGGCGATGGCGTCCTCGATACGGCGGGCGGTGGGGCCTATGACCTTGCTTGCGTCGGATTCCTTGTCGAGGGAAGCGGCGCGGCCGGAAGTGGCTACATCTACTTCGATGAGTTGCGCTACAGCCGGACACTCCCGCCACACTGCGACTATGTCATCAATGAGTTCAGCTCCGCGCAATCCGCGTCGCAGTTTGTGGAGATCTATGGTGCGGCGGGGACATTCCCATCCGGTATGGAACTGCGATTTGTCGGCGGCAGTGACGGCGCGACATATGCGACGGTACCCCTTGGTGGGCGACAGGTCGCGAATGACGGCGGCGGCTACGGCTACTATGTTGTCGGCAGCAGCGCTGTTCCGAACGTCGATTCTGTGCTGGCAAATGGCGCCATCGAGAACGGGACGCCCAGCGCGATTCAGCTTTACGATACCGCGAGTGGAGCGGTCTGCGACGCGGTCGTTTACAACGCTCACGATGGTCTGGCCGGATTAGGCGGACACGGCGACCCGCAAGTGACGCAATTCGGTTCTCCGTGGGTCGGCGGCAGTGGCAGCGGCACCGGGAGCAACGGGCGCGTGTATTCGCGTGGTCGTTCGGTGGATGGCGCGAACACTTGGAACAATAGCGCGGACCTGTCTGTCATGCAAGCAACGCCGGGCGCGACCAATGTGGTATCGCGTCAATTCCCGATGACTTGGAACTTTACGAGCGTTCCGGCTTGCGCGCTACAAACCTATCAGACTTTGGGCGTCGTCAGCCCGACGGCTGTGGGCACATCGCCAAGCGGTGGCAAAGTCTACCGTTGCTGCGACACGACCGGCGGCGGGATTCAGGCCTTCTTTGGGGGCAGCGACCTCGACGCGAGTGACGAGGGCTACACGGTGACTGGCGAGGTCTATATTCCGTCGGCATCGCAACCGGCACAGGCCATCGGACTGGGTCTTTGCGGGCGTCAGGGCAATTCGTTCTTCTCGGGAACGACGGCGAGCGGCGCTTACGAGGATGGCTACTGGCTCATCTTTGAGAACGTGGCGGGCGTCGGGTTGAATAACGGTCGCGCCGACCATGCCGGTGTCTTTGAGTTTGTCTGCGCCCATAACGACAATACGCGCTCCAAGCCGGTGACGCTACTGGGGAGCAAATCTCTGGCCGAAACGGGTGCGGCGGGCGGCGCTTGGACAACGTTTAGGATGTGCATTTGTCCGAATGCCGCGGCGGGCGAACAGCTTTGCGTCGAGGTCAACGGAACGCGAATCTATCAGGGAGCATTGCCATCCGGAGGTCCTACGAAAGGCGCTTTCCAAGTGGGATTCCGCGAGAATCATAGTGGTTCGCCAAGTGCTGTCGAAGGCACATGGATTGACAATCTGCGAATCAATGATGTTCCATCAATGGTCTCCGGCTGGGAACTCTACTAAGCTCTGAAACGGTGAGCGCAACGGAATTCTGACGATTCAATACGTCAGATTCTGTTGCCATTCAAATTGAACTTTTGAGTTTCGACAAGCGAAGTTTGGTCATCATTATAGACGTGGACGAGTTTGGTAATTCCATTTTTGTCTTCGCAAGGTTTGTTGTTAACATCATAGTACGTTACTTCCGTGACTTTTCCTTTGGTATTGTACGTCCTACGCATGATAGACATTTTTCCATCCGTCATACATGGTTTGCCTTCGGTGTCAAAGAAACGGAAACAAACCACATTTCCGTTTTCGTCGTATTCCTTTGTCATCATGGCATAACCATGGCCAATGTAAATACACGGTTTGTTGTCGGGTAGCGAAAAGAATGTACGTGTCGTCTCAAGATTGCGGTCATCGTATAACATTTGGATTCTTATTTCCTGCCCATGATCTGAGAGGTACGAATTCTTCTCGTTTGGTTTGGCTTCCGCTTCGATCTTCATCCGAACTAATTCCGTTTGCGTCAGCTTATCTGCGGGAATATTGGTGGGGATTTGGGAGGCATCGGTTTTGGTTGTCGGAGCATCGCCACAGCCTGATAAACACAGTCCAACAGCGGCGATTATGGTGTAACATAAAAACTTATTCATGCGATAGTACTTCTTTCTAATAGAGTTAAGAGTTGAGAGCTTCAGATAGAGTGGAGAGTTAAGAGTTGAGAGTTGAGATAGTGTGGAGTAAAGGCTGTTTAATTTTAGATTATTGGGCCAATAGGCCCAATAGGGCGATGGGGCGAATGGGATAGAGTGGCGGAATTTCCTATTCATTTGTGTTGTTTCCCTTTGTTATTTGTTTCAGGGAGAGCGCAATGGCCGCGTATATCAGGGGTAGAAACAAGTATATGTCTACCCAACTGAATCGATAGATCTCGGCTCTTCCAAAGTGATAGATTTGGAAAAGCATATAGCAAAAGAAGTAAGTAAAGAGTAACTTGATGATATATGATTCCGGTTTCATGATGGGTTCTTTTCCTCTTCCTTATTGTTTTACAACTCTAATCGAGCAATGAGTACGTCGTTGTCGTCGAAAATCAAAAGATATTTTTTGCTTAAGGAACTTTTGACGAGACATGTTCGTTTCGCGTTTGGATAAAAACTGCTGAATGTTGCGGTTGTTTCTTTCTCCTCCGGTGAACGGCTCGGGATGCTGTCTTGGATAATGCCCACTCCGTTTTCGGGGACGTAAACATTCCATTGAGGCTTTTGGCGCACTGTGATGTCATAAACGGATGCTTGGGGAGTTTGTGAAAGATTGTACTCCTCATTTATCTCTTCCCATGTGGTTCCAAGATTTGTTATAGCTTCGAATCTTGGTAAATTGCACTCGATTTCTTTAGTGCTATAAAAGACCAGTAGAAATAAAACCCAGAAGAGACAAAAACAATTGAACAAGGATTTTTCACGGTTAGCGTAATAATTGCTTATGGTCTTGAACACTTCTTTGCGAGCAGCGATTTTTCTTATTATGTACTTCACAGAGAACGCAATAAGGACATAGACCAGAGGACAGAGCAAGTATAGGTCGAACCAATTGAGCCGATACCAATTGGTGGCTTTCCAGTAGACGAGTGCGAAAAACAGCGCGCAAAGGATATAGACAAAAACTGCTCTAGTGAGATACGATTTTGGTGTCATAATACGATTCTCTCCTCTTCACTAATCTTCATCATGAACTATAGTGCGGACGATGATTCTGTCGTTTTCATCGAAAACCAATAGGTATCCTATTGCTAAGGAATTCCTGATGAGACATGTTCGTTTCGCGTTTGGGTAGAATTCGGGGAGAGTCGCGGTCGTCTGTTTCTCCTCGGTTTTTTGATTGGGCAAAACGTCATTGACAAACAGTTCACCATATTGGGAAGAAACGAATGAGAAACGATTGGGCCATCTGTATAATATTGCTTTCTCAGCGGACTTGATGCGTTCGTCAAGTAGGTCATACTCTGTTTTGACTTCTTCCCAAGTGGCTCCAATCTTTGCCACCGCTTCGAATCGAGGCATATCAAACATATGCTCCTTCATGATGAAGAAGAAGATAAGGGACAAAACCCAAAGTATGCAAAGCCAAGTGAATAATGGTCTTTCATAGTTAACGAAAAATCTGGCGAAGCTTGAACGGATCATCGTGGGCTCTTCCTTTCCCTAGTATGACAACTATATGATGAGATTGTAGATTACGGCTCCGAGGGCGAATGAGACGCAAATGTTGATGAATGTTACTATCGTTGCTTTCCAAATCGGCATGTATTCGCGTTGGGATAATCCGAAATATAGCGCAAAGAATATCGTAGCAAGCATGTAGCATATGGCACTAATCCAGTCAAGGTTATTGTTGGGGATGAGGCTTTTGACCCCATATGGCGTGCAGAGGTCGACCATCAAAAGTACGCATATAAAGGAAATTAAACCCTGTCCAAAAACGATATTTTTTGTTGTTAGCGACGGATTCATTGTTCATTACCACCTTTGAGTGAGATTTGACCAGATATACCGGTATTCGGGGGCAAACACCACATATAACAAGGACAAGATGATTATTGCGGAGATAATCCACAATACTACGAGCAGACGTTTGTCCTGAGGAAGAGGGGATAACTTGCGTGCACACCAAGTCAATAAAATAACAGGTAGTAAGGCAAAACCTAAATCAATATGCAATAATACTGCCCCCCATGTAATCAAGGCGAATAGGAGGAGATATGCTACACCAAAGAAAAATCTCTGAGATTCTGTTAAAGTAAGTTTGTTCATTTCATTATCACCTTTGAGTGAGATGTGACCAGAGATAGCTGTATGGGGACACCGGATGCGGAGGCGATTTAGGTTTGTCGTACAAGAAATTGGAAATCATTTTTCGAGACTCCTTTACAGTTATACAATTAGTTTTGATGTTATTGCGATGTACCTCCATACATTATTTTTATCAAACAGCAGAAAAAACCACTGAGGCGAATGGGACAACTAAGCCAACTGGGGCAACTAAGATAGAGTTGAGAGCTTGATATAGGGTTGAGAGTTAAGAGTGGAGAGTGGCGTGGTGAAATTGAGGCTACTTAATTAAATTATATTTAGTCTACTGGTTGTGTGAAAAAACAGACGAGGTGGGTGCCTCGTCTGTTTTGGGTTTCGTTTGTTTTTGGTGTTATTTTGTTTGTTCGGTGGTTGTGTTTTCGTCGGTTGAGTTTTCGTGTGTGTAGACGACGAGTTCTGCTTTTTCGGGTCTCGAAAGTCTCCATGATTTGGCTGTCGGGAATAGGTTCTGGTGGTAGTTGAACCATACTCTGACGAAGGACATGTTGCTGGTCTCTCCGCCGACATGCTTTTTGGTGAAGTCGTCAACGTAGAATACGAATGCTCTTTCGACGTTGCCAACAGCTTGGTCAACTATCGTGTTGATTTCTCTCTGTTCGGCGTTTTTGTCGAGCGGAATGAATTGGACCTTGTTGATGCCGTATCTGTCGAAGCTTGGCTTGATGTTGTCTCTGTAGTAGGCAACGATGAGTTTGTCTTTTGTCGAATCGAAACTGAGGTCGTTGAGTTTGTGAGAGAGTTTTTCGACGCCGTATCCGTTGTCCGCAACGGTGTTGATTCCGTAGACTATCATTGTTGCGGCGAAGATGCATGTCAGAATGTATTTTGTGTATTTCCCGGGCGCGTAGTCAACGCCGGATGCGAAGAGAATCGCAAATGGCGGAAGACAAATGATGAACTGTTCGGGTGTCAGGTCTATGCCTTTGATGCATGAGGCGATGATGAAAATGCCAAATACGGGCACGGCGAATGTTATCCAGTGTAGTCTCATGAATGTCGCCAGTGAGAGTCTTCTCCAGTTTTGGACAATGTCCGCGGTGTCGTCAATCCATATGACTCCATCGGGTAACGCATTGTCTTCGACTTGTCTTTGCCAATAGTAGTAAAAGCTGATGATGAGCATCGCGAATACTGCCATGTATAGGAAGGCTCTGATGAATTCTGTGTTCCAGTATCTGTCGAAGTCTCCGCATATGACGGCGACGAGACTATAGGTGACATCGTCGAGCGCCGGAATGTTTGATTCGATAATCTTGAAGTGTTCTTGTCCGAGAATCGCGAAGAATATCATCGCGCTGAGTATGATTGCGCCTGTGATGATTGATGTAATCCACATGGCGCGTGGGGGTCTCGCCGGGCGGAAGGCAACGAAGATCATCTGCCCGAGTGTCAGGAACATGAAGATGGGGTGGGTGAGGAATCCGAGTACGGCGGTGACTGCCATGCCAATCCAGTTCCGAAGTCCGCCTTTGTTGAGGGCGATGACGGTGAAGTAGCAAGAGAGTGTCGCAATGAGTCCGAGTAACGCAAATGGCGTTGCTTGGTTTGAGGCGGCGATGAGGATTGGGTTCAGGCAGAACACGAGTAGCGCTGAGATGAACGCAATGCCACGAAGGAATCTTTGCGCGAAGATGAAGATGCATAGCAGTGTTGCCAGTCCGAAGATGACGGATGGCAATCTGAGTAGAAGGTCGCTGCTTGTTCCGACGCATGACGCCCATGCATCAATTATCCAGTAGTAGAGTGGCATGACGCCGCTGAACACATCGATAGCACCGATTTTCCCTTCGAGGTAGTCGAGCGTTCTGAATTCGTTGCCGAACATTTCGCGGAATACTATGTGAACGGTTCTCATGAGTACGCCGGTAATAATTAATATGGCTGCCATAACGAATTCGGGTAGTGTTAAGCGTCGCATATGATACTGAAACAGTGTCTTAGCCTTGTCGCGTAATGATTCGGACGCGGCTGCAAGGCTTCCGGAACTGTCCCCGGTATGTTTATCGTGTCGTTCTGCCATATACTTTCGAGTCTTTCGTAAAGATAATGTTATACTCTACTCTATACAATCCAGTCGGTAATCTGCACATATTGATTTTGTTAGGGTGAATAAAAAAACGAGGACACTCGCGTTTGCAGAGTATCCTCGTTCGTCTTGATTGACCGAATTCTATTCTTCGCCGAGTCTGTATTTCTCACAGGGGCAAGGTGTTGGTACTGCCTTTTTCTTGGCTTTCTTAGTCGTCTTTGCCTTCGCGTTATTCTTCTTGGCTTGGCTCTTTGCTTTATCCTTTTTTGCCGTTACTTTTACATCGGTCTTTTTGACCGGCGTGGCAGTTCCGAGCTTGATGTACTTTTTGAGCCATGCGGCGTTGTTCGCTCTCATCTCATTGGGAACAGCGTGAGGTGTGTTGGCGTAGATGTGGAACTCTTTGTTCTTGGACGCTAGGCTGTTGAGCACGCCGATTCCGGCGACGTATGGACATACGGGGTCAATGTCGCCCATGTTGATCTGTGTGGGGCATTTGACCATTGTGGCAAGATTCGCTCCGTCCGTCATTGCCAGCGAGCGCTTCCTAACTTTCAGTTTAGCGGCGTCTTTTTCTTCGCGGAAAACCTTCGCGAAGTTTGTGTGATGGCCGATTCTTGCCATTGTCATTCCGTCGGCGTATGAGGAGAACGCCGTGACGTTTGAGCATACGGCGGCGATGCGTGGTTCGAGAGCTGCCACTGCGATGGCGAACAATCCGCCTTGGCTTCCGCCTTCAGTTGCTACGCGTTTCGCGTCGACTTCGGGTTGGTCGAAGAGGAAATGAATGAATCTGAGTCCGTCCATGAACGCAAGTTTATAGTAGTAGCTTTCGGGTTGATCGATGTTGTACCACATGTGGTCAACAGGGGATACCCAGAAGTCTCTGGATGGGCCGTGGTTGCGAGGATTGACAGAGAGCGTGATGAGGCCTTCTTTGGTTCTGTCGAAGGGTGGCTCTTCGGCTCCGTAGCCGGGCATGATTTGCAGGGCGGGATA
This sequence comes from Candidatus Sumerlaeota bacterium, assembly GCA_012513815.1. Taxonomy (GTDB): domain Bacteria; phylum Sumerlaeota; class Sumerlaeia; order Sumerlaeales; family Sumerlaeaceae; genus JAAZBM01. Next base: position 519,624 of record JAAZBM010000014.1, on the reverse strand, counting down.
TTTCTTGACGACTTTGCCGTCGGCGTCAAAGGCGTCCTTGGGCACATAGTACCATGCGGAGACCGTTGTCTCGGCGACAGATGGAACATCCACGCGCCAGAACATTCCGGTTTCGGTATCCTTTTCGGGGATTCTTGTCATGACGGGTTGGCCTTGGACTTGCGCCAATTCCTTTTTAGCCTTGTCCCAGAATTCCTTGAAGTCTTTCGGCTTGGCGTAATCCGCGGCAGGCTTGTGTTTCATGATGTCAGTTCCGTTGGGTACGACAAACGTGCTCCATTCGAAAATGGGTTCGGTTGTTCCCTGCTCGGTGATATAAACCTTCATGAATGTTTCTTTGTCGACGGACGGCATTTCGAGTTTCATTGATTTGGCCGGCGGCAGAGAGGCCTTCGTCAGGGGTTGTGTGGTGCCGTCTTTCAGGCATTTGACAATTTCATAATCGAGGCCCTTCGCATCGCCCTTTGTTTCTCCCGAGATTGAGGGAAGTCCGCCTTTGATGGCGGTGTCGACGGTGAAATTCCAGTCTTTTGGGGTTGCCGCTTCGAGGCTTATAACATTAACTGTAGAAAAGACAATAGTCATAGCAAAAAGAGTACTCTTGATTTTCATAGTGTTCTTCATTCTTCGTATTTTGTGCTGCAATATGGATAATATTGTTTTGTCAGATTTTTGTTGTATAAATTTTTCCGGGCATCATGCTGATGAGTTCTTTGAGTTCGAGTTCCATCAGGATGTTGGGGACGATTCTCGGCGGGATGCCTTGGGGAGCGGCACGATCCCTGATGACGTCGATGTGCGCCGGTTCGTGTCTGAGGATATCGAGGATGATCTTTTCTTCTCGCGTCAGTGTTTCCAGCACCATTTCGGATATGGTATTGTCCATAGTTTTTGTTTGTTGCGGTTTGGTATTATTATTGAGGAGTCGCGCGATTGGTTCCGCCATCTCGTCAAAGATGTCCGTGGCGTGCTGTGTTAGCTTGGCTCCGGCCGCGATGAGCGCATTTGTCCCTTGCGAGTTTTCCCTGTTGATATCACCGGGAACGGCAAATACGGTTCTGTTTTCTTCGAGCGCCGCCTTGACCGTAATCATCGTTCCGGAATTTTCCTTTGCTTCGACGACAAGGACTCCCAGCGACATCGCCGCGATGACTTGATTTCTTTCGGGGAAGGTGATTTGGGCAAAGGCGGATGTTGTCTCCATCGGATACTCGCTGATGATTGCGCCGTTTTCGGCGATGATTGTTTCGGCGAGTTTTTTGTGGCTGGCCGGATAGCAACGCCCGAGGCCTGTTCCGAGAATCGCGATGGTTCGCCCTTTTGCGCTGAGGGTTGCTTTGTGGGCGATTCCGTCAAGGCCGATGGCCATACCACTGACGATGGTTATACCTCGGGCGGCGATGGGTTTGACGAGTTGCTCCGTAATGGTGATGCCGTACTGTGTGGGTGTGCGCGTGCCGATGACGGCGAGGGCGCACTGGTCGCGCTTTTTGTCGAGTGTCCCTCTGACATAGATTAGCGGGGGAGGGGAGTTCGAGTTGGCAAGATTGACGGGGTAGTCGTCGTCTTCCTCGGAGAGAAGTTTGACACCGAGCCTGTCCATTCGTTCAAGTTCTTTTTTGACTTCGTCACGCATGAGAGTGTTGGCGTTGACGACAGCTCTCGCGAGTTCAGGGGCGAAACCCTTGAGTTCCGTGATTTGTTCCGGGACCGCTCCGAAGACATATGCGGGGGAACCGAATCGGCGCGCCAACTGATGAAAGTGTGTTCGCGTCAGATTTGGTGTCAGTCGGATGTGAAGCCATCCGAGGGCATCTTCGCCGGGTTCGGATGATGATAAGGTCATAGTCAGGCGTCCGGATTCTTCTCCAAGCACCATGTGCTGAGCGCGTCGGCAAGCGCGTTTTTCTCACGTGGGACATGGATGATTTTGACCGATTCGAATTGCTGCATGAGCTGGTTGACTTGCTTGATGAGCGGGAAAATGTTCGCGTTTTTGACTTTGTAAATGCCGTTGATTTGTTTGACCATCAGTTCGCTGTCGCTTTGCACTTGGAGCCTTTTGATGTTGAGTGAGGCGGCCGTTTGAAGCAGTGTGATGAACGCCGTGTATTCGGCAATGTTGTTTGTTTGGTTGCCAATGGCTTGAGAGATTCTCGCGATTTGTTTGCCGTCGGTCGTCTCGAGAACGCCGCCAATGCCCGCGGGTCCGGGATTTCCTTTGCAGGCTCCGTCTACGGCCGCGAAGGCGTTTGCGATTTGTCCGGCCGCTTGGGTGTCGACGAACGGTTCGAGTTCGCTGCGCGAAAACCCTTTATATAGAGCGGTGGAAGCTTTCGATTTTTGAGGTGCGTCCTTATGTTTTGTCTTGGCGAGTTCGTCTTCGATGGCAGAGAGGAGATCGGCGGTTTTCGCAAACGCAGACCGGAGTTCATCTTCGGTCAGTCCGTGGTTGTTTTGGACGAGCGTACAGATTCCCGTTCCTCTGTGAGCCAGTGCTTCGATGAATGCGGTTGCCGGTGTTTTGGTTAGTTCAGGGTCGAGCGCTTTCCTTGCGAGTTCGGCGATTTGCTTTGGCAACGGAGACATGGTTGGAGACATCACTTTCTTGCAATTATCGGGTTCAAAAAGAACCGTCAAAACTGCTGATTCATAGTCTTTTTTTTATAGCTGATGTATTAAGGATATATTGAAATATTGGGTTTGTATTTTTTGGGTAATTCTCGTTTGATTGGCTCGGGTCGGTGTAAGCATCGTTTGTTGAAGAGCGTCGGCATTTTTTCAGGCGTTTTGGTTGCTCTGTTTCTGGTGCTCTGGGTTGCGCTTGCGCTCGCCGTTCGTTATGGTCCCCCGATAGATGTCGACAGCCTTTATGGGTATAATACTTCCAGCAGTTTGTTTGACCGTCACGGGCGTTTGTTGCGTTCCTATCTTGCGACCGATGAGCGGTGGCGGATTCCGGTGGCAGAGAATGATGTTTCGCCGTGGGTTGTGCAGGCAACTTTGGCTGTCGAGGATAAGCGATTTCGGAGTCATGGCGGTGTGGATTATCTCGCTTTTCTCCGAGCTTTTCGAACGAATTTGATGCGTGGGAGAATCGTGAGTGGTGCCAGCACTTTGACGATGCAAGCTGTGATGCTTGACCAAGAGAAATCCGGTAGAACTCTCAAGTGGAAGCTTCGTCAAATATGGCGGGCGTTGCGACTGGAGCGGCAACTGAGTAAGGATGAGATTTTGTCGTTGTACTTGTCCAATGCTCCGTATGGTGGCAATATTCAGGGAATCGAGGCGGCCGCGTATCGGTATTTTGGCGTCTCGGCCAAGGATTTGGATTTGCCTGAATCGGCGCTGCTTGCCGGTCTCCCGCAGTCTCCGTCGCGGTTGCGTCCGGACAGGAATTTGAGCGGGAGTCTGGTTCGTCGGAATCATGTTTTGGATTTGATGTATCGCGATGGCTTGATTGATGAGTCGGCGTTGCGTTCGGCGAAGGCTTCGGTTCCGGTCATCACTCAGAGTCCGCTGCCTCGCGAGGCGCCGCATTTTACGGATATGGTTCACAGCCGTTATCCCCGTGTGACGCGCATGAGCACGACCTTGGATTTGGATATTCAGCATTTGGCGGAGTCGAAGTTGCATGACGCTGTTCGTGGGTTGTTGCCTCGGGGCGTGACGAATGGCAGTGTTGTCGTGATTGAGAATTCGACAGGCAATGTTCTTGCGTTGGTCGGGTCGGTCGATTATGACAATAAGAATTATGGTCAGGTCAATGGCGCGCTCGCGATTCGGTCTCCGGGTTCTGCGCTGAAACCGTTGATTTATGGATATGCTTTTGATGCGGGGGTACTCTTGCCGCAGACGGTTTTGTCCGATGTTCCCATGAGTTGGGCAGGTTATGTGCCGGAGAATTTTCATCGGAATTATCAGGGGCTGGTGCGTGCCGACAAGGCGCTGGCATGGTCGCTGAATATCCCGGCGGTTGAGGTTTTGCAGAAGATTGGGATTGTGCCCATCGTAGGTTTTTTGCGCTCTGTCGGGTTGACGAGTATCAACGGGAAGACAGACCGGTATGGGTTGTCGTTGGTGATTGGGAGTTGTGGTGTGCGGTTGCTTGATTTGACCAATGCGTATGCGATGTTTTCTCGAGGCGGTGAGTGGCGTCCGTGGCGCATCTGTAGTGAGGATCCCGTCCCGGAGGCAGGTTTTGTGCCTCGGAGTTGGTCGTTCGATGATTCAGGAAAGTATTTGCCTTTGGCAGGGTTGAAGCATAGCGGGAGTTCTTGGTTTGTGTTGCGTGCGCTGAGTGATATGTCGTTGCGCCAGCCTGATGAGTTTGCGCCGAATTTGAGTGGGCTGAAAAATGTCGCATGGAAAACGGGGACGAGTTCTGATTATCGTGATGCTTGGACAATCGCTACAGAGAAATATTATACGGTTGGCGTTTGGTTAGGGAACTATGATTCGAAACCGAGCCGCGCACTTGTGGGTGCATCCGTGGCGGCTCCGGTTGCGCTTGAGATTGTTCAGGCTTTGCAATTGCGTTCTTCGCATCATGGGGGGAATTGGCCTTTTAAGCCGACGTCTGGTTTGCGTAGTGTCAGTCTGTGCGCGGAGAGTGGGTTGCCCGTCAATAGAGGTTTGTGTTCGTCGCTTGATACAGGTGACGCAATCGTTGATGACGATGGCAAGACGTTATTGTTGCCTCGGTCGTGTTCGTTGCATCGCAAGATATTGGTTGATGCCGCAACAGGATTTGAGGTTTGCGACAAGTGTATGGCGGGCAAGGCTACGGAGTGGAAGTGTGTGTCTTTCTGGCCTGTTCAGGTTCAGTCATTTTTGAAGGTGCAGGGTGTTGACACGCGTCCGCAACATAGCCCGGATTGTGTCTCGTTTCAGCGTGCGGAGCATCCTCGAATCATTTCGCCCGTGCCGGATGGTCAGTATATCGAGGACTATTCGCGTGCCGGCAGTATGCAAAAGATACTGCTCAAGGCGAATTATCCTTTGGGTGCGACGGAGGTTTGGTGGTTTGCGAATGATGTTCTGATTGCGCATGGTTCCCCCGATGATGAACAGTGGTGGATTCCGAAGGCTGGGAATTATCTTATTCGGGTGACAGATGACAAGGGGCGTGCGGATACGGTGCGTGTGACTGTCGATCGGCCGGAATAACATGACCAATATTCGGTGTAGTGCATAGTAGATAATAGTGCAAAGAATTATGGAGTATCGTCCTATGGAGTCAATGCAAAACTTTTATATTTTTGCTTTTATACTGTTGTGTTTGTTGATTCTCTTTTATTTGTTGATGGGTCTTTTGCGTCGTCGGGCACGTCGGTCGTCCCTTGATTTGAATCTTGGGATGAGTGTTCAGGATGTGCTGGATATGAAGCGCAAGGGCTTACTGACTGAGGATGAGGCTCGCGCGGTGCGTGAGGCCGTTGCTCGTCAGACACGTGAGAAGTTGAATAAACTGGCTGACACCGGCGTTGGCGTTCCGCGAAATCCGCGGGCGGGACATTCGGCACAGGATGAGTTACTTGAGGAGCTTAATCGTCTCAAGTCTGAAGAGGCTCCCACGCCATCGAAGCCGGATAAGATTGAATAGTGTTTGATTTGGGTCTTGTTTATAGAGCGTTTGACCTCAAGTCAGGCGCTTTCTTTTTGTGGAATTGATAGAAAAGTTTAGGCAAGAGTCGCTTTTGGATGACAGAGTTGTAAGAAAAAATGTGTTAATAGCAGAAAAAAAATTAAAAACGACATTTTGGGTGGCATTTTCACCCCGAAATTTGCTATAACATATATTAGTATTAGTAAGTACATGAGAAATTAAATTGAAAACCCGTGGAGTTCGAGCATGAATAGTTTGTTCGCAGGAACGACCGATTATCAGTCGCGTCACCAAGAAGAAGGCGAATTGTCAGTATCTCGCCGCAAGGGATTATTTTCCCGCATTCTGATCAGTCTGGTTGCAGTTGGGGGCAGCTTGTTGCTTAGTGCAGGAGCGATGGCTCAGACTGCTGTTATTCCTCCAGGCGCAGGCACCGAGGCCAGCCCGTATTTGATGAGCACCGTCAATCACCTTGTGTGGTTGTCTGAGTATACGACTACGGAGACAGAGGACATCTCTACGGAAGGCAAGTACTTCCTGATGACGCAGGATATCGATACCTCTCCGACTGCAGAATGGGAGAATGGTTTTCCTCCTATTGGCAACGAGGAAAAACCCTTTCTTGGCGCCTTTGTTGGAAATCATAACAGTATCGTTGATTTGACACTTTCCGGCAACAATCCTCAACTGGGTTTGTTTGGGTGTGTTGGCGAGTCGGGTACTGTCGCGAGTGTCGGTTTGAAGCATGTCACGGTTGCTCCCGGGAGCCCCGCAGATGGAGTTGCCGCCGGCACATTGATTGGCGTGAACAAAGGGTTGGTTTATAATTGCTATGCCGAGGCCGATGGTGAAGATGAAGGACTGACGCTGACTGGCGCCGGTGACCAAGCGACGGTGGGTGGCTTGATTGGTTTGAATGAGACAACCGCTATCGTTTCGGATACATCGACCTCGTTGCCCATAGCGACAGATGGTATCGTTGGTGGTATTGTCGGTACGAACAAGGGTACGCTGAGCAAGAGCTATAGCGTTGGGACTATTTCGGGTGCTGTTGTTGGCGGTTTGGTTGGTTCGGCGATTGGTGGCAGGATTGATAATTGCTATGCGGTTTCTCCATTGACTGCAACGGATACTGCCGGCGGTTTGGTTGGTATGATGTCCCAGAGCGCTCAAGTTGATAAGTCCTATGCGGCTTGCACCATCAAGAATAGCGGCGCCAACACCGGTGGTCTGGTTGGCGTTGGTGATGACACGCAAACGGTTACTGCCTCTTATTGGGATTTGCATCTGTCCGGTCTCGTTTTGTCAGATGGTGGCGCTGCGAAGACCGATCTTCAGATGAAGAAGGTTTATACTTATGAAGGTTATGATTTTGTTACGGTTTGGGATTTTCCACGCACAGGTATGAATCAGGGCTATCCTACTCTGCGTATGATGGGTGAGGGTGGCGCCGCATTCAATTTGTTTGTGCTGGTTCCCGGGGGTTTTGGTACCGTTGAAGTTGACCCGATGCTTGAAGAAGACCAAGAGACGTATGCTGTAGGAACATCTGTTACTCTGACCGCGAAGCCCAAGGATGGCGCGAAGTTCTTGCGCTGGGAGGGCGATGTCGTGGTTGCGAACGAGCTTGTGACGACTGTCGCAATGACGCGTAATCAGACTGTTCGCGCAATCTTCTACAAGGAAATCACGAGCGTTAATGACTTGGTTACAACGGTTGCTCCGTCGATGAACGGCTTCTTTGTTTTGACTCAAGATTTGGATCTCAGCACGATTGAGAACTTCAGTCCTATCGGGAGTGCCTCCAAACCTTTCACGGGTTATTTCGAAGGTAACGGACACACAATCTCGGGACTGACGATTGACGCCGCGGCCGCTAATGATCAGGGCTTGTTTGCGGCTTTGGGCAAGAACGCGACTGTGAAGTCAATCAAATTTGATAATCCGACGATTGTGGGCAAGAACAATGTTGGTGTACTCGCCGGTACGTCTACGGGCGCTGAGGTTGTTGATTGCAGTGTTACAGCCGGCTCGGTCACAGGCGAAGAGTTCGTCGGTAGTTTGATTGGTAAGAATGATGCTAAAGCTAATATTGATAACTTTGCGTCAACCGGCGTGGATATAAGCGGTCTGACCAATATCGGTGGCACAGTTGGCGCTAACTTGGGCAAGTCCGTAATTTATGCATCTGCCATTGAGGCTGCCAAATTAAGCGCGTCCGGTTTTGATAGCTTTATCGGTGGCAGTGTCGGTCTGAATGACGGTAGCTATATCTTCGGTTTATCGACATTGAACGGTGAGATTGACGGCTTTAACACCAATGGTGGCGCTGTCGCTCATAACACCAATGGTGGTGAAGTGCTTCAGATTGCTTCGGATATGGCCGTGAGTGGTTATGATTACACCGGTGGTCTTATCGGCCTCAATGAGGGTAATGTGCTCGAAACAACAGTGACAGGTAATGTCCTCGGTCATTCTTATGTTGGTGGTTTGATTGGTAGTAACGCTACAGGGACGTCGGTCGCGATTTGCCGTTCGTTTGGTCAGGTTGATGGTCAGAATTACGTCGGCGGTCTTATTGGTGATAACTTCGGCGGCGTTCAGTATGCTTTCGCAATTGGCGAGGTGACCGGTGATGATACGGTTGGTGGCTTGATTGGTAGCAACGCCGGTGACCTGAGTGATGTCTATGCCATGGGTAGCCCTTGGGGTGATTCTTATGTTGGCGGTTTGGTTGGCTATCAAGATGCTGGAACGATTGAACGTGCTTATGCGGCCGGTCGTTTGTCAGAAGGTGGCGTTTATTCCGGCGGCCTGATTGGCGCGAATAACGGTGGCAAGGTGATTGATTGCTATTGGAATACTGAAACAACACAACGTGATAATTCCGAAGGTGGCATTGGTGTCACCTCGGAGGAAATGAAGTCTGCTGCGACTTTTGCCAATTGGGATTTTGAGGATGTTTGGTCCATTTCGGAAGGCAACAGCTTCCCGTACTTTGATTTCTCGATTGAACCGCTTTGGTTCAAGACTTTTGTAACGGGGACTCCCGGTTGCAGTGTGCAGATCATTGGTCCTCCGGATGCGAAGTATCAGCTTGGCATGGAACTGACGCTAATTGCTCTTCCTGCTGAGGGAACTATCTTCCGTGGGTGGCGCGGTGATGTAAGCGATTCGTTAAGTTCGCAGACGACGATTAAGATTGATAACCATAAGGTTGTGACGGCGATTTTCTCGAAGACTTACGAGATTTGGACGCTTGATGATTTGCAGAATTTGCCGGAAGCGGATCTTAATGGTAAATATCTCGTGATGGCGGATATTGATGCTAGTGAGACAAGAAACTGGAATGATGGTTTAGGCTTTGCTCCTATCGGGAAGAATTCCTCTTTCACCGGTATCCTCGATGGTCAAGGATTTACCGTTTCGAATATGTACATTGATCGTTCCGAGGAAGAATATGCAGGTTTGTTTGCTTCGTTGAGTGGTCGCGCGGAGGTTAGCAATTATAACCTTCGTTCGTTCAAGGTTTGCGGCTCGCGTTATGTTGGCGCTCTTGCGGGTGTTGCGGACAATTCCACGGTGACAAGCTGCACAGCGACAGATCTTGAGGTGACGGGTTCTTATAACTATAATACCGGCTCCTATTTCGCGGGCATCGGTGGTTTGATTGGATTCAACAGCGGCGTTTTGACCGATTCCGAGGTGGGTGGCAAAGTAAACGCTTTGGACAACTACAGTTATGTTGGCGGTCTTGTTGGTTGGGATGCCGGTCTGTTGGTGAATGTCCGGTCATTGGCAGAAGTCAGTGGCTTCATGAAACAGAGTTATGTCGGTGGCTTGACAGGCTATGAAGGCGGCAAGGTTTCATCGGCGTCGGTGGTCAGCTCAATTCACGGTGGTTATTGCACCGGTGGTTTGATTGGTAGCACAAGCGCACAGGCGAGAGTTTCCGAAGTTTCCGCTCGTTGTTCAGTGGATACACGCGGCGAAGAGACAACCGGTGCTTTGTCGGCCGGTGGCTTGATTGGCTTGAACTATGGTACCGTTTCAGGTGCTCTTGCGGATGGTTCTGTTGAGTCGCTTGATGGTCAACCGAATGCTTATTGGGGCGGTTTGATTGGGTACAATGGTGGCCCTGTTGAAGATGCTTGGAGCAGTGGTACGGTGTTCGCTAACTCGAATCTTGGTGGTTTGATTGGTGTTAATGTTGCCGATGTGAAGAACTGCCATTCGGAGACTAGTGTTTTGGGTGATGCTGAAGGCGCCTATGCCGGTGGCCTGATTGGTCTGAACTCAGGTTCGGTCGCGAGTTGCTATGCGGTCGAAGATGTCTTTGGTGGTACTAGTGTCGGTGGTTTGATGGGTGATAACAGTGGTAAGGTTTCCTCTTGTGTCGCAAAAGGTTCCATCGTCGGTGAGGATCAAACAGGCGGTTTGGTCGGTGCGAACAGTGGTTCGATTATGACTTCGTTTGCCAGTGGTCTTGTGGCCGGTGTGGATTATGTCGGTGGTTTTGTGGGCGAGAATATGCCCTCATCTGAAATCACGAATTGCTATGCGACCGGCTCGGTCAAGGGCGCTGACTACATCGGCGGCTTTGTGGGTAGCAATGGCGCAAGCGCAAGTCTTACATCTGTTTACAGTATTGGCCCTTGCACAAGCACCATCATCGGTTCCAATATGGGTGGTCTTGTCGGAGCCAATGCCGGTGTCGTGACCAGTGGTTACTGGGATGTTAACACGTCGAAACTTATTGTTTCAGCTGGTGGCGTTGGTGTTGAAACAGAAAAAATGAAGCAACAGGCGTCGTTTGTTGGTTTTGATTTTGAAGAAGTCTGGGGTATTGATGAGAATTTGACTTATCCGTACTTGCAGGCAAAAGTCGTGCCGCAACCGACAGGGACGTTTACATTGGATGTCGTTATCGTTGGTGACGGCGCAGTTACGCTTGACCCCGAGGAGACCGCTTATGATGCAGGGACGCTTGTCGAATTAACAGCAGTTCCTGATAATGAGCAGACGTTCTTCAAGGGGTGGGAAGGCCCTGTGATTGGCGACAAGAAGTCGGCAACAGTCAAGGTGCTGATGGATAGTGACAAAACGGTCCAAGCCAACTTTGTCAAGATAAACGAGATTTATTACCTCAGTGATTTGGTTGCAATCGGTAATGGCAACATGAATGAGTATTATCGCTTGATGCGTGACCTTGATGCAAGCATCAGTTCAACAACGAGCATTATGCCACTTGGCAGTGCGGAGAAACAGTTTGCCGGTTACTTTGATGGTAACGGCAAAGCAATCAAGAATCTGTCGATTGCCGGGTCTGAATCGGAGTATGCCGGTTTGTTTGGCGTGACCGGAACGGAGTCCGAAATCTTCGACTTGGCGTTGGAGAATCTGTCGGTTGATGGTTCGACAAGCACAACCGCTGTTGGTATGTTGGTTGGCGTGAATGGTGGCACAATTAATCGTGTCAGCGTGAATGGCAGTGTGAGTGGCAACGCGCAGGTTGGTGGCCTGGCCGGAGCAAACTATGGCTTGATTGAAAACTGTTTCGCTCGCGGCGAAGTCAAGGGCGATGCTCAGACGGGTGGTCTGGTTGGGAACAACTGCGGTCAAATCCTGACGAGTTACGCGGCAACGCAGCTGACCGGTTCCGCAATTGGCGGTTTGGTTGGCACAGTTGCCGAGGATAAGTCGTATGTTCCGAAGAATAGTTATTGGGATAAGACGTTCTCGGGTTCGAGTGTTTCGGCCGCAGGAACCGGCTACACGACCGAGGAGATGAGAACAACCTCTAATTATTTAGATTGGGATTTCGAAAACATCTGGGAGCGTTCAAATGCTCTGAATGATGGTTATCCCGTTTTGCGTAAGCTGACCGAAATCGGTTATGCTCAGGTGATGCTTGAGCCGGAGGAAGCCCGCGAGGCGGGTGCCCGCTGGATTATCAATGAGACCGAGTATGAAAGTGGCGAGGTTGTTGCCATTCCGACCAAGCAGGTCGTGTCGGTGAGCTTTAAGGATGTTCCCGGGTGGAAGACTCCTGATGCTCAGGGCGTGATCGCTTATGCGGGCGAGACCAAGGTTTGGACTCGTACATATGTGAAGCAGTTCGGTTCATTGCGTGTGCTTCTGCAACCGGATGCCGTGAGTGCTCTGGGTGCCCGTTGGTATTGTGGCGGCAAGGAGTATAAGAGCGGCGACATTATCTATAATCTCCCCGCGGCGAGTACTTGCACGTTAACCTTCAAGTCGATTGAGGGATGGAACGCTCCTGCCGAGGCTGTTGTCACGATTGAGAAGGATACGGTGCTCACTTACAACGGCGTCTATGAAGAGATTCCGGCCGGTGCTGTCAAGGTGACGTTGGCGCCCAAGGAAGCTATCGAACAAGGTGCCAAGTGGGCCATTGATGGCGGCAAGTGGCAGGATTCGGGCGCATACATCCGTTATGTTACAGTCGGCTCGCATGCCATTACTTTCAAGGCAATTGATGGTTGGAACGTGCCGCCTGAACAAACGATTTATGTGGAAAAAGGCAAGACGGTCAGTATGATTGTTTCGTATACTCGTCTGCTTGATATGAAACTCATTTCGTCGCAGTTTAGCTCTGGTGTCGACGCTGCAATCGCACCGGGCGAGGCTGTTGATTTGAACTGGAAAATCAATGCGAATGCACAAGTCGATGTTCCGTTCTGGTGTGAAGTTTTCGCAAGCAAGACCGGTGGATTCGATCAGATGCGTTTTGGTACGGCTGTGACGAGTTCTTATCTTGCGGATGGCGCAGCGAAGGGTGATCAGACACTCGAGGCGGCGAATCCTCTGACGTTGAAGGCCGTCCCGGATGGCGTCTACACACTGGTTCCGAGCATCAACCGTGGCTCGATTAGCGGTCGAGTTGATGAGTACAGCTTTGTGAATAACTGGTTGCCAATCGCCGGAAAACGGCTGCATGTGAAGAATCCCAAGGTGCCTTCGTGTGACCTTGAGATGCTCGAGACGATTGCTTATGAGATTGACAAGAACAATCCGACACGGGTGCTTGTGACGGGTACAATCCGCAACAATGGTCCGGATGATTTGGATCGCTCGGGCGCATGGATTGAGGGCTTCTATGGGACAATGACCGCGGAAGCAACATTGATGCCGCAAGGTTCGATGGGCAATGGCTTCCTCGTTCAGAATCTACCCGCCGGTGAGACCTATGACTTTGCGCTGACCGGTTATGTGCCGACAGGTGTGGCAACTCGCGGCGTGTGCGTGATGGTTGACAGCACGGATATCGTCCCCGAAACGAATGAAACAAACAATAATTGCGGCGTCTTCTATGACCCGTCCATTCTGCCTGCGCCTGCCGAAAACAACATCGACCTCGCTGTCATTGATTTCGCAATCGACGAAAAACAGGTGGCACCCGCACAAGTTGCTCCGGGCGAAAAACTCAGCTACGATGTGACAGTCCTTAATAAGGGTACTGCAATGCCCGAAGGCGACATTTGGCTTGAGGTCTTCGCGTCACGCGACGGCGGCGTCAGCTTCGTCGGCGGATCGACGGCCGTTTGGAGCCAGAAGATTACGCCTCCGGCACTGGGGCAGAGCGCGGTGTACTCGCTCGAGAAACCCATCAATGCCATCGGCGACGGGATGTATACACTGGTTGCAGTTGTAAACCGCAAAGGCGCCGGCGATAATCCGGGCGACATCACGCCTTGGGATAACCGCATGGCAAGCGCCGATGGACGCATCTCGCTGAGCACACCGGTCGATGCTGCCGCGAACGTCAACTTGGTCTGGAGCGAAGGACCTGTGTTCACGCAAGTTGGAAACAAGATGACAGTCAGCGGTACAATCAAGAATACCGGAACAAGCAAGAGCGGTATCTTCTGGACCGAGGTCTACACCGGAACGCAACAGTACTCCACAGGCTACTACTTCCGCGATAAGGTTATCGCGGGTGGCGTGCGCTGCGCAGGACTGGCCCCCGGCGAGACACAGGAAATCTCCGTGACAGGTAGCGTTGCCGCCGGCAAAGTTATCGGCGCACTGATTGACTGCACCGACCTTGTCCCCGAAACCGACGAGACCGACAACTACGACTACAGTGCCCTGACCGAATAGGGTCGCTATGGGGACTCAGAAATAACAGTCTATATACTGTATTAAATGGCAATAGCCGCAAGTGTAACAGCTTGCGGCTATTGTTGCTTCACGTGTATCGCGAGATGTTGTTGTATGCTTAACGATATGTGTTTGCGGTGTGTTCCTTTTTCCTACGTAGGCGCGCGGTGATCCAGATGAGGGCAATGCCGTCGCGTGCCGTATGCTCGAAAAGAGTGGGTAACGGCCTTATCCGATAAGGGAAAAGGGTCTCCACGTGGCACTACTATTATATCTACGTTCGCCTCAACACTGCCCCCGAATCATAAGCCGCCACGAGCGGAAATTGGTCATCCGATTCGTTCCACCGCTCAGCCGGTGACATGGTGCGTGCGCCAACGACCGGACATGTAGAAGACGAGGCCGATGACGACGGGGGTGAAGTTGGCGATGGTGTCGCCGTACCAGAATCCCATGTAGCCCATGCGTAGGTGAAGGCCAAGTAGGAGGGCGAAACCGATGCGGAAGACGAAGCCGTCAAGGATGGCGACCACGAAGTTGATGATGTAGTGTCCGCTGCCGTTGATGAGGGCGTTCATGGGGGAGCGGGCAGCGCTGCCAAAGAAGACAAGGATAGCGATGGGGAGGTATTGCATGCAGACGGCCAGAACGTCGGCCTCGGTAGTGAAGATGTTGAAGATGGCGTGTGGCCATGTCAACAGTAGCAGGCTCATGAATGCCGCGATGCTTGTGGCGATGGTGAAGGCGGCCATCATGATGCGCGGGACACGCTCAAACTTTTCGGCGCCAATGTTCTGGCCGACCATGGACGAGGCGGCGGTGTTGATGGCGCTGGAGAACAGATTGCTGATGCTGCCGAATTTGTTGGCGATGCCGGCCACGGCGCTCACGACGACGCCATAGGAATTAATCCACGAGTTGACAAAGAGTTTGGAGAAGTGAATCGCGGCGCCCTTGATCGCCATCGGAATGCCGAGCTTGAGGAAGGTGCTGAGCATGGCCGGGTCGATGTAGATGAAGTCGCGCAACATGAGACTGATGCCAAGGTCGCTGCGCCGCCGCCAGATGAATATGGCGGCGCTGATGAAGCTGACCGCCTGAGCAATGACGGTGGCAAGCGCCGCGCCAAAGGTGCCCCACTCGAAGCCGATGACGAAAAGCAAGTCGAAGAGGACATTGAGGATGGCCGCTATGCTGACGAAAATGAACGGATGCTTCGAGTCGCCAAAACCGCGCAAAATGGCGCTGACCATGTTGTAGCCGTAGATGAATACCAGCCCGAATAGGCACGTCGTGGCATAGGCGTAGGTCGCGTCCCATGACTCGGTGGGCGTGCTCATCAAGCGCAGAATGTCGTGGACAAAGACCAGACACAGGACACTGATGAGCGCGGCGCTCACAAGGAGAAAACTGCACATCGTGCCGATGAAACGCCCCACACGGTCGCGCTGACCGGCCCCAAGATATTGCGAGATGATCACCTGACCCGCATTGGAAAAGCCCATCGCGATGAACGCCATACAATTGGCGACATCACCGCCAATCGATACTCCGGACAATCCAACCTTGCCACAGTAGCGCCCGACAATCACCATGTCAACCATGTTGTAGGCAATCTGAAGCAAGTTGGATAAAAACAGCGGCGTCGCAAACAAAACTAATTGTCGGCTCACGCTGCCCTTTGTAAAATCAGCCACTAACGAACGGCTGTTATTTTTCATCATCGACATGACCGGTAATAAATAAACAACGCCCCGAGCAAAATTTACAACAAAACGGCATCTCCCGTCGTCGCCGTCTCGCCATCATCACAAAACATCCCACAGAGACAACCGCGCAGCCTGCGTACAACAGCAATAGCCGCAAGCTGTTACACTTGCGGCTATTGCCATTTTGTTGCGGTTTCTTAGTTGCTACTTCAGGGAACTATTGGGCTAACAGTTCGCTATAGTCGTAGTTGTCCGTCTCGTCGGTTTCGGCGACGACATCGGTACTGTCTATGAGGACGCCGACGACTTGGCCCGCGTCAACGCGGCCGGTAACGTCGAATTCACGTTCGGCGCCGGGGGCCAGTGTGCTGCCGCCGTTTTGACCGGCAGCGAAGACGGTGGCGGTGTCTTTGTAGAACACTCCGGTCTTCTCTTGCACTGTGCCGACGAAGGCCTCGGTCCAGAAGGCGCGAGCGGCGATGTCGCCAACGTTTTTGACGGTGCCATGGACGCGTATTCTGTTGCCGGCTTCAGGCGCGGGTTCGAAGTACGGGCCATCGCTCCACACAAGGTTGACGCTGCCACCCGAAGCAGGTGTGCTCAGGAATACGCGACCACCGTTGTAAGCGTAGCGGTTGTCGAGCGGCGTTTCGTCACCGGGATTCGTGGCCACGGCCGCACGGTTGACGACCGCAAGCAGTGTGTACATTCCATCGCCGATTGAGTTGATGGTTTGCTCGAACTGATAGGTCTGCGATGCGCCAAGGGCGGGGGCGTCGATCTGTTTGCTGAAGCACAACGTCACACCTGGCACACTGCTCACACAGCCGTCTTGCGAGGCGAAAAGCTCAACATACACCTTGTCCGACGGCATGACCGTACCCTTGTTCTGAATTGTCAGGCTATATTTGAGTTTGCTGCCCGGCGCAACAGAATTCGGCACGAGCTGCGAGGCGTCGACGCTCATGTTCGTGATGGCCAAATCGATGCCGTTGTCTTTGCCCGGAGGCAGAACCGACGGGTCGTAGACCAGATAGGAGTTGTTGACTTCCTGCTTCTCGGGGACGATGTCTGTGCTGTCGGCAACGACCGCAAACGCGCGATTCATCACGCCCGCGGTAACCGTTCCGCTCAGCGAGAAGTTCGCCGACTCGCCTGCCGCCAGAGTGTTGATGTTCTGGCCGGCGCCGATGGTGCCTTGCGGCATCAGCGTACCCTCGGCCGTCAGCGTTCCATAGAACACCTCGACCCACGCGCCCGGCTTGGTCATATCGACCGAGCCTGTGTTTGTAACTTTACCCGTGAAGCTGACCTTTGTCGGTTGTATCGGATTATACAAGACCTGAACATCGGACAAAGACAAGTCGATATCCTGCTGGTTCGGATTATGAACCGACAAGCGTTTACCGGCAACCGGCAACCAGTTGTTCGTGTAATTCATTTCGGGAATCGCGACCTCCGACCCAGACTTGAGCGTCGCTCGGTTGACGCTCGGAATCAGCGTGTACACGCCATCCGTCACTGTGTTGAGTACCAGATTCGACGGTTTTACCTGCGACGAATTAGCGCTCAAACCATCCGTTTTCTTGTACGAGTAAGTCATTGTTGCGCCAGTCCGCACCTGATCAAAGCCGCCGGTCTTGCTGCCAAACACCTCGAACCACACCGGCGCTGTAACTGCTTGCGATGCAGATACATCCCACGACATATCCACCGTCACACCCGGCGCAACCGCCCCGGCCGTGCCAACACTGAAGTTGCCGTTTTGCAAAATAATATCCTGCGTCACCGAATACTCATACACGCCCTCGGCGCTTGTCAGCTGGTTCTGCTGAATTTGAACAGACTGCGGGACAGGCGACAGCCAACCACTGATTTCCTTGAATTGAACCGTATAGTCTCCCGCCGCAAGAGTTATGATTGTGCCGCTGTCGTTCCATGTCATGCCGCCGTCGACGCTCCACTGGGCACCGGCGGTCACTGCCTCGGCGGGTGTGATGTTGACGGTCAGCGTGCCGTTCAGAGAAGTATAGGTGGCTGGTACGTTGGACGTTTGCTGTTCGGTGATTTCCACAGTTTCCGCAGGCGGTTGTTCCCAACCGTTGACCGTGGAATAGAAAACTGTGTATGTGCCGACAGGAATCTCAGTCAATGTTACGCCACTATTATTCCATGTCGTTCCATCGTCGATTGTCCATTGCGCGCCCGCATTAGCTGCGGCTTCGGGCGTGATAGTCACCTTAATGGATCCGAACCTAATCAGCGAAACATACTCGCCGGTCGTTGTGACTGTTGTGTCTTTCGTCACGGTGACTTGTTTCGATGTGGGGGTAGTCCAGTTGGTTATCTGCTTGAAAGTGACGGTGTACGTCCCTATAGGCAGATATGATTTTGTCGCGCCGCTCACATTCCAAGTCGTACCACCATCAATGCTCCACTGTGCTCCGGCGTTGATTGCGCCTTGAGGTGTGATGGTTACGGTTAGATTGCCGAGTTGCTGCACATAGGTCGCGGACTGCGTTATTGTGGAATCTTTGACGATTGTGACAGTCTTAGCGGCGGGTGCATCCCATCCGCTGATGGTCTTGAACGTTATCGTTTGCGTTCCGACTTTCACGCCGGAAACCGTCGCTCCACTGGCGTTCCATGTTGTTCCGCCATCGATGCTCCATTGCGCACCGGCCGTGACGGCTCCAGCGGGGGAGATGTTGACGGTTACAGAACCTGCGTCGTATGGGGGCAGTAGGAATTCGATGACGCGCGCCATGACGTTGTTGCGTTTTGTTTCGTCGAGGATGGTCTCGAATGGGAAGCCAATGTAGACGAGGCGCGATGTAGTGGGTGTGCCCCACTGGATGGCCGCGACGGCGTCGGATGATGAGTTGCCGGTGCCGGAAACTCTGAGGTCATCGATGCGGAATGTGTTGCTGGTGGCGGAGGAGCCTTTGCGCACGAAGAACGAGTCAACGCGGAC
The DNA here is from genome assembly GCA_012513815.1 of Candidatus Sumerlaeota bacterium. Lineage (GTDB taxonomy): Bacteria > Sumerlaeota > Sumerlaeia > Sumerlaeales > Sumerlaeaceae > JAAZBM01. Next base: position 501,209 of record JAAZBM010000014.1, on the reverse strand, counting down.
TGGGCCGGTAATCGCTCCGTCGCCGCCTCCCGCGAATTTACTAAATGGGTCTTCGTATTTCCATGCAAACTTTTTCCAGCCTGTGAAGTTGAGCAGTATGGGGTTATGATAGAGCAAATCTCCGTCGGAGTCACGCAACATGAAGCACAATGTGGTATTGCTATTGTCACCGTATACCATGTAGGAGATGGTGTCACCCGAGCCAAATGTAAAGGTTGGCAATCCTGCGTTGTACTCGCGCAGTGTGGTGCCGCTACCCCACGTGACCGAGATTTTCATCGAGGCGTTGCCTTCATAGGCGACAGAGGTGTCGATGTCCATGCTTGAGGCATCGAGACCGCTTGACTGCGATGAGTATCCGGGTTGTTGCCATGATCCTGCGTCCTCGAAGGCGTCGAGTTGTGTTCCCTGTCCGGCGCCGTATGCTAAGGCGGCGGTTGAGCCGTTGAGCGGTTTGATGACGTCGGCCCACTGCACCTGATAGCCGGGGCGCACAACATCGCTGCCATCGTCAAAGGGAATCGCGTCGTCGAGCCCTTCGAATATGGATCCGGCGACGGGTTTGACGCTGTAGACATTTGAGCTGTCGGAGACATAGTCGGCCTTGAGGGTGCTGTTGAGGAATGAGGCGTCGACGGCTTTGCTGTCAAGTTCCCATGCAAGTTCGGAACCGCTGATGAAGAACGCCTTGCCGTTGGTCGCGAGATATTCTTTGATTGCCGTTCGAGAATTGGCAGCGATTGATGTGTCGTCCCAACAGTCGAAAGTGGCGACTTCGGCTTCGATGCCGGACATCCAGATGACGGCATCATAGCCGCCAAGAAGCACCCATTTCCCATTGATGGAGTCTTTGTTGCATGAATCGACTTTGATGGGGATGTTCTTCGCTTTGCAATAGGCGTCGATGCCTTTCATGTGCTCGAAAATGTAATCGTAGCTGTTCATGCGATCCAACAGGTGACGGTAACTGACGCCCGAGCCGTATGACGTATTGACGCGCGTTGATGGGTCGAGTTTGTTGAATCCCTGAACGATAAGGATTTTCTTGGCGTTGACGTTGCTTTCGGTTCTGACAGCAAGTGTGTCGCCCGCTTGGCTCTCGCCGCCGGCATTTGTGGCGGTGACCTTGAAGTAGTAGGTTTTGCCGGGGGTTAATCCGGTCACGGTGTATGTCGGGACCGCTGCGGTTGAGGACAGCGTGGCTTTTACATTCGGAAAAGCTCTACCGTGTTCGCTCATCCAGATTTTGTATCCGGTCGCGGCACTCGCGATGGCGCGGCCGTTGATGGCTGTCGGTGGTTTTCCCCATGTGAGGACGACCGATGAGGCGTCCTTTTGCAGGACACAAAGATTTGTAATAGGTTCGGGCGGATAGACAAGGCTAATCTTCCCTTTGTAGTTCCAGTATTGGATGATGCCACGCATGATTCCACGTGCCATTGCCTGTTTGAAACGGGGATGGTGATAGAGTTGCATATCGCTGGCGTTGTCGTGAAACAACCATTCACCGAGCAGTGTCGGCATATTGGCGGTGTTGTGATTGGCTTCGCCATAGTTTTCGCCACTTTTGTGCTTGCCACGGTCGTACCATGGTCCGGGCGTTTTGTTGAAGATGGCTTTGCAGTCATCGAAAACGGTGTCATGAACTTTTGCTCCATATGTCAGATAGTCGGTGGGGGCGTCGGAACGAATATATGTTCCGTATCCGCGTGCTTCACCGTTGTATGCGTTCGTGTGGCTTGAGAGAAACACGGAATCCTGTGCAGGCGCTCCGTAGATTTTGGCTTTGTCGTACATGTAGCGGGCAAAGCGTGGGCGCGCGGTCCATCCGTCCTTTTCGTCAACTTGCGAATCGGTATCCGCTGCGGAACTGGCATTGTATCCGATTGAGCTTCCTGTGCTGTCCGTTCCCACATCAGGCAGTCCCATGAACTGCAAGTGATAGCGAGCCTCTTCGAGATAGCGCAGTTGGCCACTGGTGCCTTTGCCGCGCTTGATGACGCCCTTGCCACCACCCCAACGCACAGCGTCAGCGGTGATATAGGTGTTCGTTGAGAAGCCTGCGTTGTTGAGGACGACTTTGGCTTGGTTTGCGGGGGCGTTTTTCTCAAAGAAGAATCTTCCGAGGGGCACCCATGCGTTGCGCCATCTGCGGTGGTCGAGTGTGCAGTCCGTGACGCCTCCGGCGTGGTAGACTTTGTATTTTGCCGCGGAGGCGCGGTTAGTGTAGGCGACTTGTGTGACGTAGACGTTGTACCACCCGGTAGCAGGAATTTGCGCCGCCCATGTGGCTGTCGCGCTTGGTGTGGCCGACGAAACACAAGATGTCATCAATGCGGTTCCTTGCGCGAACGGGTTCGTTCCGCTGGTATAAGGGGAGACCCCGTTTTTGAACGCCGATACACTACTGGTGTTCCATGTTCCCGTTTTCGAGAAGCCATAGCCGTCAGTTCTTGCTGTGTCATCATTGTCCACGATGACCATGTTTGGGTTTGTATCAGATTCGCGCACGGAGAAAACATCGCCGCCCGCATTCCAAATGTATGGCATGAGGTAGTTGCACATGAGGTCGGCGTTGCTGAAGTCTTCGATGTTGTTGTGAACGAATCCACGCTGAATGCCGAAACTATCGTTGTTGGTTCCACGCCATACGTAGCCGTGTCCGGGGTTGAGGTAGACGGCTTTGCCGGTCAATCCACCCGTTGGTCTGGCGCCATTCTGCGAGTTTAGCGAGCCTTCTTTTTGCGGTTCAGACGTCGTTGTGTCAGGGCCGTCGGGAGTCATGTCTGTTCCCTGGTTTGGTTCGCCGCCGTCGGTTATCATATACGCGTCAAGGGATTGATATTGCTGTTCGCCCTCGCGGCGATATTTGGTCGAAAAGTTCTGGAGCTCTTCGAGGTTCGCGAAGAGGCAATCGCTGAGCGAACCGCCTAGACCGATGCCTTCGCTGTCAGCCCATCCCGTGACATTTTTCATGCCTTTGGGGAACGTGAAGCGCGCCTCGATGGTCTCTTTGTCACTGCTGACGACGCCATCATAGACGGCGCCACTCAGGAGGTCCGTGTCATACTTAAACAAAAGCTTGATGATAGTGTCCGCCTTGTCCGCGATTTTCATCGTTGCGAAACCCTCCGGCAACGGCAGTGCTTTCATGTCGTACACGGCATCTTTTTTGTCATATATTGCCAGATGAATCTTCGGGGTCTTATCTTTGGCGACAGCTGCCGGTTTGGGCATTCCCTCCGGCGTGAGCCCTAAATCGTCCATTTTGTCACCGGCGCCCGCAAACAGCGGCAGAGTCAGCAAAAACAGAAAAAGACCCCAACGGTTACAAACTACTTTTTTCATTCAAATTCATCCTTTTTGATTTATTTCTATATATTATAATATATTAGGCCTCTGGAGAAGTCAAGTATAATATTTTCGTTCTGTTTGTGTCGAGAGTCGTCACCTGAAAAATAAAAAACAGCGCGAGAAAAATTTTTCGTCGCGCTGCTAAACTATGGTGGAGGCAAGGGGGATCGAACCCCTGGCCTGTAGATTGCGAACCTACCGCTCTCCCAGCTGAGCTATGCCCCCAATAGAAGCGATAAATTTTACTGTCAGAATGGCTGACTATTCATAATTATCAAAGTTTTTCCATTCATCGATGCTCGCATTGAAGTCAAGAAAATATGATGGGGCTATTGCCTTTTGGTAGGCTTCGAGTGCTTTTTGTGATGAATCGATGCGTAAATCGCTTTGGTCGGCGCCGCCTCCTTGCGGATTGAACCATATCATCGCCTTGATTTGGGGATACTTCGTTTGAAGGGCCTCGTAGAGTGCCGTCGTCCATTGCGGTTTGGGTGTCGCTGTGTATTCCTCGGTGCTGCCGCCTTCCACAATCATGAGCGGTTTGCGTGTCGCGTACTCGTTGTACCACGCATCGAGCAGGGTAACCGGCGTGGTGCCGTTGTTGTAGCATGAGGCTCCCACCCAGTCGACATAGTTGTGTCCGGGATAGTATGCCTGAAAGCGGTTCTCTTGTGTCTGAGGATAGCTTGGCAGGTTGGGCGACCAGACGAAAATCTGGTTGTCTCCTGTCGCGCCGACTTGTTCGGCGATGTTGTACATTCTTCTCCACGCCCTACGGAACTCCTTGGGGTTTCCGCCATAGCGCCCGTTGGTGGTTGTTGAGTTATAGAATGTCCACGAGCCGTTGAATTCGTTCATTGGTCTGAGCCAGATTTTCTCGTTGCGTTTCGCGCAGTCCGTGAGCCACTTTTTGAGGAACGCGTCGTGGCTGCCTTTCGCGATTGATTCGGCCGTTGTGAACTCCGGTAACCAGCCCACTTCCAGCAGTCTTCCGCCCAGTACGAGATCGTACAGGTATCCAATCGAACTTTCAAAGTCAACTTCCCAGTCCGCATACCACAGAACCATGCGGATGGTTTTCTTAGCCAGTGTCTCAAAGTTCGCGATGTTCATGTATGGATTGTCGGTACTGATGGGGAATGCTCCGTGCATGCATCCGGCCGGCGGGACATGTTTCGCGGTGTCCGTGTACAATCCCCAGACTCGGATTTCGTCCACGAACAAGAAATCCGGATAATCGAGACTGAAAACAAAACGGACGAATCTCCCGTTGCGATTTCCTGTGACGCGGAGGTCGGTGGTCGAGTACTCGACGGTGTCTTGTGGGAGATTGTCCGTCTCGGCAAAGGTTGACCATGTCGCGCCATTGGGCGAGGTTTCGACTTTGACAGCTTGGGGATAATAGATGCCCCAGTCCGTGTGACTTCGTAGGCCGATGGTGGCTTCCTCGATGGGGTAATTTCGGCCCAAGTCAATCGTGATTGTCGTTGCGTTCGTGTATGACCATGCGACCCATTCCGTCATCGGGTAGACAATGCCGCGGTCTTCATCGGTTAGTTTTGTGCCCGCCGTGAATTCATTTCCTCGGGCGTCCATGTAGCTTTCCGCAGGCGTTGGCGCAAACGAGTAAAACTTGCCGAGGCTGAGTTCTTCGCGTGATGTTGCGGCGCCAATCTCTGTGTTTGCGAGGAACATAAGCGGAATGAACAGTGGCGCGAGAAGGCTGAATTGTCTCTTTGTGAATGATTTGAACATATTTTTTTGTACGGTATTAGTAACAATTTTGCATATATTTTATGATGATATAATCGAATTGTAATGAGGAGCGACTCCGACAATGACGGCAAATGATACCGGGCGAATTGTAGCAAACACGCACCATGCTCTTTATCCGGGGAGTTTTGATGTTGTAACGAATGGACATTTGGAGATGTTGAGCAAGGCTTTGAAGGTGTTCCCGAAGGTGACGATGGCTATCGCTCGCAATAGCACCAAGCCGCATCCGCTGTTTTCGATTGAAGAGCGCGAGGAGATGCTGCGGGACGCAACTGCCAAGATGGGTCCCGGGATTGAGGTGGCATCGTTTACGGGTTTGACTGTGGATTTCGCGCGTTCCATCGGCGCGGGCGTCATCGTCAGAGGGTTGCGTGCTATGTCTGATTTTGATACGGAATTGCAGATGGCTATGGCGAACGAGCAACTGGCGCCGGATATTGTGCAAATCTTTTTCGCGTCCTCGCCGCAGCATATTTTCCTGAGTTCTTCTCTGGTGAAAGAACTCGCGAAACATGGTGGTGATTTGTCTCCGTATGTTTTGCCCTGCATTGCCAAACGACTTAGGGAGAGGATTGCCAATCTCTGATGTTTTCCGGTTTTGATGGTGGACTGGTTGGCAGTTGGATTGATCGCGCACGTCCGTTAAATCGGCATATTCTGCTTGCCGAGGGTGAGGAGCCGCGCGTTTTGCGAGCCGCGGAACTTGCGACGAAGCTTGGCTTGTGTCGCCTTTCCGTGCTTGGAAGTCGGAGTCAAATCGAACGCATTGCCGTTGAACAGCGGATTAGTCTTGATGGCATCGAAGTCATCGAAATCGCCAATCATCCTTTGTTTGACGCGTTGGCAAATGACTATTCGCAGATGCGTCAGCGCGAAACCGGGAAGGCCCTTCCGCCGCAGATTGCCGCAAGTTTGATTTCCAACCCCTTGTACTTTGCGGCGTTACTTGCCAGTCGCGGCGTGGTTGACGGCATTGTCGCCGGTGCGGTGAATACGACTGCTTCGGTGTTGCGGGTGGCGCGGCTGATTATTGGTCCCCGTCAGAGTGATATGGATATTTCCTCGTGCTTTGTTTTGGATGGTCTTCCTTCCCATCTTGGGAATGATGGTGTGATTGGCTTGGCGGATTGCGCCGTGATTACGAATCCGACGTCTTCTCAGCTTGCCAATATTGCCATCGCGACTGCTTCGACGATGGAACTGTTAGTGCCGGGATGTTCGCCTCGGGTTGCGTTACTCAGTTTTTCCACACATGGCAGTTCCGTGCATTCGAGTGTTGATGAAATCACCCGTGCGGTGGCGCTCATCCGAGAGAAAAGCTCGCTGTTGGTGGATGGCGAATTGCAGGTCGACGCGGCGCTCATTCCGGCGGTTGCCGAAGTCAAGGCCCCGGAGAGCGCACTTCATGGGCGGGCTAATATTCTGGTCTTTCCGGATTTGAACAGCGCGAACATCGGTTACAAGTTGATGCAGTATGCCGGTGGGGCGCGGAGCTATGGTCCAATCTTTCAGGGCTTGCGCTATCCGATGAATGATTTGTCGCGTGGGGCGACTCCGGCGGAAATCGTTGGCGTCATTGCTTGCAGTTGTTTGCAGAGTCAGTCGTAAAAAGCTATATAGTAGTTATTATTTCGGCTTTATGTTTGTAAACTTATAATGCGATGAAACCCTACAGTTCAAATGTTTTGCCGGCGGCAATCATTCTTGGTGGTGGTCGTGGGACACGCCTGTATCCGTTGACTCATGACCGTTGTAAACCGGCTGTGCCATTGGCCGGAAAATACCGTCTGATTGATATCGCGTTGAGCAATTGCATCAACTCTCATCTGAAAGAAATCTACGTCATCACGCAGTTCAATTCGGCGTCACTGAATCAGCATATCGCGCAGACTTATCGTTTCGACCAGTTCACACCGGGGTTCGTGCATGTTCTGGCGGCTTCGCAGACGGGGACAAATGACCGCTGGCATCAGGGAACAGCGGATGCGGTGCGCTCCAATCTTGAGCATTTGATGGGACGCCCCTACACGCATTTTATCATCCTGCCGGGTGATTCACTTTGTCGGATGGATTATCGCAAAATGCTTCGTCAACATGTTCTCGCCAATGCGGATTTGACGATTTGTTGTTGCGCCGTTGATGAACAGTCGGCGCCCTCGCTTGGGATTATCTCAATCGATCAGAACAAGCGCATTTTGTCCTTTCATGAGAAGCCGGCCCATTCGGAACTGAGTGGGCTTGAGTCCGCCATCATCCCGCCCGAGAAAAAGGAAAAGTGGATCGGGTCGATGGGGATGTATATTTTCAATCGTGATGTTTTGCAGACATTACTGAATGAGAACGAGACCGCGACCGATTTGAGCAAGGATTTGATTCCGCCTACCGTCAATAATCATAAGTTTATGGCGTATCTGTTCGACGGCTTCTGGCGTGACATCGGAACCATCCCGGCGCTGTTTCAGGCGAACCTGCATTTGTTGAATCCGGCGACCGAGAAAGAGTTCCGTTTTTCCGATTCCATTGCGCCGATTTATACAAGAATGCGCGATTTGCCGAGTCCGGAAATCACGGGGGAGTGCCATATTACGCACTCGATTATCAGTGATGGAACACATCTGAGCGGTGCGACCATCGACCATACGATTCTCGGTTTGCGCTCTTTGGTGCGTGATGGATGCCATTTGAGCAATACGGTTATCATGGGCAATGACTACCTTGTTCCGGATGGTGTCGAGAAGAATGACGCGAATTATCCACCCTTGGGTATCGGCGAGGGAACAGTGATTCGGAATGCGATTGTTGACAAGAATGCCCGTGTCGGGAAGAATTGTCGTTTGGTGAATGCGAACAACATCGCGGACTTGCAAGCACCGAATTTGTGGATTCGTAGTGGAATCATTGTTATCCCTAAAAATGCGATAGTTCCAGATAATACTGAAATTTAGCTTAGTTTCAAGTGTTCAATATAATTTACGATTCCTCACTTGCTTGGAATCGAAGTACTATATTATTATTGGAAGGTAGATTTATATGCGAATAAATCGTCTGAGTGCTGTTGTTTTTGCAGCAATCGTTACCCTTGGATTCAGCGGATGTATGCAGAAATCCCCAGAACAGCGTTTGGAGAGGGTTCAAACTTTGCTTCAACAGAATGACACTCTTGGTGCGCGGTTAGAATGTCAGGATATCATCAAGAAGTATCCTGATGCCCCCGAAACCTTGAGCGCCCGCTTTATGCTTTCCAGTATATATGCGTCGGAACAGCAACCTGATGAAGCGATTGCAGAGCTGAAGGCTGTGATGGCGGCTTCGTCGCAGAAAGACCAGCTTGGACAGATGGCGTTGCAGCAGATTGTTGGCCTTGAGATTCAGCGTGGCCATGCCGACAATGCCCTGAAGTTGATTGATGAGGTTCTGGATAAAGGCGTTAAGGATGACCCGGGACTCAAGCCTGGACTGCTGATTTTGAAGAGTTCTGTTTTGATGGCAGACCAACAAACGTCGGTTGCCCGCGACTTACTGCAAACTGTCACTGCCGAAACAACGGCGACAGATGTGAAGAATATGCTTGCTGACCGTATTGCGGAAACTTATCTTGCTGAGGAAAACTACGATGGCGGCAAGGCTTTCTTGCGCAGTGAGTTTGATTCCACAACAAACAGCGAACGCAAACTTGTTTTGTTGTCTCAAATCGTGGAGTTTGCCTCGCAGTCAAAGAATGACGCCGAAACAATGACGGCTCTGCGCGAGATGACAGATTTGTATGATAGCAACGCCCCGGATGAACTTGATGTTCGCAAACGGAACGCGCAATTGCAGATACTGCTCAAGGTTTATGCTTATGTTGGGAACTATGCCGGGTGTGAGGCTATCCTGAAGAGCGAATTGAAGAGAGCGAAGAGTCTTGAGGAAGTCATCGACCCCAGTCAGTTGCTTTTCTTGACGTATCTGCGTCAAGGCAAGACCTCGGCTGGTTTGGAACTGCTTGATGAGATGATTGCACAGTATCCGACCGGACCTTTTGCGGAGCCCAAAACGAAACTTGAGGCCGCCATTAAGTCCGGGCAGTATAAAGAGGATATCGTTGACACAAGAACTCTGACCATGAGTTTGAAAGAGAATCCGATTGTTCCGACGGTTTTGGACATTTCCGGTGACGAAATTGCTACAACGACTCCCGTTGTTGAGCTTGCTCCGGTGTCCGATGCGCCGACGACAGTCGCAAAGTAGTTTTTAGTTTAGAAAGGATTTGAAACATGAGCTTTTATATCCCTTATGTCGTTGAACAAAGCGATCGTGGCGAACGGTCATATGATATTTATTCGCGCTTGCTCAAGGACCGTATCATCTTTCTTGGTACGACGATTGATGATGCTGTCGCGAACGCAGTAATTGCGCAGATGCTTTTTCTCGAGAGTGAAGACCCCGATAAGGACATCAATATTTACATTAATAGTCCCGGTGGCGTGGTCACTTCGGGGCTTGCGATTTACGATACAATGCAGTTTATTAAGCCTGCTGTCAGTACGATTTGTATTGGACAGGCTGCGTCCATGGCGGCGGTTCTGCTTGCTGCGGGTGCTGATGGCAAACGCTATGCGTTGCCCAATGCTCGCATCATGATTCATCAGCCTCTTGGCGGGGCACAGGGGCAGGCCAGTGACATCGAAATTCAGACACAGGAGATTCTGCGCATCAAGTCAGTGCTGAATGATATTCTGGCAAGTCATTGCAAACAACCCGTTGACAAGATTAAAAAGGACGCTGACCGCGACTTCTTTATGGGTGCGTCGGAAGCGTTGGCTTACGGTTTGATTGACAAAGTTGTGAGCAACAAAGAGACATTCAAGGCGTAATAACGCCAATAAGATAAATGGAAAGCTCCGACTCGTTTGAGGGTCGGAGCTTTTTTGTTCGCGATAGATTATGATGCGGTAACTTACTTGTTACGCAAGACTCCGACGCCTTCTTGGAAAAGGGTTGCGACAGAGATTTTCCATTCTGTTCCGCTAAACTTGAAGGTTTGCCATGCCGTGAGTCGGTGAATGATTGGACTTTTCTTCTTTTTCGATTCTTGCAGCATGTATTCCATTGTATACTTTCCGATGCCCATGTCTTCCGCCATGTGCTTTTTCAGGTATTCTTTGTAGGAATGCTGATTGTTAAGTTTCGGCGTCGTCAAAAGGTTCTCACCGTGGAGTTGTGGATCAGAGATGTCATAGAGGCATCGGTATGTTTCGCCTTCAATCACAAAAGCCCGATAGGTTCCCGTGTTTTTGTTCCATCCGCCTTCGGAAAACGCTTGAGCGAGAAACACATCCGGGCGTATCATTCCGTTGAGTATGCCGACAAGTTTGCCGTCTTTGATAACAGGATAGTCCAGAATAACCGCGTTGTAGCCTTCGATTGCTTTAAACAGTTTGCTGAGGTGCGGCTTCATCGTTTTACAAACGATTTGGAAATGCTCCTGGTCCGCAACATTTTGTCCGATGGTCCCAAAGACTTTTTCGGGCCATGCTCCTATCACTAGACCATCCGTTTGAAGATAGTAGAACCCTTCAAAGACTTCTCGTTTGTCAAGGAGCGTTTTGAGCACAGGATTAACCGTTGCCGAAGTGATTACATCTTCCGTTTCGATTGTTGCTGCAGCCGCTTTCAGGTCATCCGTGACCTCGGTAAAATACTTATTAAATTGGTCGGACAACTCCATGACTTTATGCAAGCTTTCGTCCTCAAGATCAGGTAAAATCTCGACAGCTTCGCGTGCTGTTTTCGCGCTTATCGCTGCGTTGATGCCGAAGTGTACGCTGAAGATTCCTCCGATGACGATGGCTGCAACCGCGATTGCTCCGCCGGCGATTAATGCCTTGTGTTGGCGCACGAAACGTTTGAACAGTTCCTTGCGTGAGTACGCGTATATGCTCACCATGCGTCCGTCTCGATAGGCCTTCAGCTCGGTCGCCATTGCCGACGCGTCGACGAAACGATCTTCCTTTTTCTTCGACATTGCTTTGCGGCATATCATTGCCAACTCAGGTGGGCAGTCCGGCAGGACATCCATCGGATTTGGCGATGGGTCGTTGGACGTCAGCATGCGCAGAAGTGATTTGACTGAATTTGCTTTGTATGGGAGTTTGCCGGTGAGAATCTGAAACAGAATCACGCCTAACGCGTAGACATCGCTTTGTTTGTCTACGGAACCAAATTCAGGTTCGACTTGTTCCGGTGCCATGTACGATGGTGTGCCGAGAATTTCGCCATCTAACGTGAGGTTGGTCGCTTCGCTAGATAGTGGTGATGCAATAACCGTCTCGTTTAGGTCGGTCGATTGCTGCCGTAGCGTATCGTTTGGGTTATCTTTCTCGTAATACTTTGCCAGCCCCCAGTCGAGAATGACATTTTCGCCGTGATTGCCGAGGACGATGTTTCCGGGTTTCAAATCTCTGTGAATGACTTTTTTGTCATGCGCATATCCCATGGCGTCGCAGACATCGATGAGCACTCCGATAAGGGCGAGTCGTTCCTTGAGCGCGATGTTTGGGTCTTTGTTCTCATTCGCTTTCTTGATGGCTTCTTCCAACGTCCGTCCACGCACATACTTCATGACATAGAACAGTCCACCGTTTTCTTTCGCGCCAATCTGATAGACAGGCACAATGCCGGGATGCTGAAGTTGTCCGGTGATTCGGGCTTCGTTCAGGAATCTTGCTAACAGTCTCTTGTCCAAATGCGTCAGTCGGTCGTCGACAATTTCCTTGATGGCGACTTCACGTTGCAAGCTTCTGTCCATGCCGCGCAAGACTCGCCCCAGACCACCGACTCCGATGGTGCCGACAATCGTGTAGTGAGCGTAGCTCATGTCTCTGTCGTTGTTGCCCGGCAGATTCGTCGAATGAGCCTGCTGTTGATCGTCGTTATTGCCAATGACTTCAACAGGTTCGAAAAGAGACGTAAGCGTATCTTCTTCTTGCTTATCGGTTTTTTTGTCTTGCTGAAAAGATGCTCTCATGCTGCCCGCAAACGATACAGCTTGCGCCAAGATATCAAAGATAGAGTTTCGTTGCTCGACAGAAATCAAATGTCGTTCCACCATGATTTCCGGCAAATCGCATTCCCCTTGATTCTTGTTCAAGAGTTCTTGCATTTCGATGAGCTGTCGCTCTGTAATCAGATGCAAGCCGAGTGCTGCTTGCAAGAAGTCCCAATTAAGTTTTGTATTATCCATGTTTTATAATATCATTGATAAAGAATAATGGTATACAGAAAAAACGATGTTGTGCTTGTTTTTCAAAACGACACATCAACTTATTGTTATGTATCGTTATGACACGATGTTTGGCTTTTTATTCAAGATGTTTCTATGTGCGATGTTCTCGGCCGCTTGGGAACTGTTGTTGCGTCGCAGTGGTCGTGGTGTTGCTTGGCACATGATTTGCTCATATTCTGGTAAATATGAAGAAAGGAAGGATTATCATTATGATGACTCCTGATAAATTCACCCTTAAAACGAATGAAGCTTTGCAGAGTGCCCAGTCGTTAGCGAATGAACTTGGGAATCCTGAGATTCGCCCCGAGCATGTTGCATTGGTTTTGGTTGAACAAAAAGATGGTGTCGTTCCTGCATTGTTGAAGCAGATGGCGGTGCAAGTCGACTTACTTAAAGAACAGATAAATACACTAATAAACAAGTTGCCGCATATTAGCGGTCAAGGGGCGTCTCAATCGACACTGAGTCGTGATGTTGCTGTCGCGCTTGACGCGGCGGGCAAGATTGCGGAGCGGATGCAAGACGAGTATCTGAGCACCGAGCATTTGATGCTTGCGTTGCTTGGTCGGCGCGGTGACCTCAAGCAGGTTTTCTCGACGCTTGGTGTGAGCGAAGAGAAGTTGTTGCAGGCGATTGAGCAGATGCGCAAGGGGCGCCGTATCACGAGTAACAGTCCGGAGAGTTCTTTTGATGCATTGAACAAGTATGCGCGTAACCTGACGGCTCTGGTTCGTCAGGGCAATATGGATCCGGTCATCGGTCGTGATGATGAGATTCGTCGTGTGATGCAGGTTCTGAGCCGGAAGACGAAGAATAATCCTGTGTTGATTGGCGATCCCGGTGTTGGCAAGACCGCAATTGTTGAGGGGCTTGCTCAACGTATCGCGCGTGGAGATGTTCCGGAGGCGTTGCGGGATAAATCCTTGATGGCGTTGGATATGGGGTCTCTGGTTGCCGGGGCTAAGTTCCGTGGCGAATTTGAGGAACGTCTGAAGGCCGTTTTGGATGAGGTTGTCAATAGCAATGGGAAGGTCATTTTGTTTATTGACGAGCTGCATACAGTGGTTGGCGCCGGTGCCGCGGAAGGTAGCCTTGATGCGGCGAACATGCTCAAGCCGTTGCTGGCGCGTGGCGAATTGCATGCGATTGGCGCGACAACTATTGATGAGTATCGGAAATACATTGAAAAGGATAAGGCACTTGAACGTCGTTTCCAACCGGTGCTTATTGATGAGCCAACAGTTGAGGACACCATCTCCATTCTGCGTGGTTTGCGTGACCGTTTCGAACAGTATCACAAAGTGCGGATTCGTGATGGCGCAATTGTTGCCGCAGCCAAATTGTCCGCTCGCTATATAACAGATCGTTTCTTGCCAGACAAGGCGATTGACTTGATTGATGAGGCAGCGTCGCGACTGCAGATGGAGTTGACGTCTCGTCCTGAGGAACTGGATGAGGTGTCGCGTCGTTTAGGTCAGTTGCGAGTTGAGCAGGCTGCTCTGAAGAAAGAAAAGGATAAGGAAAGCACTGAACGGTTGGCGCGAATCGAACAGGAGATAAGTACTCTTTCAGAACAAGAAAACACGATGTCCGCTCAGTGGCAAGCCGACAAACAGCTTGGCGAGAAGTTGGCCGAAATCAAGAAGAGTATTGAACGGACGTTGCATGAGATTGAAATCGCAAAGCAAGCAGCGGACTGGGGCAAGGTCGCGGAACTGCAAAACAGTACGCTGACTTCTCTTCAGAAGCAGATGGATCAAGCGAATGCCGCGATGGGCGATACGATGAACGCTCATGAAGTCACCGAGGAACAGGTTGCTGAGATTGTCAGTCGTTGGACGCATATCCCGGTCTCCAAGCTTGTGGAAAGCGAGATGGAAAAGCTTGTTCATATGGAGGAGCGGATTGGTCGGCGAGTAATTGGACAGGAATCCGCAATCGAGGCCGTCAGCAACGCCATTCGTCGTTCTCGTGCCGGTATCGGTGACCCGAATCGTCCCATTGGGTCGTTTATCTTTTTGGGTCCGACGGGTGTCGGTAAGACAGAGTTGGCACGGGCGCTTGCGGAGTTTATCTTTGATGATGAACAGAACATTGTTCGTATCGACATGAGCGAGTATATGGAGAAGGTTTCTGTTTCGCGTTTGATTGGCGCGCCTCCGGGCTACGTTGGTTACGAGCAGGGCGGTCAGTTGACAGAAGCGGTTCGGCGTCATCCGTTCTCGGTCGTTCTGTTTGATGAAATTGAGAAAGCGCACAACGACGTTTTCAATATCCTGTTGCAAATCTTGGAGGACGGCCGTCTGACGGATGGACAGGGACGCACGGTCAACTTTAGAAATACCGTGTTGATTATGACGGGCAATATTGGTTCGGAGCTTGTCGAGAATCTCGCCAAGGATGACCCCGAACAGATTGATATCGTTTTGCGTAAGGAAATGCGAAAGTATTTCCGCCCCGAGTTCATCAACAGAATTGATGAGATTATCGCGTTCAAACCTTTGAGTAAGGAGAACCTGAGTCGGATTGTGGACATTCAACTGGATCAGGTTGAATCGCGTCTTGCGGACAAACACATCAAGCTGGAATTGACGCCTTATGCTCATGAATGGCTTGCGGAGGAGGGCTATGACCCGTCCTTCGGAGCGCGTCCATTAAAGCGTGTGATACAAAATCAAATTCTGAATCCCCTAAGCATGAGTTTGATCAAGGGCGAATACCATGATGGCGATACCATTCTGATTGACGCAATACCGGTGACGGGTTTGGAATTCAATCGCAAGTAGTGATGACGTCCGGTTTCGGACATCAATGAGCGGCGGCTCTTCGTATGAGGAGCCGCCGCTTTTATTTTGTGAAACAACCGTTATCTTCCGAGGATTTTCTTTAGGTCTTCTTCGGGAGTTGTGATTGGCGCGATGTTGTAGTGTTCGACCAGATAGGTGAGGACATTTGGTGACACGAATGCGGGGAGTGATGGCCCGAGAAGGATGTTCTTAATCCCGAGATGCAAAAGTGTCAGAAGAATGCACACGGCTTTTTGCTCGTACCACGATAGAACCATCGAGAGCGGTAAATCGTTGACGGTGCACGAGAAGGCTTCGGCAAGTGTTGTCGCGACTTTGATGGCACTGTATGCGTCGTTGCATTGTCCCATGTCCATGATGCGTGGGAGTCCGCCGATTGTTCCGAGGTCAATATCGTTGAACCGATACTTGCCACAGGCGAGAGTCAGCACGATAGAATCCGGCGGTGTTTTCTGCACGAATTCGGTGTAATAGTTCCGTCCGGGTTTTGCGCCGTCGCAACCTCCGACGAGGAAGAAGTGACTAATCGCGCCCATTTTGACAGCATCGACGACTTTACCGGCGACGGACAGGACGGTTCCATGACCGAATCCCGTCATGACTTTCGTTCCGCCGTTGATTCCCGTCAGGGGCTTGTCCTCGCTGTATCCGCCGAGTTCGCGAGCTTTCTCGATGACAGGGGAGAAGTCCTTACTTGCGCCGATATGAGTGACTCCGGGGTATGAGACGACATCTGTTGTGAAGAGGTTGTCCGTGTAACTGGGTCTTGGTGGCATTAGACAGTTCGTCGTGAATAACACCGGTGCCGGCAGACCATCGAACTCCTTTTGTTGATTCTGCCATGCCGTGCCGAAGTTACCTTTCAGGTGCTTATACTTCTTCAACTCCGGGTAACTGTGCGCGGGGAGCATTTCGCCGTGCGTGTAGACATTAATGCCAAGTCCATCCGTTTGTTCGAGGAGAGTCTTCAGGTCGAAGAGGTCATGCCCGGTGATGACGATGAATGGCCCTTTCTCGATAGTCAGGGATACTTCTGTGGGCACAGGTGTTCCATACGTCTCGGTGTTTGCTTTGTCGAGCAGTGCCATGCACTTGAGGTTGACTTCGCCGACTTCGAGCACGAGCGGCAATAGTTCGTTCATGGTTAGTTCTTTACCGAGGGCGGCCAGCGCCTTGATGAAAAAGCTGTTGATTGTCTCGTCCGAGTATCCGAGGATATTCGCGTGCCACGCGTAGGCGGCCATTCCCCGCAGTCCCAAGAGAATCAGCGCTTTGAGCGATCTGATATCTTCGGGTGCTGTCCAGATTTTATCCAAATCGAAATCGTTGCTAGAGTCAGATTCAGTAGCTGTATGAATCTTGTCGATGAGTGCTGTGACGGTCTGTGCGTTGAAGTTCACATTTGTGACAGTCGTGAAAAGTCCAGCCAGAATTAATTCGTTTGTTTCTTGTGGAAGATTGTTCTTTTCGCATGATTGTGCGAGAGTAATCAGCGCTCCGGTAAGTTTATCTTGAAGCTTCGCGACTTCAGCCTTTTTGCCACATACTCCAGCCTGACCGGTACAGGCTTTTGAACCCGCAGTTTGTTCGCATTGAAAGCAAAACATCTGAGTATCCATTGTTTGTTTTCTCCGTTCCACATAGGCTACATGCTATGTATTGGATAGTACTCTTCTCGGGTGTTTTATTTAGCATGATTCAGAGGAAATCTCACACAAAACAAACTTTTCACTATTGTAAGTTGTTTGGCTGTATAATTCTATAGTGGAATCATTATAATCAAGTGGGAGATATCAATGCCAACCTATCAGTATACAGCACGCAATTCTGAGACGGGCAAGAGTGTTCAGGGCAGTATCGACGCGGCCACACAGGCAGATGCTGTTCGTGAATTGCGAACCCAAGGGTTGATTCCTACGCAGATGAATGAGGGGACCAACTCTCCCAATGTAGGTGGCGGTAATACCTTTGCGCATGGTTCCGGTGGTCCCCGCTCTGATAGTGCTCCTCGTGTCAAGAAGCGCCGCATGAAAGGTGGCGCGGCGAAAGCGGATGATTTGGTTATCATTTTCCGTCAGCTGTCGACGATGATTAAGGCCGGTTTGCCACTGGTCGAGGCATTGAATACTCTGACAGAACAGGCAGATAAGGCCACGATTTATCATGCGATGAGTTCCATTGAAAAAGATGTTCAAGCCGGTTCTTCGTTTCATGAGGCGATGGTGCGGCATCCAAAGGTTTTCAATCAGT
Organism: Candidatus Sumerlaeota bacterium; assembly: GCA_012513815.1. Taxonomy (GTDB): domain Bacteria; phylum Sumerlaeota; class Sumerlaeia; order Sumerlaeales; family Sumerlaeaceae; genus JAAZBM01. The sequence goes on along the minus strand of JAAZBM010000014.1, from coordinate 483,755 downwards.
TTGTTTTGAGCATGATTAAGGCCGGTGAGGCTTCGGGTCAGTTGGATGTTATTTTGGATCAGGTTGCCATTTACATGGAGAAATCGGCAAAGATTGTGCGCGATGTGAAGTCAGCTTCGATGTATCCGGCGGGCGTTCTCATTTTTTGTACCATCATTATGTACGTTATCATGACGACCCTTGTCCCGACTTTCGAACAGGTTTTCTCGGATATGGGCGATGATTTGCCCTTCTTGACTCAGATTGTGGTCTGGGTGAGTTACGCGTGTCGTGCTTATTGGTATGTGATTTTGGGGTTGCCATTTGTCCTAATTTTCACCTTCAAGAAATGGAAAAATACCAAGCATGGCCGTTGGATTCATGACTATTATATTTTGCGTCTTCCGGTGTTCGGGCAGTTGTTCCAGAAGGTTGCCGTTGCCCGCTTTACCCGTGCTTTGGGTACGCTGATGCATTCGGGTGTTAATATTTTGAACGCTCTTGAGATTACTTCGCAGAGTGCCGGTAACGTGACAATCGAAGCCGCGATTATCAAGACTCGTATGGCGATTCAAGGTGGTGAGACGATTACTCGTCCTTTGGCGGAGTCAGGGATTTTCCCGCCGATGGTGACGCGTATGATTGAGGTCGGCGAGCGAACGGGTGCATTGGAGAGCATGCTCCAGAAGGTCGCGGAATATTATGAAGACCAAGTTGACGCTGCTGTCGCCGGTTTGACGAAGATGATTGAGCCTATGCTGATTGTTTTCCTTGGAATCACAATTGGTTCTGTTGTCATCGCGATGTTCCTTCCGTTGTTTAAGATGCTTGAGAACATCAGTGGAACAAACAGCTAATAAAATCGTATACTGTAAAAGAAAAAGATTAAGTTTAGTTAGGAGCTGAGGGTCCATGATTGACTCGGATATTGAGCGTCAGTATCATGATTGCGAGGAGTTGCTGAAGTATTGGCAGACATTTCATGATTTCTATGACATGGCCATTAAAGGTGAAGGCTTGAATGCCGAAAACGAGGAGAAGTTTCTGCAGATAAAGAGCCGTATAGCGATGCTAACGGATAGTTTTATCGATGCCCTCAAGGAAGAAGAACAGGAGACTCTGGCTGTTGGTCAGGGGATTCAGAAGATTGTCGAAGCTTCGATTACGATGAAGATTCTGAGCCGCATGGATGTTGCCACAGTCAAGAAGGCACAGTTGGAATGGAATGAGAGTTTTATTTTGCTGACGGATACGATTGGCCGTCTACAGAATAAGCGTGAAGAATTGCTTAAGGTGAGTGAGTTGTCTGTCAACACGCAGAAATTCATCACTCTGATTATCCAGAAAGTCACGAGTTTCTTCCGCAGTGGTGGCTTCAAGCTGGCCGTCGGTGCAGCTGTGGTCGGCGTCGTTCTGACGGTGTTGTTCTATTTTGGTCTGATTCACAAACTTGGCGATGTTCCGCCTGCGCGTCCCGTGTATAATCTGATTGTTGACTCCGTTTACCGGAAGTTTAATCCTGATTTTGCTTGGAAGAAAATCGACCATCTGGCCGCATTCCCGTGGCATGCCGGTCGTGGTTATAATGACCCTGAGTCTGCTTCGGAATCGCAGGATGATATTATCGCAAAGCTTACCAGACTCACAGGTGATGCTACGTTCACTAACACACTTAACAGCAATACACGTGAATTTCGTGCCATGAATGCCGAGCCTCGTGTGAATGATCTTGGTGATAAAAAGGCGAGTTATTATACATTCCTTTTGTCTGATAGCAAGACCGCAAAGGATTTAGCCACTATGTGGAAGAATCTTGTCAAGAGCCATCCGGGCACAATCGAGCCGAATTATCGTTTGGTGCATAACAGCCATTATGGGAATATCATCATTGTTTTGTACTCTTCCGACCAAGATATTTCCAACGATTTGTACGTTAATATTTTTGAGGCAGAGAAAAAGTAATTCTTTCCGTTAAATGACTGAATAATGCCTTTCCTCATAGGTAAAAAGAAAAGCTGTGTAAACAATGATGTTTTGTTGACACACGTAAAAGAGCAGGAGAATCTGTAAAAATGTATGCAATACTTCGCACTTCTGGCTATCAATATCGCGTTGAAGCGGGTAATATAGTGCGTCTTCCAAAGATGGATGCCCAAGAAGGGGCAAATGTAGAGTTTGATGAAGTTCTGCAAATTGGCGGCGAAAATGGCACCAAAATCGGTACTCCGGTTGTTGACGGAGCAAAGGTTCAGGCGACAGTGGTTCGTCATGGCAAAGAGGCCAAAATCATCGTTTATAAGTTTAAGCGCCGTAAGGGTTTTGAAAAGACTCGCGGTCATCGCACCCAGTATACTGAAGTGCGCATCAACCAGATTTTAGGTTAGTAGAGGAATTTACAATGGCACATAAAAAAGGTGTTGGTAGTTCAAGAAACGGTCGTGATAGCAATTCACAGCGTCTCGGCTGCAAGGCTTTTGGTGGTCAGACAGTGACCGGCGGAAGCATTTTGGTTCGTCAGAATGGTACAAAGTTCCATCCCGGTGAGAACGTTGGTCGTGGCAAAGATGATACTTTGTTTGCCAAGATCCCCGGTGTTGTTGAGTTTTCGCAGAGCCGTGGCACACGCTATATTAACATTCGCTCAGCCGCGGAATAATATCAGCGCACATCTATTTTGAGAGGCATTCCCCGTTAGGAGAATGCCTCTTTTGTTTTGCTATTCAATGTTTGGAATGTAAGATAGCTTACGAATCAGTTTGTATCGTTCGTCGATACGCTCGCGTGTGAGGGGCGCGAGGGTGGAGAGTGAGAACCCTTCGCATGTGAAGCTTGCCATGGCCGTTCCGTAGATGATGGCTCGTCTCCATTCCTCGTCGGCATCGATTGTCGCGTCGACGCTTGCGAGGTGCCCGATGAGTCCGCCCGCAAATGTGTCACCGGCTCCCGTGGGGTCTTTGATGCTCAGAAGAGGATAAGCCGGGGCTACAAAGTAGTCGCCCGTCTGCGAGAACATGAGGCATCCGTGTTCGCCTTTTTTGATGATTGCGCGCTTTAGCCCAAGGCCAAGGAGCATTTGTCCGGCTTCCTGCATATGGTCCGTTTTGCAGAACATACGGGCTTCGCCCTCGTTCATCACAACGACATCAACATTTTGCAGGACGAGTTTCAGTGCGTCGATTCGGATGTTAATCCAGAGATTCATGGTGTCGAGAATGGAAATTTTTGGCTTGCTCATCTGTTTCAGCGTGTTGTTTTGCTGAATGGGGTCGAAGTTGCACAGGAGTATGTAGGGTGAACCCTTTTGTGCTTCGGGTACGATTGGCTGGAAGTTCTCGAAGACACCCAATTCTGTAAAGATTGTTTGGGCGCTGTTCATGTCGCCTTCGTATTTGCCGCCCCATGAGAACGTTTTTCCTCCGTCGACTTGCTCGACACCGGAAATGTCGACTCCATGCGATACAAGGACATTCTTGTGTCCTTGTGGATAATCGTCTCCGATTACGCCGACGATACCGACTTTAGTGAAATATGATGCCGACATTGACGCGTATGAGCATGAACCGCCCTGTACGCCACTCACCTTGCCGAACGGTGTCTCTACATCATCGAGACCTAATGTCCCCAGAATGAGAGTTTTTACCATGGGATTTTCTCCTGCGTTATTTTTTGGTGAAAGATAATTCGGACGAGTCTCCGATATTCAGGCTTCTCATGTCTCCTGAAACTCTGCAGTTGTCGCCGACAAGCGATTCCTCGAGTAGCAGTGACTTGAGTTCGCAGTTCTCGCCAATCACACTGTTTCTGATGAGGGATGTGTTGATGACAGTGTTCTCCGAGACAGTCACATGTGGTCCGATGACGCTGTTTGTGATTTTGGCGGTAGGATGAATCGCGACCGGCGGAATGATGATGCTGTCCGGGTATGCCTGAGGCGGCGGGAGCTTTTTCTCTTCGTCCAGCAACTCCAGCAACTCCATATTTGTTTGAAGCACCGTTTCCTTTTTCCCGCAGTCATACCATCCATCGATTTTGAACACAGTCATCTCGTATCCGTCCGCAATCATCATCTGCAGGGCGTCCGTGAGCTGGTATTCGCTTTTAGTGCGGATGTTTTGCTCGATCATTTTGTCGAGACAATCGAAGAGGAGCTTTGGTTGCTTGATGTAGTAAAGCCCGACGATTGCCAGATTTGACACAGGCTCTTCCGGCTTTTCGATGAGCTGTTTGATTCGGTTCTTTTCGTCGAGGACAACAACCCCGAATCTTCTGGGGTCTGCGACTTCCTGCACACCGAGCGCCGAAACGTTGTTTTCGAAACATGTCTTGATGTCAGCTTCAAATACGGTGTCTCCGAGTACGATGAACACGTCGTCATCGTCATAGTGATACTTCTTTGCGAGAGATATCGCGTGCCCCAGTCCGAGCATTTTCTCTTGCTCGACAAAGTTTGCCTTAAAACTATAGTTTTTCTTGATGAAGTCGTGAATCATGTCCCCTTTGTATCCGATGATGAAGGTTACCTCGTCAAAGTTGAGGCGCACGAGTTCATCGAGAATATGGGCGACGATTGGTTTTCCTGCGACAGGGAACAGTACCTTTGGGCATGTGTGTGTATGTGGGCGTAACCGTGTTCCCATTCCAGCGACTGGAATAATTGCTTTCAAAGCAGGCTCCTAGTAATATAATAGTAAAAAGACATTCGGGGATAATATACAACAGATAAATTGGATTTCACCAATATCGTTGTGTGTTTTACATAACTTACGTGATAGTTTCCTCGAATTCGTTTTATATGTAATTAAAGTATAGTAGAAGGCCCGGGTAAAATCAATGAACATATTAATTCTCTCGTCCGAAGCAGTTCCCTTTGCCAAGACAGGTGGTTTGGCTGACGTCAGCACTTCACTTTGTGTAGAGCTGAATCGTCTTGGTCATGATGCCCGTTTGCTGATTCCGGAGTATTGCCCGGCAATCGACCGTTCGCTATATACTCTTGACAGAGTTATGAGTGGTCTCAAGGTCGTGCTTGGCGGCCATGAGCATATTTGTAATATCGAGAAATGCCGCATTCCCGGCACGAGCCAGAAGTCCCATTCGTTTGTTTACTTTGTCCAGTATGGTGGCTTTTTTGAGCGCCCGGGCATGTACAGTGAGTCCGGGATTGATTACTGGGATAACCCCCAGCGCTTCGCGTATTTGTGCAAGACGGCGCTTGAGTGGTGCTTGGCGGAGGAGTGGATTCCGGATGTCATCCATTGCAATGACTGGCAGACCGCGTTGTTGCCTGTCTATCTGAAGACGCATGTCTCGTATCGTGACAATCCTTTACTGGACAATGTCAAGGTTTTGATGAGTATCCACAACTTGTCCTATCAGGGACGTTTTGACAGCTGGTATAATCCGGAAATCGAGGTGGGGCCAGAGGTTTTCCATCTTCATGGGTTGGAGTTTTATGGGGATTTGAACCTTCTCAAGGGTGGCATTATGTACGCGGACCGTGTGAGCACGGTAAGCCCGACTTATGCCATGGAGATTCAGACGTCGGAGTTCGGCTGTGGTCTGGATGGTGTTTTGCAGGCTCGCTCGGAGGATTTGTCCGGGATTCTGAATGGCATTGATGAGTCGGTGTGGAAGCCTTCGGTGGATAAGGCTATCGCGAAGAAGTATTCTCTGCATGGGATGAATGGCAAGAAAGCTTGCAAGAAGGCTTTGCAGGAGGAACTGGGACTGAAGGTTGACGAGAATATTCCGATGATTGGGCTGATTTCCCGTCTGACTTATCAAAAGGGTTTTGATTTGTTCCTTTCGCAGCTTGATGCGTTGCTGAGCCGAGATGTTCAGGTTGTTGTTTTGGGAACGGGTGACAATAATCTCGTTCACTGGCTTGATGATGTCGCTCGTCGTTATCCTTCCAATGTTGCTGTCGCGCTGCGTTTTGATGAAGGTCTCTCGCATCGTATTCTTGCGGGTAGCGATTTGTTCTTGATGCCTTCTCGTTTTGAGCCTTGTGGGCTGACCCAGATGTATGCGATGAAGTATGGGACAGTTCCGGTTGTCCGTGCTACGGGTGGCTTGAAGGATTCTGTGATTGACGCGACGCCGACGAGTCTTGAGGATGGAACGGCGACGGGCTTCTGTTTTGAACGTTTTGATGGTTGGGATATGATACAGGCGCTTGATCGTGCTCTGGATATGTATCGTAATGATGCCGCACAGTGGAAGAAGCTGATGAAGAATGGCATGAGCGCTGATTTCTCGTGGAGTAGCTCGGCGAAGAGTTATGTCGAGCTTTATCAATCGATGATGTAATTCGAGGTTGAGATTCTATATGAGAGTTGCTTGGCTTGTGACTTATGAAGCTTTGACTTTGTAGAGATAGAGTATATGTGTAAAACAGAGAGGATGTTTTTTTAATGGCGGGAATGCTCCCCCTTTACAGACGTTTGCTAACGCTGTACATATTTCTATTGATGTGTGTCGTCGGTCTGTGCAGTATTGGGGCAGGTGTTATTTTTGCTTTTATCGAGAGTCAGCCTCCTCTGGAACAACTCGAGAATTATGATCCTCCTGAGGTTACCCGAATTTTCGACCGTACCGGGACAACGCAGCTTGCTGAGTTTTACTCAAAGGAGCGTCGCGAGCTGATAAATATTGAGGATGTTCCGGCTCATGTGCGTAATGCTGTTTTGTCGATTGAAGATGAACGTTTCTATCAGCATTTTGGTGTTGATCCACAGGGCATCTTGCGCGCGTTAGTTTCGAACGTGACCGGTGGCCGTTATCAGGGCGCTTCGACAATCACGATGCAGGTTGCCCGTAACCTTGTTCTCGAAACGCGAGTTCGTACCTTCAGCCGCAAGATTCGAGAGATTTTTACCGCAATTCAGATTGAGCGCAAATACAGCAAAGAGCAGATTTTGCAGTTCTATCTGAATCACATCTTCTTTGGTGCGAACAGTTATGGTATTCAGGCTGCGGCACATACCTATTTCAACAAAGATGTCAAAGATTTGAGCGTCACGGAAGGCGCAACTCTTGCCGGTTTGCCCCAGTCTCCGTCACGTCTGTCGCCCTTCCGCAATATCGATGCCTGTCGCACACGCCGCAATCTGGTGCTTGGGAATATGGCTCGGCTTGGGTATATCGATGGCGGCGATGAGCTTAAGCGATTGCAGGATACGCCGATTGTTTTGAATCCGGCGCCCAAGTCCCGTATTTATCAGCCGTATTTTGTTGACGCTGTTCGCCGCTATATGTTGAATCGTGAGAACACCGGTCTGGATAGTGATTTGTTTAGCAAGGGCTATTCTGTGATTTCGACGGTTGATTTGTCGTTGCAGCGCATTCTCGAAGAAGAACTGAGCAAGGGCCTGCGTTCTGTGGAGCGGATTATTGAGCAGCAAAAGAGCAGCCGTATCAAGCGTGGAGCGATTCAGCGTGGTCAGATTCGTCTGGCAAAAGTGACGGATGTTCATGCTGATAGCGTTGACGTCACGCTTGAGGGGCGTAGCGCTAACATCAAGATTAAACAGGATTTGCCCTATTTCGAGCCGGAGCGTATTCTGCGCAAAGGCAATTATGTTGATGTGATTGTTCAGTCAGTGAGCGCGGACAAGCTTGTTTTGACGCTGATGGGTCATGTGCAGGGCGGCGCAGTTTTGCTGGATGTCAAGACCGGTGAAATTCTGGCGCTTGCGGGCGGCGATGATTTCTATGATGACGCGAATAACGGTCAATGGAATCGCGCGATTCAGGGTGGTCGTCAGCCGGGTTCGTGCTGGAAACCCTTGCTGTATGCGGCGGCGCTTGATCTTGTTGATGACAAGGGGCATCCTCGTTATACTCCGGGTTCGACACTGGATGATTCTCCGTTAGAAGTCAATGGCTATCGTCCGAAGAACTATGAGGGTCGTTTCTATGGCTTGACGACATTCTCGGAAGCGTTGGTCAAGTCGCGCAACGTGCCGGTGATTCGGCTGTTTCTTGACATCGGGATGAAGCTTGGTGTCTCGCTCTATCAGAAGTTCAATGTGGTGACTCCCGGTGGTTGGAAACTGGAGGCTGTTCCGAGTCTTCCGCTTGGTACGCCGGATGTCACACCATTGGAACTCGCAGCGGCTTACAGTTGTTTTGCCAATGATGGTGTTGGTATCACTCCGACGCCTGTCAAGCGTTATTACAGCGCCAAGAATCCGAATGACAGTCATGTGATTCGTCCGAAGTCAACAAAGGTTTTGACGCCACAGGCGGCGTATATCACGACTTCGATTCTAAAGGATGTTGTGGCGCGTGGTACGGCTGCCGCTACGGTGGGCGCTTGGGCAAAGTCTCATGATAAAGAGTTGCCGGAAATTGCCGGTAAGACGGGTACGACCAATGATTGCCTTGTCGCGTGGTTCTGTGGTTATACTCCGGATTTGGTGCTTGCTGTCTATGTGGGTTTTGACCAGCAGTGTTCGATGGGTAATAAGATTGTCGGTGGTGGCACGATTGGCCCGATCTGGGCTCCTATGATGGATAGAGTTTTGCAGGCTCATGGCGATTGGACGATGAAATTTGCTCGCCCGGCCGGTATTCAGGAAGCGACGATTTGTACCGTTTCGGGTAAATTGGCAGGTAGCTGTGGACACAAGACCGCTGTTATGCCTTTCAAGGCCGGTTCTGCTCCGACAGAACCCTGTAGCTATAGTGCTCCGGCAGATGAAGGGGCTGGTACGGAAGAAGAGTATCAGAGTGGTTGGTCTGATGGCAGTGGTGGCTATCAGCAGCCGAGTCGAGGCTTCTTCAACTGGTTCTAAATCAGTCTTGAGGTTGCCAAGGGCTTCCTTCGGGAATCTGCTGTGACATGCAGTGGAGCGTGCCGAATCCCCACACCAAGTCTAGCGCATGAATCCCAATGACTTTTCTTTGCGGGAACAATTCCGCGATGATTCCGAGCGCGATGCGGTCGTTAGGGTCGTTGAATGTGGGGACCAAAACGATTCCGTTTGCGATGTAGAAATTCGCGTAACTTGCCGGTAGACGCACTTTGTCGAAGTAGAGCGGTGTTGACGGCATCGGGAGTCTGACGATGTCGAGCGATTTCCCGCTGTGGGTTCGAAACTGCTTGAGCGTTTGTTCATTCGCGGTCAAAATGGCGTGATTCTCGTCCTGCGTGTTCTCGGTAAAGGCGCACACAATGGTATCCGCGTTGACGAAGCGAGCCGTGTCGTCGATGTGGCCGTGCGTGTCATCACCGACGATTCCTTTCTCTAGCCACAGGAAATCCGTTACGCCCAAGTAGTCTGCAAGAACACTTTCGATTTGCGCCTGATCCATTGACGGATTGCGTGGTTGCGTTTTCTTGTCGAGCAGACATTCACAAGTTGTCATGAGGATTCCCTGACCATTGACATCGATGCTCCCGCCCTCGAGAATTACCCTCTTGCCGTTGTCGTTGACGGGTTTCCATGTGTACCAACGATGATGCATCGCCCGGTTAAACAGTTGAGGAACTTCTCGGTCGCTGTGGTAGTTGTCATACTTTGCCCATGCGTTAAACTGCCAGTCGACAAACGCTGTTTCAGTGCTGCCGTTTGGCTTGTTTTTGCTGACGAAAATCGGCCCTGAATCTCGTGTCCAGATTCTGTCGGTCGGGATGATAAGAGGGGACACCTTGTCGAGGTTCGCGCCGGCTTTACGGCATGCGGCCGTCATGACGTCCGCTTCTTTGTGCGAACCGCATAGCACATAGACCGTCTCAACCTGCGAGAGGTGACGCACGATGTCCGCAAAGACCCATTTGATTGGCTGAAACTTGCCCGGCCAATCGTTCTTGTTGTGAGGATATGCCAGAATGGTTCCCTGATGTGGGGTCCATTCTGCGGGCATGGCGAAGCCGTGTTGTCGCGGTGTCAGGGTAGTTTTGGTTATAGGCATCTTGTCTTGATTTGCAGAGTGATGTGGTTTGAGAGGAAGTTTTCGAGTGCCGTAATCCATCTCATGTATCCGTCCATGCTCAGGTGCAGTCCGTCATAGGTCAACTCTTTTTGGTAGGCTTTCGTTGTCGGGTCGGCCATGACGGTATAAGTGTCAAGGATTGCCGCGGCGCCCCATTTTGTCGCCTGTTCGTTGATGAGCTTGTTCATTTTGAGCACGGATGGTAGTACCGACAGGAATTCGCCGCTTGTTGGCATGATTGTTTGAATACAGATTTTAGTGCCACCGTCAGCCGATGCGAGAGTCTTCACAATTTCAGGCAGTTCCCGTTGCATTCTGTCGAGGTCGTTGTCGCCGAAAATCAGGTCGTTGACGCCAATCAAAAGAAACAGCCATTGGGGTTTTGACAGTAACGCAATGTCCAGTCTTCTGAACAGTCCGCCATCGGGACGATTAATCATGTCTCCGCTGATTCCCTGATTGAATACCTTGACTTGCCCACCGAGTAACGCTTTCTCCGGGAATCCCTCTGTGATACTGTCGCCGAGTAGAACAATGTGATTTGCTTGCTTCCTAAAGCCGCCTGCGTGGTTTCTTAATTCAGCAATACGAGAAATAAAAAACTCCTCGAATTCCGTCATTTGTGTTGCCTTTCACTCATTGTTAATCTACTGTTATATAAAATAAGCATTATTGTTTATGTTAAATTCATTTGAAGGTTTGAGTATATTGGCGAGAGTCCTTGTCGGAGTTGTGTAGATAAATGAACTTGTTGTTGCGTTGGAGTGAGCGTTGTTGCTTGTTCCTGATATTTGCTTCAGTTTTTCTGACGGCATTTGCCTATCCCATCCTTTTGCCGGAGGGGATGCGCACCTTCCTGAATGGTTTATCTATCGCCCCAGCCCTTGGATTTTCATTCTGGCGATACTATTTTGAGGTCTCGTATTCTAATACGGTCATCAAAGAGTTGATGTTGGCGTACACTTTGTTGCCGTTGGGGTTGTTGCTGTTGATTCGACAGTGGGCGCTTGGACAAAGCGCGCGGCGCAAGACAATGAAAGAGATTCTGTGCTCTCGCGATTTTTGGCTTTTGCTATTCTGGCTTTATTGCGCGTTACGGTGTCTGCCTTCGGGTGGCGGGCTGCCGTCGTGGTTGGGCAACCCAACGCCGAATATCGGCATCATGACACTCATTTGCATTACCTGTGCGCTACTTGTTTTGGTGGTGTTGCGTGGGATTCGCAACTGGTCGCTTGTTACGCGGCGCTTTATGGATTTCGTCTGCCTATGCGGTTGCGTGCTTGCTCTGGTTTCGGTTGTTCAACACTTTGGGTGGAGTGATTCAATCGTGCTCAAGCCCAATGACCCGCGAAATCGAATCGGTTCTTTCATCGGTCACAATGTGGGACTTTCGGCGTGGCTTGTGTTCCCATTAAGTTTCGCTTTACTCTCGGTGTTGCGCCGTGATTCTTCGTGGCTTCGCAAGATTCTGTCGCTCATGCTGGTGTTGCTCATCTGTTGGGTTCTCGTTGCGGGACAAAGCCGCTCCATGTGGATTTTGCTTGGGTTGTTGTTGCCGCTGTATTTGTGGTTTCAGTCGGAGTGCTTGGGCATTCGTCGTGCTTATCGTGTTCGTGCGGTTCTGGTGTTGGTGTTGGGCGTTTTGCTGATTATTGTTTCACAGACAGTTTCGCCGCGCTATAACCCGCTTGCCGAAAAGCATCAGGTTTCTCTGAAGGAGCGTCTGAATGCCTTCCGGCTTGATACACTAAAGACGGAAACCCGTTTGCGTATTCTGGTTTGTTCGATGTCGTTGCTTGAAGAGCGTCCTTTGTTGGGTCATGGGTTGGGGTCATTCCAGTATGTGTATCAACCGGCACAAGGCAGTTGGCTGACGCGGCATCGTGATTCCGCGATTGCCGGCACATGGAAGCGGACGGATGTCGCTCATAACGACCCGTTGCAATTGTTGATTGAGCTTGGTGGAGTTGGCGCTCTGCTTTTGCTGATTCCCTTTATTCTCTCCTTGCGGTCTGCGCGGCGGCATTATCGTACGAGTTCGCCGGACGAGCGGGCGATGCGTCTTGCACTCCTGTTTCCTGTTGTCGTGATGGTCTTCCATTCGTTTCTAGATTTTCCATTTCATGTTGTGTCCCTTGCCATTTTGTGGGTTATGACATTTGGTTTATTGTGCGGCAGTGATTCGCCGACGGCAGAAACGGATGAGGGAGGCGTTGGTGTTGTTCGCAAGGGTGGGTTGGTGTATACGGTGGTCATTTTGGTGTGCTTTGTGTTGTATGGGGTGATGATTGCCAAGGCGTTTCGACTCGAGAGTCGCGCGGCAGCTTCCGATCGTTATCAGATATTGGGTTCACGTCAACTGGAATATGCTATGTCGCAGGATAAGGGGGAGCCATGGCGCAAGGGTCAGATGTTACAGAATGCCAAAGCTTTGTTGCGTCAGGCAATGCATTTGAATGTCTTTAATGGCACGGCTTATGAGTCGGCGGCTCGTGTGGATATGGAGATGGGTGGTCTTTTGGAGGAGTTGTTGTCGGAGAGTTCGCTCGGCACGACCGAAACCGCGGCGATGCGTGATATGGCTGTTCACAATTATCAGTATGCGCAGTCGAAACTTAATCAGATGATGAGTTATGGCGAATTGAATTATCATTATTCGCACTATTTGCTTGGAATGGCAAACTGGGGCTTGTGGCGTTTGCTCAAGGACGACAAGTATCTGGATGCGGCTCGCGATTCGTTCACGGATGCCGTCATGATGAATCCCGCTGATATGCATAGTCAGTATGAGTTGTCTCAGGTTTATGATTTGGAACCCGAGAAGAATCAGGCACGGCTTGCTCAGGTCAAACGCGATTTGTTCCGTCGTGATGCTTCTTCTGCCAGTGATTTGTTTTTGTTGCCTGAGCTTGAGAAAACGCTCAATGGGCAAGGTGTCGCGGCCATCTCGGCGATTAACAGATTGGGAGCGCTTGTGCCCGATGAATGGCATATCCGTTTGTTTGAGGGCGAACTTCACTTGCTGATTGCGCAGTGGCCGCCGTCTGATATTGATGCACAGACGACTACGGGATTGCGTTCTACGAAATGGGCTGTGGAGCATTTGCGGCTTGCGGAGAGTATGATTCGGCAGGTTGTGCAGAATCATCCCGAGGCGGATGAGCCTATTGATCTAGCGGTGTTGCATTTGTTGGTTGCATCGGGGAAACTCGCCGAAGCTGTGGAGCATGCGTCCGTCAATATGCGTGTTTATCCGAACAATTTGGAGTTCGCGACGCTTTATTATGAGCTATCTCGGGAGTTGGGCAAGAATGTCGAAGAGCCCTATATTGTCACCCGAAATCGGAATGACGCGGATAATCTGATGCTGTATTACAAGGCGTTTTATCTGGATCAGCTTGCGGAGGTCAGCAGTATCATTTATGTTCGCGCACAGGACAAGCAAGCGCTGATTGATACGCGTCCTTTTGTTCGAGTCGGGGAGTATGTGATTAATCATGGCCGTTTGGATATGGCTCAGACGCTACTTGAATGGATGAAGGCGCATCCGAGTTTCGACCCGCGCCGTCGCGAATGTCTGAAGGATGTGATTAGCGAGGCATCGGCTGCAAACAAATAGCTATTCGCGAATATTGCCGCCCTTTTTGATGCGGTCAAGTTCGCGAGCGGCGTCTCTGTTCTTGATGTCGTCGCGTCGGTCATAGTCGTGCTTACCTTTGGCGATGCCAATCTTGAACTTCACTAAGTCGTCTTTGAAGTACAGTTCCAAGCCGACGACAGTGTAACCTTTTTGATTGATAGCCGCCGCAAGTCGATGAATTTCGCGTTGATGTAGCAGGAGTTTGCGTTGCCGTTTCTCCGGAACGTTAAACCTGTTCCCTTGCGCATAGGGCGAGATTTGCATGTCCACAGCCCATGCCTCGCGTGTGTCGCTGATGATGACGAAACTGTCAGTGATGTTCACTCGTCCGGCACGCACGGATTTGATTTCGGTTCCCGTCAGAACGATGCCCGCCTCGAGTGTGTCCTCGATGTGGTAATCGTGGAAAGCACGCTTGTTCTTCGCGATTGTTTTGTATGCAGGTTTATCCGAATTCGTCATTGTTTATCGTCCGTATCAGGAACTATTTCCCATTGAGTACGCATCGCGGTCGCGATTGTCAGTCGCTTTTGAATGCGTGGGTAGTAAGATATCGCGAAAACTTGTCCTTCTTCATCGACAATCATAAGTAGGTAGTCGCGCAAATAAGCGGGGACTTTGTCCGAGTTGAAGAGATGCTTGATTCTGACCGAGGAACAGGGGATGATGTCCGCCGGTTGGCGATTGCGAAGGATGAGCTGGCCTTTGGGCGCCGTGTGCGGTTGCGGTTTTGACAGCAGTCGAATTTCGATTGTCTGATTCTGTCCGGCGATAGTTTTGATAGTCGCTCGAAAAGTGTCCTTGTCAAAAACGACAGGAATCGGTGTCTGAATTTTCCCCAGAATGAATCGTGGATTCTCGGCGAGTGCTCGTTGCGCGAGCGTCTCCGCCAAACGTTCTTCCTGCGTTCTTTCCTCAGATTCGGCAGTGTCTTCGCCGAGATTGACGACAAGAAGACTCCCATTGTAGCGTGTGAGTTGTTGCGTCGGGCTGAGGCGAATACCGATAATGGAATTGTCGATGCGTCGCGCCAATTCGAGCGCCGCCGTGATGTGGTTGTTTGTGGGGCGCATTGTTGTCTGTTGGGTGAGCCACGAATACAGCACTTCGCTTTGACGATGCGCAGGCATGCAAAGCAACTGCACGATTGGCAATGGCGCTCCTTGCTCCGGGATTTCCTGCGGCGCATTGCTTTCCGCGAACAGCGCTGTGTCAGAAATGGAAGTCGCCGCTGCCAACAGGGCCTGCCGTGCCTGTGGGTTGAATTCATTCTCCAAGAAAGGCAAGAGTTTGTGGCGGATTCTGTTGCGTGTGAATCGCGTGTTGTAGTTTGTTCGATCCGTCACAAACGGAATACCCTCTCCCTCGCAAAACTTCACAATTTCCAAGCGATGTGTTTTCCATAGTGGGCGAATATGTGTGAGCGCATTGTGCTTCGTCGCGAATCTGAAAATCAGTCCCTTGGCTCCGGTTCCCCGCAGGAGGTGCATGAGAAATGATTCGACCATGTCATCGGCGTTGTGCCCGATGGCGACGTGCGTGATTCCCAGTTGCGCGGCCTTTTCCTCGAATAAACGGTGCCGTTCGTTACGCAAGGCTTCTTCCAGTGTGACGTTCTTGAGATTCTTCAGAGACTCCGACGGGACCGTCAGACAATGAAACTCGAGCACGTTTTCCTTGCAATAATTCTCAACAAACAGTTCGTCGTTCTTCGCTTCGCGCCCTCGCAAACCGTGGTTGACATGGACGACTTTGAGCGGGTAGCAGTCGAGTTGTCGAAGCGCGCAGAGTAATGCCATCGAATCCGCTCCGCCGCTGACAGCGACAAGGAGCGGTGTCCCACGGGGAATGGCTTCTTCGAGGGAAGCAAAATCGATTATGTCACAAGGATTCATTTTGCGTTAATATAAAAAGAAAAAGCCGGACTGTTCAGAAACAAGCCCGGCGAAACAAGTTTGTTTGAGCTATTGGTTCAATGTGCTCAGACAGGTCGCAATTCTTTTCGCGAATTGTTCCTTGCCGAGATACCAGATGATGTGGAACAGTGGCGGGCTGGCCGTTTTTCCCGTCATCGCAAGTCGAATCGGCTGAGCGACATTTCCGAACTTCATACCTTGTGCGTCAGACCACACGCGCAGAGATTGTTCGACATTGTGGCCCCACGCTTCGATATCTTTTCCTGCTTTCGCAGCCGCTTCGTCCCACGCCTTGAGAATTATTTCTGAGGCTGTCTGCATGGCGGCTCGTTGCTCTTCAGAACCGAGGAATTTGCGAGATGCTTTCTCGTCAAAAGTATTGGGTTCGTTGAAGAAATACGCGAGATTGACTTCGAAGTCATTCAGTGAGCGGCTACGTTCAACTTCCAGTCCGATGATGCCATTGAGCCATTCCGCGAATGGCATCTCGGTGTTGCGTTGGGATTTCTCCATCTCGGGGAATGCCGCATTCAGCTTGGGCATGATGAGTTCGAGTAACTCGGTGAACGGCATTTTTCTGATGTAGACACCGTTCATCCAAAGGAGTTTGTCATAATCGAAAACAGCGCCCGCGCGGTTGACTTTTTCCAGAGTAAATTTCTCGATTAATTCTTCGCGTGACATGATTTCGTCGAACTCTGCATCTCCGGATGGTGCCCATCCGAGTAGCGCGAGGAAGTTGAACATCGCATCGGGGAGAATGCCCATTTTCGTGAATTCGTCCACACCGGTGGCACCGTGACGTTTACTCAGTTTCTTTTTGTCCGGGCCGAGAATGAGAGGCAGGTGGGCAAAGGTCGGGACTTCCGCACCGAGTGCCTTGTAGAGCAGAATCTGCTTGGGCACGTTCGAGACATGGTCTTCGCCACGGCAGACAAGATTGACTCCCATCTCGATATCGTCGACGACATTCGACAGCATGAATAACGGCGAACCGTCGCCACGGGCAACGACGAAATCGCCAATAAGTTCGTTGCGCACTTCGATGTGACCATATACGAGGTCGTCAAACGATGTGATTCCTTCCAGTGGGCAACGGAAACGGACGACAAAGGGCTTGCCTTCGTTCTTGTAGCGTTCGGCTTCACCTTCGTCGAGCATCGATTCGCGATAGATAAAGGGCTGTTTTTTGGCGTTCGCCTGAGCACGCAAATCTTCGAGACGTTCCTTGGGGCAATAGGATTTGTAGAGTGCGCCGCTTGCCAACAACTTCTCGATTGCGGCTCTGTGTTTTTCGACATTAGCTGTTTGATAGACCGGTGCTTCATCATAATTCAGTCCGAGCCATTTCAGGCTGCGAATGATTTGTTCTGTCACTTCAGGCGTCGAACGTTCGAGGTCGGTGTCCTCGATGCGCAAGAGGAATTTACCGCCGAGATGTTTCGCGTACAGGTAGTTGAACAGTGCGGCCCTTGCTCCTCCGACATGAAGATAGCCTGTCGGGCTTGGCGCAAAACGCAAACGCATGTTAGTGTTAGACATGAGTGACTCCAAAATAGTTATTATGTATTGTTACATTATTACAATTGGTATCGCACTCCCTTGTGTGTGTGTTTGTGGTAAGACAAGGGAGTGTCATGGTTGCGTGACAATGTGAGGGCGGGGGTTACTTGGCCTGAGTTGGGATTTTGAAGAGGTCGCGGAGACCACCGATTGAACCGAGAATAGCCGTCGCCTCGTAGGGGATGTAGACCGTCTGATTTCCCTGATTTCCCGATACCATCTCTTTGAAAGTCTCCAAGTAGCGCATGGCAATCAGATATTGCGCCGGGTCTGTTCCGCATTTTTCCAGTGCGTTTGTAATCTTCTCGATGGCTTCAGCTTCACCTTGGGCACACAGAACACGCGCTTGGCGTTCGCCCTCGGCCTGTAGAATAGCGGCCTGCTTGTCACCTTCGGCGCGGGTAATCTGCGAATTACGGAAGCCTTCTGCTTGCAAGATGACGGCCGACTTTTCGCCGTCTGCGGTCAGCACCACGGCTCTGCGGTCACGCTCTGCACGCATTTGTTTTTCCAGAGCGTTGCGGATGTCAGGCGGAGGCGTGATTTCCTGAAGTTCGACGCGGTTAATCTTGACACCCCATTTGTCACTGGCTTCATCGAGAATCGCGCGAAGCTTTGCGTTGATTGTTTCGCGGGAGCTGAGGGTCTGGTCAAGATCCATCTCGCCGATGACATTACGCAACGTTGTCTGCGTGAGTTTCTCGATAGCGTCTGGGAGATTCGCGATTTCGTACACGGCCTTTTTGGGGTCAGTGATTTGGAAATAGAGTAGCGCGTTGATTTCGGTCATCACGTTATCGCGAGTAATAACGCCCTGACGAGGGAAGTCGTAGACGGTTTCGCGTAGGTCAAGTCTCACTCTCCGGACGCGCCGCTGATACCGGACGCCGTTAACCATCGTCATTTCGATCCAGTCAATTTCTCGTGGTCTGTCAATCAGTGGCCATATGATGTTGACGCCGGACTCGAGCACTCTATTGAAGGTGCCGAGTCTTTCGATGATGACCATTTCGCTTTGTCTTACGACGATAAGCGCTTGAAAAGTGAATACAAGAACGAAAATGGCAAGAACAATTGCCAGTGTAAGTATGGGTCCCATAGTTAATTCTCCTTATTTATTTATCTTCGGCGACCACACTGAGCGTGACACCGTTAACACTGATAACGCGGACGGTTGTTCCTTCCGCGAGAGTCTGTTTGTCTGTGCTGCGAGCCTTCCAGTCATCGCCTCCGACACGCACACGTCCTTCGAAAAGTCTGTCATCGAACGTTTGAGTGACGACGCCGATTTTCCCAGCTAAAGCTGAGATGTTGGTGAAATGGATTTGCTTTTTACTCTGCACACGCTTCAGCAGTATTGGCCGTAGCAGGAATAGTGCCAGAATCGTTCCCACGGAGAATGCCAGCACTTGTATTGTTGTTGATGCCGAGAAGAGTTGCGTCGCTGCAGCGAACAGGCATCCGACCGAGAAACAGGCGATGACGAAACCGGGGGTGAAAATCTCGATGATGAGCAGGATTAGTGCGGTACACATCCAAATCACTGCAATCGTTATTGGGGTCAGTTCCAACGGAAACATTGTTTCATCTCCTTATGATACTAAGATACAAGCAGATGAATCTGTCATTGTTTAAAAAGGGTCTGTTATGTTCGGTTTACATCAATTCGGTGGGGTTGATGTCAACGGTGATTTGTACGTTTTGATGTCCGGTTGTCTGCGCGTATTCGTTCATGGCGAACTTCAGGACTTCGCGAATCTTCTCATCGTCCGTTCCGCGTACCAAAATGCGCCACCGGAAAGAGTTTTCGATTTTTGCGATGGGTGCCGGGTTTGGCCCCAGTACAACGATATCGCTCTTGGGCATCTCCCAGAGCCTTGCGTTGAGGATGCTTGCGAATTCTTTCGCCATGGTTGCAACGGCTTCCTCTTCGCGTCCCGTCGCGAGTATGGCGGCCAGTGTCGAGAATGGTGGGAAGCGGAGAATCTTGCGGAGCCTGATTTCCTTCTGATAAAATCCGTTGTAGTCGTGTTTCTGCGCAAATCGTATCGCGTAGTTGAACGGGGCATAGGTCTGAATGTAGACGTGACCGGGCTTGTCCCCGCGTCCGGCGCGTCCTGCTACTTGTGTCAGCAGACAAAACGTTCGTTCCGTTGAGCGAAAGTCAGGCTGGTAGAGCGAGATGTCCGCGAGTGGCACTCCGACGACCGTCACGTTTTCGATGTGTAGCCCTCGCGCAATCATTTGCGTTCCAATCAGGATATCCGTTTGCCCGTGCGATATCTCGTTCCATGCCTCGATGTAGGCATTTTTGGTACGAGTTGTGTCATAATCCATGCGCCGAATATTGGCGTCGGGGAAAAGTTTCTGCACCGTTTCCTCCAGACGCTGTGTGCCGATTCCGAGAGCAATCAGTGTTCCCTTAAGTCCTTCTTTTTCGAGACAGTGCGGGCAGTCGGTGACCGGCGCGTATTGTTGTTCGCAGTAGTGGCATCGGAGCGTATTGCCTGTTTTGTGGTAAGTCAGAGGCACTTCGCAATTGTCGCATCGCAGAATCGCCCCGCAGTTTGAGCATCTGATGATGCTGAAGAAGCCGCGCCGATTGATGAACAGAATGCTCATTTCTCCGGCTTCTTTCGCGTGCTTCAACGCGTTAATCAAGTCCTGACTGAGCAATTCAGATTTGGGGTGCTCAAGCAATTCTCGGCTCATGTCGATGATGTGTACCGTCGGCAGCGGCTGCGAATCAACACGGTTTGAAAGTGTGAGGAGTTTCCAGTTGCCGTTTTGTGTTTGATAGTAACTCTCGACATTTGGCGTCGCGCTTCCCAGAACGACAGGCAGCGAGCGGCACTTGGCGATTTCGATGGCGACCTCGCGGCAATGATATCGTGGCGCATTGTTTTGTTTGTAGCTGTTTTCGTGTTCCTCGTCGAGGATGATGAGGCGCAGATTTTGGAATGGTGTGAAGAGCGCGGAACGTGCTCCGATCATGACGCGGCAATGTCCGCTTATGACCCTGCGCCACAAATCAAACTTCTGCCCGATGCTTAGGCGCGAGTGATAAACGCCGACCATGTCTCCGAATCTTCTGCGGAAACGGTCGACGGCTTGCGGCGTGAGGCTGATTTCAGGCACGAGGCATATTGCGTCGCCGCCCAAGTCGAGTGTATGGCGAATCGCATTCAGATACACTTCCGTTTTGCCGCTTCCGGTCACGCCATGCAACAGGTAGACATCGGGGGTGTTGTGGTCGATGGACGCGTTGATTTGCGTCGTCGCAATTTGTTGCTCCTCCGTCAATGGCAGTGGTTTGTCACCTTTGGGGGCTTGCGCGTAGTCGTCCATTCGCTCGACGATATTCGTGTCGCGCGTGATGATTTGTCTGTTCAGTAATCGCTTCAACGCATCATGCACACTGCCCAATCTTGTTTGCGTCTCGATTTCGGCGGCGGACATTGGTGCGTTTGGGTTGGCGGCCAGGGCTTCGATGACAATTTTCATTTTTGTGCCGGGCGATTTTCCCGATGCCAGTTTTGTTTGGTAATCGGTCGTCAGGGCGTATCGTTCGACGGTGCGAATGCTGATGTCCGAGAATCCGATGAACGAGACGCACGAAATTGTTTCTCCGATGGGCGCCATGGTGCGCTCGGCTATCCATTGCGCCAGTTCAAGCTCTCGGGTTTCGAGGTAGAACTCAGGGGTTCGCAGTGCTTTGATTGAGCGAATTTTGTTTGCGGGCAAATCTTCGGGTGGGCGTTCCGACAGCGCTATGACGCAACCGCCGAGGATTTGTTTGCCAAATGGGACTTCGACAATCGAACCGACACGCATCTGCTTTGCCATGGATTCCGGGATGCCGTAGGTAAAGGGGGACATAAACGGCGCTAATACCGCTACGCTTGCAAACATAGCAAAGTCTTTGCTTGGCTGAGACTTTATTTTGCGTGTTGCAGTGTCGGGCGTTCTTCGCGAGAAATCCGGAAATAGTTCGTCGGGGTTCATGGAGTTATCTAACACTTATGAGATGTATATTATCATTGTATATTTTCGCCCCGATGCCGCGAACCTTTTGTATGTCGGTTGGATTTTGAAAGCCCCCATAGGTTCTTCTGTGCGAGATAATGGTTTCCGCTTTTGCCTTGCCCACGCCTTTGAGCCGCATCAGGTCATTCAGCGACGCAGTGTTGATATTAATTTGCATGGAAGTTTGATTTTGAGGCGAGATCATCATTGGTCCGACGGCTGCATTCACGGGTGCCGCCAATGCGGTTGCGGCCGGTGGACGCATCACCTTTACGGTGATAAATGGCCGCAGGCGTTCCATGAATGTGTCACCAATTCCTTTGACTTTGTCCAAATCCTCAATGGTTTTGAATCCACCGTTCTCTTCCCGCCATTTGATGATTGCTTTGGCCCGCACTTCTCCAATTGATGGCAGACTATCCAACTCCTCGGCAGTGGCATTATTAATGTCGATTTTGTCCGTGTCGCTACCATCTTCAGGTGTTGGTTTGGGGACGGGTGTTACGGTTACCATTGTGTCAAGTTTTGACGGTGCGTAGATATTGCATACTTCACGGATTGTAAAGCCAACTGCCAAAATGGTCAGTATGAAAAGAATCATAGTCTGTTCATATTTGGTAAAGTGAGTCCACATGTCTGGTCAGTGATATGCCTCTACGAAATGTCAGTTGATAGAAGAGTGGGTATTAGGAACGAAAAAACGCACTTGTCGCTCGGACAAATGCGTTTAAGTTAGTCAAGATGTTGGCTTAGCGCATGCCTCCCATGCCTCCGCCGCCACCACCGGGGCCCATCATGCCGCCGCTGGCGTTTCCATTACCCGACGAAGAGGAGGATGACATCCCGCTCTCTTCCAATTTCTTCTTGAGTTTCTCTTCTTGTTTCTTCATGTATCCGGCCTTGACGGGGTCATTGCCGAAATACATAAGAATGCTTCCGTCTTTCTGGATTGTATCAAGATCATTCTTGTTTTCTTTGAGGCGATCGTCTAGCGTTTTTCCGGGCAGAGGAAAGTTCATGATGTCAATCGCTTTTTCATTTGAAGGGAATTTGTCTTCGCAGACCTTAGCTTCGACGAACCCGATTTTACCGTTATAGGCAAGAGTAACGATATTGGCGTTTTTGCCAAATGCCAAGAAACTGTCTCCGGATGAGAGAGTTCCGATGGGGTACTTCGTTGCCAACGAGTAAATGGGAACAGCTGTTGTTCCCGCGGGGACGGTGATGGTCTTCCATACGGGTCTGCTGCTCTCATCAACCCTGAAGAAATCCTGTTCTTCGGCTGTAGTCGCGCTTACGCAAGCTGCGCAACCAAGGACTATGGCATACGATGCCAACGATTTGATATTCATCATTAACAAATCCCTCAAATAAATGCTATTAGGATATACTAGCCAATTGTCTCGATTATACAAAAGATGTGCGAAAAAAGATGTTTCTTCAAGTGTTTCCTATGTAGTTTTTGTACCTTATAACACGCATATGTTAATCGACTATTTTATATGCAGAGGAGTGACTTATGGCCGTGACCGAGAATATGGGCAACATTGTTATCAACGAGGAGATTGCCGCGCATTATGCCAGCTTAGCCATTCTTGAAGTTGATGGTGTGGTTGGGATTAGTGGCAAGAACAGTTTTAGCGATTATGTTGGCGTGAAAACGAAGGATGTTGACAAGGGGATTACCGTTACTGTTGATGCGGCAAAGAATAGCTGTGTCGTCAATGTCGAAGTCAATATCGAGTATGGAATTAATGTTTATGAAGCTGCCCGCCGCTTGCAGAATTCGGTCAAGAACGCCATTGAGAATTATGTGGGCTACAGTGTGAGTTGTGTCAATGTGACGATTAAGGGCTTGGTCATTCACGAAGAACCAGTGCGTGATAAATAGAACCGATTTTGGGTTATCGAAAGAAAACATATAGGATAGAAAAGAGATTATAGGATGAAATTTTTAAGGTTTTTGCTTCTTTCATTTTTGTTGATTGTTCTCTTGATTTTTTCTGGTCTTGGCGCGGTCTTACAGTTGCCGGATATCATTGGTATTAAGGGTATCAAAGAGCCCATTAAAATAGTTGTTGACGGATGGTCCGCGAACGGTGGTCTGTTTTTCTTCTATGCGGCGATTTTTGCTCTGACTCTTTTCTATATCACCGTCAGCATTTTATCAGTTCGAAGCAAGCCCGTCGTTACGATTGATACGGATAGCGGTAAGGTTCACATCATCGATTCTGCCGTTCGCAAGTATTTGCTTTCCGCGCTGAACAAGATGCCGAGCATTCACGTTCGCTCCATTCATGTGTCCGGATCCAAGAAGGGACTCAAGGTTCTCGTCTTTGTTCGGGTTCGTTCGGTTTCCCAGTTGAATGATGTCAAAGAAATCATTGTGAATCGGATTCGCGAAGCCTTGGTGAAGGAACTGGGCGTGCCGACCGTTGACAAGATTGAAGTTATCGTTGACGACTTTGAGGCCTCTCGTGCGGTCAAGAACGCTGCCGTTGTGGCAGCAACAACTGCTGCTTCCGAACCTGTCGCGGAGCCGGAAGTTGCTCCGATTGACGCTACTCCCGAGGCTACCGAAGATACTCCGGAGGCGACTGATGAAGGTCAAACCTCTGAGGAATCAAATGAGTTGCCAATGTTGAATATCGATGCGTTGTTGGCTGAGAAAGCCGCCGAAGATGTTACGCCCGACGAGAAGCCGGATGAACCCACTGCGAATTAAGTTGCATGATTTTTGTCTGGATTAGTATCTGAAATGATTATGAATTTAGAGGATATCAATGACTGAACCGATGCAATCGTGTTTTGCCGAGCGCATATTGAGTGCAGATGCACTGTTAAAGCGTTTGAGCACGCTCAAGTCCGCAGGCAAAAAGATTGTTTTTACGAATGGCGTATTTGATTTGATTCACCCGGGACATGTGCGTTACCTTGCTTCTGCCAAGGAGTTGGGCGATGTTCTGGTTGTCGCGCTGAATACGGATGAGTCCGTGCGGCGTCTCAAGGGGGACAAGCGCCCTATTCTGAATCTTTTTGAGCGTTCGAAAATCATTGCTTCGTTAGAATCTGTAGATTTTGTTACAAGTTTTGAAGAAGATACTCCACTTGAGATTATAAAGAAATTGATGCCTGACATTTTGGTAAAGGGTGGCGACTATACGCCCGATACAATTGTCGGACGCAAAGAAGTTGAGGAGGCTGGCGGTAAGTGCATGAACCTGCAGTTAGCACCGGGTTTCTCGACAAGTAGTATCATAGAAAGAATTATAAAGGCAAGTCAGCTTGCTCACAAGTAAACAACATATAATGAAGTATGACCCTAAGGAGGATATTTAACTATGTCTGCATATAACGCAAAATATAGCATTAAGGATGACGGACTTCCCACTTTGAAAGATCAGATTGAGCATCCTAAGTTTGGTAAAGGTGAAGTGACGGCCGTCGTCGGTTATGAAAAGCAGCTTAAGTGTACCGTCAAGTTTGATGATAGCGGTGAAGAGCGCAAGTTCTTGTGGTTCGTCGCATCCTCAGTAGGCGCCAAGATTATCAAGAAGCATAACGTTCTTGTCGAGGAAGCCATTGATGTCGAGGAAACCGTTGAGGCTGATGATGTTAATGAGGAAGAAATCGATGATGTTGAAGTCGATGAGTCTGCTCTCGATGAAGACGAAGAAGAATAGAGATAGAGAATCATGGCTGAAATAACGGAAGAACAGGTGCGTCACGTCGGCTTGCTTTCGCGTTTGAATTTGACGGATGAGGAGATTGTTCGCTTTACGGCGGATTTGAAGAACATTCTGCATCATGTCGAAAAGCTTAACGAACTTGACACTGAGGGCATTGAGCCAACGTCGCATGCGTTGCGCCTGACCAATGTTTTTCGCGAGGATGTTGTTCGCGAAAGTCTGACCAATGAGGTTGCTCTTGCCAATGCGCCCGATAGTGAAGATGAATGCTTCAAGGTTCCGGCCATCCTACAAGAGGGCGCCGCCGGTGCATAAAATGGATTGCAATTTCCATTTGTAAAATTGATGTGAGTGCCGTTTGGGTTTGTTCTCAAATGGCACTTTTTGAAGAAGATCGGCGTTTCGCACGCTTGAGGAGAATAAAGATGAATGTATTGATGTGCCAAATGAATTCGATTGCGGGGAATGTGCAAGCGAATCTGGAAAAGATGTTGCATATCATTAAGACTTCGTCGCAGAATTCCGAGGCTTCCTTTTTGGTCTTTCCCGAGCTTGCACTACCCGGCGCATGCGCGGGGGATTGGTTTCTGAGTGCTGACTTTTTGGCCGAGTGCGAATCGGCGTTGCAACAACTTGACAAGGTGTGCCGTGAACGCGGGATTAGTGCTTTGGTGGGGACGATTCGTCCTGCGGTTTTTGACAAGACAAAGCGGCGGAATACGCTGGCACTGATTGGCCAAAGCGGTGGCGCTTTCTTTGACAAGATGACAATTGTGTCCGAAGATGTCTCGGATGAGCACCGTTATTTTGAGGCGGACAGTGTTCTCAATGGTGTTTGGAGGTGCCCGAAAACAGGCTTCAGCATTGGCATTGCCCATTGGAGTGACCGCAACATTTTGTCCGCCGAGAGTTTTTTTGCGGCCCGAATCGACCGTGTGATTCTGGTTGGCGCTTGTCCCTTTGAGATTGGCTCGCCCGAGTCGCGTTGCCGCGAACTTGCGGAGCTTGCGCGAAAGGCGCAGGTGCCTGTGATGTTTGTCAATGCGATTGGTGGTGGCGACCATGTCGTTTATGATGGCGGTAGCGCTGTTGTTCTGCCTGACGGGACGATGCCGGCGTTGTGCAAGTGGCTTGAGGAAGATTGCGTTGATTGGGACATGGACACGTCTGCGGGCAAGAACTTCTATCCTCAAGCGGATGCTGCTATTTTTGACCCGGTCAAGTCTGTGATTGATGTGTTGTGCCTTGGGCTGAAAGATTATATGGAAAAATGCGGATTCCGCAAAGTTCTTTTGGGCAACAGCGGTGGCATTGATTCCGCTGTGACGGCGGCTCTGGCTGTTCGTGCGCTTGGCGCCAAACAAGTCATTGCCGTGTCGATGCCCGGTCCTTATACAACCGATGGCACTCGCACCGATAGTGACGGGTTGTCTGTGCGGCTTGGGATTACGCAATTGCATGTGCCGATTGTGCCGGTGTATGAATCGTTTGTCAAGATGATGTCTGCTACCGGCGAGGCGTCTCCGCTCACGGCTTTGTTCGACGGTGACAGTTCGAAAATCAACAAGCTGGCGAACGAGAATGTGCAGGCTCGGTTGCGTGGGACGATTCTGATGTGGATTTCCAACGCGCTTGGTTCGGCAGTGCCGACGCTGTTGCTTTCGACGGGCAACAAGAGCGAAGCCACCGTTGGATATTGTACGCTTTATGGCGATTCCTGCGGCGGTCTGAATCTGATTGGAGATTTGACGAAGTGTATGGTCTACAAGGTTGCCGAAGAATTGAATCGTCAGATGGGTGATGTGATTCCGGAGAGTATCATTGTCCGTGCGCCGTCGGCGGAGCTTGCGCCCGGTCAAAAGGATCAGGATAGTTTGCCGCCGTATCCGTTGCTGGATGAGGTCATTGAGAGACTGATTGTTGAGGGGCGCCGTGAGGTTGATGTGGTTGATGCGGAACATGGAATTGATGACGCGCTTGTGCAGCGGATTGCCCATATGATGAAGGTTTCGGAGTATAAACGCAAGCAGGTTCCGGCCTGCGTCCGTGTGACGGCGAAGGCTTTTGGCCCGGGCAGACGGATGCCGCTGGCCTGTGGGAAAGAAAAACGCAAATGAGTCAGGGTCGTGTAAAAATTATCGATTATGGTGTAGGGAATCTGCGCAGTGTCGAACAGGCTTTTGTGCATGAAGGGATTGACGCGACTTTTGTGAGCACCGCCGAGGAAATCTCTTGCGCGGAGCGTTTGGTGTTGCCCGGTGTTGGCGCTTTTGGCGATGGCATGGCGGAGTTGCACAAACGCGGTCTGGTGTCGGCCATCAAAGACTACGCCACGTCGGGACGCCCGTTTCTTGGGATTTGTCTTGGAATGCAGCTGATGTTTGATTCGAGCGAAGAGAGTGTGGGCGTTCAGGGGCTGGGAATTTTCCATGGCACCGCGACGAAGTTTGATACCGCACCCGGTATGAAGGTTCCGCAAATTGGTTGGAACTGTCTCAGGGTTACCCCGGGGAGTCGTCTGCTGTCCGGTTGCGACGAGAACTTTGTTTACTTCGTTCACTCTTATCATGTGCGTCCGATTGATTCTTCAGATATCGCGGCACGGAGCGATTACAGCTGTGAGTTTGTTGCTGCCGTCGAGCGTGGTTCGGTCGGTGGTTGTCAGTTTCACCCCGAGAAAAGCCAGAACACCGGATTGCGAATTATGCGAAATTTTCTGCTGTTCTAAAAGTTTGCTTAAGTGAGCACATATTTTCGAGTTGCATGTGTAGTAGAAATTAGATTAGTGAAAAATAAGGATATCTTTTTATGAAGCTACCAGTTATTTGCCTGTCCGTGTGCATTGGTTTGTTGCTGAGCGGTTGCTGTTGCAATCCGTTCCGTGGTGTGACCAAAAGTGTTAGCGCATGCTATAAGCAAGTCAAATGTGGTCCTTGTGTCAAGCCTGATGGCCCCATGTTTTCTTCGACGAAGACGGAAGTTTGCCCAAGGCCGATGCTGGTTGGCCCGAAGTGGTCGAATGCCGACGCTTACAATGGTTTGGACAAAGTGACCAACACCGAGACATTATAGAATGAGATTTCAGAGATTAGACCGACTTTCAAGTAGTTCTTCGAGAGTCGGTTTTTTTGTGTGACATTGTCAAAGAGCAATACGAGGTAATAAGTAGTGGTTTTTCGCAAGAAGCATCTGCTGGGGTTGGAAGAACTCAGCGCTGAGGAAATAACGACGATACTGGATGCGGCTGCTGGGATGAAAGAGATTTTCTCGCGGCCGGTTAAAAAAGTTCCGGCGTTGCGTGGAAAAACGGTTTGTAATTTGTTTTTCGAGAATTCGACTCGCACTCGCACTTCGTTTGAGCTTGCGGCCAAAAATCTAAGCGCGGATGTCGTCAACTTCAATGTCGCGACGAGTAGTGTCGTCAAGGGCGAGTCGCTGTTGGACACCGCCCGCACCATTCAATCGATGGCCGTTGACATTGTTGTTATTCGCCATTCCTGCCCGGGAACTCCGCTTCTTTTGAGCAAGCGGCTGAATATGAGTGTGGTGAATGCCGGTGATGGTGCCCACGCGCACCCAACGCAGGGGCTTCTGGATTTGTTTACAATGCGAGAACATTTCGGGAGCATCAAAGATTTGCGTGTCGCGATTGTCGGTGATATTCTCCATTCTCGTGTTGCCCGTTCCAATATTTTTGGGTTACGCAAGCTTGGCGCCCATGTGACATTGGTCGGGCCGAGTACGCTTGTGCCTCGCGAGTTCAAGGAGATGGGCTGCGAGATTGAATATGATTTGAAACGTGGCATTAGCAACGCGAATGTCATCAACTTGCTTCGGATTCAGCTCGAGCGTCAGAAAAAGAATTTGTTCCCGAGTATTCGCGAGTATCGCTTGCTCTATGGTTTGCAGGAAGACAGGTTGTCATGGGCTTCGCCCGATGTTCTGGTGATGCATCCAGGGCCTGTCAATCGCGGCGTCGAAATCAGTCAGGAAATCGCTGATGGGCCACATTCGGTAATCAACGAACAGGTGACCAACGGTATCGCTGTGCGCATGGCTGTTCTCTATCTTGTTTCGGGTGGTGGCGCCGGTAGTGGCGTTCAGGTGGGCGGATAACGCTAATGGTTCGTTCTCCTATTATCAATCTTGAACACGTCGATGTTACCCGACTTGGTCATGCGATTCTACGTGATGTCAACTGGTCCGTGTTGCCCAATGAACACTGGGTGATTCTTGGCGAGAATGGCTGCGGCAAATCTTCGCTTGTCAATGCGATTCTTGGTTATCTTTGGCCTACGTCCGGTCGGATCGAAGTTCTTGGTGAGGTTCTCGGCGAGACCGACATGAACCTTTTGCGCAAGCGTGTCGCGTTGGTAACGGAATCAATCGTTTATCGTTTCAACAAAAATTTGACAGGGCTTGAAGCGCTCGTGACCGGTCTGCGTGGGCATCTGAATATGTGGTCGCCCGTGACCGATGAGGAGGCTGCCAGTGTCGTGAAACTTGCCGAGCAACTTGACTTGACATCGATGCTGGGCAAGACGGTTGATGTGTTGAGTTCGGGTGAACGGCAGCGGTTGTTCATTGCTCGTTCGCTGTTGTCGAACCCCGAGATAATAATTTTGGATGAACCCTGTACCGGTTTGGATATGCGTGGTCGCGAAGAGGTTTTGCGTATGCTTCGGTCGCTGTGTGCGAACGGTCTGCAGGGGGAGTCGTCGCGGTCGATTCCGATTATCATGATTACGCATCATGTGGAAGAGATTCCGCAGGGTGTGAATCGGTGTCTCCTGATGAAGCAAGGTCGCATCGAGCATCAGGGTGTGATCGAGCAGGTTTTGACGGAAGAACATCTTGAGCAGATGTTTCGTTGTCGTTTTCATTTGGTCAATGACAATGGCCGTTGGTATGCTCAATCAAAAGAATAAGCAATGCGCTCGCACGGGCAAGCGCATTGCAGTTATTTTTCTTCAGCTAAAATAGTCGGACTATTCCGGTAGATTATGCACTTTTTTCAATCGGTAAATTGCCTGATTGATTTCGGCGTTCGTCCAGTATTCTTTAGTTTTCAGCGTTTTCGCGACACCGTCGAGAGTTCCACATTCATTGTAGAGTTTATCCGCTTTGATGAACATAGCTTTATCAATATAAGTTCGATCGTTTTGTTTCATCAACGACCATCGTTCTTGTATTGGTGTGCATGCAACCATCACAAGTGGAACTATTGCAATGAGGCAGGCTCTTGACAATAGCGTCATTTTGTTATTCTTCTTTTTTAGCGACTTTATTGACATTGCGGGTCAAGCGGCTCTGGATGCGAGCAGCCTTTTTCTTGTGGATGACACCGCGTTTGCACAGGCGTGAAATGAGAGATTGCGTTCCTTGCAGTTTCTCGGTCGGCACCGCAGCCGTTACCTGAGCTTCAGTCAATGTTGCTTTGACCATCGTCCGCATTTCGCTTTTGGCGGCGCGGTTACGCTGGTTTTTGCGCTCGTTTTGTCTTACGCGTTTTTTTGCAGATTCTTTATTAGGCACTTTATCTTGTCCTGAATGATATTTGTGTTCATGTCGCGACATTTAAGAGGATGGGTTTACGGTTCGTCTCAATATGAACGCTTTTAATGATACAGATTTGACCGTTTGTTGTTCAACATAGAGTTTAATTCGTTATGTGTATTCATAAAAACGCACAAAAAGCACAAAAAAAATATAGAGTGGTCGTTTTGTGGTAATGTTTATATTGCAATAGAAAAGCCACAATACGGCAAAGTTGCGGTTTTTTTACAGAAATAATAGTACAGAATATTATATTATATATACTAAAAAGAGATAAAGAAGAGAGAGCGACTGTGGTTTGGCAAGACCATTTTGGAGGTTTGTTGAATGCCTGAGTTTTCGTATGAAGCGTTAGATAAAGGTGGACGGTCTGTCAAGGGCGTCATTGAAGCCGGTAATGAAGAAATCATTATCGAGAAGCTTCGTAATATGGGTTATTACCCCCTCAATGTGACGATGAACAAATCCCGTAAAGGCGGCAGTGTTGATATCTCTTCGCTTCCGGGGTTGCGTGTTATCTTTCACCGTGTCAAGTTGAAGCATGTCATGACCTTTACTCGTCAGCTTGCAACGCTGATTGACGCGGGCTTGCCGATTCTTCGTTCTTTGGCGATTTTGACCGAGCAGGTTGAATCCGTAATTTTCCGTGATATCATCAAGGGTATTGGTAAAGACATTGAGCAGGGTGGTTCTTTGAGCGAGGCCATCGCCAAGCATCCCAAGGTTTTTGACTCGCTTTATGTCAACATGGTTCGCGCCGGCGAGGTCGGTGGTGTGCTCGAAGCCGTTCTGAACAAGGTCGCGCAGTTCCTTGAAAACCGTGCCGCTCTTATC
This sequence comes from Candidatus Sumerlaeota bacterium, assembly GCA_012513815.1. Classification (GTDB taxonomy): domain Bacteria; phylum Sumerlaeota; class Sumerlaeia; order Sumerlaeales; family Sumerlaeaceae; genus JAAZBM01. The sequence goes on along the minus strand of JAAZBM010000014.1, from coordinate 452,613 downwards.
AGTAAAGTGAAGTCCGCAATGATGTACCCCATCATTGTTCTGCTTTTGGCAAGCGTCATCGTTGCCGGTATTTTGATTTTCGTTCTGCCACAGTTCCAAGACATTTTCTCCGGCCTTGGTGCTGAGTTGCCCTTGCCGACACTGATTCTGATTAACTCATCGCACATTCTCATCAATTACTGGTGGGCTGTTATTCTGGCCATCTTCCTACTCGGCTGGGCGTACAAATACATCAACTCGACCAAAGGTGGTAAGTTTGTGTTTGACCGCATCAAGTTGCGTCTGCCGGTGTTTGGCATCCTCTTTCAGAAGCTTGCCATTCAGCGTTTCGCCGATACGCTTGCCACACTGATTACTTCCGGTGTTCCCATCTTGCAGTCGTTGGATATTGTCCGTGAGACAAGTGGTAATGAGGTTGTGACGCGCGCTTTGGAGACGGTGTATGAATCCGTTAAGGAAGGCGAAACAATTTACGAACCTCTGGGTCGTTGCCCTGTGTTCCCGCCGTTGGTGGTGCACATGGTTGCCGTTGGTGAGGAGACGGGTGCCGTCGACCAGATGCTCCGTAAAGTCGCTGAGGCTTATCAGCGTGACGTCGATGATACGGTTGCCGGTTTGACCTCACTTATGGAACCTATTCTGATTGTGTTCCTTGGTGCGCTCGTTGGTGGTATCGTTATCGCACTCTACTTGCCCATGTTTAACCTGCCTAAGGTTCTGGGTAATCAATAATAGCCCTTTGCTGACAGCATTATGTCTGATGCCGATATTGGCTGTATTTGTCATCAATAAGAGAGTTTCTTGTGAGGTTGGTTTGACGCATTGGGAATACTGAATCGATACATATTTAAGGAATTTTTAGTGGCCTTTGTTGCTGTTATGAGTTTCTGTGCTCTGCTGATTATCATCACTTTGATATTTGATAAATTTGAGCGTATGTACAACAACAATGTTTCTGTTATCCATGTGATGTCGTACTTCATGTACGAGCTGCCATTTCAGCTTAAACAGCTTGCGCCGATTGTCTGCCCACTGGCAGTGTTATTCAGTATTGGCGGGCTGGCTCGCGGGAATGAAACACTTTCCATGATGACCACAGGAATCAATCCGCTGAAGATTGCGTTGCCGATATTCTTTGCGGGTTTCATCATCAGTGCTGGCGTGTTTTGGGCCGGTGAGACGGTCATCCCCAAATGGAAAAAGCAGTCGATGTATGTTGACAAGAGATATTTCCACAACAAGTCGGAAGAGGATTTGCAAACGGATGAGGACATTTTTGCTCGTGGGCATGATGGCCGAGTTTATGTGATGCCGCTGTACAACGTTGTGAAGCATGAGATGATTCATCCAAACATTCAGTTTAATAAGACCGATTATTCGGGCGGCGTCAAACGGATTTTGGCGGATTCGGCGTCGCAGATTTCTCACGACGAGCAGAAGTCTGTGTGGCGTTTTTATAATGCCGGTGTATGGGAATACTTCGACACAGGCGCTCTGAAAAGTTACGAATCCTTTCCGACGCTCGATCTGGAGTTGGAGCATAATCTGGACGATATCCTGACACAGGATAAAGACCCCGATGAAATGAACTTTATCGAGTTGCGATCTTATATCGAACTGATGCGCGAGCGTGGACAATCTGCAGATAATTATCTGACCGATTTGTATCAGAAAATCATGTTTCCGCTCGGCGTTCTGCTAACGATGGCGATTGCTTTTTCCTTTGCGATACGTGCTCGCAGTGGTTCTGTGATTGGCTCGTTTGGTCCTGCGATCGCGTGGTCGTTGGGGTACTTTGCGCTGCATGCGGTTTTTCGCGCTTTTGGTCAGGCCGGAGTACTAAATCCCTATGTTGCGGCAATGGGCGCGAACGTTGTCTATCTGATAGCCGCCGGATATTATTTTAGAAAAAGTTATCGTTGGTATAACTGATGGACAGTGGCTCATACTGCGCAAGCATTATGCAAATGTCTGCCGCTGTGTCAGTATTGGCGACTGTCTGCGTCACAGGGTATTTTGTCTCGTTGCGTTTGAGGCGCGTCTGCAACTGTTTTGTCGAACAACTCGCAGTGCTATTGCTGAGCGGGTTAGCCGTTCATACGGTGCTCCTGACAGCATTGGCTCTCTTGGGGCTCTTTCGTCCGAGCATTGTTCTGTGCAGTACGGTCATCGTGAGTGGTCTGCTCTTTTGCTTCAGTATGAAGCGTATGAGGCGTGCCCGTTATCTTCCGTTGCCGTTTGCGCGCCCGAAGTTATGGGAATGGGGCGTCTTGCTTTGCATCGTAGGCAGTTGCGTCTGGGGGCTTCGCGTTGGCTCCGAGGATCTCGCGTCGAGCCGTGACCCGGGCGTCTATGCTTGCACAGCCATTGAACTTTCGCGCACAGGTGATTTGGGATGGGCCGACCCGCTGGTAAGCGATGTGCCAATAGAGTATGCCAAATCATTCTATGAGGACATCAATCTTTCGATGCGCGAGCGTCCACGCTGGATGTTCTTCCCCGGATTCTATCTGCGCGATACAGAACTCGGCATCATCGAGCCACAGTTTCTGCATGTTATTGAGCCGTGGATGGCGCTTGGTTACTGGGTGGCGGGCGTTCGCGGATTGATTGGCATTGGTGTTTTGTGGTGCGGCTTGTTTTTGCTCATATTTGCAGGTGTCGCGATGCGTCTTCTTGGGGAGCGGTCAGCCGCTGTGGGTGCGACTTTCCTTGTGGGGCTGGATGCCGCCTTGTTGTGGTATATGCGCACACCGTCGAACGAAGCTTTCGCGATGTGTTTCCTTTGGGGAGCGATATTGTGCTTTCTCTATTCGGTTCAGCAACCTCGGTCGAAATTCATTTATATGAGCCTAATGCTTTTGCTCATTGCTATGTGCTCGAAATTCGCGATCTGGCTTTACCTCCCGGCGTTCGGGTTCATGCTCGGGTGGGAATCTCGCCCCGCCGCGCCGCGGTATCCGCAGCGCCATCCTGTCGTCGCTGTTTTCCTTTTACTGTTGATATCACTGATTTTTGCATTGTCCACATCTTATTGGTACACATGGGGTTCGGCATACGTTAACTTCTTGCGTCATGGTTGGCATGGTTGGCAAGTCATTGCGATGCTGTTTGTTGTGGCGATTGCCTCGGCGTGGTGCGGTGTGCTTGCCCATCGGATTCGTTTGGAGAAGTTCGTTTTGTTGCCCCGCACACGGCTCCTTATTCTTTGTGGATGTTCAGTTGTTCTGCTGGTTTTCTACATTTTTCAGTCGCGTGAATTATCCGTATTTCTTGCGCAAAATCCCATTCATAGTGATGCTCGCTGGGTCACTTCCATGACCTTGCCGCAGTTGTCGTTTTATTTTGGTAAACTCCCCTTCACCTTGGCGTTGATTGGAATCCCCTTCCTGTTGGTTGCGCTCCGCAAAACGGGTTTGTTGCTCATTCTCGTGATACTCTCTTCGTCGCTGTTGCTCTTCCGAAGTGGGCTTGACGCGGTTCATCCGTGGTGTGTTCGCCGATGGCTGATTGTTTTGATTCCCGCTTTTTGTCTTTCCTTGGGGGCACTGCCCGTGTGTCTGTCCACCTTCTTTGCAGTCCGCATTCCTCGTTGGTTGAACTTGATTTTTCAGTTGTCGATGATAGTGCTTGTCGCGATTGCGTTGCCCGCCGTTTCCACCGTTCGTCAGCGTGATGGATTTTGCGCAAGCGGCGACAGGCTTGCGTCAGTGCTGCGTGATGCTGATTTTGTCGTTGCTCAACCGTCCGCTCGTGTCGCGTCCCTAAGTGGCTATTTGTGGTCTGCCTATGGAATTGATATGCGTCCGTTGCAAAAGAAAACAGATGCATGGGATAATGCTCTGGAGTCCTTCCGGTTGCTTGCTCGCGCGGGCAAAACCGTATATTTCGTAAGTGATGTCGACTCGTTCAGAGGTAAATTTTACAGTTTCATTCATCCCGTCAAAAAGGGCATTCCTTTTGAGTGGCAAGTCTTGGAGGATGGGTTGATGTGCCCTCGGAGTCATGTGGACACGATTGATGGAACCTATTTTGTTTGGCAGATCAAAGGGGATGAGATTCCCTTTGGTTGGCATTATCCCGAGCAGTGGAATTCTACGGCGCAACGTTCAGATTTGCCATTGCGCAATGATGATGCCGGTATTGGCATTCTTCAATCGATGACGCGAAGTTATACGCCTTGCGATTTGCCGGGGAAGACGGGGTTCTGGGTCAATCGCACGATGCAAATCTATCTTGGGCGTTTTGCTAAAAACGATGCGCCGACATCGGGCGGGCTGGTTGTCACCATGCGTGTCAGCACGGGACGCAAGAATGCGGACATCAAACTCAATTGCGGGTTCTATACGGACTTGGCTCGCAAGAATCAACAGAGTCTGGAGCAGAAGTTAATTGGCCGCGAACCGGAGACAATTCAACTACGGATTCCGTATGTTGCATTGCGCCCCGAGAGTGTGTTCTATGTTTGCTCCGATGTGACCGAGGTTGAGCGCAGTATTCCGTTAGGCCGGGCACAGGGTGTATTAATTGAAGAGTTTTGTGTAGATGAGTATGGAAAATAAACAGATGGAGAAAGATTCATGAATGTGTATCGTCAATTTGATGGTGGTATCTATTCGTTGCCCGGTACGGGAAGCATAGGCGTCGCCAATGTTTTCGAGGATGTATTCCGTGTTTGCGTGACGCAAGCGGATGCTCCTCGCCCTTTCCCGAACTATGCGTTCATTCAGGAAGAAAAGCCGCTCAGCGCTCCGGCGTCGGCCAAGTTGGTCAGCGGGAAATCATGCCTTTTGAAGACAGACAAGTGGGAATTGGAAGTCTTTTTGTCGGCGAAAAAACAAGGGTTTGTGCTCAAGGATAACAAAGGGCTTATTCGCTTCAATTGCGCCGGGGATAACACTTTTGTATTTGACGGCGAAATCATCAAAATGAACTTTCCGCTCGAGGCGGAGCGTCAGGCTTATGGCCTTGGCGAGTGGGGCGAGTGTCTGGCGCGCATTCCGGGGTACTACGAGATGTGGAATACGGACGACTCTTTCCATCAGCCATGCAAACGCCCGTATTGCAATATCCCGGTGATGATGATGACCTCCGCGAAAAACTGTGGATGGGTCATGCTGTTTGTCAACAATCCGGGCTTCGTCGGCTTTGATTTGGGCCTGAAAGAAATCGGCCTTGGCACGATTAGTGTCGCGACGGGTGACCTTGATATGTGGTTGATTTGCGGCGATTCGCCATCGGAATTGATGTCGAAGTGGACGGAACTGACAGGGCGATGCAAACGGCCGCCGCTGTGGTCGCTGGGCTTTCATCAGTGCCGTTGGTCATACATGAGCCAAGATGAAGTGCTGGATATCATCAGCACGTTCCGGAAAAAGAAAATTCCGGTTGACGCCATCTGGCTTGATATTGATTATATGCAGGATTATCGCGTTTTTACATGGAACAAAAAAACATTCTCGAAACCTGCGGAGATGTGCAAGAAGTTGCGTCAGAAGAAGGTTCGTGTGGTTACGATTCTCGACCCGGGCGTCAAGATTGAGCCGGGAGACAAGGCTTTTGATGAGGGATTGAAGGATGAGATTTTCTTGCGTGATGCCACAGGTCAGCTCATTGACCGTGTTGTCTGGCCCGGCCATGTGCATCATCCGGATTTTTCGTCGCCCAAAACACGCAAGTGGTGGGGAAAGCAGATTAAGCGTGCCGTAACTGATGTGGGTGTTGCCGGTCTATGGAATGATATGAACGAGCCGGCCTGTTTTGGCGAGGGGCCAATTGGGTTGCAGTATCCAGCGGACGCGATTCACTTTGATGATGGTAATTTCCGTTCGCATAAGGCGTTGCATAATGTCTATGGAATGTGCATGGCCCGTGCGTCCCAAGAGGCGCTTGAGGCTGCTCATCCCAATGAACGTCCCTTTGTGTTGTCTCGTTCCGGTTGGGCCGGTCAGCAGCGTTATTCCGCGATATGGACAGGCGACAATAGATCCTCCTTTAGCAGTATGCCCTATGACATCGTTCAGGTTTTGTCGATGGCGATGAGTGGCGTTCCCTTTGTCGGGTCAGATATTGGCGGTTTCATTGGCAATGCGTCCCCCGAGTTGATGGTGCGTTGGATGGAACATGGCGTTTTCCTTCCGTTCTGTCGCGCTCACAGTCAGACACAGACACAGCGGCATGAGCCGTGGTCGTTTGGCCCTGATGCCGAAGCCAAAATCAAGAGTTTGATTGAGTTGCGTTATCGTTTGCTGCCCTATTTGCAGAATGCGTTCATCACGGCGCAGATGACGGGGCGACCTGTAGTTCGTCCGTTAGTGTACGACTCTCCTGAAGACAAAACCGTTCGGACGATTGGCAACGAATTTATGTTTGGCGATTCGCTGTTGATAGCTCCAGTTCTCGAACCCGGTGTCGACAGCCGTGCGGTGTATCTGCCCGCAGGTAAATGGTATCACTGGTATAGCGGCGAATCGCGGACAGGTGGCAAGTGGTTCACTGAATCCGCGCCACTGGGGATGCCGCCCGTTTATGTCAAGGCCGGTAGCCTCATCATGATGGGCGACGTGATTCAGAGTACGGATGATAAGAGTTCCGTTCTGTATTGCAAGCTTTATCCATCCGAAGATGTTGCGACCACGATGGTTTATCGCGAAGACGATGGCCTGAGCTTCGACTATCTCAAGGGGAAACAGTATGAACGTTCCATTGAGATTGGAAAGATGGAGAAATCGGATAAGTCGGTGACTATGCATGTCGGCGCAGCGACAGGTAAATATCACACGAAATATAGCCGGATTGTGCTGCAGGTTGCCGAGAGTATGTCAATCGGTTCGCTTATTATTGATGGAATGAACTGTGGAAGCGGCAACCACGAATTGTCCTTCTACGATGATAGTGGAGCACACCGCATTAAGATATATTGCAAAAAGTAATCCATGCAATAGATTTTACTGCATTTTTGCGGTAAGTCCAAATACTATAATACTATAACATAACAATTAATTTTAGAGGTGAATCACATGAAGCGTTTGGTGTCATTGGCACTTATCATTATGATTGCGTCTTCTTGTTTCGCGATTGCAATTAATGCCCCGGGAGTTTACCGCGACAATGATAGTAAATCAAATGTTCCTCCGCCGAATCAGGAGAATACCCGTTATGCTCCTCATCCGACCGGTGGTGATTTGAGAGTCGATATTCGTACCAGACATCCGCGTTTCCACGTTGGCGATACTCTGCCCATTTTCTTCTCTGTTAACCACAGAGCGTATATTTGGATTTTCAACACGAGTCCCGATGGTCGTACCGTCCAGGTTTACCCAAACTATTTCGATCGTCAGAACTGCATCGAACCCGGCAGCACTTATGAGATTCCAGATGATTCGTATCAGATAAATACCGTTGGTCCTCGCGGCACAAACCGTCTGGATATCGTTGCTGTTCGCGATGACCATCCCATCAGTGACCGTTGGCGTTCCTACACGCATGATGATCCGTATCCTGCGGTTTATGGCGGAGCAAAAGAAATGATGAATGAGCTTTCGCATCCCGGTACCGGTATGAAGCATCCATCAATCAAGGCTATTCGCCATTCGGACAATGATACGTTTGCCTCCAATTCTTGCACTTATTATGTGATGGAGAATGTTGGTGACACGCCCGAATATCGTCAGCCCCGTTATGGCAAAATTGCCGTCAACTCGTATCCGACCAATGGCCGCATCTACATAAAGGGTTGCTATCAGGGACGTACTCCGCAGATGCTGGATCCGATTAGTGCCGGTGAGCATACAATCACAGTGCTCAAAGAGGGGTATGAACCTTATGAGTGCACAGTGACAGTGTATCCGGGTCGCACGGCTCAGATTGATGCTTTCCTGAAGGCAACACCGGTTGAGCCGGGCTATAGAGTTCAGAAAAGGTTTCCATTATTCCGTGTCAAATAAATGATACGGTGGTAAGTAAAAAGAAGCCCCGAGTATACCTTGGGGCTTTTTTAGGTTATGATAAATGATAAAAAGTGAATATAAGAACTGGCTCGAGAAACAGTCTTTCGTCGTTTTAGGCGCAGGCATAAGTGGCTTGGCCGCATTGCATCTGCTCAAGGATAACGGCGCTGAAGTCTGCGTTATTGACCAAAGTGAATCGGGTATACGCTCTGAAATCGCAAAAGAAATTGCGGCGATGAATGTCGAAGTTTATTGGGGCAGAGATATTCCTCGTGAAATCTGGCAACGGGTGACCACGATGGTTCTCAGTCCGGGCATTTCCCGCGTAAATCCGCTGGTAAAACAGGCGTTTGCGAATCACGTTCAGGTGATTGCCGAAGTCGAACTGGCTTGGCGATTCATTGGCGAAAAAGACAAAATGATTGGGATTACCGGCACCAATGGCAAGACAACAACAACCGCATGGACGGCTCATATTCTGGAGCAAGCCGGTAAGAACGTTGTCTGCGGTGGTAACATTGGGAAGGCCTGGTCCGCACTGGTCAACACGAATTCTGAGGAGCCGCGTATTCACGTGGTGGAGCTGAGCAGTTTTCAGCTAGAGAGTGTCGACAGCATGAGCCCGGATGTGGCCATGATTACAAATATTACTCCAGACCATCTTGATAGGTATGGCACCATCGAGAATTATGCCCGAGCCAAACAACTCATTTATCAGAGCATGGGCAAGGGGAGCGCTCTGCTCTATAATTCCGAGACGCCCAAAGTTCTTATTACGCCTACTTTGGGGAGTATTAGATGCGATACGTATGACATTAGCGCGGATGCGTCAATTGACCCTCAACCGGTGGTGGGTGTCGATCAAGATGGAATGCTATATATTGATTTACATGGCAAGCGCGAAACCTTGGTGAATGAGAAAGACTTGCCTTTGCCAGGTAAGCACAACTGCGAGAATGCGCTTTTTGCCGCCATGGCGGCGCGTCTCATGGAACTTAGTCGGGAAGATGTGATTAGGGGTTTGTTGAGCTTTAAACCCGTTGAGCATCGCATCGAGCTTTGCGGTCAGTGGAAGGATATTCGCTTCTATAATGATTCCAAGGCGACGAATGTTGACTCCTTGGAGAAGGCGCTGTTGAGCTTTCCTAAGAACAAAATCATTCTTCTTGCCGGTGGTGTTCACAAGAAAGCTCCCTACACTCCGTTGTGCGATTTGGTTAGCGAACGTGTTCGTCTGGTCGTCACGATGGGAGAGGCAGCTCCCATCATCGAGAGCGACTGGGCTACTTGCGCCGTGCCGATGACGCGTGCCAAATCAATGCGTGATGCCGTTGCGTTGGCAATGAACGCCGCGCAGGGTGATGATGTGATTTTGCTGTCGCCTGCCTGTGCCAGTTTCGATTGGTATCCAATGCCCGGTGGAGGCTATGAGGCACGAGGGCGTGACTTCAAGAAGATTGTCAAGGAGCTTATCGCTTCCACTCTTCAGAAATAATAAACAGGGAAATCGCACGATTGTTGCGTTTTCCCTGTTTCGATTTTACTCAGCGTGTTGCAGAGATTTATTGCTTCTTCGCGTTTGCCAATGCATCCGAGACGATTGTCTTGACGGCTTCCATCGGCACACGTTCCTGATTCATGGTGTCGCGGTTGCGGATGGTGACCTTTCCATCGGTCAATGTGTCCACATCGACCGTGACGCAGAATGGTGTCCCGATCTCGTCCTGTCTGCGATAGAGCTTGCCGATAGCGGCAGTGTCGTCGTAAATCGTGAAGAACGATGGCTTCAAATCCAGTGCCATGGCTCTTGCTTTTGCGACCAACTCGGGTCTATTCTTCAGCAGCGGGAAAACGGCGCACTTGATGGGCGCGAGCGAGTAATGCAGTGAGAGGTATTTGCGGGCTTCTTTGCCTTCGACTGCTTCTTCGCGGTACGCGTCACACAGGAATGCCAAAGTGCCACGGTCAGCGCCGGCACTGGGCTCGATGACATACGGAATGTAGTGTTCGTTGCGTTCTTGGTCAAAGAACATCAGACCTTTTTTGGCGTTGCTGTGTTCGATGTGCTGTTTCAAATCATAATCTGTGCGGTTGGCGATACCCTCGAGTTCGCTCCAGCCGATGGGGAAGTTGTATTCAACATCGACGCAACCCTTGGCGTAATGTGCCAATTCGTCCGCGTCATGGACGCGCATACGTAGGAATTCCGGGCGAATGCCATAGCGGATGTACCAGTTGTAGCGCTCCTGCTTCCAGTATTCCCACCATTCCATATCGGAACGCTCGCCGGGTTTGCATTTGTCTTCTGGCTTGCAGAAGAACTCCATTTCCATCTGTTCAAATTCACGAGTGCGGAACGTGAAGTTACCGGGCGTGATTTCATTTCTGAAACTCTTTCCGATTTGCGCGATGCCAAACGGCAGTTTGCGGCGCATGGACGTCTGAACATTTTCGAAATTCACGAAGATACCCTGCGCGGTTTCGGGGCGCAGATAGACGGTCGCGGAGGAGTCTTCCATTGGTCCAAGGAAGGTCTTGAACATAAGGTTAAACTGACGTGATTCAGTCAGTTGACCGCCACACTCGGGGCAAACCTTTTTGACTTGCTCGGGGGGCAGTTGTGTCGCTGTCCAGAATCCCTTAGGTTTGGACGACCACTTTCCGGTCTGCTTGACCTTTGTCATAGCCTCGTCAAACGAGTCGGCGGGCACTATGACCGTCTCGGTGGCTCCGGAGCCATCCGCCGCAGTCAAAAGCACACCAATGAATTCGGGAAGATGATCTTCGCGGAAACGGCGACGGCATTCTTTGCAGTCCACAAGTGGGTCCGAGAAATTGCTTAGGTGACCGCTGGCTGCCCATGTTTCGGGGTGCATCAAAATGGCGGCATCCAAGCCTTCGACATCGTCGCGCTCGTATACCATTGACCGCCACCATGCCTCTTTGACATTGCGTTTCAGCTCTACACCAAGGGGACCGTAATCCCAAGTACTGGCGAGTCCGCCATAGATTTCACTTGACTGAAAAATCAGCCCGCGTCTTTTGCATAGGGACACGATTGCGTCCATCGTAAGAGCCATAATATCAGCTTTCCTCTGTCAGATTCTATACTATTAGTCGCTTGTGCGACTAGTGGAGTGTACAAATAAGCACATTTAATGTATTACAGTTAAAAGTTTCATGCATTGACTATTGTTTCTATTTCAATATCTGCGTATAGTAATTGATTGTCCGCTGTCCAAGTGCATGAGGCGAGAAATGCTTTTGAACAAACTCAATCGAATATCGGCTGAACGTCTGTCGCTGCTCGTCGTTCTGAGCGAGTTGCAGAACCGCATGGCTCAGGTCGGTTGGATTTTCACTTTCGAAAAGTAGCCCCGTGATGCCCTGTTTGACCACGCTAATCAAGCCGCCGCAACGTGACGCAACGACGGGAATGCCGCAGATTCCGGCTTCGAGCGCAACCGTGCCCATGCCTTCGCTGCGGGAGGGGACAATGGCAATGTCGGCAGATTTGAACAGTCGGGGGATATCTTCGCGGAAGCCCGCAAAGCAGAAGATGTTCGGCGGGAGTTTCAACTCTTCGGCGCTCTTGTGCAAGTCGCTGCGCAAGCGCCCGTCGCCGACAAGCAAGAAGCGGAGGTTTGGATTCTGAGCCGTCGCGATGTGTGCCGCCTCAATCAGGACATCCAGACCTTTCTCTGTTTCAAATCGGGCAACGGTGATGCAAACAATGTTGGTGTCGTCGAAACCGAAGCTAGCACGCAACGCACTCCGCTCGTCATCAGGTAGCGGCAAGCTTGTGAATCGCGTGTCATCGTATGCGTCAGGAATAACTCGAATCTTGCTGACATCAATGAAGGGCAGACTTGCCAAATCCTCTTTGACGGGTGTGGATATGGCAATCAGATGGTCGAAGAACTCCCCGTAAATCCAGCGATTCATGGCATGTTGCCGCACGGGAAACAGGTTGTGTTTCGTGCGCAATACGACTGGGCGTGTTCGCTCCGGCATTCCTATCAGCGCCTGCGACGCTAGCCACGAGTCTTTGCCGCCGTGCAGATGAAGAATCTCCGGGCAGAACTTATTGATGATTTTCCTCAGACGCAAAATGTCTTGCAAGTGCCGCACCCGCAGGCCGCTACGGTACGAGATTGTCATGTCCGTATTCAGTCCGCGTTCGGTGGCGCGCTTGCCAAGCTCGCTGTCGGTTGGCGCAGCGATCATCACTTCGGCGCCAAGTGCAGCACATTGCGTCGCATCCAGTAGAATGCGATAGGGCTGCCCTCCCCAGCCGTGCAGGAAATCTGTATGAAGAACTCGCATCAGGCAAATGTTCCGTATCTTCTGATATTTTTGCGGCGATGCAGCCAGTGATAAAGCAGCGAATCCATGTAGGCAAGTCGCTGTGGCTGCGTATCATTCATTACCTGCACCCGTGGAAGGTAATAGCGTTGTCGTGGGAGAAAGCGGTTGTCACGCATTGTACTGAACGCGCCGTCGTAACCGGCCGTTTGGACCGCATCGACAATAGCTTGATTGAAGTGTCCGTATGGATAGCAAATCCATTTTGATTCCACGCCGAACAATCGCTTGAGTTCATCGCGTGATCGTGTCAACTCTTCCATGACCTTCTCGTGGGGCAACTCATCCAGATGGGGATGTGTGCATGTGTGTGACTCGATGTTGCATCCGCTGTCTATCCATTGTTCGACATCACTTGACGACATCATTTGTTCTGTGCCCACACGCCCAACGGCTAAGAACAAGGTCGCGGGCATTTTGAGCTCGCGCAAAATGGGCAATGCCTGAGTCGCGTTGTCCTTCCATCCGTCGTCAAAAGTGAGCAGTGCCCAATGCTGGGGCAATGTCTTCATTTGGCCTGTGGTGAGTGGCGCAAGGAGGTCAGCCGGTTTGATGCACTGATAGTTGTGCGCCTTGAGCCAGAGCAATTGTTGGCGGAACAGGTCCGGTTCAATCCAGTTACCACGCTCGTGCGGATTCGCTCCCTCGGTGTAATGCCCGATATGATGAAATGTTAGGATTGGCATCTTATGCTCTTGCCACCGTGACCGTGTCGTTTGCGGCGAATTCGTTGGTTTGCTCGTTCCATGCATATGTGTCCACGCGGATTTCGTTGAGCGAGAAAGTCAACAACTGGAATGTGTTGTTGGGGTTGGGGCCGCGTGTGCGTTTGTTGGATGCAGTCCCGGATCCGATGAGAGTTAGGCGGCGTTTCAAAAAAGGAAAATAGACATTGGCGTCTGCGACAATCGGATAATGAACATGACCGTAAAGGACAAAATCAATTCCGGCGTTTTCTAAAAATGCTACGGCTTTCTTCGGTTCAAACATAATGCCGGGTCTGTAATGATGTTTCAGATTGAACAACTGCTGATGCATAACGACGCCGCGCCACGGCTGATTGTCCGACGATGTTTGACGACAGCGTTGCATCCAGTCAGTGATTTGTTTGCGGTGCGTTTTGGTGAGGAAAGCCTTTTGATGAACAAACGGTTTGATGGTGTGCAATCCGAGGATTTGCACGGCGGGCATATCCAGTTCGGAAACAGCCCCAAGCGCCTTGTACGTTTTCTTCCATATGCGGAATGGATTGAGCATCCGCGTCACGAGGTCGTAGAGGGGGATGTCATGATTGCCCGGAATGAGCAACAACGGCTTGCCCATTTTCTCAAGAATCTCTTTACCCATCGCGAATTGATTTGCCCGTGCGCGAAAAGTTAAGTCACCTGCCATGACGATTGCGTCCGGCCTCAGATTGCCACATGCGCGAATCAGACCATCAGCGCACTCGGCGCGATAGCCCTTTCCGCAATGCAAATCCCCGCACAGCAAAATGGTATTCTGACAGGTTGATGAGAGCATGTATTGTTACTGTCCTATGCTCTTGTTGACCGTGCGCATGATGCGACTTTCGGGAATGGTGAGCTGCACTGTCACCAGTTGCTGCTCAGGCGACACATGATTATACTGGTCGGCGTTCACACGGATTGTTTGCAGCACCTCTTGCCGCAACGCTGTGTTCTGTGTCATCAATTGATTCACGGTCATGCCATTGGCTGCATGCAAGTTTCCGGCCTGATTCATGAGGTTGACACGTGCCTTCTCGGCAGCTTTTTCTTGGGCTTCCTTGCGTGCTGTGCCGGGTTCCTGAGACGCGTTGGGATAAGACTCCGTCACCCATGTTGTCAGGACTGTCGTTGGCCGCAGTATTGATATGCTGCATCCGGTTGTCAGCATGAGCGCGAACGTTGCGATAAATGTGAGTGCGATGAAATGATTACGAAATACTTTTTTCATATAATGAACCTTTCGCGAAAGTTATTGCCCCCTGACATTTCTCAATGCGGGGTTGAGACGTCTCAAATCTCTCGTAAGAGTGGCTTGTGGAGCGGCCCGCAGATACTTTTCAAAAGCGGCACGTGCCTCAGTGTCGTCGTCGAGTTTCGACGCCGCAGCCACGGCGCATGCCAGCAGTCTCGTCTTTTGAGTCGAATTCATTTTGGGCGAGACATCCAAAATGTGTTGATAGTCATTCACTGTTTGCTGAGCGATAGAGTCGTCAATCGTCAAGTCCAGATAGCTCTTCATCTGGTCGACAATCTGTTTGACTTCGTCGGCGCATTCTTCCGAATTGAGCCTGTCCACATACTCGCGCAAAATTGCCAGTTCGCCGGAGGTGAGCAAATCAGACGCCAAGAGTAATTCACGCAAGGCTTCGTCCGCGGCGTCGTAATCTTTTTCGCGGATGTACTGTTCCGTCAGGAGCAACTGCTGGTCCTTGATGCCTTGTACGAGTCGTTCTTCAAGCATCGGGATAATCGTCGTGTAGTTGACAATGTCTTGGAATTCTCCGGCGAAATTGGCCAATTCGATGAGGTGTCGCTGCGCCAAATCATACTGTTGTTCCTGCATCTCCGTGTTGAGTCGGTCATAGCAGAACAGCAGCAGGTCGGCGACAAACCGCTTGCGTTCGCGGGTGAGAGCTTCAGAACCGGGGAACTCCGTCCCGAGTAATTGCAGCGAGCTAATCGCGTTCTCGACGGCTCCATCGTTTCCGTTATTCTTGTCGAATTCCTGTCGAATCTTATCAACGCGGCGTTTGACCTCGATGTCACGCGCCTTTGCTAAATCCTGGCGGAGGCTGTCCTTTTCTAGCACCTCGGGATATAACTCAAGGAAATCCGTAATGCGTTTCGTGAGAGTGCTGTACTCGGCTTTGCCTTCCTCGTACTCGTTTTGCAGCGAGGCGATAGAGTTACGGAACTGGTCATGCACCTCGGTACGGAGCATCTCGAGCACCTTACTCGTGGCTTGGTCAGGCCCGTTTTTTTCCAGTTCGCTGATGGCCGCGATTGCTTTGTTGTACTCGTTGCGAGTAGAGAAATCGCGAATTTGTTTGAGCGAAACAT
The DNA here is from genome assembly GCA_012513815.1 of Candidatus Sumerlaeota bacterium. Lineage (GTDB taxonomy): Bacteria > Sumerlaeota > Sumerlaeia > Sumerlaeales > Sumerlaeaceae > JAAZBM01. The sequence goes on along the minus strand of JAAZBM010000014.1, from coordinate 437,231 downwards.
CAACTGACGAAGTGATGGCTCGGCGCAACGAATCGGCCGCGACTTGTGTAGTGTCCGAGCTGTTGCGTTTGACCGTTGCTTGATTGAGCAACTCGAGCGCCTCGCCATATTGCTTTTTGTCATAGGCCTCTTGCGCTTCCGTAATCAGCTGTTGAGCGGGGTCGGTGCGTCCCAGATAAAACAGAACGGCAACAAGAATGCATACCACGAGAACCAATGCCAAGCAGACTTGCTGAAGGCGTTCAATCATCGGCAGCGATTCGCGCATTGTCTCAAGACGATTGAGATAGTTATACGATTTTGCCGTGTTCGGGTCGACTTGCAACGCGCTTTCCCACGATTTGCGAGCCTCCTCGACATTCCCCTGACGCGCCAAGAGCGTCCCAAGCAGATTATGCGCAGGAATGAGTTTGGCGTTCAGGTCGAGCGCGTTGTGAAGCTCGTCGATGGCATCTTCTGTGCGTCCGCGCTCCGCGTGTTCCAGAGCAATGTTGTAGTGGTGCCGTGCCTTGTTGGCGACAACACGTAGCATACCGAGATCTCCGCCACATATGTAGCAAGTCTCTCGGTCTTCACGGTTCTCGGTATGGCAGAAAGGGCACTCCATCAATTAATACTATACAATAATAATAAAACAAAATGACTTGATATCACAGAATAAACGAAAAGAAAAAAACGTTTGTGGCCGATTACTCGGCGAATAACGCGTCGATAAATTCTCTGGCATCAAAGTCACGAAGGTCATGTACGCCTTCGCCGACACCGATTTTGATGACAGGAATATCAAACTTATTGCGGATGCCAATGAGTACGCCGCCCTTCGCGGTTCCATCAAGCTTGCTCAAAACCAACCCAGTCAGCGGTGTGTCTTCGCTGAAGACTTTGGCTTGCTGAATGGCGTTCTGGCCGGTTGTCGCGTCGAGCACCAACAGGGTTTCGTGCGGGGCGTTCGGGATGACCTTTTGAATGACACGCACAATCTTCTTCAGCTCTTCCATCAGATTGACTTTGGTGTGTAGGCGTCCTGCCGTGTCAATCAGAACGACATCATATCCTTCTTTGATGGCTCGTTCGCACGCCTCATAGGCAACTCCGGAGGGGTCACTGCCCATTTTCTTGGACACAAAAGCGCTGTTTGTGCGCTTGCTCCAAATTTCGAGTTGTTCGATTGCCGCCGCTCGGAACGTGTCACCGGCAGCCAAAAGCACCTTTTTGCCCGCCTCGGTGAACTCTGCGGCGAGTTTGCCAATCGTTGTCGTCTTGCCGGTTCCATTGACGCCGACCACGAGAATCACCAGCGGATTATCAGTCTTTTTACCCCATGTCACTTTGTCTTGGTCTTTGGCGACGATGTCATAGAGTTGGTCCTTGAAACTTTGCAGCAGTTCGTTGGGCGAGGCTCCACGCGCTTCGAATTCGCGTAATTGCTCGATGATATGAAAAGTTGTTTCGGCTCCCAAATCCGCCTTAATCAAGATTTCCTCAATCGAGTCCAGTAGGTTTTCGTCCACTCCGCTAGCGGCCTTGATGACCTCGCGGATGCGATCCACAAAACCATTGCGCGTTTTCGCGAGGGCGGCCTTCATCCTCCCGAATAACCCATGGGCCTCGGGTTCGGCATTCCGGTCTGTCGATTCTACTTCCTTGGCATCCACAGGCGCCTTCTCCTCGGCGCTAACCGGTGCTGTCTTTTCGTCTTTATCATTACCGCGATTAAAAAACCAAGCCATTTATGTTCCATTCCGTGTCGTTACTAATGAGGCAACAATAGTAATAATTCTGCACAGTCTAAATTATTGTTCCAATAACATTCAATTAAGGGTTTACTATAAGAGAGTTCTTTAATTTAACTTAGGAGAAATACAATGCTATTAAAGGCAGTTTTGCCAGTTACGGCCGCAACGGTCGTGTTGGCTTCGTCAGTTTTTGCATCAGAGGAACAAACCTCCGCTTCGATGGCCGCGGCCGACGCTTATGTCGCCGATGCTTATGTTTTGAAAGTAGGAGATAACCTCAAGTATGAGAGAACTATAAGGTCTTAACATATGGCGCTCCCAAAGAGCAACAAGTCAAGGCAACCTCTGAATTTATTGTTCTGAGCGTGAGCGACAAGGCCAACACTCTGTTTGGCAAAGTCACACTGACCTTGCCTGCGGATCTTAAGGGCGACAGCGATGCGCCGTCTTTCCCGTTTACCTTTGAACTGTTGAAAAATGGTGAGATTGGTCAGACCAATGGTGTGTATCAGAGTGTTCCGGGTAGCCCCGCCGGTTTGTTCCTGCCTATTCCCAAGAAGGAAGCATCGGCTCTTGCGGTTCCGTTCCCTCAGGGGTTGGATTTGCAACTGCCTGTCGCGCTGGCCGAGAAGGATGGTGCCCGTGTCTTTACAATGGAACTAAAGGAACCCAAAACTGTCAGAGAGTCCGAAACAATCAACAAGTATAAGTTGGAATATGCCTACAAGGATAGCTTGCTTTCTTCGATTTCGATGGATCTTGCGACAAAGCTGACCTCGCCCAAAGGCGACCAGACAGTCACCTCTACAATGGAAGCCAAGGCTGTTCTTCTGAGCAAGGGGACGATGGCTGCCGAAGACCTTGAGAAGCTTCAGAAGGATGTCACAGCCGGTATCGAAACATGGAACTCGCTTCAGAGTCTGGCAACCCAAGGCAATCCGGATGCCGCGGCTTTTGATGCTATCATTGCCAAATTCGACAAGTATCTGGCCGATTATCCCACAGGCAACTTTGCCCAAGCAATCAAAGAAATTTCGACTCAGCTGAAAAAAGCTCAGGATAAAATGAAAGCCGCAAAGGATGCCGAGGCCGCAAAACCGGCTGACGAGCAGACAACAGCAGCCAAATAAGGCTGTGTATTTACGCAGTTACTATGGAGGGGCATTGTCCGATGGTGTTGGACGATGCCCCTTTTTATTGCGAACTAATACCGGTTTGAGTTTTATATGTATTAGAAAATTGAATTGAAGTTAGCGTTTGAATGAAGCGAATCGTTATCTGCCTGTTGACAGTTGCCTTTGTGTGTTGGTTTTTCCCATCATGCAAAGAGTGGGTTAGTCCACATCAAGCTCCCGCCAAAGATGAAGTCGGGAAACTGCTCACATCCCGTGCCGTTACCAAGACGGCCACATTGGCACGTCACGACCCGGTCGCCAAGAATGATACGAGTATTTCCGGGCGTACCGAGATAACGGTGAATATGGTTCCTCGTCCTGACCATCCCGCCGAGATGGAAGCTTTGTCGCGTGAAATCAAGATGTTTGAGGCCGCGAACCATGATGTCAAAGTGCATATTAGCATGTGGCGATACACGCCGGAAGACTTCCTCGATCGCGCCCGCAATCGGACACTGCCTGATGTCGTGGAAGTTTCGGTTTCGCAGATGCCCGCCATCATTAACATGAGCTATGCGGTGGATATTACAAAAGAACTGTCGGATTTTCCCGATTATGCTTTCATTTCCGCTGACGCGATTAAGCTGTGCATGCAGAATGGGCTGATTTATGGTTTGCCCACTGACCTGTATACAATGGCGTTGTTTTATGACCGTAGGATATTGGCGAATGCCGATCGTGCAGCACGAAAAGCCGCGGAGTCTCGCGCCACACCTAAGCCTGCGGATGCAGACAAGGATTCCGGCAAGAAGCGTGGTAAGGGTGGCAACGATGATCCGCTGTATCTTCTTGCTCAGACCTACACGGATTATTCCACCTATCAACAACAACAACCCCAGCCCCAGCGGCGTCGTGGTCTGTTCTCACGCATTTTCAGGCGGCGCGACGCGGAGCAACAACAGCAACCTCAGCTTTATCCGGAGGCGCAGTTAGAAACAGATGAGGGCGATTTCGAATCGGCAGTTCCGGGCAGTATGCCTGATGTCGATGCGAGCGCAACACCGGCGCCACTCTACGATTCCTCGGAGTCGGATATCGAATCCGCTGTTCCATTGTTTGATGTTCCTTTCAACGAACAAACTCTGCCCGGTGCTATTCTGGAAAAGGAAATCGCGAAGCAGGGCGCCTCGATCGACCGTGGAGATAAACAGACGACTTTGACCGAATCTTTCGCGTTGCCCAAAACGTGGAATGAGCTTGCGAAAAAGGCTGTCGAACTGACCGACCATTCGATGCCACGGTATGGTTTTGCGCCTGTGTGTATGGGCAATGAGGGTGGTCGTGAGCTTTCGCAGTGGGCGATTCAGTCCGGTGTAAATCGGCTGGAATACAAAGATGGCGACAAGCTTCGGACCGACCTGAGCACTTCGGCTTCGGTGAGCGCGTTGCAATGGGTGCGTGAACTGAAAACGAAGTATGATGTCATGCCTCCGGTGAACCAGTGTTATGCTACAAATCTGATGCGAATGTTCGCGCAAGGAAATGTTGCCATGATGGTTTTGCCTGCCAATGGCGAAACCATCGAGAAATTGCAGCGGAGCGGAATGCTTCTTAAGGATATTGGCGTGGCCAAGATTCCTGCGGGCGACAAGAACGCGAATATGCTGGTCGACGGCAAATGCATGATTATCAATAGCCAATGCAGCCCCGCGAAACGCAAGGCCGCGTTGCGGTGGATGATGTTCCAGCACGATTTGCAGCGGATACAGTTGCGTGCTCGTATCCTGTCGCGTGAACGTGAATTCGTAGGAACTCCGCGGGTGCCGATTTATACGGCGCAGCGGCAAAAAGAAGTCGATGATTTAATCGCTCCTTACCGTTCGATTCCGCAGTTTGTTGATTACGAGAAAGACCTCGTGACCCAGTTGACACCACAACCGGCATGGTTCCAGAAAACGTTCTATGAGGCTGTCGGTCATGACCTTTACCGGTTCCTTGAAGACGACAATGCCTCTCCGTTCAAGACGTCAATGATACTTGGACGCGACTTCATGAATAGCGCACTGGCCGAGGCTCCAAGCTCGGAAGACCGACTGAAGATGCAGTTGCGTGAGTTTATCGAAGCCGCCGAACGTGAATTCTCCAATTTGCGCAAAATGCGGAAGAAATAGTCGTATTCTGGCTGGATTAGAGACGGTAGCCTGCGCCACGCAAGTATTGCGTTATCTTGTCGCAATGCTCACCCTGAATGAGAATCTGTTCACCGTCGACAGTTCCACCCGCTCCACACAAAACGCGAAGCTTTTTGCATAGCTCATCGGCCTGCGCATGGGGGACGCCCTTGACAAGAGTGACCGTTTTCCCGCGCCGCGCCTTGCGGTCAAGGACAACCTGCACTTTTGTTTGAGCGGGGGTTGGCTGTTCTTGCGACAACGACAATCCCTCAGGCAACTTGAGTTTGCGCAAGTCTCCTGTCTCCGTGCTGTACACCCTCTGAGAATTCTTCGACGGGCACATCTCGCGTTAATCCCGGAAGTACTGACGCTTCAACTCTTGCATCTTTTTCTGGATGTCAGACGTTTTCAGTTGTTTGGTGCTTCGGATTTGTTCGAGTTCCGTGTAGAGTTCCTTCTCACGGCTCGACAACTTTTTGGGCGTCTCGATGGCAAGGAGCAAAATAATATCGCCCTTGTCTGTCGCCCGTCCCAGACGGGGCATGCCGTATCCACGCACACGCAACTTGTCTCCGTGCTGTGAGCCAGGTGGGATACTGACCTTGACGCTCTTGGCGTCGAGCGTCGGAATCTCGAATTCAGTTCCGAGCGCGGCGTCCGCAAAGCTTAACGGGACAACGCAATACAAGTCCGATTCTTCGCGCGAGAAAAATGGATGCGGCTTGACAATAATATCGATGTATAAGTCTCCGCGCTCGCCGCCTTTGACTCCGGCCTCGCCTTCTTTAGCCACACGCAGTCTTGAGCCTGTGGCGACGCCGGGCGGAATCTTAATGGTAATTTTCTTGCGAGCATTGACGCGTCCTCTGCCGCTACAATCCGTGCATGGGTCCGAAATGATTGTGCCCGACCCTTGGCATCGATCACACGTGGTGTCCATAACGATGAACCCTTGCTGCATACGAACAGCGCCGTGCCCCTGACATTTGGGGCAAGTCTCCGTTTTGCTTCCGGGCTTTGCGCCTGTTCCATTGCACTTTGAACAAGTTTCGAGGCGTGTGATGGCAATCTCCGACGTTTTCCCATTGAACGCATCAATCAAATCAATCGTAACACGGGCAATCATGTCCCGTCCGGGTTCAGCCTGCGAGCCGCGTGGTCTGCGCGAGCGCATACCACCACCGAAGATGCCGCCACCAAAGAGTGAACTGAGTATGTCCGCCAAATCGGCATCGTTCATATGTCTGCGACGGAAATCGTCATAGTCAAACCCGCCGCCCATCTCCGGTTCGTGTCCATACTGGTCATAACGTGCGCGCTTGTTTGCGTCATTGAGGACATCATAGGCCTCGGCGGCCTCTTTGAACTTTGCTTCCGCTTCCGGATTATCCTTATTCACATCCGGGTGATACTTCTTCGCAGCCTGCCGATACGCCTTTTTGATTTCGTCGGCAGTTGCGGTTTTCGATACGCCCAGAACCTCGTAATAATCACGCTTTGTTGTCATGCTAAACCTTAGTTAATCATATAGGATTTTATATCTACCAAATTGGTAAGAATGAAACACATCTTTATTCTATAGAGGCTGTCTGTTTTCGTCATCTCTTCACACAGTTTGGAACAACAATTCTCTTCTATTGTAGCTTAGAGTCGCATCAGCAATGTTAGTTACAAGCGATATTGCTTCAAGTGCGCCCGTAGCTCAGTTGGATAGAGCGCTTGCCTCCGGAGCAAGAGATCATGGGTTCGAATCCCGTCGGGCGTACCATCTTTTTGAAGTAGGGTAGCTTGTGCGGAATATTCAGCAGGTCTTTATTTTGCGTTTTATCCTGTCGATACTCTTGGTCTTGTTCCTGTTTCTCCACGGTATGGCAGCGTTGACGGATGGCAAGCTTGGCTATGTCAACGGCTGTGTGTGGTATCATGTTGACAGCTATGTTTATAACTGGGTTGTCACGACTTTCCGCTACATCCTTATCTGGTCCGTGATGGCGCTTGTGCTCGTTTGGGTGGTTGTGGCGTTGCGCTATCGTCGGCGCCAACCCGTGACACGGATGACGACTCCATTGAGCATTCTTTCGTTTTTGGCCGCGGGTCTTCTTGGCATTTGCTACATGACTGGGCAGACCAATTTTGACTACAAAAATCTCAGCTTCATTTTGGTCGTCTTGTCGCTTGTGGTACTTGCCGTTTGGCGTTACGACATATGCGTGGGGCGTCTTTTTGTGGATTGTCGTGCGTGGCGCTGGTGGCCGTTTATCGCAGGTCTTGCCGGGTGTGTGGCGATGCTCGTCTCGCATTTTTATCTTTATCGCGGGCAGATTGTTATTACCGATTCGCAGTCGCAAATTGCTCAGGCTCGACTGCTTGCTAGCGGTCATTTCGTTCTGAACATATCGCAGGAATTGCGCGATGTCATCTCCTTTCCTTACGCAATTCGCACCGTCCCGAGCTATTCTCAGTATACCCCCGGTTATATACTGCCCTTGACACTTTTGTGCGTTTTGCACCTGCCGTGGTATGTCTTTGACTGTCTGTTCAGTGGTTTATTTGTCGGTACACTTGCGTGGGTTACGCGCCGTTTGCGTGGCAATGTGGCCTCCTTCGTGGCGGTGTGCGTCCTATTGACGACGCCCTTTTACCTGATTGTTGCCGGCAGTTTGATGAACCATCTGCTGAGCGGTATGCTGGTATTGTTGGCGTTTGCGATGTTTTATCCCCTTGTCACCACCGACCGAAAACAGTGGCGGTTTTGGCCGTTTCTCTTCGGCGGATTCGTCCTTGGTTGGGCGGTACTTGTGCGGCCGCTGACGGGTCTTGTTCATCTGGGGGTATGGGGTGCCGTCTGGATGTGTATGCTTTGGAACTCCTGCCCGCCGCGTCCGTGGCGACAATTCTTGCGTGCGGGTACTGCCGTGGCTTTGGGCGGACTGATTCCGCTGTGCGTTCTGCTCTTCTACAACATGCAAACGACCGGTAACGCCTTTGTGACGGGCTATCAGCTTAGTAACCCGGAGCTGCATCGTCTGGGATTCCATGGTGGAGCCATGCCGTACTCGTGGATTGACGCGTGGAATCGCATGGCGTCATCGCTTCTCTGGTCGAATTTCCTTGTGGTTGGATTGGGGATTGGTCTGCTTGTGTGGATGTCTGTTTGGCTTGCGTTGACGCGCATGACACGCATAGACAAACTTCTGCTTGCCCTGATTTTTGCGCAGATTGCCGTCTACAGCACCTATCAGTATTACGACCTGTTGCTCGGGCCTCGCTTTCTGTTCGACACATTACCGTTCTTGATTCTGCTCTTTGTGCTTGGGATTGTGCCGCGCCATTTACCTTGCAACCGGCAGGCGACTCTGGTCTTGGGGGCGTTCCTCTTTCTTGCGTTGGGGCAGTTGTTCCTTGGCGCGCATTTCGCCAGTGACCGCTATAACTACTTCATCACTTGCAATACCGGTGTTGGTCAACGCGTCAACCGTTGCATCGCGGAGAATCCCGACGCAAACCCGTTGGTGGTTATTCTGAAGGATGAAACGGAAACGGAGATGATTGGACGCTATTTCGCGCCGGGGAAGGTTTGGTTTATTCGGCGCGAGGACGCCGAGCGGGCACGCCTTTTGCCCGAATTGCAGGGCGCGCGTTTTGTGGATGCCGACACGACGCCGACAGCAGCGGCAGCAAGGGAACCTTTGCAGTATTAATCTCAAGGTCGATCTCTTACTGAATATAGTTTGACTTTAGCAGTGGGTATATATCATAATAACATTAATATATTAAGACATGAACAATGAAAGCGATACTATTTTACGGTAGCACACTTGCGTATATGCTCCTGTGTCTTGCGGCGGGTGCAGCCCCCGACAAAATGGCAGATCTTGGCCTGACACCTGATGGTAAACCCTTGCCCCGAGAGAAAACCGGTGTGACCACACCCTCGCTTGTGGTGATTCAGAGTGGCAGTGATGGCGACGTGATGCTTTCATTGCCCATTCCCACGGATTACAATGCGAAGGATCCCGGGCAAAAAGCCGCTGTTCTGATGGAGGCGCTGATGAGTGCCAATGAACAGTGGCTGGCAGGGACCGTCGCGTTTGACAAAGCTCAGGCGGGTGCGGGCAAGGACGCCCTCGAAGTGCTGTTCACCATTGCGCCGTCTGTCGACACAAATCAATGGGTTTACGGGAATGGCGCTCGTTTTCAGACAATCGTAAATGATGTTTTGCTGCATAATTTGTGGGATGACATCAGCTCGCTTCAGCTCAAATTCCGTCATGGTGGCGATGACGCTTATTGTTTACTAGACGAATTTGTACTGGCCGCGGATGCTGCCGCGACCACAGCGTCTGTTGCGGACATGACGCCGGATGGCGCCGATTTGCCGGCCGATGTGCTCGAAGCGCAAAAACAGCAGGATATGTCCAAACGCTCGCCGCTCAATTCGCTGAATACCGGTGCGCGTCCGGCTGGCTCCCTGAGCGGAAAAGCTGTCTATCTCAATCAGGGGCATGGCTACACATGGCGTGGAAACACCAATACGTGGACAATACAGCGCGGCAACACTCTGGAAAATGTCGAAGATTTCAGCAACGCTGACCTCATCAACCAATATGTGTTGCCCTATATCTGGAATACCGGCGCGGATGTGTTTACGGTGCGCGAATCGGACTACAACCCCAACATGGTTATTGTGGACAACGACGATGCCACCCGCTCGGATGGCTATGGATTCTCGAAAACCGGTACGTGGACAGCCAGCAGTGTCAGCGCCTACAAGAATGGGTCAGCCCCTTATGCTTCCGGCACGAATCCCTTTACCTTAGGCACCGGATTACTGACCTCTTGCGCTTCGTCTGCCAGCGCGACCGCCACATGGGCGGCGCAAATCCCCGCGACGGGCTGGTATAACGTTTATGTTTCGCACATTGCGTGGACCAACCGCAACCCCGAGGCTCAGTACAAGGTCTACCATGCCGGTGGCGTGACAGACTGTACCATCGACCAACGTCGTTGGCGTAACACATGGATTCCGCTCGGGCGTTTCTATTTCGAGCAGGGCGCCGCGCCCGACAAAGCCAAAGTCGTACTGACCAATGTGGCCGGTTCCACCTCGTACTATGTTTCCGCTGATGCGGTGCGTTGGGGCGGCGGCATGGGACTCATCAAGCGTGGGACGGTCGGCATCAGCGGCTACTCCAACTATCTCGAAGAAGCCCGCTACCATTTGCAGTTCACCGGTATGCCTGACGATTCGACCGACAGCGCCGGTGTCCGCATCGGCTACAACACCGGAACATTGGCCGAAACTGACAGACAATGCGACGAGAATGACGGCTGGTATGGGCGTCCGCGCTTTGCCCGCTGGATGAAAGACCAAGCCACAATCTATGGTGCTCCGTCGCAGGATTCGACCAACCTTGCCAGTCACACGAATGCTTTCAACGGTTCTGCACGTGGCTTTGTGACCATTCGCAACGACTCGTCAGGATACAGCGACGAGGCGTCCAACACGAGCTATCAGAATGCGCTTCACTCGGTGATTCTTGCGGACTTGCAGGGCATTTTCAATGTTTCGCCCGGGCCAATTCCGCAACATAGTAAGATGACTGGCAGCTATTTGGAGGCCAATCCTTACTACGCGAACATGCCCAATTTGTTGGGTGAATGGCTGTTCCACGATAACGAATCCGACATGGCGTTGTACCACCATCCGCGCTTCAAGCAAGCCATGGGGCGTGGTATCGTGCGTGGTATCATTGACTTTTGGGCGGCCAAAGGAAAGACGACGAAAGTCTATCCGCCCGAACCTATCACAAATCTGTGCGTTTTGCAGGAAAGCCCGACGACGGTTCGTCTGACGTGGGGCACTCCCGCGACAGCCATCAATGGCCGCACTGTCGCTAGCGCCGCCACCGGTTACCACATCTGGAAAAGCGAACATGGCCGCGCCTTCCCCAATGCGTTTGCGACTATCACGGCACCGACTTCCGGAGCGCCGACCTATCTGGTCACGGGACTGACGCCGGGCAAGACGTACTATTTCCGCGTGACCGCAACGAATGCCGGTGGCGAAAGCCAACCCGGCGACACACTGGCGGTGCGCACGGAAAACGATGCCGCCGCGAAGAAGGTGCTTATCGTTCAGGGGTTCAACAAGCTTGACCCGTCCACACGCGTCAAAACCACCTATGGCGGCGCGACGACATATCGCCAGATTCCCGAACGCATGAACAGTTACGACTACATTTTCGAGCACATGAAAGGCATCGATGCCTATTGTGCCTCTGTCAATCGCAAAATCAAAGTCGATTCGTGCAACAAAGATTCGATTACGGGGACATGGGTGCTGCTTGGTGGCTATGACGCCGTCATCTGGATGTCCGGTATCGAAGCCGAAGTCTGCACGTTTGACTGCTGGGACGACACATCCCTCCCGGCGAACGCCCGAACGGCCATCAAAAACTACCTGAACACGACAGGCAAGGCGTTCTTTCTGAGCGGTTCCGAGGTGTCATGGGAGCTTGAAGGGAAGGGCATCGACGCCAACTTCATGAACGCCACGCTCAAGACAGACTATGTCGCAGACAGCTCGGGCGTGTACAGCGTCAAACCTGTCGCCGGCTCCATCTTCGAGGGGCTCGACAGCACTATCGCGTTTGATGACGGCAGCGACTGGGTGCGCCCGGGGTATCAGGTGCAGTGGGCCGACGTCATCAAACCGCTCAACGGCTCAACCGCCGCCCTCGAATACGGCGCGGGAACAGGGACGCAGCTCGATTCGCTCGATACCCAAGGCAACTGGAAAGCACCGGGCTATTCGGGACAGTCCAACGCCGAAGCCGCCACCATCTCTTTTGATACCGTGACAAAACACGAAGGCTCCGCGGCCATGAAACTGGACATCACGTGGGGTAGCGGCAACACCATCCGCGAGTATTGCGGCAGCGCCGACTACAACGCGTTCGCGTCCGGCAACACCATCTCGTACTGGGTCTATGGCGACAATTCGGACAGCACATTTGCCCTGATGCTGCAAGACAACGACGGCGACCTACTGCTCTACACGCCGATGACACTCAACTTCACGGGCTGGAAACAAGTCTCGTGGAAGTACGGCGACGCGTTCACCAAGTTCGCGGGCAGCGGCGACGGCAACCTGACATCACCCGTGCGCATCAACTCCTTCCTGATCAAGAAAGGCACCGCGGCAAGCAACACAGTCCGCTTTGATGACATCCGTCTGACCGGCGGCAGCGCCACAACAGGCGCCGTCGCGGCCGTCCAGTGGGGCACACCCACCACATCGCGCCTCGTCTACATGGGCTTCCCATTCGAAACCATCCTCGACGAGAGCAAACGCAACAGCGTCATGGCACGCGTCATGAACTTCCTGCTGCCCGCCACACAAACCGGAGCGCTGTCCGTCACCATCACGCCCGCCCAGGCCGTGATCGATGGTGCACAGTGGAGCATCGACAACGGCGTCACATGGAACAACAGTGGCGTGACCGTCAGCGACCTAGCCGTCGGCAACTACGCAATCACATACAAGTCATTGACAGATAAACGTTGGTCGGCGCCGTCCTCGCAAAGCGTCACCATCACCACAGGCAACACGACAACCGCAACAGGCACCTACACTCGCTTCGCGTCCGTCGACACCTACAGCCAATACTAAGCCCCCAATGCGCAAGGAGTGGCTCCCCCAACGCCGAGCCACTCCCGCAAGAGCGCAAAATCTATTATTTTTGTCTTTCCTACATCGGAAAAAAACATAACTGACAATCAAGTCGCATAAGATAATTTCGTTGGATTTTGTGTAAAAATGCATTATTTTGCATTATTGACCTAAAGGACGCCGCTGTGTCGACTAAGCGAATTAATCAAATGTATAATAGATTATATAATCCTTTACATTAACTTGAAGTATGTGAACTTTAGTAGTAGTTGCGTTTGGGTTTTCGTTTTATCGCGATGGAGGGGGTGTTGCTTCGTGCGAGAATAGTATCAGTGAGTAGTAAAGGGGTTTTGGCCTAGTTGGTCAAGATCTGAGGTTTAAAAACTAAAATATCAATATTGATAGGGAGAATTACTATGGTAAAAACTTATAAAATTCGCACACTTGCCGAATTACAGGCCGTGAAGAATGACCTTGCAGGTCATTATGTTTTGATGAATGACATTGATGCATCGGAGACGGCATCGTGGAATGATGGCGCCGGTTTCGAGCCGATTAGATCGTTTAAGGGTGTGTTTGATGGCAATGGCAAAAAGATTATTGGGCTTACTATCAACCGTCCGAAGACCATCCATGTCGGTTTGTTTGGCTGCATTGGGAAGAAATCCACAATCAAGAATCTTGGTCTCGATGGTGGCAGCGTGAGCGGCAAGTATTATGTTGGCGGGCTGGTGGGTTCTGCACTGGGTACGATAACGAATTGTTACGCGACGAACAGCGTGAGTGGTCGAATGGTTATCGGCGGTTTGGCGTGTTCTGCAAGTGGGACAATTATGAATTGTTACGCGAGTGGCAGCGTGAGTGGGATTTTTCTTGTTGGCGGCCTAGTCGGAATAGCTCGTGGTGCAATCATATGTTGTTACGCGGCAGGTAGCGTTGGTAATGGTCTGATAATTGGCGGCCTGGTGGGTTCTACAAGTGGGACAATTATGAATTGTTACGTGAGTGGTAGCGTGAGCGGCAAAAAGATTGTTGGCGGCTTAGCGGGGAGCCAAAATGGCAAGAGCTGTCAAGGGAATACGATTGTCAATTGCTATGTGTCCGGTAGTGTGAGAGGAGGTCGTTGTGTTGGTGGGCTAGTTGGGAATCAACGTTGTGGGACTGTCGCAAACAGTTATTATGATAAGCAAACCGCAAAGTTAGATGGCAATGATTCTGGGATATCTGGGGCAACCGTGGAGATGTATCAGCAGTCGACTTTTGAAGACTTGGATTTTGAGAAGGTTTGGACGATTGATGAAGGCTTGAGCCATTCTCAACTGAATAAGATTATTTGGCGCAAAGAGTAACAGTGTTATGTCTTGTTCGTCATCACCAATGATGATATATGTTGAGTTTTTGACTATTTGAGCGGGAATCAGCGAATACTAAAAACATGACCAATGGGACGCAAATTGATTGAATGACGGAAAAAGCAAAAGATATTTAGTAATGAGTTATTGTCATTCATTAATTATGTGAGAAGCTTTAGTAGTAGTTGGTTTTGGTTTTCGTTTTATCGTGATGGCGGGGGTGTTGCCTCGTGCGAGCACAGTATCAGTGAGTCGTAAAGGGGTTTTGGCCGGGTTGGTCAAGGCCTGAGGTTTAGAAACTGAAATATCAATATTGGTAGGGAGAATTACCATGGCAAGAACTTATGAGATTCGCACTCTCCCCGAATTACAGGCAGTTATGGATGACCTTGCAGGTCATTATGTTTTGATGAATGACATCGATGCGTCGGAGACAAAGACGTGGAATGATGGCGCCGGTTTTGAGCCGATTGGTACTGGAGACACGCCGTTCACGGGTGTTTTCGATGGCAATGGCAAAAAGATTATTGGGCTTACCATCAACCGCCCGAAGACGAACAACGTTGGTCTGTTTGGCTATACGGGTAAAGATTGTACAATCAAAGACCTTGGTCTCGAGGGAGGCAGCGTGAGAGGCAGTTGGTATGTCGGCGGCTTGGTGGGGTGTTCTGATGGCACAATCACGACTTGTTACGTGACGGGCCGTGTGAGTGGCGATAAAATGGTTGGCGGCCTGGTGGGGTATTCTCAGGGTACAATCACGACTTGTTATTACGACAGTCAGACGACGGGGCAAAGTGACACGGGCAAGGGTGAGGCGAAGACAACGGAGGAGATAAAGCAACAGGCAACTTTTGAAGGCTGGGATTTCACTAAGACTTGGCAGCTTGTCGAGGGTATGTCGTATCCGTATCTCCGTGAGTTTGGTGAGGAGTGTTCGTTGGTTGTCTCTGCCATTGGCAGTGGTACGGTAAGGTCATCCGGCGCGAAGTATTCTTATGGAGAAACTGTTTCGCTGATTGCGACACCTTCTGATGGTTATTTCTTCGACGGTTGGGGTGGTGGAAATGTTGCTGACGCGACTGCCGCTAGTACAACGATGGTGATGGACTGCAGCAAGAAAATTATTGCGCATTTCCGTAAAATGTACGAGATTCGCACACTCGCCGAATTACAGGCAGTGAAGGATGACCTTGCAGGTCATTATGTTTTGATGAATGACATCGACGCGTCGGAGACAAAGACGTGGAATGATGGCGCCGGTTTTGAGCCGATTGGAACGGAGGACGAGCCGTTCACTGGTGTATTTGATGGCAACGGCAAAAAGATTATTGGGCTTACTATCAAACGCAGGAATGCAGACTATATCGGTCTGTTTGGAAAAACGGGTGAAGATTCCACTATCAAAGACCTTGGTCTCGAGGACAATAGCGTGAGCGGCAAGAAATATGTCGGCGGCCTGGTGGGGCTTCAACGGAATGGTGGCACAATCACGAATTGTTACGCGACGGGCCGTGTGAGTGGCAAGGAGTATGTCGGCGGCTTGTTGGGAGAATCTTATGGCACAATCACGACTTGTTACGCAACGGGTCGTGTGAGCGGCCGTTGGACTGTTGGCGGCCTGGTGGGGGAATCTTATGGCACAATCACGAATTGTTACGCGACGGGCAGCGTGCGCGGCGGAAGGTCTATTGGCGGCTTGGTGGGGCTGCAGGAAAATGGCACAATCACGACTTGTTATTACGACAGTCAGACGACGGGGCAAAGTGACACGGGCAAGGGTGAGGCGAAGACGACGGAGGAGATGTATCAGCAGTCGACTTTTGACGGCTGGGATTTCGCTAAGACTTGGCAGATTGTCGAGGGTGTGTCGTATCCGTATCTCCGTGAGTTTGGTGACGAGTGCTCGTTGGTTGTCTCTGCCATTGGCAGTGGTACGGTAACGCCATCCGGCGCGAAGTATTCTTATGGAGAAACAGTTTCGCTGATCGCGACACCTTCTGATGGTTATGTTTTCGACGGCTGGCTTGGTAGAAATGTTGCTGACGCGACCACCGCTAGTACAACGATGGTGATGGATAGTCACAAGAGTGCTGTCGCGTATTTCCGTAAAATGTACGAGATTCGCACACTTGCCGAATTACAGGCGGTGAAAGATGACCTTGCCGGTCATTATGTTTTGATGAATGACATCGACGCGTCGGAGACTCGTGAAGATTTTGAGCCACTTGGTTGGAGCGAAGATTGCTTCACGGGTGTATTCGACGGCAACGGCAAGATTATTAAAGGACTTCACATCAATCGCGGAAAGCGTCTAGGTGTTGGATTATTTGGGTATACCGGAAAGAAATCCATCATTAAGAATCTTGGTCTTGAGAATTGTGAAGTTCTTGGTGGTGGCAGATCCCAAGATGATTGTGGTGATGTTTATGTCGGGGGTCTTGTCGGTCACTCTTCCGGGAGGATAGAACGTTGCTATACTAATAATTGTGAACTAAAAGTAAACGAGGTCGAATGTACTACTATTGCCGGTGGGCTGGTTGGGTATTCTGATGGCAGCATCGAGGATTGCTACGTAAGAGACAGTGATGTGGAATGTGCTAATAAATGGTCGGGTGACAGTTGCATTGGCGGCCTGGTGGGGTATGATGAAAATGGCTATATTAATAATTGTTACGCGACAGGTCGTGTGAGTGGTGCCGATTGTAATCGTGGTCTGGTGGGGAACGGTGTGGGCGTTGGTCCTTTAGTCGGCTATTACAACAGTGATACAGCCGGATTAAAAGAACAAACGGAGGAGGCAAGAACGACAGACGAGATGAAGCGACAGTCGACTTTTGAAGGCTGGGATTTTGAGAAAGTGTGGACGATTGATGAAGGTGCGGACTCCCCACGGTTGATTTGGCCTCCTAACGACGACTCCGAGGATACATTCGAAACCGGTGACGATGAACCCGAGGACGACGGCAATGAACCCGAGGATGATGAAGACGAGGATGAAGATGATGAAGATGAATAACGTCGGCGTCGTCACTCTCGCTCCGATAGCACGGAGCGTAGGGGCGGCGGGGTGTTGCCTCGCGCGAGCATAGTATCAGTGAGAAGTAAAAGGGGTCTTGGCCGGGTTGGTCAAGCCCCCGAGGTTAGTAATATAGGAAAAGATGTGATGGATTATTAGCCGGCACACAACTGTCGCAAGTGTGTCATTTGTGTTCAATTGATGATTCGAAGATGAAAAATGTTGACGTTGCAACTGAAAGGAAAACTACTATGGCAAAGACGAATGAGAAGTCAACGAAGAAAGATTTGAAAGTTGAAATAACGGATGCAGAGAGAATTATAGCTGATAAGTTGCGCAAAAAGATAGAGGAAATAGTCGATGAGAAGTTGTCAAAGACGGCAGAAGTCAAAAAAAACAAGTTTTCTTACCTCAATTGTAATCCCAACAAAAGGAATTCTAAAAAAGATCCAAAATATTGTTACGCCGGGTGGGTCAGCGCTTTCCATATTAAACTACCTAATGGAGAATCCATGAAATTGGATTTGTCCCAAAAAAAGGATTTGTTCCTATTATTCGTTTTGGCTGTTGCATGGTCTAGATTAGGGCAATGGGAGAATGCTGCATGTTTTGTGACCTATTTACGTTATATGAGCAAAAATGAAGGAAAAGATTATGATAACTACAAATGTTGGGCAGGTGAAGGGAGGTCAGAAGATATAAAGACTGAAATCCTTGCCAGTTATCGTGAAGTAATTAAGAATTTCGTTTTCGATACTAACCCAAGGAAAAGAATAACCTTTCGAGGAGACATCTTCAAGAGTATTGGCATTCTTGCAGATAATTGGGACGACAAAATAAATATAATTCGAGAACTAAAAAAAGCAGGTGAAAAAGGCACCTATAGGAAATTTATGTTGGAAATGCGGCGTATTGAGGGTCTTGGTAGTGGCAAGAAAAAAATGATGATTAAGATTCCCCTCATTTTGCGGGAACTTCGATGTCAAGGTTTTTATTCAAACATTCCCGGTGAGCTGTGTTGCGTTCCGGACGAGCGAGTAACTAATGTATGTATCGGGGACGATGGACCACTCTACTATAAACCGGAATCTATCATTAAGTTTAATTCCATTACAAGCAAAGATGAAAATGTTATAGATAAACTATGCGAGGCTTCCGCGAAAATTTACGAGATGTTCGGGGATTGGTATGATATTCCGCTGTTCGCTTATGCAGATCTTTCTAAAGAAGAAAGGGATGAGCTTAATAGGGAGATTAAGAAAGAGCTTTCAAAATAGAATTGCAGTAGTTTTTGTTGTTAGTGTTGCCTGTGGCGTAGCGGGTGTTGTTGGCTACGCCACAAGGTTTGTTTGGCGGGGGAGGTGTCGGCGGGTTACCATTCCCATGTGAATTCGCTGAGGATTTGTTGCATTGCGGTTTCTTCGGGGGTTTGGGTGGTGTTTTGGGTGTTTGTTTCGGTTGTGTTGAATCGGTGTGTGGTGATGATGCGGTGGGCGCATACGGGGATGACGAGTTGTTTGATGTCGTCCGGGATGATGTAGTCGCGGTTTTGCATCCATGCCCATGCCTGTGCCATGCGTCTGAGGCCTAGTGCCGCGCGTGTGCTGAGGCCCAGTTCGAGCCGCTTGCTGTTGCGTGTCGCGTTGGCGAGTCGGATGATGGCGTCGATAAGGGTCTGGTCGACTTTGATTTGGGTGATTTCGTTTTGTATTTGTATCAGGCGTTCGGTGTTGAATACGGGTTTGGCGTTTTGTATCTCGCTTTGTTCGGCGTAGAAGGTTTGCTGTTCCCGCAGGATGGTCGCCTCGGATTGTGGGTCAGGGTAGCCCATGTGGAGTCTGACGAGGAAACGGTCGAGCTGGCTTGTCGGCAGCGGGTATGTTCCGTGGATTTCTCTCGGGTTTTGTGTTGCCAGTACGATAAATGGCTGTGGCAGTTTGTGTGTTTGTCGGTCAACTGTGACGCTGGCCGCGCCCATGGCTTCGAGTAGCGCGCTTTGGGTGCGTGGCGATGTGCGGTTGAGTTCGTCTGCCATGATGACGTTGGCGAAAATCGGACCGGGATGGAATTCGAATTTTCGCTTGTCCGGGTCGAATATCATTGACCCCAGTATGTCTGACGGTAGCATGTCGCTGGTCATTTGGACGTGGGCGAATGAGAGGTCGAGGCTGTTTGCGAGGAGGCTTGCCAGTGTGGTTTTGCCTGTTCCGGGGACATCCTCGAAGAGGACGTGTCCGCGTGACAGGATGGCGGCCAACGCGATGAGTGTGACGCCGCGTTTGCTCTTGATGATTCGTTCTACGTAGCGCACAATCTCGGCAACTTCGGGGCGGATGTTCGCTTCGATTTTCCGAGCGGCCTCTTCCTGATTGTTATCGTCTGGCTTTTGCATAGGTTCCCTTTCAGGCGTTTGTTATAGTAAGGCTTTGTTTCGATGAATGATTTGGACGCATAGTCCCCACGGATCGCGGACGAAAGCGACTTCCATTCCTCCGTCGAGGATTTCCGTCGGCGAGAGGGCGGTTGCGCCTGCGTTGAGCAACTTGAGTCTCATTGCTTCGACGTCGTCGGTGTGGAAGGCGATGTGAAATGTCACTTGCGAGATTGTCGCAAAGTCGCTGATGGGTATTGTCTCGTTGTGATAGAATTCGAGGATGACTTTTCCGTTTGCCGGGTCGCCGAGGAATCGGACGGGCGTCGGTGTGTCGGCGCCGCGAAGGATGGTCATGCCCAGATGGGTGCAATACCACTGAGCGATGGCGGCCGGGTCAGCCACGTTGAGGGCGACATGTTCAATAAAGGTGGTCATAATGAGCCTCAGTCAAAAAGGTTTGTTTTCTCTATGTATTACAAACAAAACGCAAAGCCTTGCTATTGTCAAAGACTTTGCGTTTGTTCAAATCAATCAATCCGGAAATAGATTCGCTACAGAGTGCGTTCTTTGATTTCTTTTTGGATTTTCGTCTTGAAGTCCTCGATTGCCATGACGCCCATGTCGCCCTTGCCGTGTCTGCGGACGCTGACGGAATTTGCCGCCGCTTCCTTCTCGCCGACGACGAGCATATAGGGGATTTTAGCCATTTCGGCATCGCGGATTTTCGCGCCAATCTTTTCCTCGCCTGCATTGAGCGTGACTCTGATGCCGGCGCTGCTGAGTTCGTTCGCAATCTTGCGCGCGAAGTCAAGCGATTTCTCGCTGATGGGCAGCATCGCGACCTGTACGGGCGCGAGCCATACGGGGAAGTTGCCGACGGTTTGCTCGATGAGCATTCCTAGGAAGCGCTCGATGGAACCGAAGACCGCGCGGTGTACCATGACGGGACGATGCTTGAGTCCGTCTTGTCCGATGTAGTTCAGGTCGAAGCGCTCGGGCATGGAGAAGTCGACTTGGATTGTCGCGCACTGCCATGAACGGCCGAGAGCGTCTTTGACGTGGAAGTCGATTTTGGGGCCGTAGAAAGCGCCATCACCGGGGTTGAGTTTGTAGTCAACCTTGAGGTGCTTCAGCGAATTCTCGAGAGCCGTTGTCGCCATTTCCCAGATTTCGTCGCTTCCCTGACTGTCCTCGGGGCGGGTGCTGAGTTCCATATGATACTCGGTGAAACCGAAGGTCTCATAGACTTCTTTGATAAGCGCGATGGTGTCGATGACCTCTTGTTCGAGCTGATCTTCCGTGCAGAAGATGTGGGCGTCGTCCTGCGTAAAGCAGCGAACGCGGAACAGTCCGTGCAGAACACCGCTCATCTCGTGGCGGTGCACCAGTCCGAATTCGGCGAACTTCAGGGGCAATTCGCGGTAGGAGCGTCTGCCTTGACGATAGACGAGCATGCATCCGGGGCAGTTCATCGGTTTGACCGCATAGTCGCCGTCGTCAATCTTCGTGAAGTACATGTTCTCTTGGTAGTGATCCCAGTGACCGCTGCGGTGCCAAAGCGATTCGTTGAGAATCATTGGCGTGCGGATTTCCTTGTAGTTGCGCTCGACCAGTTTCTCACGCAAGAAGTCCATCAGTTCGTTATAGACAATCATTCCGTTGGGATGGAAGAACGGGAAGCCGGGGCCTTCGTCCTGGAAGGAGAAGAGGTCGAGTTCACGGCCGATTTTTCTGTGGTCGCGCTTGCGTGCTTCCTCGAGCATCCGCAGATGTTCGTCCAGTTGTTTCTTGTCTGGGAACGCCGTGCCATAGACGCGCTGAAGCATCTTGTTCTTGGCGTCCGCGCGCCAGTATGCACCGGCAACGCTGAGTAGTTTGTTTGCTTTGATTGCGCTTGTGTTGGGCATATGCGGGCCACGGCACAAGTCGGCGAATTCGCCTTGTTCATAGATGCTGATAATCGCATCTTCGGGCAGTTCGTTGATGATTTCGATTTTGTAGGGTTCGCCCCGTTTCTCAAAATAGGCGATGGCTTCGGCTCTTGGCAATTCGATGCGCTTGATTTCGTGGGCTTCGCTGACCACCTTTTCGACTTCCGCGTCGATTTTTTCAAGGTCTTCCACCGTGAGCGGTTGGTCGAGGTCAAAGTCGTAATAGTAGCTGTCGTCGAGCGGAGGGCCGATGGTAAGTTTGACATTTGGGAAGAGTCTTTTGACTGCTTGAGCCATGACATGAGCCGCGGTATGGCGGTAGATGCTACGGCCTTCTTCATCTTTCCATGTGAGAATGCTAATGGCGCAATCGTCTTCGAGCTTATCCGAAAGTCCAATCAATTTATCGTTATTGATTTTCGCCCCCAAAGCAGCTTTAGCAAGTCCGGAGCCGATGCTTTTCGCGAATTCGTATACCGTTGTGCCTTTGGGCGTCTGTTTGACGCTTCCGTCCGGCAGTTTGATATTTAAAAGTTGTGACATAAAACTAATCCTAAAAAGGTCTTTCAGTATCGGCGTCAGAAGACGGATGATGTCACAAAAAGTTTATATGTTTCGCGGCTTACGAGTCCGCTTTCTGCTTAACCGTATTAGGTAGATACAGTTTTCTCAGAAAAGTTGTCAGGAATATAATGTATAAAAGTAAACCATTCCATTGATTAGTTGTAGGTATAGTCTGGTCTCACAAGAGACTATTTTTGTTTTTGGGAGATTGAGAAAATGTTGACACAGCTTGAACAAGCTCGCAAGGGAATCGAAACCGCGCAAATGTGCGCGGCTGCGGATTACGATTCAGTGAGTGCGGAGATGATTCGTCAGGGGATGGTCTCGGGCGAGATTGTTTTGCCGTCGAATGTGAATCATGTTCATTTGACTCCGATGGCCGTTGGCAAGGGTTTGTCGACCAAGGTTAATGCGAATATTGGGACTTCGGATGCTTATCCGGAACTTGATAAGGAAGTCAAGAAGCTCGAGACCGCTCTGAAGGCCGGTGTGCATTCCGTGATGGACCTCAGCACGGGTGGCGATATTGACCAGACTCGTCGGTCGATTGTGGCGAAAAGCCCCGTTATGGTTGGTTCAGTTCCTCTGTATCAGGCGTTGGTCAGTGCCGCGCAACGTGGCGACCGGATGGTTGATATGACCGCAGAAGATATGTTCAATTCGGTCGAAGCGCATTGTGCCGACGGTATCGATTTTATTACCGTTCATTGCGGCGTGACGCAAAACGTTATTGATTTGCTTCGTGATCGTGGTCGTCTGATGGACATTGTTTCCCGTGGCGGTTCTTTTATGACTGCGTGGATGTTGCATCATAAGGAAGAGAATCCTTTTTATGCTCAGTTTGACCGTTTGCTTGAGATTGCGCATAAGTATGATGTCACGCTGAGTCTTGGTGATGGCTTGCGTCCGGGTTGCATTGCTGATGCAACAGATGCTCCTCAGATTGAGGAATTGATTTTACTCGGTGGTCTGGTGACTCGCGCTCGTGACGCGGGCGTCCAAGCGATGGTTGAGGGGCCGGGGCATGTGCCGCTGGATCAGATTGTCGCTAATATGAAGCTAGAAAAGACCTTGTGCCACAATGCGCCATTTTATGTTCTTGGGCCTCTGGTGACAGATGTCGCTCCGGGTTATGACCACATAACGGCCGCTATCGGTGGCGCAATTGCCGCCAGTGCCGGTGCGGATTTTCTTTGCTACGTAACTCCGGCCGAGCATCTTGGGCTTCCCTCGCTCGAGGATGTTCACGAGGGTGTGATTGCTTCGCGTATCGCGGCTCATGCCGCCGACCTTGTCAAGGGTGTGCCCGGTGCCGCTAGCTGGGATGCCGAGATGGCCGAGGCTCGCAAGAAACTTGACTGGTCACGGCAGATTGAACTCTCCATCGATCCCGTCAAGGCCCGTCGCTTCCGTGCCGCGAAGAATGATTCAAGTCAGGAATGCTGCACGATGTGCGGTCAGTTCTGTGCCTACAAGGTTGTGAGCGAGTATCTCGGTCGCAGCGGCTGCAAACACAGCGATTGCTAGATTGATTGTATCGTCCTGCTATAGCCCGGCGCTGACGAGGTCGTGCAGATGGACCATGCCTACGGGGCATCCGTTTTCGTCGAGCACCGGCAGGACGAAAATCTTCCGTTTGCCGTCTTCCATGATGCTTAGCGCTTTGACTGCCAGAGTATCCGTTGTTGTGAAGAGGGCCGATTTAGTCATGATATCGGCTGCGTGTTGATTGAGAATTTCGGTCACGGAGATGTTCTTGCCACCGGCGGCATTGTGGAATGTCCGTCTGACATCGCCGTCCGTGATAATCCCGACCATTTTTCCGTTTTCGTCCACAACCGTAACGGCTCCCATCATTCCGCCGGTGATTGCGCCGACCGCTTTGTCGAAAGTATCCGTTGTCGCGATGGTAGGATTTTTCCCGGCGCGCATGATGTCGCCGACCTTCAGCAGAAGCCGTTTGCCGAGCGTTCCGCCCGGATGTCTGAGCGCGAAGTCGTCTTTTTGGAATCCTTTTTTATTGACGAGTACCACGGCGAGCGCGTCTCCCATGGCGATGGCTGCCGTCGTGCTTGTTGTTGGCGCAAGATTGAGGGGACATGCTTCTTTCTCGACCGAGATGTCAAGCACGACATCGGCGTTTTTTGCCAACTCGCTGTTTATGTTGCCCACCATGGCAATCAGTTTGTTTTGATGTCTCTGGATGTATGGCAGAATACCCAAGACTTCCGACGTGTTCCCACTGTTGCTGACCGCGATGACCAAATCTTCTTTTTCAACCATCCCGAGGTCTCCGTGTGCCGCCTCGGCAGGATGCAAGAAGAAGCACGGTGTGCCGGTGCTGGACATCGTCGCGGCAGTCTTGCGTGCGACCAATCCGTGTTTACCCATTCCGGTGAAGACGATTCTCCCCTTGCACGCGAGAATCAGTTCGATGGCTTTGTCGAAATCGCCATTCATCCGTTCCGCCATCGTCATGAGTGCGTCGGCTTCTTGTCGAATGACATCGCGTCCGACATTCAGTGAGTTGTTGTTCATCTTATCCATAGGTTATTCTTTTCTTGTCACAGGTCGAGCAGAAAGTCATTCTGCTTATTCCACAAGTGTTTGTCCTTGTATCGTTTCTCCGTCAATTATGAGTCCACCGTGCCTTGATGCGGGCATGGTGTCCGGGACATAGACATCCGTTGCGGGGTCATTTCTTTTCTTATAGACATCGGGTCGTTTCGAACGAGCTTTGGCACCTTCGTCCGTTTCGTAGGAATAGGCTCTTGTCGCTTTTTCCCCCTTGACAGTTCCGTAGCGTGGCATGGCGGAGGTGCGGTTGGCCGCTCTCGAAATCAATTCTTCGGTTGTTGTGTTCTGGAGATTCGAAACATTTGACGGCGCTCCATCGACTTTTTTAGGGACAGACTGAGTCGGTTTTCGACCGATTAGTTTTTCCGTAGGTGACTCGATACTCGATTTGCTTTCGTATTTCGCATTGAGCGACGGGATGGATGGGTATGGGGAGTATCCTCCTAGCGATTGCCGCAAGTTCCCTTGCTTTGTGGCATTCCGAGGAACATAGTTGAGTGCGTTGTTGCCGGGCGTCATATTTGTTGTTGCCCTGAACTGTTCTTGCAAATCCCTACGGTAATTTGTTTCCGATTGCTGATTATACTTTTCGTCGGGGAATCTTGTTTGTCTATCCGAGAAATCTTGAGGGGTGGCGTTCGTGTAATCTTTGATTTGCGAGTTATTCCCCGATAGGGACGGCGCATCTCCATACGAATCCTCGGAGTCCCTCAGTCTAGACCAGAGGTTTGCTCCGGTCTTCAGTTTGCCGGTTTGCGAGTTAAACTCCAAACTCTGCGATTGGCGTCTTGCTTCGTTGAGCTGTTCGGCAGTCACTCCGCCGGTTTGCCGCTTGCTGATGTCTTGCGCGACAGATTGGGTGTATTCACCGTCACTGAGCTTGATGATGAGTTTTTGAGCTTGGTCTGTGATACCCCATTGCGCGGGGTAATTCTGCTCTCTGACCTCTTGGGCCGCACTGAGGGCAAGGCGTTTGTTGCGCTGCATCTCTCCGGTATTGGGGCTGGCTTCCATTTTGAGGGCCAGAATCTGGGCAACTAGGAAATGGTGGGCGGCTCGTCGTTCCCTGTCAACACCGTTTTGCCTGGCCACCGCATTCGCCGCCTTGATGGCATTGTCATAATCTTCCGTTTGCAAAAGCTGTTTGCATAGCTCTTCCATCGCGACTCCCCAGTCCTGTGGGTTCCGAGCTTGCGAAACCTTTGCTCGTGCGTTCTGCAAATCCGAGTTGATTTTCGCGCGATGTGCCGGAGATATGGCCTTCGTTTGATAGTCGTCGTTTTGGGTATGGGCATCCGTAACCATTGCCATGACGCACAAGGCAAGGCAGGCTGTCCCAATCGTTCTCCGACAAGTATCAAATATCCAATTCATAGTGTCAATTTACCAACTCAATGGGAATCTGTTTTAGGTTCAGCCATTAATAAATGTAAGGTCTATTGCCTTTTTTTGCTCGTAAATGAGTTCCGCAATTCCTTTTCGACCCAATTCGATGAGCTTTGCAAGCTCTGCGTCGTTGAACGGATTGCCTTCGGCGGTTCCTTGCAGTTCGATAAACTGTCCATTCTCTGTCATCACGATATTCATATCTACATCGGCGGTGCTGTCTTCCGAATAGTCGAGGTCGAGCATGGGTGTTCCCCCGATGATTCCGACGCTGATTGCCGCAACATTTTCGCGGAGGACAGTTCCCTTCTCAACAAGGTTTTTACTTTCGAGATTTTTGATTGCCAATGCTAACGCAACGAACCCACCTGTGATTGACGCCGTTCTCGTTCCGCCATCTGCCTGAATGACATCGCAGTCAATGGTGATGGTTCTTTCGCCCAACTTTTTCATATCCGTGATTGCTCTGAGACTGCGCCCAATGAGCCTCTGAATCTCCAGAGTTCTTCCTTTTTGCTTGCCTTTGGCGGCTTCGCGAGGTGTTCGAGTTTGGGTGCTTCTTGGCAGCATAGAGTATTCGGCCGTGACCCATCCCTGTTCTTTTCCTCTGAGATGAATCGGCACGGTTTCCTCGACGCTTGCGGTGCAAATGGCCTTGGTGTTTCCTGTCTCAATCAGGACACTTCCCTCCGCCCATTGCGTGAAGTTCGTCGAGATTTTGATTGGTCGTTTGTCGTTAGGTGTTCTTCCGTCATAGCGTTGCATTGTTAGGTTTGTCCTCTTCGTCTCTTGTTATAATCAACTAAAGATGAGCAGCAATCATTATTACCGAATCATCAGTTGTTTTAAGTTACTCACACATCCCATGTCCACTATAGCGTACATGGAGTCTTTTGTCAATTCCCTTAGCGTTACACAGGGTAACAGCCATCCAATCAAACCCCAAAAGCGCCTATAGATTGGCTTGTTTTTTGGCGGCTTCGATGAATCTGAAGAAGAGCGGATGTGGGGCGAGTGGCTTGCTCTTGAATTCGGGATGGAACTGGCAACCCACAAACCATGGATGATTCTCGAGCTCGATGATTTCAACCAATCCGGTTTTGGGGTTCGTTCCGCTGACAACCAATCCATGATCCGTGAGGATGTCCAGATAGTCGTTGTTTACTTCGTAACGATGTCTGTGTCTTTCGGAAAACGTGTCAATTCCATAGGCCTCGTAAGCCTTTGTTCCTTCGGCGACAACACATTGATACGCCCCGAGTCTCATGGTTCCGCCGAGATTGACAATCATTTTTTGATTCTCCATGAGGTCGATGACAGGATAAGGTGTATTCTCGTTGAATTCAGTGCTGTGCGCACCGGCCAGTCCGCACACGTTACGCGCAAACTCGATTGTGGCGATTTGTAGTCCGAGGCAAATGCCAAAGTAGGGAATGAGGTTGCGGCGCGCATAACCGACAGCGACCATTTTGCCTTCTGTCCCGCGCTGACCAAAACCACCCGGTACCAGAATTCCATCCATGTTGCCGAGGAGTTCTTCCGCGTTGCTCTCGTTGAGGTCTTCGGCTTCGATGCGGTGCGTGATGACCTGCACATCATTTGCTAATCCGGCGTGATGAAGCGATTCGTAGACGCTTTTGTAGGCGTCTTGCAGTTCGACATATTTGCCCACAAATCCAATATGAACATCCGGTTTGATGCGGTCGATTTTTTTTGCCAACGCCTCCCACTCGCTCATGTCTACTTCATCCTTGGGAGGCTTGATTTGCAACAATTCGAGGAGCTTTGTGTCGAGCTTTTGCTCCACATAGGCAAGAGGCATTTTGTAGATGTCGTTGATGTCCCATGACTGGAAAACACAATCCGGGTCAAGGTTGCAGAAGAGAGCGATTTTCCGAGCCACATCGTCGTCGAAACGGCGTTCTGTTCTGACGAGCAGCATGTCGGGCTGAATTCCGATGGCGCGCAACTGATGAACAGAGTGTTGAGTCGGTTTCGTTTTAAGTTCGCCCGCCGCCCGAATGTATGGTGCCAAGGTGAGGTGGATGTAAAGGCAGTTTTGCCGTCCGACATCGTAGCGTACCTGACGGATAGCCTCGATGAATGGTAGTCCTTCGATATCGCCGACCGTTCCGCCGATTTCCGTCAGAATCACATCGTATCCCTGATTAGCCAGTTTGTAGATACGGCTTTTGATTTCGTCCGTGATGTGCGGGACGACTTGCACGGTTTTTCCGAGATACCCTCCGGCGCGTTCACGCTTGATTACATCGCTGTATATCTGACCAGTGGTGACATTGTTAAGGTGTGAGAGCGTCACATTGGAGGTAAATCTTTCGTAGTGTCCAAGGTCGAGGTCAGTTTCGGCGCCATCCTCGGTTACATACACTTCTCCATGTTGGAAAGGACTCATTGTTCCCGGGTCAACATTGATGTATGGATCGAATTTCTGGTTAGCGACTTTGAGTCCGCGGCATTCAAGAAGCGCTCCGATTGTTGCGGAGGCAATTCCCTTTCCTAATGAGGACACCACGCCCCCGGTTATGAAAATGAATTTACAAGAGGTTCGTTGTTCGAGGCGTGCCATTTATAAAAATCTCCTGTGATTGATTTAATCCTCGAACTAGTTTTCTGTTCACCTCTTCGTGCCGAAAAAGTCCAAAAAAGCCTGATGTTTTCGATTTGTCACAAAAGCCCGTTGTCGACCAAAATTCGATGTAATTTCGTCCCGGAAAGTTGTCGTGGCGTGATGGCGTCTTTGACGGCGTAAGCGGCCGCCGTTCCCGCTGCTTCGCCTAATGCTTGGCATGTGCGTGAGATGCGGATTGCGGCCTGCGCGGCAAAGTCGACACCAATGCATCGACCGGCGACAAGAAGGTTGTCGATGTTTTGGGGCAGGAGACAACGGTAAGGAATCTCCACGAAATCGACCGGTTCATGGTCGAGGTAGAGGTCTTCGTCTTTTTTGACCGAATGAATGTCCGGGGGCCAATTGTTTCGTGCGACAGCGTCGTCGAATTTTACGCCATTGACGACATCGTTTACTGTGAGTACATAGTCCGTGACCGCTCGACGCGAGCTACGGATACCCGGCATCGGCGCGACGGATGCCAAATAGCAATCCTCAAATCCGGGTAGACAGCGCTTGCAGAAGTCGATGAGGCGGGCAATGGCTTTGCGCCCTTCGATTTGCATTGCCGTGAGGTCGGCTGCTTCGGTGCCTTGATACTGTCGTATCTCGGGGCAGTTGAAGCTGATTTCGCCCGGCCTGCCGACCGCGGCATAAAACTGGAAGTAGCGAATGTCTTCTTTGTCGACTTTGCCCTCGTCGACGCATTGGTTGAGGTAAGCCGCCAAATCCTTGGCGCCACCGCCAATGCCATAGCTGACTGTTGGGAGTTTGCCTTGAATGAGGGGGACATTGTGAGTTTTCAGGAATGCTGTCAGCCGCTCCCAGTCCACATGACCGACGTGGAATCGCAATGTTCCGGGCTGGTTTAGCCCGTCGCCCGGACGTCCGTTTTCGCATGGCGCACCGCTGCGGAATACAACATCGGCATCGCCGGTGGCGTCCACGATTACCTTGGCCGCGATGGCCTGTCTGCCGGATTTGTTGTCGATAATCAGTCCACAGACTTTGTTGTCCACCATCATTGGTTGTGAGATATAGGTGTGATAGAGGAGCGTGACACCGGCTTCGATGAGCATCTGTTCTTCGAGATTCTTGAGTGCCTCGAAATCAAACCATGCCCATTCTCCTTGTTTGTACTTTCCGTCGGGCGGTAGGTCGTATCCGCCATTTGCTTTTCCGAGACGATTCCAGATTTCCTGTCCAATGCCCTTTGTCAGCGGTGTGCCGTCCGGGTTGAAGTTGGGGCATAGTGGCCCGACTTGTCCTGCTGTTTGTGTTCCGCCGGGGAAACCGTATTGTTCGACAAGCAGCGTTTTTGCTCCGTTTCTCGCCGCAGCGATGGCCGCGCACACACCGGCCGTTCCTCCGCCCGCGACAATGACATCAAAGTCATCAGCTATCGGTAAATTCTCACTTGGGACAGTCCAACTCTTTTGCATAGGTCGATGCTCAATTCATATTAATATCTGTTATCATTTAGTACATTGATAATGGGTATTTATCGGCCTTGGTTTGAGTTTGTTGTGTGTTAGTTTCTTTGAATTGTTGATATCATCAAGTGTTATCGTAAATTAGCAAGGAAAAATACATATGAGGAGTGATTGCCGGTATGCCATTTAGCCGACTGTTTACAGGTTTTTCGCAGTCTCGTTATCGCATAGGTATTCTTGGTGCGTCTGTTTTTTTGATATGTATTGGTCTGCCCGTTCTTCATCCGTTAGTGATTGTGGCGGCGATGTTTTTCAGCGCTTGGGGTGTTCATGAACTGATTCGTCTTGCGGATGCGCGAAAGTATGACCCTTCGCATCTGGTCGCGATTCCCTTTTCGATTTTGCTGACGTGGCTAGGTTCGTGTGACCATGTCGTCTTTATCCATGCTTTGCCGATAACTCTTGCAGCTCTGGTGGTCATGTCCTTTGTGACGCACATGTCCGTCTATGGGGCGAACGGCTCGTTGTCGTCTGTTCCGCTGACCGTTTTTGCCACGCTTTATCTGGGGTTGTCCTTTGGACTCGGCGTTCATATCGTGTGTTATTATACGATTATTGCGCTGATGGTTATTCTGGGGACATGGGCAACGGATACGGGCGCCTTTTTGGTGGGCTGCCGCTGTGGAAAACACAAGATGGCTCCGACCATGAGTCCCAAGAAGTCTTGGGAGGGCTTGTTTGGTGGCGTCATTACTTGCATGTTGGCTTGTGTTGTGTTTCGGTTGGTTGCCAATCGCTATGCCACGGACGGTTTCCCGCTAGATTTAGTCTCGACATTATCGCTGGGATTTCTGATTTCGATTGCGTCCGTCATCGGTGATTTGGGCGAATCGATTTTGAAGCGTGACGCCAATATCAAGGATTCCGGCAAGTTGTTTGGCGGACATGGCGGGTTGCTAGATCGCACCGATTCGTTGCTTTTTGCCTTTATGGTGACCTACTTGTTTCTTTCCGTCACAAAGCACATTCCCTACTAAGCCCGTGCGGCTGTTTTGAGCATCAGTTCTTCCAGAGGTTTCCAACATTTGTTGCCCGAATAGGATTCGAGTATCCAATCGAGCGCTTTCTGGGCACGTTGTTGCGTTTGTTGCGGGTGGTCAATGGCATCAAGAATCGCTTCGGCTATTCTATCGGGATTCTCAGGCGGGACGAGCGCTCCACGTTCGTTGTTCTTCCCGACTATTATCGCGCAGTCGCCGACATCGGTGCATATGATGGGCGTTTTGGCGGCCATTGCTTCGAGTACGATGATGGGGTATGCCTCGTTGCGCGAGGCGGAGACGAAGATGTCAGCGTTTCGAAGGAGGGTCGGGACGTCCTTTTGTATTCCGGCAAAAGTGACCTTGCCTTTTAGCTCCGGTTGTTGGGCGATGTCGTGGAGGTTTTTGCAGAAGTCCGCGTGTTGCGGCATCTCCGGCCCGATGAGTACAAAGGCGCATGGGCGTTGGGTTGTCGCCGCGACCCGTTTGGCTGCGTTCAGGAATACGTCGGCTCCTTTGCGTGGGAAGGGACCGTTGCAAAGGATTGTGAGAGGGGCGCCAGACGCGGAGAATTCCGTTTGTTTGGGTTGGAATCGGTTGGTGTCGACAAAGTTCGGACACACGAGTGACGGCGTGTTCGGCGCAGGCGGAAAGAGCTCTTTTCCTAAGTTGCTATCCCAAACAATGCTGTTTGCGTTGCGTCGGATGTACGCCATCTTTACGCGTGTTGATAGTGAGGGATTCTCCAGTACCTCATGAACCATCCAAAGAATGGGCAGCCCTGCTTTTTTTGCGGCGATTCCGGGAAAAATGGAAGCAGTGGAGTTGACGAAAACCAAGTCGATGTTGTTCTGTTTGAAGAATCGTCTCAGTCGTTGCACATAGGCGCGACGCTCCGAGAGAATCTTGATTTTCGCGATGATTGAATGCGTGTCAACCATAGCCGTTTGCGGGTTTGAGATGATGTGTGGCGCCAGACCTCGGCACCGCGCAAGGTCGGCAAGTTCGCTGTCTTCGGGAAGGATGAGAATCGGCTCGAATTGTTCTCGGCTGATGTTGACGGCCTTGTCTATCAGTGCTGTGCCGGCTCCGGAAAGTTCGCCGAGGTGAGCTACCATAGCAACCTTAATCATGTGCGAGTTCCTGTTGTTTGCGGGGTAAAGGAACAGCGTTCGTTGTGCTACGTGCACCGAGAAAAAGATTCTGCGGCGTGATGAGGGCCGTCAAGCCGAGCACGAACCACATTCGCACATAGAGAAATGTGTCTTGTACGAAGTTACTGGTTATCCAAAATATCGCGAGCGCGATAATCATGGAGGCGAGGTTGAACGCCATGATGTTGTCGCGAGCATCCGCCATTCGCCTTACGCGGATTGCTCGGCGCAAAACCATGAGCATGAGAGCAATGGCAAGCATCAGTCCCACGACGCCCGTCTCGGCCAAAAGCTGTACGTAACCGAAGTCCGGGTAACGTTCCGTTTTATAGTCGTATTGCATATTGTAGGTCGAATAATCCTTCGGGAGGTGGTTCTTCCAGACTGCGGGATAGGAGCCAAGGCCGATGCCGATGATGGGCTTCTCCTTGAACATTTCCATGGCGACAAGAATTTGGTCGCGACGTTCGAGGTAGGATGGGTCGCGGTCAATGTTGCCCAATGTTGACAGCCGCGAGATAACCATCGGGAACATGGCAATGACGGCGATGCCTGCCGCCACGAGCACCATCATCAGTGTGCGCTTTTTGTTTTTGTAACGGAAAAGCAGCGTGGTGGAGAGGACAACGATTGCGAGCAAAAGGAATGTCTGTCGATTGAATGTGAGCAGCGCGACAATCGCGGTGAAAATGCCAAGGCCGATGGCTAAGGATTTGAAGAGCTTTGAATTGTGGCGTGTGTAGAGGAAGAACGCAAATGGGAAGGCGTAGAGTAGATTCCATCCGTAGACAATGGAGTTTTTCGCCGTTCCGCTGACTCGGACTGCGTCGCTCCATTTGCCCGTGAAGTTCATGAAGATGCCCTTTTCGATTGCCTGATAGACGCCTTGTAGCGCAGCCGCCGCGGTGGTGATGGTGATAATCCATGCGAGCGCTCGAATGCTTTTTTCGGAACGCATGGAAGCTGCCAACCCAAGCGCCATGAGGAAGTAAGTCACGACGGCGCGGCAGTGCTGGATGCCGCGTTCGGTGTCTTCGCCGGTGATTGCGCTGATAGCGAATAGTACTGTCGCAACAAACATAAAGAAACTGACGGAGGGCGAAATGGCGATGGTGCGGCGCCGAATGAAGTAGGCAATCCATGAGACAAAGAAAAGTATGCCAAGTATCTGGTTGGGTGAGATGGGGATGCCCGGCCATGTAAGGTCGTTGAAGAAGAGACACGGGAAGTAAAGGGCAAACGGAATGAGCGGGTGCGTGATGACGCTAAGCAGTGTCAGGGCGGCTCCGGCTCCTATCATCATGCCGAGAATGCCAATTTCTCTGACACCATAGATAAGAACAATCCAACTGACGAGCGTCAGGAGAAGCGCAAGAAGTATGGGTGGCAAAATTCCGTAAGGATTGCCGAAGTAAGCTTTATATAATAGTGTCGGATTGAAATGTTTCAGCATGATTGTTTAGATGATGATTTACACATAAATGTTAATAAATATAGTCCGTCACATAAAGAGGTTGAATTATGATAATGTACAAAGCGAAGCGAACTATCATACCGATATTCGTTGTAAGCTTATTGTCCGGAATGGGCTGGTGCGATGTTTTGCAACTGACTAATGGGGATCGTCTCGTTGGCGTTACAGACGAGGATAACATGGCGAAGAGCACTTTTGTTTTTCGCTCGACCAATGGTGTCTTGACATTATCGCGCTCGAAGGTCTCGGCTTGGGATAAGGAACCTCTTGAAAAGGGCTGGGTGCGCATGGGGGACGAGTACTCCCGGCAGAATCGCGTTGAGAAGTCTTTGGAATGTTATGAGAAGGCGTTGTCGATTGCTCCCAATGATGCGGAAGCACAGGGGCGTGTGCAGGAGGCGCAGGCTCGGATGAACGATGCGAGTCTGGCGCAGACCGCGGATGAGGATGTGCTTGTGTCGGAGACGGAAACTTTGAATCCGAATCAGGCGATGGATATTTTGGCGCGTGCCGTGTCGGCTGCTGATAATGAACGCTATGATGATGCCGCGGAGTTGCTCAATAAAGTCACACCCGCTTCGGTTGCCGGTGCAGGGGAGGAGTTCGCTGTGGGGGCATCGAATATCTATCTTCGGTGGGGCTTGGTGCGAGCCGATCATCAGGATATCAACACGGCAATTGACCATTTGAAGAAGTCGCTGTTTTATAATCCTAACAATGAGAAAGCCACTAATGCGCTGAAGAAGATTCTGGATTCGGAGAGCAGTCGTCTGGCGGAGTTGTCGGATATTTACAAGAATGATATGACGCCTACGGGGCGGCTGAAGTATGCCGAGGCGCTGTACAGGCAAAAAAAATATTCGGAAGCTTTGCCGATTTTACTTGAGTTTGCGAATGACCCCGAGAATTCGACACCGGTTCTGCGTCGGCGGATATTGAATATCTATAATACGATGCATACGGAATGCGCCGAGCGGGGCGACTGGCAGGGCGCATTGTCTGCGTATAATCAGTTGTTGGTTTTTGACCCGTCACAAACGAAGGATACCTTGTATAAGTATGAGTACATGATTCGTCGTGGGCAGACAAATCAGGCGGATCCAAAGGCGCGGTTAGCGTTGGCACGATATGCCGAGTCGAAGGGGATGCTTGATACGGCTCGTCAGGAGTACCGCAGTATCCTCGAAATGCAGGAAACAAATGAGGATGCCCGTAAGGGTTTGTTGGCGTATGCGGGGCGTGATTTGCGTGAAGTGCAGAATAACCTTGCAGCGGGTGAGACGGTCAAGGCTCGTGAAAAGGCGAATGAGATTATTCTGGATTACCCAATGTTCCCGGAGGTCGTGCAAGCGGCGCAGAGTGTACTGCTGACGGCTCAGAGCAATGAGCGTCAGGGGATATCTGAGAAGGCTTCTCAGGCGCAGCGTTTGGTTATGCAGGGCGATCAGTATTACAACACGGCGGTTAATATTTTGATGTCGGCAAGTTTTACGACGCGTGACGCGAATAACCGTGTGTTCTCGGTTAAGCAAGAGAGCGTGAAAAATCTGCGTATGGCGGTGAGCTGCTGGCAAAAGGCGTTGCAGCTTGACGCGTCGCTAGCGCAGGCGAATAACGGCAATCTCAATGCTCGTATCCGTGATGCTCTTCAGCGTATCAGGCAACTGACAAAGAATAGCCCGAGTTTCTATCCGAAGGATAACGACTTTAAGCGGATATAGTAAAGATTATTGTAGTGTTGGCGCATTACTTGTAGTGGCATAGGGAGGCCTTTATGCGTTGTTTTATTGCGGTTCGTTTACCCGAGAAAATGCAGTCGGAGATTGCTACGCTGTCAGCTGGCATGCAGACAGCGTCGGAGTTTCTGAAGACACGTATAACTTGGCAGTCTGTTCGGAATGTTCACATTACTCTGGCGTTTTTGGGTGATATCCCGGAGTCATCAGTCAGTGATGCCGGGCTTGTGATGCAGAAAATCGCGGGGCGTTGCGGGGCGTTTTCGCTGAAGGTTGGCAGTCCGCTGTTGTTTCCGAATGACAAGACGGCACGTACAATTGCGCTTCGGCTGGCAAAGGATGTGGATGTACTGACTGATTTGCGGAATTCGCTTGTGAATGAGCTAAACCGCCGGGGATTTGATGTGGACACGCATCCCTTTATGCCTCACATTACTCTTGCGCGAATCAAGAGTCGTGAGAATCTGCTCGGCATCAAGAAGATTGTCGAGGCACGTGGGCTGGCTCATTTTGGGGTGATGGATGTGGAGCAAATCGAACTCATAAAGAGTACGCTGACACCTTCGGGCGCTATCTATGAGACAATCGAGGTATCACGTCTTCACTCATAGTTGCTTGCGCAGTTTCATCAGGATTCTTGAAGACTTTGAGTGTGAAGTAAAAGTCAGAGCCTTCGCCCAATGTGCTATTGAGTTTGATTTCGCTGTCCATTAACTGGAGCGCGTGTTTGACAATCGCCAGCCCCAGACCGCTTCCTCGGACACTCGCTGTTGTTCCGCGAACTCTGTAGAATCGTTCAAAAATTCTTTCTTGATCGTCGTTTGGGATGCCCATACCGTTGTCCGTGATGTGAACCGTGACGTGCTCTTTGCTGTTGTCTAATTCGGTGTAGATGCGGATTGTGCCTTCGTTGGGCGTGTATTTGATTGCGTTTTCGATGAGGTTAATCAAGACACGTGGGAAGTTGTTGACGTCGGCTTGCACATCGACCGCATCCAGTTTCGCGTGGATGATTTTGATTTTCTTTTCCTTAGCCAGAACACGGCTTGAAGCAATGGCGCCTTCGATTTCCGTTTTCAGATTGATTGCCGCGAGTCTCCGTGCGCCCGACGATTCAAGCCTCGATAGGTCCATGAGGTCAATGATAAGCGTGTGCATTTGCTTTGTGTTGTCGAGAATGATTGGCAGATATTCGTTCAACGCTTCGGGCGTTCGGTAGTCCGGATCCATCAGTGTTTCGACATACCCGCGGATGATGGTCAGCGGTGTGCGAAGCTCGTGGGAGACGTTCGCGATGAAGTCTCTGCGCATTGCTGCAACTTTGTGTGCTTCCGTTTCGTCGTGCAGAAAAATAAAGAACATTTGCGGGAAGTTTGGAATCGCGGTGATGACTAATGTCCGAATGGATTCTTCGTCCAATGCCCGCGTGAATTCTCCATTTCCAACCCGAGTCAGTTCGATGATGTTCTCTCTGATGCTATCAACTGAGAGGCCTAATCGTTCCAAGTCGTTGAGTCTTGACATTGTTCCAAATGTGTTGACCCATCGATTGTTTGGCACAAGTAGGTCGCTCGACGTCAGGTAGAGCGCGGAGCATCCAGGGACGCCTTCGGTTACCTGGCACGCAAATGCAAAAGCGTTAATCATTTACATCATCCGGTGATTCGGCCCACCGATATCCGCGGCCTCTGACAGTCTCGAGATAAACGGCGGCCTTGCCGAGTTTTCTGCGAAGTCTTTTGACATGTGTGTCGATTGTTCTGTCCGTCACATTGGGCATATCGCCCCACGCGAGTTCGAGGATGCGGCGTCTCGAAAGCGCTTTGCCTTTGAGCGAAATCATTTCCGCAAGCAGTTTCATTTCGGTTGCCGAAATGGGGATTTCCTCTCCGTCGACTGTTGTTTTGAAACGTGCTTCGTCAAGCATCAGGCAACCAAACACGACGGGTTCCTTGGACTCTTCGCGTTTGTTTCTGCGTTCCATTTCGCGTCTTTCGAAGAATCTCTTGATGCGCAAAACGAGTTCCGTTGGTGAGAATGGCTTGGTGATATAGTCATCCGCTCCGAGTTCAAATCCGCCGATGCGATCTTCTTCTCCGCCGCATGCCGTCAGGAAAAAGACAGGCAGTGTCTGTGTGTTGGCATTTGCGCGAACAGCCTTGAGGAATTGGATTCCGTCCATCTCCGGCATCATCACATCCAGAAGAATAAGGTCAGGCATCGTCTTGGGGGAGGCGTTGAGAATTGCTTTCCACGCTTCGGGTGATTTCGTAAAGACGACAGGGTTGAAACCGGTCTTTTTAAGATGAATCTCCAGAAGTCTGGCGATTTCGCTCTCGTCTTCGACAATAAATATTCTATAATTTGTCATGAAATTCTCACCATCGTTATTATGATACTATAATATACAATAGTTTGACTCTTCCTTCCAGAGTTATTGTGCAGGGAGGGTAATTCCGCTGATAGTTTGTCCATATCCGATGGACATCGGTTGTTGCACGATTTGTCTTCCGCCGGGTGGCTGGTAGATAATTTGATAGGTTCCCTGTTGGATGTAGGGAATCGAGAATGCGCCCGTCGCGTTTGTCGTTTTGTTGACGATAAGTTTGTTATAAATCGTTTGCGAGAGGAAACTTCCGTCAAAGAGTGGGCGCAGTTGCACCGAGGTGCCCTGAAGTCCTTGTCCGGCGCTCCCGATGGCACGTCCTTTGATGGATGATGGGGGCAGCTCGAGCGCAACGGTATTGTCGCCTTGTGTCAGTTGTTTGAACTGCCAGAGTCTGAATGGTCCGGCCGTCGCATTGCCTCCGGCCCACATGAAGTATTGTCCGGGCGGAATCTGGTTGAGGCTAAAGGTCATTCCCTGAATTGTCGCGTCGTATCGAATCCAGTCGACGACTTTGTTGTTTTCGTCGAACGGATAGAGGCTGACAGTCCCCGAAGCTCCGGTGAGTGGTGTCGCAGAGAATAACTGTCCGACCATGTTTGCCGTCAGTCCGATGGTGAAGTTCTTCGTCGTTGATTCGCCCGCAATGATGATTGTGGACGCGAAGGTATAGGTCGGTCTATAACTGCGCACTGTGCCTTGTACGGAGATGATATGCGTTCCCTCTTCGACGCCCTGCATCAGGTAGTTGCCGCCGCGGTCAGTTGTCGTCTTCTTTTTCTCTTGTGTATCATTGATGGCGACAGTGAATCCCGCACACGGCGCTCCCGTTTCATCTCTGATTGTGCCGAGTACAGTTCCTCCGGCTTCGAGGATGATTGTGCCCATGTCATAGATTTTGCGGCGTGTCACGGGGATATCTTCGATTGTTTCCTTCGAATAGTTCGAGTGTTCGAGTATGACTCGGTGTGTCGCGGGCGATAACCCCGACAGCAGGAATTCGCCGGCATAGTCCGTGTTGACGGTTGCCACATGCGTGTATCCTTTGTTTCCTTTGCCTGTCTGTTCGATGCTTGTTTGCTCAAACGCAGAGACACGCACACCGTTCACGGGTCGTCCTGTTTTGTTCGAGACGACTTTACCCATGATGCCACCCGATGCTTCGAGATGGACTTTGGGCATACTGGTTCTCCTGTTCGGTCCGATGTACACGGATTCGTCTTCCCATTTTTCGTATCCATCGGCGGTGACAGTCAATTTGTAAACGCCGCGTGGGATGTTCGATATCTTAAGGAGTCCGTTCGTGTTTGCCACACTACGTTGTACTGTGACGGAAAAGTCCAGCCCTTTGATGTTTGGCAGCGATGCGAAACGGAAGAAGAAGTTCTGAATCTTTCTTCCGGATCCGGCCGCATCGACAATTGTGGATGCGGAGTTGTCGACGTCGCACTCGATGAGGACGCCCTCGCTACCGGCCTTGATTGGGGTCACAAAGAAGTTGTAATTCTGGTTTCCTTCCTGCGTGTTGATGGAGAAGGTCGCGTTGAGTTTGAACGAACCTTCGCCGAGATTGCCGAGCGTGAACTTTCCGTCCTTGTCCGTGTTCGCCGAGTCTCCACCTTGTGCTCCCGAGATTCCGGACGTTCTCACATTCGCGTTCGGAATCGGATTCCCTTCCGCAGTCATGACAACACCCGTGATAGTTTTTCCCGTTTTTAGTTTGAAGTCAATGCCCGCCAACACCTGATTGTCTTTGACATTGACGCCTCTGCCCTGACCGACATATCCGGAGCGGCTGACGTTCAGCGATATTCTTCCGGGTGGGAGGTGCGTGATACGATAGGTTCCGTTGCTTTCCGTCGAGACTTTGCCGCCGGATGGCGATGGATCGCCGGGGAAGTTACCGGAGTGCCATGAGACCTGAGCTTCCGCGATGGGGATGCCGTTCATATCTGTGACTCTTCCTTGGACAGTGCCGCCGTTCGGCATGATGATATCCGCCGTTGCGGATGGGACGGCCGCTGTCAGGTCAATGATATTGCTGACGCCTTTGGCGTGTCGTTCTTCGGCTCGGGCGCTTGCGTAGAGTTGCAGATGGTCGCCGACATCGATGCCCGTGATGGTGTACCATCCGTTCTCGTTGGATTTCGCGACGAGTTTCGACGTGTCGAGATTCCGTTTGTTGGTTGATGCCACATAGAGTTGGACATCGGCGTCTTTCACGGCAGACCCGTTGGCATCAAGCACGCGCCCATCTACCGTTCCGCCTTTGTAGAGTTGCAGCGTGAGGTCGTTTTTGGATTCGCCCGGTAGCAGATAAAACGTTTCGGCGGAAGTGCCGAAATTAGTTTGTACGAATCCTTTGGCTTCGGCCGTTGCGGTGTGCTGTCCACTTGGGAGTTTCTCGAAAACGAATTTACCCATGGAAGATGTTTTTGTCATGAACTTCTTGGACTGTTGTTTGTTCTTGCCAAAAATGCTGTTGATTGTCACCGTCGCTTCGGGGATGGGCATGCCGTTTTCGGCGCTGATGACACGTCCGGAAATGGAACAAATCTGGTAAGCTTCGAGAACAACATTATCGATGGGTGGTTTGCCGGCTTCGCAGTTAATCGGGGGATAGTCAAGACAGGAGTATTGTTTGCTGTTGACCCAAATCTTGTAGCTACCATAGGGCAGTTTGTCGAATTTGAAATCTCCGGTTTCTGTCGAGACGGTGTGGAGTGTCAGGGTTGTTCCCTTGATGACCGATTCGATGTTGATGGAGACGGCAACTCCGGTGTCCCCAACTCTGTCAATCAATGTGACTTTGCCGGAGATTCCCGAACCGCGCACCATATTGATTGTCATCTTCTCTGTGCCGCATGGAATGAGCTTTTGCGTGGAGGGGGCATAGTCGGGATGCTCGACTTTGATGTCGTAGAAGCCTTCGTCGAACAGGTGCTCAAATCTGAATTTTCCTTCCGGCTTGAGCGACTGCATGGTGTAGCTGGTGCCCTCGAGCTTCATGACCTTTTC
The DNA here is from genome assembly GCA_012513815.1 of Candidatus Sumerlaeota bacterium. Lineage (GTDB taxonomy): Bacteria > Sumerlaeota > Sumerlaeia > Sumerlaeales > Sumerlaeaceae > JAAZBM01. The sequence goes on along the minus strand of JAAZBM010000014.1, from coordinate 396,458 downwards.
GCCGAAAGGTTTGAAACTTTCCAGTGTGATTTTCGCGTCAGGAATGCCTGCGCCCGTTTCCGCATCCTTAATCTGTCCGTCAAGAATGCCCGAGCGTTTCAGGATTAGCTCGACAGACGATGTCGCGTTGTCCTTGGTCACGACGTGTTTCTGAACGAGTTTCGCGTACCCCGTTTTCTTAGCCGTGATTTCCATGCTGCCAAGCGGCATTCCCTTAATCAAGAACGTGCCGTTGTCTTTTGATGTTTCCTGTTTTGCAATGTCAGCGTAGACAATCGAGTCGCCTCCGCTTGCAGTGATGGCCTCCGCGATGTGTCGCGCCTGTATTTCGACATTCTTGAGCGGTTTGCGTTCTTCGTCGAGAACCGTGCCGTTGATTTTGGAACCGATGGGTAGGGTCAGGTCAGCGAAGGCGACCTTTGAACTGTAGAATGGAAAGTGCGGGCGCATCATCGCAACAAAGCCCGGGTGTGACGCCACGATGTGACCTGTTCCCGGCGGAATGTCGGCGATTTTATACTTGCCGTCCTTGTCCGTTTGCGTTTTAGGCTGATTCTTGCCCAATCCCATAATGGTAACTGTTGCGCCAACGATAGGCTTTGAGAGTTCATCATAGATGCTGCCGACAAGAGTGGCCGATGCTTGGTTCTTGTTATCCTTCTTTTTATCATCCTTGGCGTTCTCGTCTTTTTTCTTTTGAGATTTATCAAAGTACTTCGTGACAAAACGAAACTCGGCTTTGAGTGCCATGTTCCTCATGCTTGAGGCGGCAATGCGGATATAACCATCGACTCTCTCCCGAATCTCCGGTGGAGAGGTGCGGTAAGCAACTCCTAATACCAGCGATAGTATTATGAGAGTAAATAATATTATTTTCGCGTATCTATTGCGACCCATTCCACTTTACTCATCTCATTGCGGGCGCAGTTGTATACTGCATATAATTTGCTACAGACGGGATGCGGTATATTCATTGTAGCTGCCGTTCGGCGTGATATGAACTTCTGGCCAGTGGGGCACTGTCGACATAGATGAATCCAATATCAAGGGCTTTCTGCCTGAGCATTGTGAACTCGTCGGGATGAACATATCTCGCAACCGGCGCCCGTCCTTCTTTGGCGCAGAGATATTGGCCGATGGTGAGGTGAGTAACTCCGGCCTCACGTAGGTCAGCCATAAGTAGCTCAACTTCGGAAATCTCTTCGCCTAAGCCAAGCATAAACCCCGATTTTGTGATGATTTCGGGATTGATGGTTTTCGCGTAGCGGAGAACTTCGAGCGAACGGCGATAATCGGCCTCGGGGCGAAGTTGTTTGTAGAGGCGACTGACCATTTCGATGTTGTGATTAAACACGAAAATGGGTGATGCCGCAACTATTTGTATTGCTTGTTTGTTGCCCATAAAGTCTGGCGTCAGGACTTCGACTTTGGCCTGTTGTGTGGCGCTTTTGATGGCGTTAGTGCAGTCCACAAAATGCTTTGCTCCGCCATCAGGCAAGTCGTCTCGGGTGACGGATGTCATGACGACATAGGTCAACTTCATATCGCGAACCGCATTCGCAATGCGCTCTGGTTCGGTTGGGTCCGGAGGCAATGGTTTTTGGTTCTGCGTGATGGCGCAGAAACGGCAGTGGCGGGTGCAGCATTCTCCCAGAATCATGAACGTCGCGGTCTGTCTGCGCCAGCATTCACCGATGTTAGGGCATCGCGCTTCCTGACAGACGGTGACCAGTCCGTGGTTTTTAAGGATGCCCGCCGTATTGTGGTATGTCTCTCCGTCCGGCATGACTGCCTTGAGCCATCTGGGAAACTTGCCTTGGGCTTGCGTGTTGTTTGCGTTATTCTCAGTTGTCATTGTGGATGATAGTTCTCAGTAGTGATTGATGTAGTGTAGGGTAGAGCTTTTCAAGGTCAAGTGATGTTGTCGCGGCCGTCGTTGTACCGATTTCTTGGGCGACCGATGTCATTTGAATTCCCGTAAGTCCGCAGGGGATGATGTTCTCGAATGCTTCCATTGAGGGGTTAATGTTGAGCGCCAGTCCGTGAGCGGTGACGAAGCGGCGAACGGATATGCCGATGGAGGCGATTTTGCGTTGCACGGGGGCGTCGGTGTCAATCCAGACGCCGGTGAATTGCGGTCTTTGCTTGGCTCGGATGCTAAACTGCTCTGATAAAAACGCAATGATTCCGAGTTCAATATTTCTGAGAAACCCGTGGAGGTCGATGTTGTTTTGCGTTACTTTGCGAAGGTTGATGACCGGGTAGGCGATGAGCTGTCCGGGGCCGTGCCATGTCGCGAGGCCTCCTCGATTGACTTCGACGGTTGGAATCGATTTTGAGAAAATCTGGTTTGGGGGAGTGTTACGCCCGCACGTAATGACCGGGTTGTGTTCGGTATAGATGATTGTGCTTGGACACTTGCCCGCGATGACATCGGCCTGCATTTGGTTCATTTGCACCAATGCGTCCATGTATTGCGTTCTTCCCCACCATACGCTTTCAATAATCATTCTTGTTTGTCGCCCCGATTCAGTGCGTCTCTGACGGCTGCGGTTATGGCTGGGTCCCATGCTCCCTGAGCCAGTGTGGCGGCGTTGATTTCGAATCGCATGAGCGATTGTACGAGGCGTATAAGAGTCTCGGACGCATGTCCCAACGCATAGGCCCCGAGGATTTTTCCGGTCGCCAAGTCGATGGTCATGGAGAGCAATCCGGTGCGTTGCGGCGTGGAGAATTCATTTGTCAGATTGACAAATCCTTCCACTGCGTTTATGTGACCGTTTACCAGTGCCTGAGTGCAATCCATGCCGACCCATGCGATTGGTTCGTTGAGCCACAGCGTTTGCGTTTGCGGCGTTTCAACCAAGTTTGGGCAGCCTTGCGTTTCCCCGGACAGGAATGAGGCTAACGCGTGGGCAGATTGTTGTGCGGTGTCGGGTGTCATCTCAGAGTTCGTGACGCTTCCCAGAGCGAAAATTCTTTTGGCGGAGGTCCGACAGAGCGCATCAATGACGATGCGTTGGTCGCCGGATGCAACGCGAATGCCAAGCTCACGAGAGCAGAGATTCTCGCTAGCGCAGCGCCGTCCTCCGCAGTCAATCAGATGATGAATCATGACCGTTTCGGTGTAGGCGGCATTCTCCAACTCCAAGACGATGCTGTCGGTGTTTGTGTCGGTGAGCGTGAGGCTGAAGATATCCATGCACAGACGAATTCCGAGACGTTCGAGAAGTGAGAGGGCAATTTCTTGGATGGGCTGCGGCGCATCTGGGAGGATAACTTCCGATTCAGAACAAAGAATCACTTGGTGTTTTTGCGCGGCAAGAATTGTTGCGCATTCAATTGCGGTTTGGTTACACCCGTAGACGAGAATGCTGCGTGGTGAGTGGGTCGGAATCGTTGCGATGGCAGCCGGTATTCGGACAATTCGCGAGTCTGTTATTGCCAAGTCGGCTGTCAGTGCGGGCGCTGTTCCGGTTGCGATAACAATATTGTGCCCGTGTATCGCTCCCTCACTCATACCGGTTTTCGTGTTGACCATGAGCACTTCGTCGACGGCAGAAATCTGTCCCCACGCCTTTATGAGAGTCACCTTTTTCTTGGTCAAATCGTCCACGAGCCATTTGTGATACGCCTGCGGTTGTTCGCGGCTGACGATTGCGTGGTCATAGGTGAAGAGGTCGGCAATCATATTATGTACAGGGATTGTAGTCTCGTGTGTTGCTGCTCCTCCGAGGCCGTTGCTGCTCCCCTCGATTAATGCGGTTCTAAGCCCGGCTTCGGCTGCATCGGACGCAAGAGTACAGCCTGCATGTCCGCCACCAATGACGATGAGATCGAAGCGTTTGTTGTCGATCATTTCCGGCGTAAATAAGCCCATAGCCATTGGAATGCTAAGTCTTAACAATGTTGGCGATATGTGCGTCACCGCAGTATCATTGTCCTTTGCAAAACTGTTTTGTCATGCCATTTAGCACTCGCCGTTCGTTAGTCAATCAGGATTTCTGTTGGGATTCGATTTGGATTAGGGTGTTGTTCACCGGCACCACTTCGTCGACAGAGGCGCAGAGACGGACGATTTTGCCGTCCGCCGGTGCTTCGATTTCAATGTTTGCCTTGTCAGCTTCGACTTCGGCGACAGGTTGTCCTTTTGTGACCGTTTGACCCAACTGCACCAGATAACACAGGAGTTTACCATGCGTCATCGCATCGCTGAGTGCGGGCATCTTGATTTCAGTAATCATATTCCGCAATCACTTTTGCTTTTTGGTGCGTACCGGGATGCCTGCGTTCGCCATGTAGTCCTTGACTTGCTGAACGGTAAAGGTTCCAAAGTGGAAAATGGATGCCGCGAGTACAGCGTCGGCTTTGCCGATTTTGATGCCGTCAACGAAGTCCTGCAAGCTTCCTACGCCGCCGGACGCGATGACGGGAATCCCAACCGCTTCCGAGATGGCTGCTGTCATCTCCAAGTCGTAGCCGATTTTTGTTCCGTCGCGATCCATACTGGTGAGGAGGATTTCGCCGGCTCCGTATTTTTCCATTTTTTGTGTCCATGCAACCGCATCGATATTACGGGCTTTTTGTCCGCCATGGGTGTAGACTTCGTAGGCGAATTCCTTGCCCGGCTCAGCGCGTTTGCCGTCGATGGCAACAACGATACACTGGCTGCCAAAGCGTTGTGATGCTTCCTTGACGATTTCGGGGTTTTCCACCGCCACCGTATTGAGCGAGACTTTGTCGGCTCCGGCTCGCAGAATTTCCGTTATGTCGCTGATGTTGCGAATTCCGCCGCCCACCGTGACCGGGATAAACACTTCGGCAGTTGTTTTGCGCACCATTTCGATTGTGGTGCCACGTCCTTCGTTGGTTGCGGCAATGTCGAGGAACACGAGTTCATCAGCGCCGGCCGCGTCATATGCTTTCGCACAAGCGACGGGGTCGCCCGCGTCGATGAGATTAACAAAATTGACACCTTTGACGACTCGACCGTCTTTGACATCGAGACAGGGTATAACACGTTTGGTAAGCATAATTAATACCTCTTGAAGACTAAATGTGTTGTTTAGAGTTTGCTATCAAGCCAGATTTTAAGTTGAGCTTTTGGTGCGGCTCCGACTTTTCTGTCGATAAGTTCACCATCCTTGAAAAGTAACAGGCATGGAATCGATGAGATACCATAGGCGGTCGCAACATCGGAATTCTGGTCGACATCGACTTTTCCGACTTTGATTTTCCCTTCGTATTCCTGTGCCAGTGCGTCAATAATGGGAGACAGCATCATGCAAGGTCCGCACCATGTTGCCCAAAAGTCGACGAGAACAAGTCCTTTTACTTCGAGGACTTCTGCCTTAAAATTGTTGTCAGTAAATGCGTTAGCCATTATTCTACCCTTTCTTTATATGTTGTTTGCAGCTTTCAGAGCGTCATGCAGAGATAATCTGCCGTCATGAATGGCCTTTCCGACGATTGCTCCAATCAAATTAGGCTGCTTGAGTTGAATCAAAGAACGAATGTCTTTATCACTACCTACACCTCCGGAGGCAATAACTTGGAGATTTCCGATGCCGCAGACCTTTTCGAGTGCGTCAAAGTTAGGCGAGTTGAACATGCCGTCTCGTGCTATGTCAGTGAAAATAACCGTGCCGACGCCCGTCTGAGCGACGACTTCCTGCAAGAATGGGATGGCCAGAATCTTGGAGTCCGATGTCCATCCTCTTGTGGAGAGATATCCGTTGCGCGCATCCGCGCCAATAATGATTTTGGACGCTCCGAATTTGCGCACCATCTCGCCGAGGAAGCGTTTGTCTTCGAGTGCGCGCGTTCCGATAATCACATGGTCAACGCCAATGTCGAGGTAGTTTTTGATGTCCTCTTCGGTTCTGATGCCGCCGCCCACTTCGACAGTGATGGTGACTGCGTCGCGGATGGATTTGATGGTCGCCAGATTGGCCGGTTTGCCCGCAAATGCGCCGTCAAGGTCAACGATGTGCAACCGACTTGCGCCTTCCTTCTGGAAGGCTTGAGCGACTACCGCCGGGGCATCGGGATAATTTGTGCGTCGTTGGGCATCTCCTTGTTGGAGGCGGACGCATTGCCCGTCCATTATGTCAATAGCGGGGATAAGCGTAAAAGAGTTCATGATTGTCCGATTTCTGAGTTATTGTGTTTAGTCATTATCTTCGTTCAAAAGATCGACAAGTTTGGCACGCCGTGCCGGATGCCGCAGTTTCAGCAGTGCTTTGGTTTCAATCTGGCGGACACGTTCACGTGTGACATTGAAGATTGTGCCGACTTCTTCAAGTGTGCGTTGAACACCGTTGTTGCCGATACCGAATCTCAGGCGCAGGACTTTTGCTTCGCGTTCCGTCAGTGTTTTGAACACCTCGTTGATTCGTTCGGTTCTCAAGAGATTCGCCGCGAGCGATACCGGGCTGACCGCGTCAGGGTCTTGGATGAGGTCGACGACAGTGGATTCGCCTTCGTTGCCAATAGGCGATTCAATCGAGATTGGCGTTTGTGCCGCCCGAAAAATCTTGTTGACCTTTTCGATACTGTATCCGGCTTTGTCAGCCAGTTCTTCGTTGGTGGGTTCCCTGTGGAGTTCCTGAACCAAATCCCTGTGGATTCTCGAGAGACGGTTGATGGTTTCGACCATGTGTACCGGGATGCGAATGGTGCGCGCTTGGTCTGCAATTGCTCTTGCGATGGCCTGTTTAATCCACCACGAGGCGTATGTCGAAAAATGGAATCCGCGGTTGTGCTCGAATTTGTCGACGGCGCGCATAAGCCCGATATTTCCGTCTTGGATGAGGTCAAGGAACTGCAATCCTCTGTTCGTATACTTTTTTGCGATCGACACGACCAACCGCAAATTCGATTCGACTATTTTGCTCTTGGCACGATTCGCTTTGCGCTCTCCCTCGTCGATTTCACGGATAAGTTCGGCAAATTCTTCGAAAGAATTCCCGACCGTTCTCTCGTACTTCGCCATGGTTTTGTGCATTTTGCGCAGACACTTGTCGTCTTCGATTAAATCTTCGAGCGAAAATCCCCGTTCCTTTTTCAGGGCATCAGCTTCAGGTGAGTTTTTGCGGGTCATCTTGACAAGTCTGCGGATTTCAACTTCGGGGAGTGCTATTTTTGCGAGAATTGTCTGAATTTCAGTCTGCAGAACCTCCATGTCTTTGAAGGTTTGCTTGACTCCTTTTGCGATAAGTTGAGTGATGTTGAAACTCAAGTCTGTTTTGATGAACAGTTTGTATATTTTCTTCTTCTGCGATTCGATAGACTTCTTCGCTTTTGCTATTTCCTCAGGCACATCAGTCATGGAGATTGTTTCAAGCGCTCGTCCAATGTTATCGTAGGCCTGACTGATTGCCGTGAAAGCGGTTTGTACTTCTTCGAAGATTGCCTTCCATGATTTTGAATCTGAGTCATCAGCGTGACGTCTGAGAATCTCGTTGAGCGTGATTTTTTTCTCTTCGATTTTTTTGAGGATAATCCGGAACTCCTGACCGACCAAAATTGTTCCGGAGAGAGCCTTAAGAACAGTGTTTCTTCCTTTTTCGATTTCTTGGGCGAGGGCGTTCTCTTCCTCGGGGGTTAACATTGGTACTTTGCCCATGTCTGCGAGATAGGAACGTACCGAGTCGTCGTTAACCTTTTTATCCTTGTCGTCATCGTCAGGATTAAGGAGAGTGTTTCTGTCATCGATAACTTGTTTTGTCTCTCTTTGGAAATCAGATTCGTCCTTATCGAGTTCTTCCATGACTTCGATGTTCCGAGCGCTCAGGAGTTCCAAAACGGATTCTAGCTCTTGGGCGGATGGGGCATGGGCCATTGCTTTATCAATGTCGTCCATGGTCACATGACCTTGTTTCTGTCCAAGAGAAAACAGTTCGGAATACTCGTTGTCGAATCGATGTCTACGCAATTCCTGACTTCTCCTTGTGTCTGCCGACAAAGCACATCAACGCAAGTATTAATTCAGTCATGGTAGCTAATCTGGTTGATTTTTTCATTATATATATTATGATACCTGATTTCCAGAAAATCGTGAGCAATAATATGTTACTTGACCTCAGATTGCGTGTGTTTTTGGTTATTAGATTTTAACAAGTTTCATTTATCTCCTATTCGTTAGTATAGGACAAAAATGCTTCGTTTGGCTCGATTTACAAATTGAAAAACTATTTCAATAAATCGTTAAGGATTTTCATGACTTTAAATGCATCTGCCACGTATAGGACATCCGTTTTGCCTCGCGCCCATCCGCAGTTCGCATCTGTGTTGATGGCTCGTCGCTGTGTGATGAAGCGCCATCCGACAGTGTGCGGTTCTTCGCCATGGCAGCAAGTTGCCAAGCCTTTTGGGTGGCGCGGTGTGCTGCCGGTTTGCCCGACTTGGTTCATGTGCGTGAGGCATCCGAGGACCGCTTCGCCTTCGCTGTTTTGGTCGACAAGGGACTTCGAGCTTCCGAGCGAGGCTCCGCTTCTGTTGACAAAATCCAAAATGAGCGATTCCGCTTCGAGCAGATGTGTCTGTCCGTCGGATTGTTTCTTGCACCACCCGGCGCCCGCGACAAAGAGCAGGGGCGAGTCGGGCTTAATCGTCTGAACTGTGTTTTCAGGTGCGATTGTGCCGATGACTTTCGTGTTTGCGTCGACGGCGAATGAGACGGTCGTTGCGTCAACGGTTTTGCTGTCGCCCTTCCATGGGGCAGCGGTATCCGATTCAATCGAAATAACCCAAGGGCGTTGTTGTCGTGTTTGCTGCGCGATGATTCTTTGGCGATAGTACCAACGGGAAATCGTCAACGTCCCATTGTCCGCCGCGACAGCGACTGCATGTGTGTCGGCGCGGCCGTTGAGGCGGATCGCCATGCCGGAAATCATTCTGTTGAATCGGGAGTCTGCCGGTGCGAAGATGATGGTCGCTTGGGCTGCTTTGGCGATTGCTTCGGCGGCGTTTGTGTCGTTGTGGTAGGACCCCTTCTCGAGTGCCGGGTCTTCGGCGATAAAGAATTGATTTGCGCCGCATGAGCCGATTTGTGTGGCGGCTTGTTGTGTGGCTGTGCCGAGTATGCCAACAAGGAGGACTGCGTCGGGAAGCTGTGCCGCCGTCGTGGAGGATACTGTTAATGTTTCCAAAGCAAGTTGGGACAGTGTTCCGTCAGATTGAGTATGTAAAAGGCAAAGTATTCTTTCCATTATTAGTCCTTTTTAATCCATGTAAAGATTTCATTGGCAATCATTTCTTCGGTCATATTGTCAACGATTTTCGTTTCCCTCAGAGCTTTGGGGACTTCGCATGATTTGAGTTCTATGCCTTCATTGGGCAAGTCTTCTTTTTTCGCTTTCATGATGGACGGCATGATTCCACGCATATTCATCATTCCGATTTGCGGATTATTCGGAGGCTCGGGCAGGTCACCTGTTGCCCAACCCAGAACGGCGGGTAGTTTGTCGAAGGTGCTTTTTTGGTGAAGTCCTCCTTCGACACGTTCCATGATTTCAAACGAGCCGTCTTCTTTGACCGTTAATGTGTCTACGCCTTGGAATTGCTCTGTAATGCCGAGCATTTCGCCTAGCATTTGCATCGTCGCGCCGGAGCAACGTGAGGCGCTTTCCCATCCGCCAAAGAGCAGTGTTTGGCTCATGTCGAGCGCGGGAATGGATTTGATTGCCTGTTCGAGTGCCTTGGCGACTTCGTAAGCTTCGGTAAATCCTCCGGCAGGTGTGTCAATGGCGATGAGTTCAAAGGGCACTTTTTGCGCGATTGTCATCATGACCTGTTGAAGTTTGCCTTTGGGAGCAGCGACAACGAGGTAGATTTTTGATCCGGGGTAAGTCTTCGACAAGTGAGCAGCTTCGTAGAGTGCGTGCATTCCCCACGGGTCGATAATCATCGGCAGCATCGCTTCGTTCTTGAGTGCGTATTTCCCGGCATTTTCGACCGGTTCGAGAGTTTGCAATGGTTCGGGAACGATCCCCGCGCAGACAATGATTTGAAAAGTCGGCATATTTCTACCTCGTGCTGTAAATGTTGTACTTGAGGCAAGTACAGATTATTTGGGTTCTTCTTTATTATGTAGAGGCTGTTATCCTTTGACAGAGCCCAACGTCAATCCTCCAAGGAACCATTTTTGCAGGAAGAGGAAGAAGAGAATGACAGGTACAATGGCGATGACCGAACCCGCCGCCAGATAGCTGATTCTGTCGACAAAGGCTCCTGAGAGTTGGACAATCTGTACCGGCAGTGTCATTTTCTCGTCGGCTTGCAGTACAAGCAACGGCCAGAGGAAGTTGCTCCAGCTGCCGACAAATGAGAATATCGCGAGTGTGCCCATCGCCGGTTTCGTCATTGGTAACAGGATTTGCCACCAGAGTCTGAATTCGCCCGCTCCGTCAACGCGTGCCGCTTCGTCCAAATCAACCGGAATCGTCTCGTAGAATTGCTTAATCAAGTAGATTCCGAAGACACTTGCGACAAACGGCAGAATGACGCCCGTGTATGTATTGGCCAGTCTGAGGTCTTGTGTTACCAGTCTGAACAGGGGAATCATATAAAGTTGGAATGGCACCATCAGGGTGCAGAGGATGAACATGAAGACGATTCGTTTACCGAAGAATTCGAGTCTCGCAAGGGGATAGGCCGCCAAGCTTGCGACGAGTACGGTGGTCGCGACTGATACAATCGCGACGACAACACTGTTGATGAAGGCTGGTTTGATGTTCATTTCGGGGGTGTTCCACACGAAGAGATAACTCCGCAAGGAGAAATCGCTCCATGCTTCCGGCCACGTGTAGATGTTTCCTGTCATGCGAACACTCAGGTATGCCAACCACAGGAACGGCCCGACCATGATGGCTGTCACGAATATCATCAGGAGATAGCGTAACACAAGCATCAATTTATGCATTTGCGGTGAGCTTGAATCGGTAATCCGCATGAGATACATTCTGGGATCTTGTTGCTTATTAGTCATTGCTCCAGCCTCCCTTTCTCATTGTCCAAAGGTTGAGTGCCGTGAATGCAAGGACAATGAAGAACAGTACGACTGCCATGGCACTCGCATAACCGTATTCATATGAGCTTTGGCTTGCGTCAAATCCCATTTCGTAAATGTAATAGACTAATGTTGTCGCTTCGGGCACAGCGCCTCTTGTTAAGACGTAGATTTCGTCAAAGGCCTGCAGCGCACCGATGGAGGACAAAATCGCGACCAGTGTGATGGTGGGCCAGAGGTTTGGCAGTTTGACATTGCGGAAGATTGACCACGGCTTTGCGCCGTCGACAATGGCTGCCTCAATCTGTTCGATGGGCACGGCGCGTAGTGCCGCAATGAATGCCACCATGTAGTAGCCTAATCCTTTCCATATGGTGACAACCATGACTGTTATCAACACCAACCATTTTTCCGTCATCCACGGAATTGATTGTTGTATGATGCCCATGTATTTGAGGACTTCATTGATAAGTCCGTCGTCTTCGCTGAAAATGAAGCGGAACGATACGCCCACGACAACCATTGTGGTGACGACGGGGATGTACCATGCTGCTCGGAAGAAGTTGACACCGGGCAGAAGCGGCTCGACGAGCACTGCCATCCCGAGTGATAAGATGATAATAATAGGGACGACGATGAGGTAAAGGATTGAGTTGCACAGCGTGATGCGAAATTGCGGGTCAGCAATCAGTTGTCTGTAGTTGTCCCAACCGATGAAAGTTGCCTCGGATGAGTATGGGTCGCATTGGTAGAAGGAAAGCCAGAATCCTTGCAAAACGGGGTACATGACGAAGATGGCCATGATGAGTATCGCGGGAGCCAAAAACAAATAGGCAATTGATGTTGTCTTCAGTTTTCTCTTGAGTAAACTGTTTTTCATTTTCCGGTCTCCTTCTGTTTGTGAGAAGCAAGAATGCGATTCCATCGTTCCTGAGCCTGTTCGAGAGCTTTCTCCGGGGGAACATTTCGGAGGAACACCTGACGTACCATGTCGTCAATAGCGCGGCACAGCTTGCCATCGAGTGGCAGCGTTGGGACATTGGGGACGCCTTTGGCTACTTCCTGCGCACCGATGTAGATCGCCATTTGTTCTGGTGTGGTGCCCTTGTCAGCGAAATATGGGTCGGCCAATGCCTCGGTCGTTGAGGGGAAAACGGGCACAAGATGCGAGAATTGAAGCTGGTTTTTGGGGGCGCAGAGCCAAAGCGCAAAAGCCAAGGCCTCTTTGGGGTGTGCCGTTTTTGCCGAGATGCATACCGCCTGCGTTTCCGTGCCGTATGTGTAGTTTGGCAGTCTTGGTGCCGTGAAACCAATGCTGCAAGATGTATAGATGTCGGGCGCCTCTGTCTTGATTGTGCGGAGGAATTGCGGACCGTTGACGAGCATTGCGGCTTTGCCGTTCTTGAACATATCAATTGCTCTGCGGTGCTTACCCGTGACACTTTCGCGAGGAATCCATTCTTTGTCATAGGCGTTCTTGTACTTGCGCAAGACTTCGGCAGAACGCTCATTTGCAAAGATTGCTTGCGTTTTCTCAGGGTTCGTGAGCGGGATTCCCTCATTGAGGATCATTGTCCTGAAGACACCATTTTCGGCCAGCGGTAGCATGACGCCGAACAGTCCCGTTTTTTCGCGAATAATGCGGCAGTAGTCCATGAGTTCGTCCAAAGTCATCGGTGCATGAGTTGGATCAAGTCCGGCTTTTTTGAAGACTTCCGTGTTAATCATGGTGACGGCGGGGGAGATATACCATGGCAAGCCGGCAGTGTTACCGTTGAAAGTGCAAGCTTCGTCAATCATTGACTTGACAAACATCGAGCGCTGTTTGGTGGTCAGGTAATCGTTGAGGTTCAGCAAGAGGTTGCGGTCATGAAGGTTGAGCATCATTCCTGTGTTCAGGTTGATGACATCCGGCGATTCGCCGACAGAGTACATCGACATGAGCTTTGTCTCGAATCCATCCGCGGGCTGGTCAATCCATTTGATTTTGACCTTTGGATTGTTTTGCTCAAATTCAGAAATCATTCCGTTAATGAAATCCGAGAAATCCGTTTTAAGTTGCATTGTGTAAAAGCTGATGATTTTGTTGCCCTGTTCGTCGACGATTTGCCGTTTTTGCGCTTTGGAGCATCCTGCGAGTACACAACAGATGCCCATTACGCAAAGGAAAATGCTCAGTTTAATTAGTTTTATCATGATAGGTTTGTCATTTCTCAGTTGTCTTTAACAAATTATATTATTTGAAAAGTTTCCTTTTATTGGTATTACTATAGTAAACAGTAGCGCGTTGCTGACTTCCTCCGCATCGCCGTTCATCTTTTATAATAGGAGACGGAACACCATGTTATTAGTATTGGCAGTAATACTTGCTTTTCTTTTAGGGAGTTTTCCTTCGGGATATCTTATCGGGAAGTATTTTTACGGTATTGATGTCCGTGAACATGGGAGTTGTAATCTTGGCGCGACGAACGTCATGCGTCTTCTTGGCACAGCTCCGGGGATCGTTTGTTTGATACTGGATATCCTCAAAGGCTTTGTTGCTGTTTGGCTGTTTACGCGTCTGTTTTCGTTCAATTCACCGTCGATGTATCCACAGTTATTGATTGCGCTCGGCGTTGTTTCGGGTCATTGCTTTTGCCCTTGGCTTGGGTGGCGTGGTGGCAAGGGTGTCGCTACGGCTCTTGGCGCGCTAATGGCGATAGCTCCCGTTCAGATTGCTTGCGTCGCACTCATTGGCGTTATTCTGATTGCCGCGACAGGTTATGTGTCCATCGGTTCGATTGTTGGCGCCTTCCTGTTTCCGATATTTGTTTATTTCTCGACTCTACCGTCATCCATGTTTTACGTGACAATCGTGTTAGGTTGCATTTTGATTCTGCGCCATACGAAAAACATTGAGCGTCTGTTTTTGGGGACGGAGAAGCATTTCTGGAAATCTAGCACTGAGACATCGGATGATGCTCAGGCTACGGAGCCTACGGCCGAAGGTGAGGATCAACCCGCTCCTGCCGATGCCAATGCTGAGTCTGCCGATGCCGAACCTGCGACAGCGGACGCCGAACCGGTTTCCGTTGATGCCGAGCCTGTGGCTGTTGACATTGAACCTGTGAAAGCGGATGCTGATATCGTCGAAGCGGAGGATGTCAAGCCCGCGGATGACAGTGAGGAAAACCACTGATATGGAATCGGAACTGTTGACGGGTGATGTGTCTTCTCTGAAGATTTGTTTGCTTGGCGCCGGCGCTTGGGGAATTACTCTTGCTAATTTGATTTCGGAAAAAGGACATTCCTGTGTTGTCTGGGATATTGACGCGGGGAAGCTTGCGAGTTTGACCGAGAGTCATCATTTTGGTGCACCACTGAACCTTGATTTGCATCCGACGCTGATGTTTGAGCCTGACCTCGAAAAGGCCAGTGATTCGGCTGATGTCATTGTGTCCGTCGTTCCATCTTTTGCGGTGCGTAGCGTTTGCAACGCGATTGCGGCTACCCGCCGTGGCTTGGGCGATCGTCTTTTCGTGTCCTGCTCCAAGGGAATCGAAGAGGGTGCACTGAAGTTGCCGTCGCAAGTATTCGCGGAAGTTTTTGGCGCAGATGCGATGCAAAACTATGTCGTTCTCAGTGGCCCGACCCATGCCGAGGAAGTCTCACGGAAGATTCCTACCTTGATTGTTGCCGCGTCGGAGAATCCGTCGAGTGCATTGTTGACGCAGAAGCTGTTTATGATTCCTGAATTGCGCATCTATACTCATAATGATGTTGTGGGTGTCGAGATGGGCGCCGCCGTCAAGAATGTCATCGCCATCGCTGCGGGCGTTTGTGATGGTCTGGGGTATGGCGACAATACGAAAGCGGCTCTGATTACGCGTGCCTTGACAGAAATGGGGCGCGCAGTCATTGCGATGGGGGGTACACGTGAAACGCTGTCTGGGTTGACCGGTCTTGGCGATTTGGTGGTGACAACGATGAGCCGTCATTCACGTAACCGAATGTTTGGGCAGTTGCTTGCGGAGGGTTATGCTCCTGCGGATGCTCTGAAGGAAGTCGGCGCTGTCGTCGAGGGCTATCGCACGGCGCATTCTGCGTATGACTTGAGTCTTCGGCTCAATGTCGAGATGCCAATCGTGACGATGATTTATAAAGTTTCTTACGAGAATTACCCATTGCGTGATGCGGCACTGAGTTTGTTGACACGTGATCCGAAGCCGGAAGTTTATTAGACGAGAACGGGTATAGATGTCTCTCAATATGACCGAAATAGCCGACTTGTGCGGTGTTTGTCGTCAGACGGTTTCCGCCGTCCTGAACGGCAAAAAATGGGTGAGTGCGGCGACTCGCGAGAATGTTTTGCGTGTCGTTGAAGAACAGGGTTTCCATCCGAATCGTCTTGCGTTGCAACTGCAAAACCAGACGACCAATATGATTGGCGTTGTCATTCGTGATTTATGCAATCCGTTTTATATGCAGATGGTGCAGGGAATTTGCGATGTTGTTCAGCCGGCGGGTCTGCATTTGCTTCTGGTTGATAGTCACGATGACCGCACAGAAGAGGCATCCGCCGTTTCGACGATGTTGTCGTATCGTGTGCGGGGAATTATCATGGCTCCCATTCAGATTGCGGATGACCACAGACATCTGATGAGTGTTTCAAAACAGACAAGCTTTGTGACCATTGGGGAAGTTCCGGGCATCAACAGCGCGTGTGTCAATATTGACGATGAATTAGCGGGAGCGTTGTCAGCGAAGTATATGTTGTCGCATGGGCATAGGCATATCGGCTATATGTCCGGGCCGAGTACGCAGACACATTCGTCACGTAGGCTTGCAGGTTTTGCGCGGGTTTATCAGCGTGCAACAGGTGGTTGCGAGCCTCTCGTGAAGTATCCCGGGACGGACAGCGATGAACAGGTGGGGATGGCATTGGAGTTGCTCAAGGCGACGCCGCGCCCTACAGGTGTGGTTTGCTACAATGATTTGTTGGCGATTAGTGTTTATCGGGCCGCGCAAATATTGAAGCTTCGCATCCCGGATGATGTGAGTGTGATTGGTTGTGATGATATTATGGCCTCCGGTTTGCTAGGGCCGCCGCTGACAACCGTGGTCTGGCCTGTGCGACAAATCGGTCGCTGCGCAGCGGAGATGCTTTTGGCGCAGCAATCGTCGGGACGGCACAGCAAAAAAAAGAATGAAGGCCCCGTGTTGTTTAAACCGACCATTATCGAGCGAGAATCCGTCATAAAACTTGTCACTCAATGAATATAATTTCGTCTCGGGTTGAGTTTAACCGAATAGTGTTTTTATCTGCTTAGTATAATAAGTTATATTGGTAAAAGGAATCAGACAAATATGTCCGGCATAAAATTTCGTTTCTTGGTATTGATGGCTTTTACATTGGCTGTTACGTCAGGTTGCTGTGGTCCTCTGAAAAAACAGAGAATTGATGTCCCGATGGATGATCGTGGTCGTCGCATGATTTGCTTGTATAATCTTGAGATGTTGCTTGACGCGAAACAAGAGTGGGCTCGCGATACGGGCGCCAAGGCCGGTCAGATGTGTCCCAAGCCCGAAGTGCTTGCGCATCGCTATTTCCGTATGTATAAATATGGTCGCCGTTCTGCGTGTGATGATGATACCCAGTCTCGTCAGGTCTTCACGGCCAAGTGCCCTTGCGGTGGGAACTACATTATTGGTAGCATTGGTCAACGGCCAAAGTGTTCGGTTCATGGTGATTTGCTTTGGGCTTATGATACAAAAATTGCTGTTCCCCACAGTCACTGATAATCGTATTTTATGTTGAACGAGAAAGCGGAGATACGCGCCGGTGTGCTACTCTCCGGTCGAGGCTCGAATTTTCGCGCGATAGTGCAGCATGAGCAAGCCGGATATTTCCGGAAATTGCGAGTAGTGTGTGTTGCTTCCAACAAGGCGGGCGCTCCGGGATTAGCATTCGCGGCAGACAAAGATATTGTTTGTCTGGACAAGTGTGCGGCGGATTTTGAATCACTTGCAGATTTCGAGCAATACATCGTGACCGAGATGAAGCGTCTTGGCGTCGATTTACTGATACTCGCCGGTTATATGCGCATTGTCGGCAAGACCCTTTTGGATGCGTGGCCATGCGCGATTGTCAATATTCATCCCTCGTTGCTTCCGTCGTTTCCGGGGTTGCACGCGCATGCGCAGACCTTGCGTTACGGCGTGAAAGTCAGTGGGTGTACGGTGCATTTTGTCGACGCAGGTTTGGATAGCGGGCCGATTATTGGTCAGCGCACAGTGCCCGTGTTGGATACGGATACGGAGGAGACTTTGTCACAACGGATTCTGGAACAAGAACATGAACTGTATAGTGAATGTTTGAAACGAATCACCGAACAGGCTTGGTCTATCCATGAGCGGACAGTCGTTTTTGATTCTTAGAGATTGATTTTGTGCTCGAGCAGATAGCCGTTGAATCCGACAAGGCACGCCGAGCCGAGGGCTTCGATGATAATCATTGGAATGCCCCAGAGCGCTTCGCGTTGTATGAATGAACTCTGCCGATAAAACTCATAGTTGAGCAAGATGTCCTGTACAAAGAGGCTGATTGCACCGAAGCAGTATCCGGCGATGTAGAGCAGTGTCAGGAAGATGCCGAGGGCGATTAGCTTGCTGAAACGTATGCGCGACAGGAATGTTGTTTGCAGCGTTTGCGCGGTGAAGATGCACAGGATGAATCCGATGATGCCGCTGAAGGCATGGATGGCAAGAGAAATAAACTGCATCGGGTCCTGTTGCTTAAACCACTTGAAGACATCCGGAAACATGCTGGCGTATGGACCGACTTGTTTGGATATGTAAATGGCGTTGGGAAGGAATATCAGCCCGTAGACTCCCACGAGGAAAAAACCGATGATGATGAGCGACAAAAGTTTGGCGAGGATAATCTTGTACCCACTGTTTGGCGTCATGAAAAGCATATAGCGGTTTTTGTATGTCAGCTCGCGCGAGTAGGCGGTGCAGACCTCGAACATAAAAAACACGGGGATACTGATGGGGAGGGCCGAGACGACTACAATGCTTGGACTGACACCCCAAATCGAAATGGTGATGATGTTCAACACAATGATGGTGAATATGGCGGCACCATAGAGCGGGGCGCGGCGAATCATGTCGTGTTTGATGAGTTTAAGAAGCATTGAAAACCTCGCGGTAAAGTTCGGTCATGTCTTTGCCTGTTTGCATTGCCAGTTCGTCCTTGTTGCCCTGTCGCGCAATGTCGCCGTTTCTGAGAAAAATCGCCGTGTCGATGACTTGCTCCATCTCGTTGACAAGGTGACTGGAAATGACAAGCGTCTTCTGTTTTGTTCGGAGTTGTTGGAGTTCTTCGATGACAAAATCGCGAGCTAACAAGTCGATACCGTTGAGTGGTTCGTCGAACATATAAAGCTCTGCGTCGCGGCACAGGGTCACAATGAACTTGAGCTTTGCCGACATGCCCGATGACAGTTTTCCCACTTTTACTTTGAGCGCGATATCGTGCTTAAGGAGAATCTCCGTTGCTCTTTGTCGGTCAAAGTTTCGGTACATATCCGCGAAAAAGCGGATGGTACTCTCGACGGAAAAGTCGTCATAGATAAAGTTTTCCGTTGGCATATAGGCGACGACGCTTTTGGTGCGCCAAGTAATTGGTTTGCCCATGACGGTGATGGTGCCCGCCGTCTGTCTGTGGAGTCCGGCAATCAATTTCATTAGCGTTGTTTTACCGCTACCGTTTGGCCCGAGCAATCCATAGGACTGTCCTTGCGTCAGCGTCAGGTCGATATTGCGCAATGCAGTCTTACCGTAATAGGCTTTTGACACATTGCAGAGATTGGCAATTATGGAGGTGTCGTTATTTGTCATTGGCAGGCATTTGTTGTTCTTCAGAGGGTAGTTTGGGCAGTTCACTTTGTTCGTCCTCAAAAGACATCGTCTGATTGAAGATGTCCTGATAAATCGCATAAGCAACCTCAACTTCATTGTCATTGTCGCGCTTGACAATCAGCGAAACTTTGTGCAGACGATAGTTGCCGTTTTGCATGCGGATGTTTGCCATACATGAGGCGAAATCATTGCCGGCGTAAATCGAGGAAAACATCTCTTGATAAACATATGCCGTGTCGGGGTGAACAGATCCATCCTCAAGTGTCGATTGGGGGATGTTTTCTTTGTAAATCTCTGCGCAATCTAAATTTCTCAAAGTTTTATTCTTTATATCAAATTCAAAGATTCGTATGCCTGCCGATATCTACGCATCCGGTGCAGTCGTATATCAAATGCGGTAAACGCGGCCAATTCGTCATTCATCCTGAAGAGCGGAAACCATTTTTGATAGATGTCGATAAGACCCTCCATCGTCCACTCATCAAACGACTCCAAATTTACACCGCGACTTTCGCAAACCGCACGGAATGATGTCTCGGCGTCATCACGGGAATCATCATCTGACTTCGATGTACTATTTCTATAAATCATTTATCAATGTACTTTCGTTTAGTGTGTGTCGATAGTGATTTTTGATATACTTCATCGCTCGGCAGGCTGCTCCCTGTCGAACTTCCTTTTTCGTCTGTAGCAGTGACGTAATGTCTGCGGTCAAAGTCGTGCAGGTCATCCAACAATATGTAGATTCTTCCTCCGTTGGGTTTAACCGCTTTCAGCTCGCCCGACCGTATCCATTTCTGCACGGTGCGAATGCAAACTCCGCAGCGGGCAGCGACGTCCGGCATCGATAGCGTCGATTCGCATTTTCCCTCGGCACGCAGTAGTTGGCGAGCTTCTTCAAGTGTTAGCGTGACGACAGCGGCGGGCATAATTTGAGGACTCCTTTCTTTTGTTCGCGCTCGATTTCTTCGACCGCTGGCATCAACTTTTCAACTGTGCTAGCGAGTGCGCTATTGCCACGATGGATGACGTTATAAATCGTCTGGTAACGTATGCCCGTGCACCTTGCAAGTTCTGATAATTTGCGACTGTGTACGATTTTCTCAAGCCTTGTGTTTAGGTCTTGCATTGCTACTTCTTTCGTTTGATTTTATCTGCGCTTTTATCTGAGCTGCCATACTTTTTACACGCATTTATAATTTATTCAGAAATATATTTATTTTTTATTTTCAACTGTATTTTTTTAAACACATGAATAAAAACAGGAGGTTGCAATAATAAAATGGTTTAATGATATCTTGCTCGATTACGCGACCAAAAGCGGCCTCGGATATGGGTGGAAATCAAGGCTCGCGCGCAAATGTGGTGTTACCCCAGCTCACATAAATAACTGGCTAAACTTAGGACGTGAACCTGACTTGAAGACAGCGCTCCGAGTTGCGACAGCCCTCGGATGGGACTTCGACCGTGCCCGCCCCGACTATGTACCCGACGTGAAGCGAGCTGACATCTGTGCAAAGGTCAAGGCAGGCACGGCGGAATTTGTGGAAGAGGCACCGCTTGCATTCGACGCTCTCGACAACTATTTTAAACGGTCAAGGTATGCAGTGTACACACGCGGCGGGCAGTGCTATGTAGGAGTAGATGGTGACAGTATGTCGCCCGACTATCCCGACGGCTCGGCGATAGTTTGTGCCGCATGGAACGGCGACACGTTGCCGCATTATACGCCTGTGATTGCACGTGTTGACGGCAATGCGTACACGTTCAAACTTTGGACAATTGACGACAAGGGCGAGCAGGTTGTGCTCGTACCAATCAACCATGCGCACCAGCCAATCGTCGGGACGCTGTCACAAATTACACCATACTTGGTCGTGCTCGGTGTAGCTATCATAGAACGAAAGGAGCATCACCATGGGAAATAACATCAATCCCCCCGAAGATATCAAGGCAATTCGTGAACTGTTTGAGGAGCATAAAAAAGCAGTACGCCATCACCTAATAAACCTCGAGATAATGATGGTCGTGGCGATTGTTCTACTTATGTTATCGCTACCAATGACCATACAGTTGCTTTGGGGCATTTTGGTACACTAAACCAACAACGAAAGGGCACATCATGGAAAATAAGCAACTCACACCCGCCGAGGATTTGCGGGCAATTCATGAGGTTTTGGACAGGAAGCTTGGCACAATCAGCAAGCGGCTAATGGTCATTGAGTGGATAATGATTGCCGCCGTTGTGTTGCTGTTCGTGTCTGGTGGTTTCTCGCTGCTGTCGGCGCTCATCACGTTTGTGTTTTAGTCATGGTTATGCGATTTAGCCAGCGCATCTCGCCGCCGAATATCCGAAAGCTTCAAGTCAGGGGTGCTGGCGGCAAACTCCGCACGGTGTTCGATTTGCGGTATCGTGTGTACTTCACCGACGGCACATCACACCGAGCGCACACGACGCACAAGAGTAATGCGGAAGCGCTCGGCGAATATACAGCAGCGTCCGCCGCCGTCGCCCGGAATGAGTATGGCGTCACGCTAACACGCAAAGAGAAAAACGCTCTCGCAGTGTTCACGCTTGCCGATGCCGCCGAGGAGTATCAGCGACGCACGGCGGTCTCACAAGCGCCCACGACTCACGACTGCGAGCGCCTGCAAATCGTCCAGCTGCTCAAGGGCTTCGGCGCTGACACACCTATCGCTGACATCACGGCCGAGGACGTGCGACGGTACATCGCAAAGCGTAAGGATAAGCCGACCGCAGTGCGCCATGAAATAGGCGTTTTAGGCCGTATCTTTAAGGTATGTCATGAGATGGGTATTGTCGGCGAAAAGTCGCCTGTAGCGGGCATTAAACTGCCAAGAAAGCCGACCCCTGAAATATACTACCTATCCGCCGATGAAGCGTCAGCGGTCATGCACACGGCCGAGAGTCTCGCGAAGAGTGCGCCGCTCAACTTGCGCACGTATGACGCCATGATTTACCCTTATTGTGTGCTCTCAATCTACACTGGAGCTCGTCCGTGTGAGCTTGCGAGAATGCGCTGGTATGACATCGATTTTAATAATGGCATTGTGACCATCCGCGCCGTCAAAACAGAACAGTCACGTGTGATGGCGTGGGCGCCTGCTGCGGTCTATGCCTTGCAATGGTGGCGGCAATGGCTCAAGGACAGCGAACGTGACGCCAAGCGAACCGCGAAGCGTGGCGAAAGAATCGCCGACCGTGTCGACGCTCGCCGACGTGTGGAGCAGCTAAAGGCCATAAAGTCAAGCGGCCTTGCGCTGCCATGCTTCGAATCGCCGGGCGAAAAGCCTGATTTGAAAAAGGCTCTCAATCGTGTATTCATCGCCGCAATCGGACGCAAAGAACGCGCGTATATATTCCGGCATACATTCGCCACGCTTGCCGTATTGAATGGAGCGCCTGCCAACATTGCGCAGCGATTATTAGGACATTCCACGCTTGCAATGACCACGAGATACACGCGAATAAAGAACACACCCGAGGTCGCCGTCATCGAGGCAATTTCGC
Organism: Candidatus Sumerlaeota bacterium; assembly: GCA_012513815.1. Taxonomy (GTDB): domain Bacteria; phylum Sumerlaeota; class Sumerlaeia; order Sumerlaeales; family Sumerlaeaceae; genus JAAZBM01. The sequence goes on along the minus strand of JAAZBM010000014.1, from coordinate 374,013 downwards.
AAAAACTGGGACAAAATTGGGACAAGAATCTAAAATCGCAAACCAATAAAAAAGCCCGCTCAATCTCGGAAAGTGAGATGTGATGCGGATTTTAGCTGGAGCCGGTGGGCGGACTCGAACCGCCGACCTACTGATTACGAATCAGTTGCTCTACCAACTGAGCTACACCGGCTAATTTATTAGCAAGGTGTTTTACAAACAATGTATGTCTGCATTCAATAAAGATTATTTTGGGATTCAGCAGTGATGTTGTTGACTGCACACACGGCTATGCCCGCGCTTTCAGCATTGGTCACGATTTCGTCCTTGCCGAACATAAGCGCTTCGTTTGCGCTGAAAGCGAGAACGCTTGCTTGCGCTGTTTTCATGCTTGTGATTGTTGTCGGGCCAATGATGGGAATATCGAAACGTTTGTCTTGCGCCGGTTTGCTGACTTTGATGACCACGCATCCCGGCCCGGCCAGTTCGCCTGCGCGCTTAATGCATTCATCAGTGCCTTCAAGTCCCTCGACGGCGATGACGGATTTGTCTTTGACGACGATGGTTTGCCCAATGTCCAGTCCCGCCACCGAGCGGGCAATTGGCAACCCAAAGCGGATGTCTTCCTCTTCGGCTTTTGTCAGTGGGCGTTTAGGGGTCAGGAGTCCCGCCGGTTGGAAGAGTTGGCGCACGAATAGTGATGAGTCAAGGACCTCGATGCCATATGATTCCATTGCTTTGACAACGGCGTTGAGGATTCCGTCTGCCCGTTTTGTCATCGTACGGGCTAGGACTTTGAGCGCGAGCGTATCAAAATGCCTATACTGGAAAATGGTTTGATGTGGGACGCGCCCTGCCATGACGATATACTTGATGTTTTCTTTTTGCAGGATATCAAGCCCTTTTTGCGCCTGTCCCAGTTCAACCCAATAAATCTTGTCAGCATACTGTTCGATTTCATCCGAACAGAAGCCCTTGATTGCCAGAACGACTACCCGAATGTTTTCGGAATGCGCGCCGCGAACGATTGAAATAGGGAATACGCCTTGCCCTGCAATGAGAGCAATTTTTTCATATTTCGGCTTCGGCATTTGTTTTCCTTCGTGGCATAGTTGGTAGCTTACGCTGACAAATCTCTGTAATTTGCGTTATGATGTTGTATTTACAATTTAGTTTGCATTTTGTGTTATTGAAGACCTGATTGCCAGAAATAGTAGAGTTACGAATATGACTGATAATATCTATAAACCAGATTTAATGCGCATTGTTAAGGTCCGTCAACAGACCCCTGATGTAAAGGCTGTCTCGTTGCGTTTTGTCGACGAGCAGAAGCAGGATGCCTTTTCATTCCGTGTGGGTCAGTTTGGCATCTTTTCGTATTTTGGCGAGGGCGAATCCACATTCAATATTTGTTCGAGCAGCAATTGGAAAGATCAGATTGAGTTTTGTTTTCGTAAGACTGGTCAGGTTACAGAGGCTCTGTGGCGTTTGGAAGAGGGCGACGAGATGGGCTTTCGCGGGCCTTATGGCAATGGGTATCCGGTTGAGAAGTGGGAAGGCAAGAATCTGATTTTTGCCGGTGGTGGCATCGCGATGCCTCCGATTCGTTGCGCGATGTGGTATGCGTTGGAAAACCGTGAGAAGTTTGGCGAGATTACTTTGGTGTATGGCGCCAAGACAGCACGCGATCATGTCTTTGTTGATGAGATGGCGGAGTGGGCGAAGTATCCGGGTGTACGTGTCATTCGCTGCGTTGACCCGGGTGCCGAAGCCGGTTGGGATGGCGAGGTCGGTTTTGTTCCGACGGTGTTGGGACGTACCGAAATCAAAGGTGGCGATAACGCTGTCGCGTTGGTCATAGGGCCTCCCATCATGATTAAAGCAACGTTGCCTGTCTTGGATAAGTTTGGCTTGACGGCAGATCAGATTTATACGAGCCTTGAGAATCGCATGAAGTGTGGGCTTGGCAAGTGCGGGCGCTGTAATGTCGGCCCCGTCTACGTTTGCAAGGAAGGACCCGTTTTTACTCAGGCGCAACTGAACGAATTGCCCAAAGATTTTTAGTGGTTGTGGCGTGCACGTGCGCGCAGTTTCCACATATAGAGCAGACTGCGTAGCATGATTTTGGCGTTGAATGTGCTACTGCCTGCGCGGCGTTCCTCGAAGAGAATGGGGCGTTCTGTCATTCGCAAGTTGTGGCATTTGGCGTTCGCCAGTATCTCTTGGACAATCTCCGGCCCGGAACATTGCATTTTGTCCCACTCAAGGGTGTTCAGTGCTTGACGGCTGAAGCCCCGGAAGCCGCTTGTACAGTCGTGGATACTCAGGCCGAGCATCATGCGAATGTAGGCATTTGCACCGAGGGTGATGTATTTGCGAATGGGGCTGCGTCCGACTTCGCCGCCGTTTTTGACAAGGCGTGAGCCAATGACGATGTCTGTTTCTCCGTCTCTGATGGGTGCAACCAAGGAGGGGATGAAGCGTGGCGCATGCGAGAAATCCGCATCCATTTCGATAACGATATCCGCATTCAATTCGTTTTTCGCGTTAAGGAAACCTTCGAGACCGGCCGTGCCGCGCCCACGTCGCCCGATGCGGCGCAACAGGTGAACTCGCGGATTTGTCAGTTGCTTGTCCTGAACGATTTTCCATGTCCCATCCGGTGAGTCGTCGTCGATGACAAGAGCCTCGTATTCATCGCCCAGTCCAAGGATTTCGTCAATCAACGGGGCAATGTTTTCCGCTTCGTTATATGTTGGTAAAGTCGCAATAATTCGCATAGCATATAGTTCTTACAATTCAGTGTGGACAGTTGTCCCAAGAAAATTGTCAGGACGCAATTCTGAGTCAATTATTACCTCTAGAGTTTGTAGCACAAAGAGGTCTATAGTATGGCAAAGTATACGACACATACAGGTCTACGACTTTCAGATGCGGTTCGTCCTCCTGCTGCGCCGACGGATGCGGAGTCCTCCTATCTGGAATCGTTGTCCTCGGGCAAGGGAATGACGCCTTTGTTTGCACCTGATGGCAGCGATTTGCCTCGGGCAGTGTGGCGTTTGGTGTGGCCGGTCATCAACGAGAACTTGCTCATCACGCTCTTGTTTCTTGTTGACACTTGGATGGTGACCAGTCTTGGTAGCGTATCGTTGGCCGCGTCGGGTTTGGCATCGATTGTGATGTATCGTTTGTTTATGATGACAGGTTGCATTGATCGTGGCGTTGCCGCTATGGTTGCACGTTTTATCGGTGAGTGCAATATCGAACGTGCTTCGCGGACGGCCGCTCAGGGGCTGCTGACCGCCATCATCATCGGTTTGCCTCTGACAGTTGTTGGTATGCTGTTCTCTGCATCTTTTCTGCGTTGGATGGGTGCTGATGCCGAAGTCGTCGCAGTAGGCTCCGTGTTTTTGCAGGCCGTCTTTGCCAGTTCGTCGGCGCGTCTTTTGCATGTTGTCGCGGGAGGCATTTTGCGAGCATCGGGCGATACCAAGACACCGATGTGGATTATGATTGGCGCTAATATCGTGAACCTGTTCCTCAACTGGGTGTTGATATTTGGTCATTTCGGTTTTCCCGCAATGGGGTTGTTTGGCTCAGGTATCGCGACGAGCATTGCGGTGACAGGCGCCGCCGTCATTACGACGCTCGTGCTCTGGGGCAAGAATTCTCCGTTCCGCATCAAGATGTCTTACTTCAAGCCCGAACCACATCGTCTGAAAGTTCTGTTGCGATTGTCGTTGCCGGTGCTGTTTGACGAGATGATGGTGAGTGCTGGATTCCTTGCATTTTATATGATGATAACCGATTTCGGGACGAATGCACTGGCCGCTCACACCATCGCCGTTCGCATTGAAGGCTTGTCGTATAATGTCGGCGCCGGGTTCATCATCGCGGCGGCGACTCTCGTTGGTCAGGGGCTTGGCGCCTATGGTCCTCGGCTTGCGTCGCAGGCGATGAGAGCAGTGATGGTGCGCTCCTTTCTGACGTTGTCGGCGATATCGCTCGTTCTGATAATGTTCCCCGTCTGGTTCGTCTCCGTGTTTGACCCGACGCCGGATATTGGTAGCGTTGCTGTTGTGATTTTAATATTGAGCGCTATCGCGGAACCGTTTATGGCCATCTCCTATGTGTTGGCCGGCGGGTTGCGAGGCGCGGGGGACACCTTCTCTCCGATGGTTATCTCGATATTCACAAACATCTTCATGCGTATTGGCGCGACTTGGTTTTGCGCTTATGTTCTTGGCATGGGGCTTTGGGGACTCTACGTTGGTGTGGCGATAGAATGGTTCGTTCGTTCGGTACTTCTATATGTTGCCTATAAGAAAGGGCACTGGCAGAATATCGATTTGTCGTAGTGTCTTTTACTTAAGATTTAGCGGAAGAGGTGAGCAACGGTTATATGCGTCGCGCAGTTTGGACATTAGTGTTGACATTGCTGTTGGTGTTCTGTGTTGACATCGCCTTTCGTTTGGCTGACCCATACACCCAAGGGGGATGGTGGTATCCCCATGCGCGTCTGCTTTTTGAGCGCTTGCAAAAGCTCTCGGAGCGTGAGCCTCTTGATACTGTTTTGATGGGGTCGTCCATTGCGCCGCTGATTGATGTAAAGCGATGGGAGGCGGCTTCGAACAAGGTCTGCTACAACGCTTCGTTGGATGCTTCGGCGGCAAGTATGCACAACATTCTTCTGCAAAAATACTATCTTCAACATGGCATTCATCCTCGTCGCATCATCTATCTGACTTTTCCGCCGGAGCTTGGTGGCGAACGGACGTTGATTGGTAACAACAGTAATCTCTGTTGGCGTTCGCATATGTTTCGACGGTTGCACTATCGCTACGGCGAAAATCCACTGACAGACCTTGAATCTGCTTTTTATCTTTTTCAGGCGAGAAATCATATTCGCTCCCAATTGTCGACGGGCAATTATGTTATCTATGGAGGTTGGCGTGATGATTTCGGTGTTCGTCAAGCGATGTATGGTCAGGTTGACCCCGTCTGTGAACTTGCTCGCATCAGTGAGATGGATTGGTGGTTTGTGACCGATTTTGACCATAACGAAACCGGTCAATTGGCATCCATGGGCGACTTCTGTCGGGAACATCAAATCGATTTTACGGTTGCGGTGTTGCCGATGGCGGAATGGTCTTGGGCACGTTATCGTGATGAGGAGCAGGCTCGGCGTGGGTATGCGTCGGCGCTTGACTATCTGCGGCGGCACAATGTTCATGTTGTCGAACTTGATTCGGTTTCTTCGCAAACCTTGTTGTGCGATGAGGACCGTCTCGATACGCATCACCTGAGTATTCTTGGCGGCGACAAGGTTACGCGTCGGCTCTATCGTGATGTCTTCAGTTCCGGAACGGCGGCGGCGCTGTCTCCTTATCTCGTGGAGTCTTTTGCAGCGCATTTGCCATCGTCCGATGCTGTGACAACGCAAGCCGCACAGTCCGTTCCCGTTGATGCAACCTACCGTTTCCGCTGTCCATTTTTGTCACAGACTCAGGCAGTGGCGCAGGTAAAGCAAGTGGAGTTCCGTCTTTTTCAGGCCGTTCCCCCCGGCCGCTACGATGTCATTGTTACGGCGGCCAATTGTGGTCGAGAACGGCTTGCTTCGCAGGATACGGCCCGGCACTGGGGTGACCTTTTGTTGGGGTATGGGCAGGCGACGTTGCCTCTGATGTTCTCATGCAGTAGGGAACAGCCGACTCAAGTTATTGAGGCGCGCGCTTCGATTAGTTTTGATACCACTCAGACTTTGGGGGTGCGGTGGTTGTCCGCCAATGATGTTCCGCTAGATTCGATGGTTCTTTGTCCCGAGTAGTTTCACTGGCATAAAGCTTGCTATACAATTCCCATGATTCTTAGTGAAGGAGACAGAAACTTATATTGTCATGATTAAAGTTGAAAAACTTGTCAAAAACTATGGAACTCATCGCGCATTGCGAGGCGTTTCGTTTGAAGTTGGTCAGGGTGAGATTGTCGGATTTCTTGGTCCGAATGGCGCCGGTAAAACGACCACAATGAAAATATTGACTTGCTATCTTCCGGCCGATTCAGGAACGGCGATGGTTGCGGGTTATGATGTGGCGCAATCACCGGTCGAAATCAGACGGCGGATTGGATACTTGAGCGAGGGCGCTCCTCTGTATGTCGAAATGGGGACGATTGACTTTTTGCGTTTTGTTGGCGGAATGCGCGGCTTGAAGGGCGAAAAGCTGAACAAGCAAATCAAGACGGTTGTCGAGCGTTGTGGCCTTGAAAAAGCGGCCGGGAAACTCATCGGGGAATTGTCCAAAGGTTATCGCCAGCGTGTCGGTTTGGCGCAGGCGCTGATTCATGAGCCGGATATCTTGATACTGGATGAACCGACTACGGGTTTGGATCCAAATCAGATTCAGGAAATCCGCTCGTTGATTAAAGAAATCGGCAAAGAGAAAACGGTCATTCTTTCCACGCATATTTTAACGGAAGTTACGGCGACCTGTGACCGTGCCATCATCATTAACGAGGGTAAGGTGGTTGCGCAGGGTACCCCGCAGGAACTGATGGAGCGAGGGAGCGGCAAGATGAATGTGATTGCGTCCGTTCGTGGTAATCACGACTTGATAAGCGAATCTCTGCGCGGGATTGATGGCGTTTCATCGGTGGAAATTGTCTCTCCGGCCGAGGATGGCGTTGCCCGATACCGCCTCACCAGCAAAGAGCATTTGCCACTGGCTGAGCGTGTGTTCCATGTAATTGCTGATAATGGTTGGGCTTTGTCCGAACTTCGTCAGGAAACCGTCACATTGGAAGATGTTTTTGCTGAATTAACAAAATAGTAATCGCGTAAAATTTGGATATATTATTTGTATTGAGTTGTAATTAAATCTAAGTATTCGTTTGGATACAAAAGTTTTAGGAGAAAAATATGAAAAAAGTTTTATTTGCAGTTTGTGCCGCATCATTGATGCTTTGTGCTTGTGAGCGTGAGTCAACAGCTCCGGCTCCTGCTTTGAATCCTGCTAACGCCCCTGCAGCTCCTGCTGAAGCAGCCCCTGCTGCTCCTGCAGCTCCTGCGGCTCCTGCTCCTGCAGCTCCGGCTGAACCTGCAGCTCCTGCAGCTCCCGCTCCTGCTGAAGCAGCCCCTGCTGCTCCTGCTCCGGCAGATGCTCCCACATCGGCGGCTCTTCCTACCAAATAGTTTGAAGTTGCAATAAATCGAATCCGATTCGGATTCAGTCATAAATGACCGGACAGTTCATCTAAAGTGAACTGCCCGGTCTTTGCGTGAAATGATGTTATTTTGCGACAAAATGTCACTGTTTGTCCATTCTTTCTGTGACATAATTACTTAAGTGTTTTTAGGAGAAAACAAATGTCGAATATTTATCGTGTGTTCGCACGCGAGGTTCGAGGGTATGTTTCGAGTCCCTCATCCTATATTTTCCTTTTATTGTTTTTGGTAATAGGTTCAAGCTTAATGCTATTCTTGAATCGATTCTTTGCGTTCGGTGCGGCACAGCTTGATGGATTCTTTGTGTATGTTCCTTGGCTGTTCATGTTCTTTATCCCGGCGATTGGAATGCGTCTGTGGGCGGAAGAGAAGAAAACGGGAACTATTGAGCTTTTGATGACTTTGCCCGTGCGTGACATTGAGATTGTGTTGGGGAAATACATTGGCGCTCTGGCACTGGTGCTTGTGGCTCTGTTGCTGACCTTCCCGCTTCCGTGGATGGTGAGTTCGTTGGCCGATCCCAAAACGCCTTTTGATTGGGGTCCCATCTATTGCGCCTATCTGGCTTCGTTCTTACTGGGTGCGTTGATTCTTGCGGTAAGTGCTTGGGTGAGCAGCATGACCGAGAATCAGATCATCGCGTTCATCTTGGCTTGTTCGCTGACTTTCGCTCTCTATCTGATTGGCTTCCCAGCCATCGTTAGTATGTTGCCGGAATGGCTTGGTAATCTGACCTCGAAGTTGAGTCCTTATCAGCATTTCAGTTCATTGTATCAAGGTGTGATTGAGGCTGTTGATGTGGTCTATTTCGTTGGTGCGATTGGCTTGTTCCTGTATTTGAATACACGAACGATTGAAAGCCGGAGATGGGCATAGGAGGATAGAAGAGATGTCATCACAAAGTGTTCGTAGATTTAAACATGGTTCCAACGCGATTGTCGGAACAATACTTCTTATCGTTTCGCTTGTCGCCGTTTACTATATTGCCGATCGTAGCAGTTGGCGTATTGACTTGACTCGCAATCAGCGTTTCACGTTGGCGTCGGCGACCCAGAATATCCTTAAACGTCTTGACAGTCAGGTAAATGTGACTGTGTACGCGACGAGCGAGGGAACTCCTCCGGCATGGACGGAGCAGCGTAATCAGTTGCGTGACTTGCTGATGGAGTATCGCAGTTTGTCCAAAGGTAAGGTGAAGTTTACTTTTGTTGACCCATCCAAGGACCCGGCAGTCGAACGTAAGGCACAGGAGAATCAGATTCGCCGTCAGTTAATGGCGCAAGAGAGCGCAAAAGAGATGAGCGCTCGCGAAGGTTATCTGGGTTTTGTCGTTGAACATTCAGGCAAGACCGAAACCGTTGGTGTGATTTCACCGCAGCATCCGCTTGAATATCAGTTGACAATGGCGATTAACAAGGTCGCGCAGGTCAGTATTCCCAAGATTGGAATCATTACTCCCGAAGTCAATCAGTATGTTGGCGAGCAGGGACGCTATCAGGCTATTCCGCAAGTGTTGCAACAGGAAGGCTATGACATTCAGTCTATCGCCGGTAGCAATTACAAGCAGCTTTTGGCCGCTGATGCTCCGGATATGACCTTCTTGCTCGAACCGAGCAAGTTGTCCGATGAGCAGTTGTTCCAGTTAGACCAATATGTTATGAAGGGCGGAAAATTGTTCATTGCGTCGTCGTCGTTTAATCCTGCACAGCCGGGCATGGGCAATCAGCCGAATGGTCTGCAGCCCTTTGCGTCGCCTGTCAACTCCATCCTTGATGAGTATGGTTTGCGCATTAATGAAGATCTCGTCGAGGATTGGGGCTTGGGCGTCGAGATGATGCTCCGGACAACTCGCGGGCCTGTTATCACGAAGTATCCGCTGACTTTCCGTATTACAGATTTAAACAAGGAAACGTCGGCGACAGACCGCTTGGGCAATATCGCATTCCAGTACGCGAGCAGCATCTCGCAGACGGATAAGGCAGTTACTGGTACCATCACGATGCTCGCCAAGTCGTCAGAAAAGAGTTTGCGTCAGGAGAATCTTTTCCGTATCGACCCAACGCAATTGTTGCAGCGTCCCAAGGACGAAAACAATATGAAGGCTTATAACCTGCTGGCAATGGCTAATGGCGTGCTGCACAGCAAGTATGCGGATGTGAAGGATGAGGATTTGCCGATTCTCACAAAAGATGATGGAACAACCTATATCGTCGAGCGTGCGAATGTTTTGTCGCAGTCGAAGGAAGGTGCCGCCGTCATCGTTTCCGGTAGTTGCGATGCATTTGGCGATGAACTGATACAGCAGTCGCCACTGAATGCATTGTTGGTGTTGAATCTGGTTGACACGAATGTCCGCCATGGCGAGATGATTTCTTTGCGCTCCAAAATGAGCGAAGTCCCGCGCCTACGCATTGACATCCCGGCATCTCGCAAGGATTTGTTGCAGTGGCTTGTTATTGGCGGCGTACCTGTTTGCCTTATCGTTCTCGGCATCGGCGTTGCTGTGTACAACAGAATGCGTCGTCGTCGTTTGGGTGCCATCTATGGTTCGTCGATGGAAGACTAATTGCTAACAGAATAACCTCTCCCGCACGGGCAAGAGTTCTTGTGCGGGAGAGAACCTAATTGATAAAAACAAAGAGGGATTAACAAGTGAAAAATTTGATAGTATTGGCAGTGATTGCCGCTCTGTTAGTTGGCGCTGCCTGGTATATGAGCAAGGAAGAAGAAAAAACAATTGAGCAGGCCGCAGTGCCTGTGCGTGATGTGTTTGGAGGTTCTATCACATCGGGAACGCTGACAAGAATTGATATCTCAACGCCGGAAGACAAGGCCGTATCATTGCACGAGAAGGATGGCAACTGGTATGTTGATGATATCTGCACACGCAAGGCGAATCAAAGTCTCGTGAATGGAGTCGTCCGCAAACTTGAGGGAAAAATCAAGGGCGAGGTGGTTGCCACAGGGAACAATCTTGTTGACAACTATGGATTGAATGAGTCAAGCGCGACGCTCATCAAGCTCTACAAGAAAGACGGCCATAGCGAGGAATGGCAGCTTGGCAAAGCGGGGACATCGTACATGACCACGTATGTCAAGAAGGTCGGTTCTGATGAGATTCTGAGCGCTGATACGAATTTGAAAAATGTTTTCGACACAAAACAGACTTGGCGTGAGCGTTCCATTTGGACGCTGAAGCCCGGGGATGTTACAAGTGTTGAAACGCGCGGAACAACCTCGACTTATAAGCTGTTAGTGAATGGCGACACGAAGAGTGTTGAAGGACGCGACACAACAATGAGTCTCACGAAAGCCAATGATATTCTAAATGCTGTCTGTAATTTGGCGTCGAACGATTTCGTGAATGACGCGACCACGGAGACTCTTGCGCAATACGCGCTCGAACCGGTGCAACAAGAAGTGATTGTGACATGGCAGGATAAGACAACGTCGAATACGACGCCAGTCGTGAATACCCTGTATCTTGGCAAGGCGGATGGTTTGCGCAACTTGTATTATGCCAAGACTCCGGATTCTAAAGATATCTATTTGATTGACGGCAACTCGGCGAAGAAGATGCTGGTGACAATCGATGATTTGGCGCCACTGCCCGCTCCGCCACTGCCTGACCCCAAGCCTGTTGCGGTTCAGGACCAACAAACAACACCCGCCCTGTAGCGGAAACAAAACAGAACTGAATGTGAAACTGCCGTGTCTTCGGATGCGGCAGTTTTTATTTTTGAATTAAGGTTGAATGGTCATGTAACGAAAAGCAGTTGTAAAACAAATTGCGTTCCACCTCCATGGATGCAATTGCCCGCAAGGGTTGGGAAGTCCGGTTAGATTCCGGCACGGGCCCGCCGCTGTAAAATGGGTACGAACGAGACACCAGGAAGCCACTGATGAGCCGCATCAAGCGACAAGTCGGGAAGGCAGCGTCTCAAGTAGGATAATCCATCAGTCAGAAGACCGGTTTTACGAACTATATTTTGTTGATTCCCTCGGAAGCAGGGAAGAAAGGTTAAAACTATGAACCGTATTACATGCGGTATTTCGGCTGCAATCGCAGTACTTATTTCCACAAATTTATGGGCGGACTGGAGCATGCCTTTGCTCAATGCAGGTCATGTTACTTGGCGCCCCGAGGTCGCTGTCACAGCGAATGTCATCAATCAGCCTGCCTGGCGTGCCGGGACAGACATCGCCGCGCCGATTGCGCCTTGCGTTGTTGGCAACACTGTTTACGCTGTTGCTCAAACCGGCGAGGACTGGTATATCACCGAGCCGGTGTCCTGCAGGATTGAGGCTCGCAAGACTGCTGACGGCTCGCTGATCTGGGTTAGCTCGGAGCTTGATACGGACAGTGTCAGTGAATCCACTTTGTCCGGCATCACCGCGGACAATTCGCAATCGAGTTTGTTCTTTGCGACAGGTTCGACGCTATATTCGCTTTCCATGGCGAATGGGACCATCAAGTGGCAAACATCGATTGCTGATGCTGTTACAACATTCACGCTGCCAGGTGTTAGCGCTACCGTCGTCAACGCTTCGCCTGCGATCAATGATGATATGGTGTTCATCAACACGCGTGATTACTCGAGTACAGGTAGCGTGTTGCTGGCCTATGACAAGGCGACAGGCGCTCCACGCTGGCAGGCCCTGAATGTCAGTACGGGACTGAATTCTCCCTTGGCTGTGACCGTGGCAGGTACACCGGTCGTCTTCACGCCTTATTCTTCGGATGGTTTTACGGGAGCGATTCAATGTTTTGATGCCGCGACAGGTAACATCAAATGGCGTAGCGCATGGGAAACATCTGCGTTGTTCTGGGCTGATTTGGTTTATGCGGACAATTGCATTTATGGCGTGACCTATGATTATGCCGGAGTAACAGGCAATCTTGTTTGTGCTAACGCGACTGATGGGCAACTGAAATGGAAGGTTGACGCACCGTTCTCGGATACCACTCCGTTGGTTGCCGAAAACGCGGTTTATATTGCCGGTGGCGCTTGGGGTGCCGGTAAGTTGTGCGGCTATAGCCTGAGCGATGGAACACAGCTGTTTGAGCCGGTCGCACTGCGTGCGAATATCTTTCGCAACAATATGGCGGCCTCCGCGAATAGACTGTTTCTCTCCGCGAATAATCGTATTTATGCTTTCGGTTTTGATGGTGTGAAAATTGCGGAATCGGCGGCGGACTTTTATAATGCTTCGATAGTGCTTGATTCGGACGGCTCGCTGTATGCAACGGCGCCGGACTACGCGACACAGACGCAGGAATTGGTCAAGTTCGAACCGTTGAGCGCTGTTGACGATTGGCAGATTCTGTGGTAGTGTAGCATGATGAACAAATCAATCATCATCACGTTTGCAGTATTGTCAATGCTTCCGGTTACAACGGGTTTTGCGCAAAACAGTTCTTTGCCTCGCGTAAGCTTCCGTCCACCGGAAGCATTAAGTGTTTCAGCTTCTCAGTCGAATGCTCATTTGTCTGCATCAGCGGTTTCCAACACTGTCTTTGATACGTCCGGATGTCTTCACTTAACATGGTGGTCCGGTGCGGAAACAGTGACTCCGGCGACACCATCCAGTGTTTATCATTGCGCGTGGAGTCGTGAGAAAGGTTGGTCTGATGAGCATTTGATTGCAGGTTTTCCTGCAACATTAGGCGCTCGTCAACCAAGTTTGTCTGCCCTTGACGGAGGTCGGGTTTGGATTGCGTGGCATGACCACCGTCATTGCACCGCAAGCGGAAACTATATTGACAACACGGAACTCTATGGTACTGTGACGGACGTCGATGGTGTTAAGATAATTGACCAGCGACGCCTGACGCAGACTGTCGCGGAACACAAAGGCGATAACGCTTATTGCCCCAAAGTCTTGTTCCGTGCACCGGACACTGTTTATATCAACTGGTATGACTTCCATTATAATGGGTGGGTTTCGGATATTTTTCTCGCTAAAGTGAATGCCAACAATCCGTTGACGCCTTTGGACATGGCCTCAGCGCGGTTGACGAATGCGACTACACATGCAGGGAAAGCCTATGTTCAGTGTGACTTTAGTTTGATGGCGGATGGCGGTGTGGCGTGTGTCTGGGGGACAGGGACAACGTGGATGACTGACTTAATGTTCATGGAAGTGACACCCAGCGGTGTCGTTTCGCGGACGAGTGTTGTCGCCTCCTCGGACGTGAGCTACTATGATCCGGCTTGTATTCGCGTTTCGCCGACAACAGGCATGAGTGTTGTGCTGTGGCCTTCGCAGGAGCAGGAGGCTTCGCAGATGAGGGTGGCATGCAAGCCTACAGCGTCGGAAACATTTACGATGTCCACACTCGATGCACGTGAGGGCGTCACGCAGCGTAGAGTCGACGCAGAGTTTGATAGTGCCGGTCGTTTGCATATTGTTTGGGCGGATGATCGAAACGGTGATTCTCAGATTTGGTATGTTTGCATGAATTGTGAGACGGGCGAGAAGAGCCAACCGTTGTGCGTCAGTGGTGACGGCGCATGGGTGGCCGCGACACTCGCGTTGGATGAAGTGGGCTTGCCGTATATTGTGGCACAAACGGAAAACGATAGCTTGAGTTTGATTGCTCCGGAAAAAGCAGGTGTCAGCGACTGGTTTGCGTATTAGGTAGGTCACCGTGGGAAAAGTTACTGATGACTTGAGTTTGGAAAAAAGACGACTCCATAATGTTTTTATCCAAAACAGCACTATACTAGAGGTGTAAGTAACAATAGAGGAGTTTATGTTTTGTTTCATGCTCTATACATAATCTTATTGGTTATCAGCGCGGCATTGTTGTGGCAGGGCTTGCGGTTGCGTCATGCGGTTCGCAGTAGCAATGCAGTTTTGGAACAGACACAGCGCGAGCGTCAAGCGGTAATCCAATATCTGAACAACATGGCCAAACCTTTGCGGTCACGTGATATGTCGCTTGGCCCTAGCCTTGATGTGATTGTGCAGTTTGTTATGGACATGACTCAGGCTGATGGTGGCGCATGCTATCTTATCAACGATGATGATGGCGCTCTACATTGCCGCTCCATTCTTGGAATGTTTCCTCCGTTGCAACCTTTTACGACTTATGTTTTGACAAAGCAAAAACATCTTTATGAAAAAATCAAGCGAGAGAAAATTGAGATAGGCAGTGGTTTGATTGGCGAAGCTGCCAGCAAACGCAAAGCTTATCTTGTGACAGATCCGGCCTCAGATTCCCGTATTCCTCGCACAGCTCTTGATATGTCTCCCTTCTCGAGTATTATGGTTGCTCCACTGGTTTTTGATAAACGAGTTTTGGGCGTCCTTGCCGTTGTCAAGGGCTCGTCCATTTCTGACCAACTGGCCGAGAGCATTCAGAATACCGGCAAGAGTATGCGTGAAGCCGCCGAGTTCCTCGTGGAGGATTTGAGTCTGTTGACTGCGCTTGCAGAACAGGCTGCTTCGACTGTTGAGATGGTTCGTCTCTTTACTACAGCCGCGACCGAAGAAGTCGCTCGTCAGACGATGGAAAAAGAGCTTGGTCTTGCGCATGAGTTTCAACAGATGCTACTGCCGAATGAGTGCCCCAATGTCCCCGGTTATGATGTCGCTGTTTTCTCGCGTCCAGCTCGCGAAGTTGGCGGCGATTACTACGATGTTTTCTGGGTGGATGATGACAAACGTTATCTTGGTCTAGTGATTGCGGATGTTTCCGGCAAGGGCATTCCGGGAGCTTTTGTTATGGCAATGACGCGTTCGGCGCTTCGGGTGCTGTCCCGCAATCGTCTCAACCCGCTCGAGGTCATGTTGCGTTGCAATGACCGTTTGTACGAGGACACAAAAGAAAATGTTTTCGTGACGACGACCTATGGTATTCTGGATACTTCGACAGGCATTTTCCGCTATGTGCGTGCGGGTCACGAGCCATTGCTGAAGTTTTCCAAAGGTGGTCAGGAAATCATTCAGGAAGAGCCGTCGGGCATTGCACTTGGCATGGTTCCGACGGAAGATTTGCAAGCTGTGTTGGAAGAGAAGACTACCGTTTTGTCTCCGGGCATGGGGATGCTGCTATACACTGACGGTGTTGTGGAAGCTGAGAACAGCGAAGGGGATGAGTTTGGTCGCGATGTGTTCCTGAAGTTTATGTTGGAGCATGAGGATTTGTCTCCGGAACCTTTGATTGCGAAGGTTGTTGAAGAGATTGATAAGTTCGCGAATGGGATTTCGCAGCACGATGATATTACTCTTCTTGCTATTCAGTTCCATGATAATCAGGCATTGGCCAGCGCAACGGCAGCCTCGATTGCTCCCGTATGAAAGAATGCAGATTCGTCCTTATCAAATGATAAAGACGACAGCCATGATACAGCAACTCCTTCTTCAGACTCGACGACCGGAGTTAACTGGGTTTAGAAGAATCTTCTTGTTACCGGCGGCTTTTTAGATGTAGGGCTATTCTCTTTTGTGTAGGCGAACAAATCGACGAGCGCCTGAGAGATTCTCTTCAAATCGATTCCCTGCAAAAACTCTGCGTCGCAAGTGCTTTTTTTACCGCCGAAGAATCTGTTTCCGGGGTTGACGCGGCGATCCGCGAACTCCATGTATGTTCTCTTGTATCTGGCGTCGAAGACTTTACCTTCGAGCTGTACAGTTGTGGCTCCTGCGCCGAATCCAATCAAATTACGAACCCAGCCTTTTCCGTTATCGATAATCGTGATACGGGTTTGCAGAACAAGCACACTCTTGTCGCCTTTTTTCAGGAACGAATTCCCGGCGACTACATTAAACATCTCGGTTGTTTTGAACGATGACACCATCTGAGCTTGCATCATTTTGGACAGTTTTTTTGCATTAGCCAAACTCTGCGCATCCTGTGCTGCACCCGGTGCAACTTGGACGGGAGTGATGTAAAGAGTTGAGAAATTCTTGATGTCAAAATCAGGATCAACCCAAACTTGTTCTACAGGCACACCACCGACATGTCCGAGACGGGCATAGTCTTGCAGATAGCCAGTTTTGACTGCTTTGGCACCATAGACAGGTAATGCCGGAGCAATACTAAACACCATTACGGCGAGCACAATTGACTTAATAAATTTCGATGTCATAAAAGAGAACCATATTTCCCCAAAACAGCTGGGATAATTAACTAACATATTATAGCGATAATGTTGGAAAAAATGCACAACAAAAGTAGCGCGCATATCTTTTTTTCTTGACATTTATTTACCTGCATGGCATACTTGGTATGTTATAATATTTAGGTACACCTATTGTATAGAAATTAGATTATGCTTTGGTGTTTTGTTGTAGTTTACGCATAGGAACATCGTGCCCTTATTTGTAGGAGTCAGAAGAAAATGAAGTTATTGTCCCAAGTAGTAATTGGACTTATCACGTACATGCCCATGGCAGTTTATGCCGGCGGAAACCTTCCCGTTCGTGTGCCTTGCGATACTGATTGTGGATTTGTTGGTTCGGCCGCAGCTGCAGCAAACAGTGCCTATTGCGTCCCACTTTTCCCGCAGCCTGCAGTCAGTGCCGGTGTGAAAAATTGGTGCGAAGGTGTACCGAATGCGGCTCCTTATGGTGACATTACCCTGAGTGGTCCGCGCTATGCCAAGCCGTTTACGACGACAGGTTATAGAGAACCCGAGAGCAAGAATCCTCCCGTATTGTCGATGGGTAAAGTTTTTGACCAAGGCGCTCGTCGTGGTTTATATCTGACACTTCCTTATGGACATATGTATTGGCCGGTGAACGCGGATTCCGAATTGGAAGTCGTCGGCAAGTATGATCCCACCGATTCAAGTGAAACCGATGTTTTGCAACAGCCGTATTCTCCCGCTGAATCCGAAGCAACAAAAGATGCCGGGTCGAAGTTGATGCCTGTTGATGACCCTTCTTACAAGAAGATGAAGGAAGCGTTGGAGGAGACTGTCGCAAGCAGCAAGAACAAGGGCGATGGCATTACCGTTGGCGATGAAATTATCGTTGATGATTTGGAAGGCGATGTGGAATTGCAGCCTTCCGCGACTTCTTGGAATACGAGCTTAGATGTGCCGGGCGCTTACAAAGGTGAAGCAAAGATTGCCAAAGTGACAGGCGAAGATAATGTCGCGGCAACGTATTACGTTACGATTCCTGAGAGTGGTATGTATGAGGTACAGATGTGGTGGATTCCCAGCCCGGCGCCTTATCGCTCACAGAATGTTCCCGTCATTTTACACATGGATTCGATGGATATCAGCAAGGTTATTGATCAGACAAACATGGCTCAGCGTAAGCAGTGGAACAGTCTTGGTCGCGTGTATCTGACGAAAGGTGACCGCAAGAAAATCGCAACAGTTACCTCCAAGGGTCTGCCTGCTTCTGAAACCGAAACCATTTCGATTGACGCCATCCGACTTGTCAAAGTCCAAGACAACATATAAGGAATTTTTGATGAACACAACAATGAAACTTATGCTTCTGGCTTTTGCCACAACCTGTACATCGGTTGCTATTTCGGCTCCGGGTGATGTGCATCGTCTCGCGGAATATCAAGTGCCGGTTATGCGCAACGGTTATGAAGTCGGTTACACCCCACAAGTGACCGGGCGCTATGTCAATGCACGCAAACCTACCGTGGATATTCCTGACCTGTTTGCCAATAGGTTGAACGATACCAACTTGTTCATGCGCATTCCCGGCTCGTTCTTCGGGTATCACCGCATTTCGCTTGGTTCATCGCTTGCACCGGTTGCTGCTCCTTCTCTGGATTATGATTCGATGGGGCCATACCTCAGCACGATGACAGAGAACGAAGAACACTCGCATGCTCTTGACTATTTCGTAGGAAACTTGGAAATCACCAAGAACTTGAAGTATGGTTATCCCGAGGGGAAACGAGTTGTTGAACCCAAGAAGCTGACGCAGCCGATTACTGTTCATAATGCCGGGTTGTTTATCGAGGGCAAACCATTCCAACCGGAGTTTTGCAATATGCGCGGTGTCAAATAAGGGACAGGACACGATAACAACAGTTTTTTCGACGGTTCACTTTGTGAGCTGTCGTTTTTTTATTCAATCCACTGCAACACACGGATTGCGGGAATGCGAATCAGGTTATCTTCATCGGCCTTGGACTTCGATCCTACCGAGACAGACTTGCGCCTTGAGCTGCGCGCTGTTGTCAAGTTGAGATTTGCCAGTCGTGCGTCGTCAGGATTGTAGGCGTCGAGATTTTTCTTGACGATAGCGGTGATTGATTTCTCAGTTTGATATTGCCGCTTGTCTTTGACGACACGCCCTGTTCCCGTGATTGCGAAAATGTTCGACTTGAAACCGATTGAAATTCCCAGTGAACTGAGGTTGCTGACAATCGCCAAATCCTCGTTATCCAGTCCGCTGATTTTGGACAAATCTTCGGCACTCTTGAATGCGTCATCAGGTCTCAGATTCTTCCGTTTGCTTTTGTTGTCACCGCGATAATTGACGATTGTTCTTGCCAGAGATTTCGCACTGTTCATGTCCGTGAGGTTGTTTGCCGCATAGAGCACGATGGTCAGAACTTCTTCGCTTGCGGTGTTGATGTTGAGGTTGCCTTCGCCTTGCACTGTGATGATGTCGCACATTGGTTGGCTGCTGTCACGTCGCAGACTACGGCGTTTGGGGCCGAGTGATGCTACGGATCTGCCTTTCGCGATGCGTGAACGTTTTGCGATTTCGACGCTCTCTTTTGTTATGGCATCAGGCCCCCAGAACAACTCATCGCTCATCCCTTGGACGTCAATCAATTCCTCGATTGTGAAGAACGGTTCATTGGGGCACCGGTAAAGCAAATCCTCGTCTGCCAAATCCTTGTTGATTTTCTGTCCATAGAGCGAGCTGTAATATTCGTTCTCGGTCAGTCCTGTTGATTCGTCATCGCCCAACACGTTATTGTCCGAGTCGCGCCAGTCGCAAATGGCATTGGCTAAATCATCGCTTTCCGTTTCGTCCAATCCGTAGAATTCAAGCATTGCTCGCAGGAGTTGCGCGCTAGCTTTGTTGATATTGATTTTGCTTTCTTCGTCGGTAATCTCATAACTCATGATGCCCTTGCCCATTTTGACGCCACCTTTGTCAAGGTCTTTCTCTTCGGGCGGTTGCGCCCAGACATCACTATACGCGTCATAGGGATTCCCACGATTCTCTTGGTCTTCGACAAGAAGGTCATTGGCGAGGTGAGTCATTGCGAGGGCAATTCCACTGCGAGCCAAATTGTAGGCGATTTGTTGTTCACGTTGTGCCAACGCGAGTTTTGAGTTGACCAACACATCCCATGCGAGAGTGCTCGCGAGCGCGCCAAGTAGAACAACAATCCACAAAACAAAAACCATTACCATACCTGTTTTGTTATGATTGCTGTTTTTGCAAGGCTGTGTATGTTTGAAGAAGGGATAGTTCATGCTATCGTCTCCCTTGTGGTGGCTGTCCGCCGCCACTGCCGGGGCCACGTCCGCCACCTTGATTTCCACCAGAAGGACGATTGCCTTGATTGCCACCGGGGCCTCTGCGTCCCCCACCACCGGAGGAAGCGTTTGATCCGGATGAGCCTCTGCGTCTGCCACTATTTCTGTTGGACATATTGCCGCCCGAGGAGGAAGAGCCGGAGTTCGATGATGAGGACAGTGTGCCTATTGGCGCGATGGATGAGCCTGCGGCGTTTGTCGTGTCTTCAATTTCAGGAATGAACGTTTCCTGCGATTGATACAACTGAACAATCTGCATATACTTTCGTGTTCTCTCGGGAATCTTCGGGTCGGTAAAGGTCAACGTATATTTAATCCATGCGGGCACGCCGTCAGGCAGATTCTGCATCGATGTCGCGTCATCGGAGTTCTTTCCCAACACTTGTTCGGCCGTTGTTTTCTCCGTGACTTTGTTGCCATAGGCATCCGTGATATACGAGTCAGATTCTTCTTCCGTGGACGGGTTGCGATAGACTTGCAGATTGGAATCCCACGAATTGGCAACCATCCAGTCTCCGTCGTACCAGTACCCGAATTCGAGTTCAAACTCCTTGACATTCTCGGTCAGCACATCAGCTTCCGCATCATTCTCCGAAACGATTTCGTTGCCGAGTTCGTCAGTCGGTATCGCAAAACAATTGCCAATACTGCGTTTGAGTTTGCCATCTTCGAGGAAGTATTTGACTCTTGCCAAACTCCACGGCATTTTATCATCGGTCTGAACATTGTGTTGATTGACGATGAAGCTCAAGGTATCCGCTTCGCCGCTGTCGTTCGCGTAAAAACTCAAATCGACTTCGGGGCCAAGCTCCGGCAAATCCTGCGTTTCGTAGAACTCCTTCTCCGTCATGCCGGATTCGAGTGCGGTTTGTAACTGCGATTCAATTTGCGACTCAATCTGCCGTCTGTACTTGTTGTAGGAGTTCGGGTCGAGGTAAAACAAATTGCGCAAGTCGCTGGCGATTTTGTTCATGATGTATCGCGCTCGCTGTTCGGATTCGCTGTGTCCCATTCCCATGCGGTACGCCTTGATTGCAGTGTGGAAGGTGGCCATGACCGAGGTCATGACGATTGATGCAATCGTCACGGCGAGCAGAACTTCAATCAGCGTAAAAGCGCTATGTTTAGACTTATGGAGCAGATTCATTTTATCGTCTCCGTCTTCCGCTTGAGCGAATGCTGTCTTCCATGAAAAGTCCGTTCAGGAATCTTGACTCGTATTGCCATCTTTCGATTGGCGGCAGAATCAAATCGAGAGAGGTCACGGTCTCCGTCTTTTTGCTGTTCTGAGCGGTATAGTATATCTTGACATTGACTTTTCTGATTGGAACAGGATCTTCCAGTCGTACACCTTTGGGCAGATTGCCGTAGCGGGGGACTTCTTCATCGTAGGCGATTTCATACGAATAGAGCGGGAAGCCGTCATCCTCAAAAGTTCCCGACGAATTCTTACTCTTGGGAGAATTCATTTCCAAGTCTTGCAATAATGCCTCACCCAGTATGCAGCCTTGAGTGATGATGTCGTTGCGTTTGACGACATTCATGGATATTGTGAACGACCGCATGAGTGTCGACAAAGCGATGGAGAGAATCATAACCGAAACCAAAACTTCGAGGAGCGCGAAGCTGTTTCGTGATTTGAGAGCCGCGTGTCTATTCATTCTCCTCCTCCTTTGGTTTAGTCACAATCTGGGCGACACCGGATGGTCGCAAAATCTCGACGGCGATTTGATTCGTGACACCGTTTTTGTCCGTCTGGAAAACAACGACAGCCGCAGTCGCAGAGCCATCCGCATAGAAATCTATCGAGACGATTGATTTGTCAATGACCTGACTCTTGGCCGAGCTAACTTCGGCAATGCTAACCCCTTTGTCGAGGGTGTGGCGTTGCTCCATGTTATTGCCCTTGCGTTTGTTCGAGTACTTTGAACTTCCGCGAATGATTGACTTCTTTGACGGATCTTGTTTTGGGTCTAGGTCTTCACGCAAGTCGCACCAATACTCGTGCTTCTTTAGGTCGACAAAAACATTGATATCGTGCTGCTTGACAATCGCTTGAGTTCGCGCATAACGGCACAAACCAATGAATTCCATCGCGACGGAATTGCGTTTTGTTGCCTCGTACAGTTTGCTGACAGACGGGTAGGAAATCGCAATCATGATGGATATGATGACGACAACGATGAGAATCTCGATGAGAGTAAATGCCCTGTTGGCGCGTACTCTGATGTATTGTGTGATTCTCGGCATGCTATTCACCCGAGGTTGGATCCATCCCGACGATAGGCATGAGCATGGCGATGACGATGAAACCGACGATGCCACCCATGATGACGAGAATCAACGGTTCCATGAGGCTTGTCAGCGTTTTCATTTGTCTGTTGACTTCCATCTCGTTGGATGCCGCAATCTTGACCAGCACTTCGTCCAGTCGTCCGGTTTCTTCTCCGATTGCAATCATGTTGACGACAACAGGCGGGAAAATGTGTCCCTTGCTGAGCGTGGCAGAAACGCCTTCGCCCTGCTTGATGGAATCGGGGATGCGTTTGACTTCGTCGGCGATGACCTTGTTGGTGAGCACGCCGTGGACGATTTCGAGTGCCGCAATGATGTTCACACCGTTATGCAGCAAGGAACCAAGAGTTCTGGCAAAGTTCGCGATTTCTTGCTTGGTGACAATCGACCCAAACAACGGTGTCTTGATAACAATCTTGTCGATGAACGTTTTTCCTTCGGGCCTTTTGAGAGCATTTATAATGACACCGATGATGATTCCGAAAAGGATGATGAGTGCCCACCACCAAGACGTAATGAATTCGTTGATGGATAAGAGTGCTTGTGTTGGACCGGGGAGCGCCTGCTCTGTCTGCTTGTATACATCCAGAATTTTCGGCATCACCCATGTCATCAGAATGAGGATGGCGCCCGAACCGGCGACGACCAAGAACACAGGGTAAGCGAGGGCGGCCTTGAGCTTTGCGCGTGTTTCCGCGTCACGCTCTGTGAAGTCCGCGAGGCGTTCCAGAACTTTGTCCAACATACCACCAGCCTCACCGGAACGCACCATGGCGACAAAAAGTTTTGAGAAAACCGTTGGGTGTTTCGCCATTGCATCCGCAAGTGAATCACCCCCGGAAACATCGGACGAGACTTGCGCGATAATCGCTGTCAGACTTGGGTTGGCTGTTTGTGTTTGCAGAACATTCAATGCTTTGACAAGAGGAATGCCAGATCCTATCAGGTCGGCAAGCTGACGGTTGAACGTCGCGATATCGTCGATGCGAATGCGCTTACGGACTTTGATTGTCGTTGAGGCAAGTCCGCCCGACGCGTTTTTGAAGTCGTCCTCTGTCTGAACAAGCAGAGGGAAAAGCCCCTTTGCCTGTATTTTAGCGGTTGCCTGTTGAATCGTTTCGCCGTCGATTTGACCTGTTTCGAGGGCACCGTTGGATGATTTTGCTTTATAGTAAAAAATAGCCATACTTGGTTTTTCTCAGAATCTCATCCTACTCGTCTTGCATTCTTGCGGTTCCGAGTTCGTCTTCCATGGTCACACGCAAGACTTCGTCAACGGTTGTTCTTCCTTCTGTTACCTTGATCCACCCATCCTCGCGGATTGTTCTCAGTCCCGCCTTGAGTGCCTGTTTCTTGATTGCTGTCGAGGGTTGACGATCAATGACCAGACGCTTGATGTCTTCGTCGAGACGAATGATTTCGTAAATAGCAGTTCTGCCTTTGAATCCTGTAAATCTGCAACGCTCGCAACCGACCGGTTTGAAGTATGGGAATCCATCCGTTTCAAGGCCGTTGGCTTTCAGGTGCTTGAGAAGTTCTTCCGGTGGGTTGAACTTTGCTTTGCACTCGGGGCAGAGCAAGCGAACGAGACGCTGTGCGATGAGTCCTTCAACGGAGCTTGCGACCAAGAATGGTTCAATGCCCATATCAATCAAACGTGTCACAGCACCGGCTGCATCGTTTGTGTGAAGTGTGCTGAACACAAGGTGACCTGTCAGAGCCGCACGTGTCGCGGCTTCGGCTGTTTCGGTATCACGCGTTTCACCGACCATGATAACATCAGGGTCCTGACGCAACATTGTGCGCAAGACGCGAGCGAACGTCAGATCAATCTGTGGGTTGACCTGTACCTGAGTGACGCCCTGAATACGATATTCGATAGGGTCCTCAACGGTAAGGATTTTACGGTCGACCTGATTGATTTCGTTCAGAACAGCGTAAAGCGTTGTACTCTTGCCGGATCCTGTGGGGCCGGTGACGAAGAGAATTCCGTGAGGTTTGTGAATCATGGAACGCATGATGCCGGCGTTGTACGAATCTAATCCGAGCTTTTCGAGAGTGACGAACTCACTGTCGCGCGAGAGGATACGAATAACGATTGATTCGCCGTAGGGGGTTGGCAGTGTGCTGACACGAAGGTCGAATTCCTTTTCGCCCATCTTGGTGACGATTTTACCATCTTGTGGCAGGCGTCGTTCGGCGATGTCAAGGTTTGCCCAAATTTTAATACGGCTGATAATCGCGCTCTGGAATCGGCGGATTGACGCAGGGATGTTGGCCTCGTAGAGCATACCATCGATGCGGTAGCGGACACGCAGTTCCTTTTCTAGAGGCTCCACATGGATATCTGTCGCGCGGTCGCGCATGGCCTCCTGAATGATTTGGTTGACGAATCGAACGATTGATGCGTCTTCAGCCATCTCGTCCAAGTCAGTGACATCACTACCGATGGGCATGTTCGTGGTGTCGGTTCCTTGTTCGTCAATCAGTTCTTCAATTGTCGACGCTCCAATACCATAGTAGCGCTTGATGGCGTCATCGATTTCTTTGGTCGAGCTGACGATGGGTTCAATTTCCGTTTTAAGCAGCAGACCCAAGTCGTCAAAGTCGTGTACATTGTTTGGATCTGTCGTGGCGACGTAGAGGGTGTACGGGTCTGTTTCAATAGGGACGATGTGATAGTGCGTGACTAACTTTGCTGGGACACGCTCAATGACTTCACGCGGAATGGTCATGTCGCTGATTTTGACATACTTAAGATTGAGCAATGATGCCAGTACTTTGAGAATATCTTCTTCGTCTGTTACGCCTAGTTTGACAAGCGCGGATTGTAGCGATTCCCCTGTTTTATGCGATTCGCGTTTTGCCATTTCAAGATCATCTTCTGACAGTTTTCCATTGGCAACCAATTGTTGGCCGAGATGATTGTCTAAAGCAGTGATCGTCATCTATAAAACTCCCCATAATGTTATGCAGATAACAGCAGTTACCTGCCTAATCATATTATAATAGTAT
Source organism: Candidatus Sumerlaeota bacterium (assembly GCA_012513815.1). Lineage (GTDB taxonomy): Bacteria > Sumerlaeota > Sumerlaeia > Sumerlaeales > Sumerlaeaceae > JAAZBM01. The sequence goes on along the minus strand of JAAZBM010000014.1, from coordinate 349,017 downwards.
GATATAGATATTGAATTCGTCAAAAGGGGCAAAGTATAGCGGTTTATTGCCCACAATAAATATACAAAAAAACAAAAAGTGATAATAGAAACGCTGTTATAATTGTACATAACTGTCTTTATATTGCATTTTTTTAAGCAAAAATGGTACTACTATATAAATATTTCCAAAATGACTGGGAGTACAAAATTAATGGTAATACCCAAGAAGTCGATGGCTGGGAAGAAAACTCTTCCCGCTAAAAAAGCCGGCTCCACCACAAAGACCGCAAAGCTTGGTCAAGATCAAGATATCAAAGTAATCGTTTACGTAGTAATGTTTGCTTTTGAAGAACAGCAACTGAAATTCGTTCTTATTCGCAGTGCTGATGAGCCTTATGGCGGTTTGTGTGCGTTCCCCGGTGGTTATCTGAAGAATGACGAGGTTCTTGAGGCAGGCGTTTTGCGTGAGCTGAAGGAGCAGACAGGCTTGGGCAAAACGGGTTCTATCCGGCTGAAGCAGATTATGACAGTTGGCCCACTGAAAAAAGATGCGCGTGGACGTTCTATTTCGGTGTTTTATCTGGGTGCAATTCCTCTGCTGGTTGATGAGAAAACCGGCAAACGTGTCGAGGAATTGAAGCCGATGATTGATTCGATTGAAGCAGATTATCATCCGGTCAAGAAACATCCTATTTTAGCTTTTGACCATGAACAGATAACGAAACAGCTTTTGAGCATTCTGAAAGAAGAAGCTTTGCGCACGGAGATATTGTTCGACTTCTTCCGTTCGGTGATTCCGGCTTCCGATATGCTCTCACTTGTCGAACAAGTCTGGGGCACAACTGCTGACCGCAGAAAGTGGGATGCGTGGATGCGTTCACTTCCGTTCTTGCAAGAGATGAGCGGCGGCGAGAAGTATCGTCTGGATCGCACTGAAATGCGTCGTTGGCTGCGCACGCATCAACTCGATATGAGCGAGATTTTCCCTCAAGGCTGATTGAAAGTCGAGGATTAATTATAGAAAAACAACGAACCTTTTATGAGGCTTCGTTGTTTTCTTTTACAAACCATTTAGTTGGAATCTGTATAGTTAAAACTGATTATGAAAAACATACTTAAAACCACTCTTTTGGTGTTGTGCGCTGTCTTATGCTGTTTTGCTACATTGCCAGTGCAAGCTGCACCCACAGCTAAGAAGAAGGCGACAGCATCGTCGACTGAAAAGAAAAGCAAGAGTAAGACGACTTCTTCTAGGAAATCGTCTACCAAGAAAAAAGCCAAGAAAGAGGCGACTCCCACGCCGGCACCGACGCCTGTCACCGAGGCTGATATTCCTACTGCAATAGAACGAATTCTACGGGATAACCGTAATGCCGGTATATTTGGAGTGGAGGTTGCGCGGCTCGAAAATGGCAAGGTGTTGTATCAGAACAATAATGCCAATCGTGGGTTCATCCCGGCGTCCGTGCGTAAAGTGATGACGACCTGCCTGGCTCTGGATCAGCTTGGTCCGGATTTCCGCTATCAAACCTACTTGATGAAGACAGGTTCGGTTTCTTCGGATGGGACACTCAACGGAGACTTGGTGATTCTGCCACAGGGCGATCCGACTTTTTCGTCATTGCTGTTTCGCAAAACCGCGCCGGACTGGGTTTATCGTGACTGGGTTGATAAGGTTAAGCAGCAGGGAATACGCCACATCAAAGGCGGTCTGAAGATTGATTGTTCTGATTGGGATATGGGCGGCTTGAAGCCGGATTGGCCATCGCGTATGCTGAATGATACTTATGCGAACTTCCCAAGCCCGCTGACTGTGAAAGAGAATTTGATGGAAGTCGTTGTCAAACCGGGAGCACCGGGGCAGCCGGGCATTGTGGAGTTCCGACCTGATGCTCAGGGGTATCCGATTATCAACAAGACTGTTACGGGCAAAGGCTCGGCTTTCAAAGTCAAACGTGGGACAGATAACCGAATCCAATTGATGGGCAATGTGAATTCGGTCAAGGCGTTGACGTTGCCGTCCGACAATCCCTCTTTGTATGCGGCGGCTGTCTTCCGCAGTCTACTCAAGAAGTCAGGCATCGATTTTGATGGGACTCTGACAATCGAGCGTCGGCGTATATGCACTCCGTCGCGTGAGAACGTGGTTGCTTACTATCAGTCGCCGGCGTTATCGGATATTTTGACCGTGATGAACAAACACAGTGAGAACCATTTGGCCGAACAGATTTATGTCAGCATTGGCGCTGTCAAGGGCGGTAAGGCCGGTTACGCGACTTCACGCGTTATTGAGCGAAACTTCTTAAAACGCGCGGGCGTAGATATTACCGGTTTTTATGGCGCGGATGGTTGCGGTCTGAGCGAAGCTAATCGGGTTAGCCCGCATCAGCTTGTGCAATTGCTGACCTATATGGTGTCTCAGCCGAGCTTTAGTGTTTTCTATAATACGTTGCCCAAAAGCGGCATTGATGGGACATTGAAGAGCCGTATGCAAGGGTATCCGGGACGGATTATTGCCAAGACCGGTACGATTAATGGCGTGGTGACTTTGTCGGGTTATGTGCAAGCCAGCGAGAAGCAAACCTATGTGTTTGCGATACTGGTCAACAAGGCCAGTCGCAGTGGGGCACGGGCTGTCGAAGATCGAATCTGCGAGACGCTGGTTCGAGCTACTCCATAGTTGCAAAAGAGGCTTCATCATCGTTTGATAAGGAAGCCTCTTTTTTTATCGTATGTGGCAGAGTCTTATGATTCTGCGCGTCTCACCAAGTCACGCAATTCTTGTCGCGCGTTGAACAGGCGACTCATGACAGTCCCGATGGGGATGTTAAGAGCTTCAGCAATTTCCTTGTATGATAAGTTGTGAAAATGCTTGAGTGTGATAATTTCGCGGAAGTCCGGTTTAAGTCTTTCAATCGAGTTCCACAGCAAGTTGCAAGTTTCATCCGTATGATACTGGTCACGCGGCTTGGGCTTGGTGTCTTGGAACTGCTGATATGTTTCCTCTTCGATTTCCTGAAGCGAATCATTGCGAATGCGTTGATTCTTTTTGATGTGGTTCAGGCAGTGATTACGGATGATCTTGTAGAACCACGGAAAAAACGTGGCCTCTAGGTCGAAAGACTTAATGGCCTTGAATGCCTTAACAAATGCATCTTGCGCCAAATCCAACGCGTCTTCGTGGTTTTTGACAAGGTTCAGCGCAACATAGAACGCTTTTTGTTTATAGGCATTGACTAATTGCTCGAATGCTCCAACCTCGCCGTCCTGCACTTTTTTGATGATGGACTTTTCCTGAATAGTGGTCAGGAACTGAGGTGTCTCCGGCTCAGTCGACTTAGGCTGCTTGGGAGCTTTCTTACGAGGTCTGCCAACAACTCTTTTCTTTTTGGCCGGTACAAGGACAGAAATCAGTATTTCCGCCATTGGCTTCGGGTCAAGGTCAACTGGCTCAATCTTGATGTTCTTCTTAAGCTCTTCGTCCGTTTTGCCCAACAATGAATCAGTAACAACATTCTTTGCGGCCTTTGGCTTGCCAGCCTTTTTTTCGACAATCTTTGGTGCCGGTTTCACCGGTTTTGCAGCGGGTTTCATTGCCCGAGTGACTTTGGAAGGCTTGATTGCTTTGGTGACCTTCGTCACTTTAGCTTTTGCGATGGGTGTTTTCTTTGGAGCAGGTGTTGCTATCTGTTTCTTCGGGACAACAGCTTTCTTAACGGACGCTTTTGCTTTCGGTGCTTGCTTTTTCGAAGACTTGACCGCAACGGGCTTTGCCGCTTTCTTTGGGGCGACTTTCACCGGCTTAGCTGGCTTGGTTGCTTTCTTCGGGGCAACGATTGCTTTCTTGGCGACAGCTGTCTTCGTTTGTTTTTTGACAGTCTTGGCAACGGCTGTCGTTACCTTCTTCTTTGCGGCTGGTTTGGGTTGAGTCGTTTTCCTTTTAGCGACAGTCAGCGTAGCTTTCTTTGCTGTTTTCTGAAGCGTAGGTTTTGCAGCCTGTTTTCTTTTTTTCGGGTCCGGCGAGCTTTTCGCAGGTGTTTTTTTCTTCATCTTTATGACTTTGCTTTATTGCTCTTGATTGGGAGGGATTTCATCTTTTTCGACGATGTCTTTAAGTTCTTGTCTTGCGTTGAACAGGCGGCTCATGACAGTCCCGATGGGGATGTTGAGTGCTTCAGCAATTTCCTTATAAGACAACCCGTGATAGTGTTTAAGTGTGATAATTTCTCTGAAATCAGGCTTAAGCGTTTCGATTGCTTTCCAGAGTCTTAGATTCATGTCAGACATTTGGTATAGATCATCAGGCAGCGGTTTAGTGTCAGGGTATTGGATGAACTGGTCTTCGGCCTGTTCTTCGATAGACTGATGCTCGAAACGTTTGTTTTTCTTGATGTGGTTCAGGCAATGATTCTTGATGATTTTGTAGAACCACGGAAAGAATGGCGCTTTTAGGTCGAATGTCTTGATTGCTTTGAATGCTTTGATGAAAGCATCTTGTGACAGATCCAGAGCGTCTTCGTGATTATTTACAAATCCATATGCGGTGTAATATGCCTTTTGTTTGTACGCGTCAACCAAAATGGTAAATGCGTTGACATCTCCTTTTTGCACTCGTCCGATAATTTCCTTTTCTTCGGAGCGTTCCAAGAAGCGTGGTGCCGCCAACTCATCGTTAGAATTTGATTTTTTTGGAGATTTTTCCGGCGCTTTCTTATTTTTACCCATGTCTGTGCGACTATATCTTTCTGTGTCTGTGTTAAGCCCGATTGTAATAAACTTACAGATTGACCAATCAATCCCACTTATAGCATAAAAATGGGTAACTTGTCAATGCTAAAATACAAAAAATGAAGTAATGAGTGAAAAACTACTGACGCTGTTCGCTTTTTTCCAGTTCCCACTCGTCATAGGAATCCCAATAGTGGTTGCTGCGGCTCTTGTAACCGTAATCGCCCTTGTAGTATACTGGGGCGCTTTTGTAGTTAGCCCATTTACGCGGCAAAAAGAAAGGATAATACTTAGGATTGTCTCCTTCGTATACTCTTTCCGATGGGTACGTATAGGTCGGGGTGTAGAATGGATTGAGTTTAGCACCGAATCCGACATATCTGCGCGGTGTTGGGATGGGCCAGTCGCGGCAAATGTATCCCTGTTGTTGCGGCATAACCGGGACGTCGACAACTTGCTTTGATGGTGGCGGAGGGCATTCCCCACCGGCAAAAGACGTATTGCAGGTGCTCATCATCACGATTGTTGTTAGTGTTCCAACAGCGAATAATTTCAATGACATGCTCATAATCAGTTGTTTTCTGCCCTTAAATAGTTTGTTTATAGTCCCAATATAACCTAACATATATACAAATGTCAAGGAGAAATTACACTTGCAAAGGTTATAATTATTTCTCGATTGGGACAAAAATGAGGGGTATGGGTAGGCATGATGCCCCCGGCGGCGAAAAAACCAGTTTGATTGGTTCTTCTGATGGCTCAAAAACCTTGATGACGCTTGCCTGTGGGGCATGCCCAATCTTGACGCAGTCGCTTGGAATGGTGATGAGTTCTCCGTTCACCATGATGGCCATTGCGATGCCGCCACACCATTGGTCTTCGGCTCTCTGGTTCCATGTGATGAGCGCCCATGCCCGTCCATCGCTGTGTTTGCGTTGGATGGTCATGTTGTACATGACGCCGTAGTTGCCTGCAAGGATTGTCGGTTTATCCAAATCGCTGCTCCATCCCGTAATCCAGCGGTCTGTGATGCCGTCGGCGATGACGATTTGGACGGCTCCATTGGCAGTGTCCATGACGTATGCGTCGGGTGTCGTGACTTCGTACTCGCTGAACGGGAAAAATCCGCGTCCGGCGTTGTTGTTTTCGGCCGGAATGGGTTGCAGTTCGTGAATTTGCTTATTGGCGTCCGGGCCAGACTTATCGGACGTTGTTTGCAGTGTGGTGATGCGTGCGGGCTGGTCGATGAAAATTTCATAAAATCCGTGTGATAAGTCGTCATAGCTGATGAGCGTGTTTTCCATCTTGGGGTCGATGGCGATTGATTGTCCGGGGGCGACGATGCGTCCCTGTTCTTCCGGGGTGGATGTCCAATACTGCTTGAGCCCCTCGCATCCGACCAGATTATACTCGTTGTCCGGTTTGGGGAAGGCCTGACGCAACAGGCGAACGGTCATCGGTTTGTCGCCGAGATTCTCAATCACGTTCGTGATGCGTGTTTGTTGCCCTTTGATTGCGTTGACATGGTAGGAGTAGAGCCTGAAGATGCCCGGTCTTAGGGTCTCGCGCATGGCTCCAGCCTGAGGAAGACGAATATATTCGGGGTCGTCAGAGAGAAGAAGAGGAGGACCTCCGGCGGTCATTTTGAGTGGGATGACAGGTGCGTCCATGGTCAGTTGAGCAATGTTGACCGATGCTCCCGCTTTTGCGTCGAAAATCGCTTGTTGTTCTTGTTTTGTCAGTTGCATACGAGAATCTCTTGGTGTTATTTTTGTTTGAGAATATTACCTGATAGTCCTGTGAAATATTTGCGATAGAGTTTCGCCGTTTACGATGTCACCTCCGCTTGATTTCTGTTGATGCGAAGAAACTGTTAAACCTAAAGAAATGTTTTTCATGAATTTTAACAAGATGGCACTATTATTTGTTGACTATTTTTACCCTTTTTGTTGTATAATGTGACGGCTTTAGTAAAGAAATTACCACAAGTCACGATGATCTTTGACACAATAAACGGAGGTGAACGCTCCTTATGCTAGGAGAGTATGTACAAACCTTTGTCATTCCCGGGACGATTGCTGTAGTAGGTATTACAGCGGTATCGGGTGTGATTTATTGGTTTATGAAACAACAATTAGGAGCACAGTTCAAATCTGCCCAGGAACAAGCCCAACTTATCATTGAAGAAGCTAAAAGGGAATCCGAAACAATTTTGAAGGACGCGGAGCTACGCGGTGAGAAGAATATCTTTCACAGCACTCAGCGTCATGAAAAGGAGCTCCAGCGTAAGCGTAGTGAGCTGGATTCTTTGAAGAACAAAGAGCTTCAGAAGGAACGCCAACTTGAACAGAAGCTTGACCAAGCGACTAAGCAAGCGAAGGCCGTTGCCGAGAAGGAACAAATTGTAGATCAACGTCTTGGCTCTCTAGATAGACGTGAGAAACAAATATCTGAGCTTGAAGTTTCGCTTCAGCAAAAAGCAGAAAAAATATGCGGAATGACTCCGGAGGAAGCAAAGGATCTGTTGCTGAAACAGTTGGAAAAGACTGTTCAGGCCGAATCTGCAAATATCTTGCGTCGTGCCGAGGCCGACACGCGTGAGTCAGCGGACAAAAAAGCCCGTCAGATTTTGGCGCTAGCAATTCAGCGAACAGCGACCGAGCATATTTCGGAGAGTGCCGTGACGGTTTTACCATTACCGTCAGATGAGATGAAGGGTCGAATAATCGGCAAAGAGGGTCGGAATATCCGCTCGCTCGAAGCCGCTACAGGCGTGAATCTTATCATTGATGATACTCCGGAAGCAATCGTTTTGAGTTGTTACGAGCCAATTCGGCGCGAAATAGCTCGTCTTTCGATTGAGAGACTGCTGATGGATGGTCGGATTCAACCGGCACGTATCGAAGAAGTTGTCAAGAAGACCGAAAAAGAGTTTATGGAACACTTGCGCCAAGAAGGCGAAAAGGCCGCTCTGGATATGGGTTTTCATGATTTAAACCCGGAACTTATCAAACTGTTGGGCAAACTGAAGTTTCGGACAAGCTATGGGCAGAATGTTCTGGCACATCTTCAAGAGGTTGCAACCTTGGCAAGTCACATGGCTGCAGAACTTGGAGTTGACAGTAAATTGGCGAAGCGTGCGGCGTTTTTGCATGATATCGGCAAGGCTGTAAGTCAGGAACAAGAAGGTCCCCATGCTCTTTTGGGGGCAGAACTGTGTAAGAAATACGGTGAGAGCACGGCGGTTTGTCATGCTGTCGAGGCTCACCACAATGAAGTAGAACCCAAAACTATCGTAGCTGTTTTGGTCCAGGCCGCCGATGCCATCAGCGCAGCGCGTCCCGGAGCACGTCGCGAGACCTTGGAGAGTTATATCAAGCGAATGGAAAAACTTGAAGAAATTGCTACGAGTTGTGAAGGCGTGGATAAGAGTTATGCAATGCAAGCCGGTCGTGAATTGCGCATTATGGTTAAACCAGAAATAGTTGACGATAATCACGCGATTCTCATGGCTCGAGATGTCGCAAAGCGGATAGAGCAAGAGATTGATTTCCCCGGTCCTATCAAAGTGACAGTCTTGCGCGAGACGCGGGCAGTCGAAAATGTAGGCAACCGAACAGCATAATTGTGATTTCTCTCCCGAGAACAAAGACGGTCATTCGTTTCGGCGAATGACCGTTTTTATTTACCCAAATGTTCATGATGTCAGCGACTTGTTGTCTGTAGTATAAAGTGAATTTGGTTGGTACAGGGAAGTCAGGATGGTTTTTGAATATATCATATCGCAGATAGCAGTTGTCGTGTTTGGCGTTACGGCCGTTCTTGCTATCTCACACAAAGGGACTGATTTGTTTGGGGTGCTGTTTCTTGGCTTCATCACAGCGTTAGGTGGCGGAACGATTCGTGATTTGATTCTTGATGTTCCCGTGTTTTGGACGAACGATTTACTTTATGTCTATACGGCGTTGGGTGGGTCGTTTGCTGCGTTTTTGTTCTTCCGAGTTTTCAGTAAATCATCCTCTTATTTGCTGATGCTCTACTTGGACGGACTGGGCGTCGCGTTGTTTTCGGTACAAGCGCTGCACAAGACTTGGGCGTTGAATATCGGTGTGCCTTTGGTGCCGATTTTCATGGGCGTGATTACCTCTATTGGTGGCAGTATCATCCGCGATGTTGTGGCCGGGCGCGTGAATCTGCTGATGCGTCGCGAGTTGTATGCCAATCCGATTCTACTCGGATGCATCGCCGACGCGTGTCTTTTATCATGGGGTTTCAGCGTACACTGTGCCGGCATCGTTGGCATACTTGTCTGCTTCATTATTCGCGCGGCCGCCATCCACTGGAATCTGACCATCCCATCGTTTTTGATGCTCAAATCGGATACGGGTGGCAAAACTCTTAGCATCAAAACATCGGACATTGTTCCGCCCAAGGACTTCAAGTAGTTCTGAGGTTTTGGTTCTATAGGAGTTGCCTAAGCATATAGGGCAGAATGCCGCCATTGATATAGTACTGTTGCTCGATTGGTGTGTCGAGACGAACCACCATTGTGAATGACTTTTCTTTTCCATCACAAGCTGTTGCCGTAATCTTGACTTTTCGGCGGAAAGAGTTATCTTTCTCGAAACAGTTTTCGACATTGAAAGTTTCCGTTCCGTTCAGTCCGAGGTTTTGTGCGTTTTCGCCGGGTTCAAATTGAAGCGGGAGGATTCCCATTCCAATCAGATTGCTGCGATGAATGCGTTCGAAACTTTCCGCGAGAACCATTTTAATTCCGAGTAGTGCGGGACCTTTCGCTGCCCAGTCGCGCGAAGAGCCACTGCCGTATTCTTTCCCAGCGATGATGATGAGTGGCGTTTTCTCGTTTTGATACAGCATGGCTGCTTGATAGATTGACATAATCTCTCCGGTCGGTAGGTAGATGGCCTTCCCACCCTCCGTTCCTTTGAGCATCAGGTTGTGGAATCGAATGTTCGCGAAAGTGCCACGTGCCATGACTTCGTGATTTCCGCGTCGTGAGCCGTAGCTATTGAAGTCTTTCTCCTCGATGCCGCAAGCCCTGAGATAATTCGCTGCCGGGCTGTCTTTAGCAATATTCCCCGCGGGCGAAATGTGGTCCGTTGTCACAGAGTCGCCGACAACAGCCAAACAGCGAGCGCCTGTGATTGTCGGTGTTGGCGGTGGTTGAATCTGGAAGTTTTCAACGAACGGCGGTTCCTTGATATAGGTAGAATCCGTATTCCACGCAAATTGATCGCCGGTTGGAATGGGCAAATCTTCCCATTCTTTTGTTCCATCAAACACTTGTTTGTAGGTTTCGCTAAACATCATCGGCGTGATGATTTTTTGAGCGAGAGTTTTGATTTCGTCATCGGCTGGCCACAGGTCTGCGAGCATCACGGGTTTGTTGTCAGGGGTGAATCCGATGGGTTCCGTTGTCGGGTCAAAGTCGATTGTCCCCTTGATTGCGTACATGATGACAAGCGCGGGGGAGACGAGCCAGTTCGCTTTGCAACGTGAATTGATGCGCCCTTCGAAATTACGGTTGCCGGACAGTACGGAACAGACAAACAGTTTTTCGTCATCGATTGCCTTGGCGATTTCCGGCGCGAGTGGGCCGCTGTTGCCAATGCATGTTGTACATCCGTATCCGATGACGTTGAACCCAAGTTGTTCGAGATATGGCAGTAGTCCTGCCGCGCGAAGATAATCAGTGACGACATGGCTGCCGGGCGCTAAACTTGTTTTGACCCATGGTTTGGTTTTTAGACCAAGCTCAACGGCTTTTTTCGCGAACAGTCCGGCTCCGAGCATCAGCGATGGTGCCGCTGTATTCGTGCAACTTGTGATGGCCGCGATGACGACCGACCCATTTTGAAGTTTGTTATTTTGGTCTGCATCGGCAGAGGAATTCAGAATATCATTATCCTTTGCGATGGTTTGCCATGCGCTTTTGATGTCGGAAAGCGCAATGCGATCCTGTGGGCGTTTGGGTCCAGCAATGCAAGGGACGATGTCTGCGAGGTTGAACTCGATAACTTGCGAATAGCGAATCTGCGGGTTGTTCGTGTCACTGTCCGTTTCGCGCCATGTTCCTTGTGTCTTGCAGTACTCCTCAATGCGTGTGAGTTGTTCTTGTGGTCTTCCTGTGAGTGCGAGGTACTCGATGGTCTGCGCATCGACAGGGAAGTATCCGCATGTGGCTCCGTGTTCGGGTGTCATGTTGCTGATGACGCATCGTTCGGGGACGCTGAGCGCGTCGAGGCCTTTCCCGAAGAATTCGACGAACTTGCCGACCACTCCGTGTTTGCGCAGTTGTTGCACCAAAGTCAGCACAAGGTCAGTCGCTGTCGTTCCGACAGGCAGTTTCCCGCTGATGTGTACGCCGACGACTTGAGGCAGAAGCATGGTCACCGGTTGTCCGAGCATGGCCGCTTCGGCTTCGATTCCGCCGACGCCCCATCCGAGGACTCCCAGTCCGTTCACCATCGGTGTGTGACTGTCAGTCCCGACAACCGTGTCAAAAAGAGCGATGTTTTTTTCGTTGAGTTTTACAACGCTTGCCAGATGCTCGACATTAATCTGATGAATGATTCCATTGCCGGGCGGGACGACACGGAAGTTCGAAAACGCCTGTTGCCCCCATCGCAAGAATGCGTAGCGTTCGTGGTTGCGGTCGAATTCCATTTTCATGTTATTCGCGATTGCACAATCACAGGCTGTCGAATCGACCTGGATTGAATGGTCGATGACGAGGTCTGCTGGTTGGACGGGGTTGATGGTCTGCGGGTCGCCGCCGACTTTGGCAACGGCGTCGCGCATGGCTGCGAGGTCGGCGATGCAGGGGACTCCGGTGAAGTCTTGCAGAATGACACGTGCCGGAGTGAACGCGATTTCCTTTTGCTCGGAGGCGTTTGGATTCCATGCGCTGATGGTTTCAATGGCTGCATCATTTGTCCCTTGCAGTGTATTGTTGCGAAGCAAATTCTCCAAAAGAATTCGCAGCGTGAAAGGCAAGTGTTGCACAGACTTACAGGCACAACGTTCGAGTTCCCTAATGGAATAGTATCCGCAAGATGTGCCATTGACATACAACTGTTTAATATAGAAAGCCATTATCCCTCAATCCAAATTTGTATCTAATCAACTGAATCACTACTCTGACAATGGTTTCTCAATCATTGAAATAAATCATAATTGCTTTCTCGGCGTAATATATTTCAAGAGATTTATTAGAAATCCTAAAACGGGAGATGGTTGAAATGCTAAAACATTATGGACTAATCGTTGGCTTATTGTGTGTTTATGCTTTGATGTTTGGTGGCTGCAAGAAGAGTCCGGTACATCCGGCAAGTACGGCAGGAGATTCGTTCGAAACAAGTACGACGGCTGTTATTGAGTATGAAACGACTGACACCGTTGCTCTAGATGACAGTACGACGGAAACGACTACCACAAGTTCCGAAACGATGGATAGCGCTAATGCCACGACGGATACGAAGGTGGCGAAGAAGGTCAGAAAGAGAAAGCCGTTGGAGACACCTCTTTGTGTTAAGCATGGTTGGTTGCCGTTGAGCCCGGGCTTGGTGGGTGATATGCTGTTGACAGCGAAGAATGAAATTCGCTTGTATCGTCCGGTTGACCCCAATACTTCGTCGGGCATCAATTATGGCGAAGTCTGGATTTCGTTGCCGGACAATGACATCACTTCAATTCCTATGGCTACCAGAATGTATCGTAATGAATTGGTTGCCAAACTGCCTAAAGAGGTCACACCACCGGTCACGGTTCTGTTCGAGACCAAACGTATCCCCGAGGGAAATGAGACTCTAGAGTATACGCTAGAGCAAGTGGAAGAAAAACGTCCAGCCGGAAACTCTCGCGAGGATTTGCGGGCGTTTGCGTTGATGGAACAGATGAAGACGACGTTTGAGAGCTTGAAGGAATCTGTGAACGCGAACAGCTGGAAGAAGATTGAGCCGGATGTGCGACTTCTGAATGACCAGACGAAGCGCTTCAGGGAGTTCACACGTAATATGCTGAATCCCAAGCAGAATGAGGCGGCGATTTTGCTTTACCAGAATACGAATTTCGTTTTGGATTGTGTCGCGAATAACACGCATCCAGACATGAAACCGCTCGTCGAAAAATACGCGAAGTATATGGAAGTTTTGAAGAGCTTGGACGAGGAGTAACTGAACGGCCGCTGAGGTTAGCGGCGGTTGGCTCTGTAAACATAAAGCGTTTTGAGTGGTCCAAGCATTGTCTCCGGATACCCAATCGAGTATTCGAAAGTGTAGTTTCGTGCGATGGCTTGAATCGTTTCATCGAGATATGTTGTGCTGTCCGGCGCCTTGTTGATGTCGCATAACGTGACAAGGAGCGAGAATTTCTGCTTACTGATGGCGTTGATAAAATCGTTGCTGTCGTATTGTTTTTGACGTGTCAGCTCGCTCATGATAAATGGCTGATAATAAATCGGTTGACCGGATTGCAAATTGAGTAATGCCGGCTCGCACCATGTGATGTTGCCGTGGGTGCTTTCGTAACGGATGCGTGCGGCAAGGTCGTTCCACTCCGCGAGTCCATGTTCTGACGGCAGCGCCAAGGGAGCAATGCGTTTGCCTAACCGCATGGATTGTGTCGCAGCATAGAGCAAAAGCAGGGCAAGTGGCACTATAAGCAACCATTGTGTCTGCCGACGATACAGCGTCTTGAGTGCCACGGCTGTGCAAATCGCAAGCGCAATCAGAGGTTCGATGAGGTAGTTTTCCGCAGACCCAAGTTTGCCGATCGCAACAAGTCCGGGCAGTGTGGCAATCAGGTAGACCGGCCATGGGCTGTGGAACAGATGTCGCCGGTTGATGATGGCCATGATAAACAGGAGGCCCGCCACAATGAGCCAGTAGTGATAGAAAAACCACAGGTGTTTCAGCCAGATGATGACGTCATGAAAAACGAATTTGTTGACATTGGCGCTGATTGTCAGGCGGAGGTAGTTGCCGTCGGTAAGCACATACAGAACGCAAAATAGCGTGAGGCAGAGCGCTCCAAACGCGCAAGCGAACCGAATGCCCGTGCGGCGGTCGCGCAGCAAGAGGAAGATGCATGCGGTCAGTGGTGCGGCGAGCATGGTTTGCTTGGTGTAGAACCCGGCCGTCAGCAGTATCAGCGAACAGACGATGCGCGTCGTGCCGGGCCGTTGTCTGCTTGTGGTCAGGATGACAAGCCCCGCCAGTGATAGGGCGATGGCCAACATGTCAACGCGATAGAAAAAACTCCAGCGCAAGGCCTCATATGTCAGTGTGATAAGGCCTGCCGCGACGAGACCAGCGGCGAAGTCGAATCGTGTCATTCGTCGGAAGGGTTTGCCAAGTGTCGCCGTAAAAACAAGGATGAGAATGAGGATAAAACTGATGGCCGAAAGCACGCGCCCTGGGGCGAGTGATGTGGCGTCCGGCGAGGTGAATGGAGCAGTCAGCATGAAGTAAACGGGGGGATAGACATTCGGCGCTGCCATCATGGCTTGTGGCGTCCGGTAAATCGTTTCGCCGGAGTGCAAGCGCTGTGACTGGTAGAGAAGCGCCGCCTCTTCGTTGTCGAACTGGATGCGCGGGAGCGCGAGCGTGGCGCGAAGTGTATTTCCCCACAGGTACAGACCGGTCGCGAGCAGAGCAATTGCCAAAAGAAGCATCATGGAAAGACAGAGAATGCGAGACAATTCTCTTTTGCGTGATGGTGTGTCAGCGGATATCATGGTCAATTCTCAGAGTTGATTTCGGATGCCATGGCACTGTAAACGGTTTCCGCATTCAAATCGCGCATACATTTTGATGACCCGTCACATGTGTGCGGACATTGTTTTTTGAAGCATGGACGGCAGTCCGCTTGCGCGATGACACAGATGCCACGATCGTACAAATCGATTTCTTCGGCGGAGGTCGAACCGAAAATGGCAATAACGAATTTCTCGAGTGCGATGCCCATGTGCATCGCCATTGTGTCAGCGGAGACGATGATGTTGCATTGCGCGATGATGTCGGCGAACTCGAGCAGTGAATGGCGATTCCCTGTGTTGACGACAAACGGCGCTTGCTCGGCGATTGACGCATTCATGCTTTCTTCCGACGGTCCGCCAAGAAGCCAAATAGCCGCTTGCGGATGATTTTTGTGGATAATATTCGCGAGACTCTGCCAGTTCTCTTGTGGCCATTGTTTTGTTTTGAAAACGTCGCCGCATCCGGTGTTGAGGCCGATGGTCAACTGCGTTGTCTTTTTAGGTGCGGGATTGACTGCCATAACATATGGCGCTCTATTCCAGACAAGGCCGGCCGTTTCCGTGATAACACGCGAATAAGGCTTTTTGTTTTTGTGAAACTTGAGGTTATCATCCAACCCAAGCATCAGGGCATAGCGCCCCTCCGGAGTGAAGGCGACCGGCTTTCCTGCGTGGTTCGGGCCGAACCCAAAACGTTTGCGCGCGTTGATTATCCCTGCAAGCTTAAGCGGCAAATCCGTCTTCTCGAAACAGTATAGACTCGTCCATTTTTGTTGTGCCACAATCTGTTCCAAATCCTGCTGCGAATCGAGCGTGAACAATTCACGTATATAAGGGTTGTTCTCGAGCAGAGGACGGGCATTCTTCGCCGTGACCCAATCGATGGGCGTGTTTGGAAATGCGTTTGCCAGTGCGGGCAAGAGAGTGGTTGTACGGAGCACATCGCCAAGCGCTCCGGTTTTGATAATCAGAATCGCGTTGTTGTCGGCTGTGGTCTCGCTACTGACGGGAATTGGGCAAGACAAGTCCTTTTGCGTGTATCCGGTGATGGGTTCAAAGTGCTGACATTGCTGACAATTCATTCCATAACGGCATGGTTTATAGCCGTTGTATAAGTGGCAATTGAATCGTATGTCATCGAAATTCAGCATCAGTAAACTCTATCAGCGTTTTTAGGTATAGTACAAGGTTTGACGCGATAATATAAGGGGACAGGCGCCGAAGCCCCGTCCCCATTGATTGTGCGTCCTGTAAGGTTATTTGAATTCGGGAATCCAGCCCTTGTGTGCTTCCAGTAGGTCGTCTACCATATTTTTGATTTGGTCGAGATTGAGTTCTGCCGCTGTGTGCGGATCGAGCATCGCTGCCTGATAGATGTAATCACGTTTTCCTGTGACCAACCCTTCGACCGTAAGCCCCTGCACATTGATGTTCGTCTGTATGAGCGAGGCGAGTTGCAGTGGCAAATCGCCGACGGCGACTGGTTGAATTCCGTTGTAATCGATGAAGCAAGGTACTTCGACGCAGCATTCTTTGGGCAGGTTCGTGATGAGCGAGCCATTGTTCATGACGTTGCCGTTGATTTTACGCTTCGTGTCAGTGACCATACTGTGAACGATGAGAGCCGCATATTCGTTACTCGTCTGGATTTCCAATTCTTTGTTTTCGTCTTCCATCGTTGCACGCATTTCGTTCCAACCCTTGATGGCCGCGATGCAGCGACGTGGGTATTCGTCGAGCGGAATGTTGAACTTCTCGATGAGTTCCGGCTGATTGGCTTTGATGAACCATGGGCAGTATTCGCTGAAGTGTTCGCTGGATTCAGTGACGAAATAGCCGAAATGTTTGAAAAGCTCATAGCGCACACGGTTGTCGTCAGGAACGCGATTTACTTCGATGACCTTCCGAATCAGCGGATAGAGATCCTCGTTTGTTCCGTCGGGCAGACGACGTTTGAATTCGAGGAAGAATGCCAAGTGATTGATTCCGGCACAGACATAGTGGATGTCGTTTTCGGGGACGTTGATGTCAAGCGACAGTGCCCATCTTGTCCATTGGACGCTGTGGCAAAGACCGACATTGGCGATGCCGTATTTGCGATTGATGCTCCACATGTTCATGGCCATTGGGTTGACGTAGTTAATGAGAAGCGCGTTTGGGCAAATCTTTTCCATTTTCTCGCACAAATCCCAGAGAACGGGAACAGTGCGCAAGGCACGCATGATGCCTCCGATGCCCAGACTGTCCGCAATCGTTTGTCTCAGTCCGTATTTTTTGGGAATCTCGAAGTCGGTGATAGTGCATGGGTCGTATCCGCCAATCTGAAACATGGTGATGACGAATTGCGCTCCGCCGAGTGCTGTCGCGCAATCCATTGTTGCTTCGATGGTCGGCGTCGCGTTGTAGACTTTGGCTACTCTGTTTGCGACCTTGATGGATGTCTCGAGGCGTTCTTTGTTGATATCATAGAGACAAATTGTGGCCTGTTTGAGTTCGTCAAAGCTTAATATATCCGCGAGAAGATTCTTAGCGAAGACGGTGCTGCCGGCTCCTACGAAAACGATTTTAGTCATGATAAATCCTTTATGGGGTTTGCATTATAGTAAACGAAATAAGCAGACATTTATTTAGAAATGAATTTTGCTTCTGTTTCAATCGTTACTTACAATGCATATATGATTTAGAGATTGAGAAAATGCAAAAAAATATATTAGTTACCGGTGGCGCCGGTTTTATTGGTTCACACCTGACAGATATGCTCCTCGAACAGGGACACAGCGTTACCGTGATTGATGATTTGTCTACAGGTTCGGTCAAGAATTTGTCATCCGTGCGTTCCAATCCGCGTCTGAATTTCGTCGTCGACAGCATTATGAATGTTCGCCTGATGTCCGAATTGATAGACTGGTGTGACCATGTTTATCATTTCGCAGCGGCTGTCGGTGTGCGGTTGATTCTCGACAAACCTGTTCAGACGATAGAAACCAATATTCGCGGAACAGAGATTGTTCTGTCCTTAGCAGCCAAAAAACAGCGCAAGGTTTTGATTACGTCTACGAGCGAAGTTTATGGCAAGGGCGCCAAGGTTCCGTTCTGCGAGGATGATGATTTAGTGCTTGGCGCGACCATCAAGCCTCGCTGGGGATATGCATGCAGCAAGGCAATCGATGAGTTTTTGGCGCTGGCCTACTGGCGTGAGCATCGTGTACCGGTTGTTATCGTGCGGCTATTTAATACGGTTGGCCCACGTCAGACCGGGCGCTACGGGATGGTGATTCCACGGTTTGCGGAACAGGCTTTGAAGAATGAGGATATCACAGTTTATGGTGATGGGTATCAGACACGTTCATTTGCCCATGTGCATGATGTGATTGGTGCGTTGAACAGCCTGATGAATACGCCTACGGCAGTTGGTCAGGTGTTCAATGTTGGCAATGACACCGAGTTGTCGATTATGGAGTTGGCGCAGCTTGTCAAGGCTCAAACGCAGAGCCAGAGCGAGATTCGTTGTATTCCTTTTGAAAAGGCCTACGATGAAAATTTTGAGGATTTGTTGCGTCGTGTGCCAAGCTTGGAAAAACTCAAACGTGTGATTGATTACGCACCGAAATATAGCATAAATGATATTGTTAGTCAGGTTGTTGACCATACGAGACGGGAGATGGAGAGTAATGGCTAAAAGTGGCAAAGAACAAACAAAGAAACAGCAGTTTTGGGGTGGACGTTTGCAGGAAGCCCCCGAGGCGCTGAATATTTCCTATTGCGCGGGTCGTGATGTGGCTGGCCGTCCGATGGCGGATGCCGTTCTGGTTCCTTATGATGTTTGGCAGAACAAGGCTCATGTGAGTATGCTTTGCCGCGAGAAGATTATCAAACCGGCATTGGCGGCTCGGATTCTGACGGCTCTCGATTCATACGACAAATTGATTGCAACAGGTGAACGGTGTCTGTGTCCCGAAAAGGAAGATGTTCACACCAACATTGAGCATTTTGTCGCTGAGACCGAAGGCCCCAATATCAGTGGCGTGATGCATTCGGGGCGTAGCCGCAACGACCAATGCACGACGGTTGTTCGTATGTTCTTGCGTGACCGTGTTATGGAATTCGGGTTGTCCCTGTGCGAATTGATTTCGGCGCTGTTGGATTTTGCCGAGAAAAACAAGCGTGTTCCCGTGGGTGGTTACACGCATTATCAGCCGGCAAGTGTCACAAGTGTTGGGCACTGGTTTTGTTCGCATGCTCAGGCGCTGATGCGTGATGTCGATCGCTTGCTCTCATGCTATGATAGAATTAATATTTCGCCGCTCGGCGCTGCTGCCAGTTTTGGCACAGGGTGGGCAATCAATCGCGAATTGACGGCTCGCTTGATGGGCTTCCGTGAGGTTCAGGTCAATAGCTTGGATTGCGTGACGAATCGCTGGGAGATGGAGGCGGACGCCGGTTCCGCTGTAAGTTTTGCGATGACGCACCTGAGCATTTTGGCGCAGGATATCGTGATGCTGAGCAATCCTCATATTGGCGTACTGCGTCTGGCGGATCGTTTTGTGACAGGGTCATCGATTATGCCACAAAAACGGAATCCGGATTTTTGCGAGGTGACTCGCGCCAAGGCAACGCTGATTGAGCATTTGTGCGGCAGTCTGTTTGGTATTGCACGCGGTGTTTTTTCCGGTTATAATCGCGATACGCAGTGGTCGAAGTATGTCATCATGGATTTACTGGATGAGGCTCGCGAGGCCCCGGCCATCTTCAGAGGTGTTGTCAGCAGTATGTCTGTGGATAAGGATCGCTCCAATGAATTGGCTCAGTCGAATTTCATCAACGCGGTTGATATCGCTGATGCACTGGCACGGAAATCCGGGTTGCCATTCCGCAAAACTTATGAGATTGTTTCCGTGGCTGTCAAGCTTTGCGATGGCAAGGGAAGTCTGGACCCGAAGGTTGTGGAGGAGCTTGCGCTTAAGGAAGCTTCAAAGCATGTGAAGCTTTCTATTGGCACTCCGATGCAGATTTTGGAATCCAAAAAGCATACCGGTGCGCCTTCGCCTAAGGCCGTTCAAGAACATATCGGCGTGATGCGCGAGAAGTTGCTTGAGATGCGTGGCCAGTGGCAGAAGAATCATAACGCTTTGGATGCGGCACGGTCGGATCTTGAAAAACTGCGTAAGGCGTTTATTTAGGGCAGTGGATGTCTACAGTGAATGATGGTCGTCCGGATAAGTCTATGAGTGAATTGAAGCTTGAGGATTTGGGTTGGACGGCCTATATTCAACAATGCGGGGAATCTGCCGATGCCCTGTTGCACAAGCATGCGGAATCATTTCCGGCGCGAGTCGTGATAGCTCATGGCGGGACATATGTCGTGTTGAGCGAGCACGGCCGTGAACGTGCGTTGTTGAAGGGGACTTTGAAACGTGCCGTGCGTATGGGCAGTAGTGGCAAACCGATTGTCGGCGACTGGGTTTGTGCTGTTTCGCCGTCGCATTCAGGGGCTGTGGTTATCGAGGATATTCTGCCTCGCGTGACCAAGTTTAGCCGTTCGCAGAGTGGTGAGCATCGGAGCGAACAAATTGTTGCCGCGAATATAGATGCCGTTTTTATACTCACGTCGATGAACGAAGAATTCAATCTTCGGCGTTTGGAGCGTTATGCTACGCAAGCAAAAGTCTGCGGTGTTCCGGCGGTTTTGGTTTTGACCAAAAGTGATGTCGTCTCTGCGCGTAACGAGAAAAAGTATCGTAATGAAGTTGAGAAAGCCATCGAAGGTGTGCCGGTTCATACCACTAGCGCGGTGACAGGCAAGGGTATTCGCGAACTATTGCGGTACTTTGATGTGTACAAAACGATTTGCTTGTTGGGGTCGTCGGGAGTTGGCAAGAGTAGTTTGGTGAATCAAATGCTCGGTGATGAGCGTCAGCAGGTTTGCGATATTCGCGACGATGGCAAGGGACGGCATACGACGAGCCACCGCGAGATGCTGATGTTGCCCGGCGGCGGATTGATTATTGACAATCCGGGGATGCGTGAAATCCAGTTGTGGGATGCTCAGGGCGAGGCGATTGATGATACATTTGATGATATTATTAAGCTTGCCAAACAATGCCGTTTTCGGGATTGTCGTCATCTCAACGAGCCTGATTGCGCGGTCAAGGAAGCAATTGCGTCAGGAAAATTGCAAGAAGAGCGCCTAATTGCGTGGCATAGACTTTATGATAGGGAATAATCTATTATTATATAATTATGAGCGGGATAACAAAAGGGATAAGAATGCTTAAGAAAACAACCATCTTATGGTTATCACTCATCTTCTTATGTGTGGGGCAGGAGATGATGTGTTATGCACAGAATAATAACGCAAATCAGCAGAAAAGTTCTTCGTCGCGGCGTCGTTCGCTGAGCAACTCAGGGAGTAATTTGAGCAATAATAGTCGAAATTCAAATAACTCATCGACCAATGCTTTTTCGTCCAATTCATCAAGTGAGCGTCTGAAGAAGCGTCAAGAAGAAGCAAAGAAAAGAGCCGAAGAAAAGAAGAAGGCTAAGGAAGAAAAGGGTAAGAAAAGCGACAGTAAGAACAAGGATCAGGCAAAAACTGGCGGACAGGGCCAGGTTACCACTACTGCCAAGAAAACCAATGCTCCCTCTAGTGGTGGCGGTACCAATACCGGTTCGACAACCTTGAACGCATTTAATATCAAACCCAATCTGTCCAATAACTTGCTTTATGTCGAGCTAGTCAGCAGTCAGCCGACTCTGGATATTGTTGTGCGCAAGGGTGATACCTTCGCGACTCGCATCGTGTTCCGTGACGGCGGCATGGAGGAGTTCGATTCAATCGATGTTTCGCTCAAGTATGACCCTCGCCTCATAGAGCCTGTTGGAATTGATGACACTGCTTTTTCGAGCCGCTTGCTAGAGCCAGCGCTTGCGCGTGTGGATCGCGTCAAGGGCATCATCGCTTGGCATGCGAAGTTCTCCTCGCCAATCATTACCAATTCAAGCGAAGTTTTCCGTGTCTCGTGGAAGGCTATCGCCCTCACAGACAAGACAAGTTTGTCGTTTATGAATACGCCCGATTTTCCGAGTCGCGTTCTCTGCGGCAAACGGAATATCCTGTTGCCTATGGTGCAGGAAGGCGCAGAACTTGGGGATGAGGATTTGACCGAAGGCATTATTGGTTTGCTGGCTGCGGATATTTCGATTGTGACTGATTTGGTCACAAACGATGCCGCCGGTGAGACGTCCAGTGGTACTGTAGTCACAACGGTTGGTTCGAGCACCTATAAACTAGCTCGCGATATTGCTGAAGGAACCGCAGAAGGCCGGGTTTATCTGGGGATGAAGAGTTCCACTCAGTCGCCGGTTCTTGGTCAGGATTTTGTTGTGACGATTTACTATGAAAACCCCAACATGGTTGATTTTGACCGTGTACGGTTGACCATCGATTTTGACCCCAAGGTGTTGAATGTTGTTGACTGGGATACGGATAACTGGATAACGCAAGATATCAACATTTACGACGGTGAGTTCCGTGATGAGTTGCCTTACGATATGCATCTGAAAAATAGCGCTCTGAACAATGTAGGGCGAATCTTTTATGAGATGGGATTCTCGCATCGTCCTAGTCCGGCGGAACGTGGCGTGCTTGCTCGCATCCGCTTCAAGCCGCTCAAGACGTCTGCTTTGACCAGAATCAACTTCGATTATAGCGATTCGGAAGAGTTTGTTTCGCCCACAGCACTCAGCTTTTTGGGGTATAACCTGATTGGTGTTCCCGATCAGCGCAAGGGCTATTATGGTCAATTATTGCTTCCGGTTACCGACAGTTCGCAGCACTAAGCGGATTTCTATAAATCTTCAGGGAAGTCGCTGTAGAGGTCTTGTTGAATCTCGGTGCGATTGTCGATTTTCGCGTCAGTGAGAGCCAACAGCTTCTCGATATCATCGCTTGTAGGCGTTGTGGCCACATGCGCCAGTTTTCCTGTTTTGATAAGGATTTGATGCGCCGTCGCCCCGAACGCTTCGGGCGGGAGGTCGAGAATCACCGGTGTGCGATGATAACTTTGCAGATACTTGAGCGTGTTGATTGTTCCGCCCTTGATATCCGTTTGGCCAATGAGTGCCGTTTGCGCTTGAGCCGCGACTAACTCGTTTCTCTTGAGAAAGTTCCATGCGATGAGATTTGTCGCAGGAGCAAACGGCGTGATGCCTAACCATCTTGTGCTGACCTCTTCGGGGATAGAAAAATGCAGTCTTGCGTTTTCGGGGGCTGTCGGAAAGAAGAAAATCGTGCATCCCTCTTCGGCTTCGAGTGCTGATTGATGGGCAATCGAATCGATGCCCATCGCGTTTCCGCTGATGATGACACGTTTGCCCCCCTGCGCCAATTGCGTCGCGTATTGCCTCACGCTGTCCATGCCGAAAGTATCTGGGTGCCGTGTTCCGATGATGGCAACCGCCGGGCGAAGCAGTAGTTCAAAGTTGCCGATACACCAGAGCAATGGGGGCATCGTGTTGCCAAGGGTCTGCTGCATTCTTGTGGGGTCTGCGGTGTCGTGAAAAGGCAACCACGCATACCAACTGGCTTTCGCGAGTTTATCTGCCATACTCTTTTCTTGTTCCGTTGGCGTCACGTCCTCATTATCGCAAGACGTCAGGGCGAAACGATTGAGTTTGTGGCTCAATGTCGTTTGCCGGGGATTTGCACGCTGAATATGAATTATTGCAGCTAAATCCTCACTTCGCCAATAAGTACGATAATCTTTGGTCACGATGCTTTCAAACCTGTAAACAAGGGTATGCAAAAAGGTATTTGTATATATAGTTACTTTTAGAAGAAAGATTTGCTATGCAGAAAACAGTTGTTAGGTTTATAGCGTTACTTTTTGTGTTCGCGTCAGTGTCTGTGTATTCTTCCGATTCCATCGGTCAGGTATTGCCCAATGTGCCGACCAAGGAGGCTTTGGAGACTCAGAAACAAGCCATCGAGACGGATGCGTCAATTACGCAAGAGTCAAAAGATCGAGCGAAAAAGAATTTTGAAGAAGCAGTCGCCGGGTTGATTCGGCTTGAACAGACAGAGAATTCTGCAGACAAAATTCAGCAAGATTTGAACGCGTTGACAACGAAAACGTTGGATATCAAGTCTCAGTTGGAGAAGGATCCAGAGGTATTTAACGAAAAAGAATTTGAGATACCTGCCTCGTTGGAGAAGGCCGAGGATTTGCTCTATGATGTCAACGCTACTTACGATGAGTATTATAGTGAGGCGCTCACGATTCGCGAGGCCATTCAGAAACGCAATAGCAAAATTGCAAGTATCGCCCAGAGAAAAAGCGAAATCGCATCAGAGTTGCATACGGTCAGTATCAATGATTTGAATGAGTTCGCCGGCAATCTTGTCGACCAGATGCGTTCGAAGAATGACTTGATTCGAATCAAGAATCTTCAAGCCGAGAATAAGAAACTTGATTTAGAGCGCGATTATTATGCGGCCATGGCAGATTTCCTGCCTCTTGCACAAGAGTTGTCCTCGCGCAAAGTCACCTATGAGAAAAAGAAAAAAGAGTACATCGAGGATCGTGTTAATTCCATGCGCAAGGCTCAGCGGCAAGAGCAGGCACGGAAGGCGGTTGAATCTCAAAAGCGCATCGAGGCACAGATCCCCGGATTGCACAAAGAACTCGAGAAAAATTATGAAATATTGACAGATCTATTGAGTGATGGCGCGCCCTCTGTTATCATAACCAAATATGAAAAGCAGTCTGCTTATCTGACCGACATTATGAATAGCATACGTGAGAATAACAAGGTCATCAAGAACCGTATCGAAATTGCCGGGCTTGATACTGTCGTCGGAAAGAAACTGACAGAGCAACTGAAAAAACTTCCCAATCAGTCGGATTTGGATATCCAGTGGCAAAAGGTCAAAAATGATTTATATGAGACTCAGAATATCCAGTTACGTAACAATGATTTGCGCCATGAAATGTTGGATTTTGATCGGCTCGTGAACAAAATCTATCACGATACGCAGACTACATTGAGCGAAGAACAGGCAACGGATTTGATTAGGAACATGCTGGAAGATCGGCGTGTCTTGCTCAATACTGCCAATGAAGAAAACAATAATCTCATTCAGGAATTGCTCAAACTCAACTCTCAGTATGAGGAAATGCAGGAGACGTTGGTTGAAATGCGTCTTCGTTTCAGCGAGGAACTCATTTGGGTGCAGAGTGACACTCCCTTTAATCTCAAGATTTTGAAGAGTGCATTTGTTGGATTTAAGTCGGTCTTTGCGCCATCTGACATTAAAGAAACCGTTCATGAGTTGTGGGATTATTTCAAGGGAAAACCGCAATACTTAGTTTTCATGTTGCTGTTGATGCTTGGTCAAGGGTATTGGGCGAACATCATCCCCAAACGATTAGCCAAGTGCGTTCCGACCACTGATAGTAACAATGACCGAGTGCATATCAAACCTTTGGCCATGGCCATTTTCTACACCTTCCTTATTCCGATCATCACGTTTTTGTTGTGCCTACTATTGTTCATCATTTTCGCGTCGTTGTCATTCGGCGAAAGTTCGCTGATTCGTCATTTGGCCTGGGCATTCCGAATGTTGATGCATGTTTCTTGGGTATGGTTGTTGGTTTATTATCTTTGCATGGACAATGGGTTGGGTATTGCGCATTTTGGTTGGGACAAAGAACGTTGTTTGCGTATTTCGAAGTGGTCATTGCAGTCATACTGGGCGATACTGGGCGTCATTCTGTTGTGTGGCGGTTACCTGATTGCGATGGAGTTGATTATGGATTTGAAACATCTGAGTGTGGTTCGTGATCCTGACATCGTTGAGTATAATCGTGTATCGTTCTGTTTGATTTCAATTGTCTTGGCTCAGTACTTTCTCAAACTATTTCACCCCTTGTATGGTGTCTTTGGTATTCATCACAGCGGAAAAGTCGTTTCGGTTAATGAGCCACCCAACTTAGTTTGGCGGCGGTTGCTACAAATTAGCATTGTTCTGATGTCTCTTGCTATTGGCGTCGGAGTTGCTTTTGGGTATGAGTTGTGCGCGCTTTGTTTCTATGGTTTGATCATGTATGGCATGATGTTGTTTACGCTTGCGGCCTTTGTGAATGGAATCGTCATGATATTTCTGAAACAATCACAGCAACATATGATAAAAAACATTATTACCAAGTTCTCGCATTTAGAAAGTATTGTTTTGGGCGAGTCTGGCATTGTGCGTCTGAACAAGAAAGTGAATGTTTCTTCTGAGGTTGATGACAATGAAATCAAAGAAGAGGAAGAGCGCAAGGATTTGGAAAGCGCGGGGGTGTTCTACCAACGTATGACGCGCATGACCAGTATTTTGATTTGGGGTTTAGCGTCGCTTGCGTTGTTTATGGCTTTCATCAGGCTTGCACCGGCACTAGATAAAATAGGCAATGTCGAGTTGTGGCGTGTCAGGGTGGAAGTCCCCACAGAGACAACTGCTTCGACACAGCCCAAGTCTACGGCAGTTCGCATCAAGGCCGCCGCCTCGGTGCCCGAGGAATCGGATGCCGAAATGAAAGCAATCGGAATCCGAATCATCCGAATCTATGATTTGTTAGCTGCTCTCCTTTATCTCTTTGGTGGTCTGTTCATAGCTCGTAATATATCGGATATTCTGGAGCTATTTTTGCGACAGTTGCCCTTTAGCGAGAGTAGCCGTTATGGCGTTCGAACAATTACGAGTTATGTCATCGCGGTGTTTGGAATTGTCTTTTGCTTTGATCATTTGGGTGTTACGTGGCAAAGCGTTCAGTGGATTATCGCCGCAGCTTCTGTAGGTCTTGGTTTTGGTTTACAGGATATTTTCTCCAATCTTGTTTCCGGCTTGATTATTCTTGTTGAGCGTCCTATTCGTGTCGGTGATACGGTGACGGTTGGCTCGACCTCCGGCACAGTCATCAAGATAAGTATGCGTGCGACAGTCATCCGCGATTTCGATTATCGAGAACTGATTGTTCCCAATAAATTAATTATCACGGGACAAGTCATCAATGCGTCCTTGTCCACATCGATTGTTCGCTCGCAACTGACGATGTCTTACTATAAGCCATTGGAAGATCCGAATGATATGGTTGCTCGGTTGAGAGAGTTGATCTGCTCGATTAATGGTGTTTTGAGCGATCCTGCGCCAACAGTCATTCTTGATTCGGTCAAAACGCTCTTGACCAGTGGCAATCCGCAACAGTTCAATTTCC
Source organism: Candidatus Sumerlaeota bacterium (assembly GCA_012513815.1). GTDB lineage: Bacteria > Sumerlaeota > Sumerlaeia > Sumerlaeales > Sumerlaeaceae > JAAZBM01. The sequence goes on along the minus strand of JAAZBM010000014.1, from coordinate 322,273 downwards.
TGATTTACTACTATTTCGATAGCTCCAAACACAAAGAACCGTTGATTCGTTCGGAGTTTTACCGTCTTGTAAACAATCGTCTCAGTACAAACGAAACCGAAAAGGAACGTTAACCGTTCGCGATGGTTGTCAATGTTTTACATATTTCGCCGAGCAAAGATCTTGGTGGGTCGCGTAACAGTTTGCTGACTCTTGTTCAGGCGATGGATCGGACACGCTATAATTCGATTATCGCATTGCCGGGGCAAGGAGCTGTTACGGCGGCGCTGGATGAGATTGGTGTGCCGTGGGTGAACATTTGTATTGAGCCTTTTCGCAAGGGGAAATACTGGTGCAAGTTGCCATACGAAATTAAGACGTTGCGACAGGCAATTGCCGAGCATCACATCGGGTTGATTCATTGCAATGAGCATTTCGTCGTGCCTCATGCGCTGACTGCAGTTTACAATGGTAGCATCATGGGCGGGCTTTTCGCCTATTTGCGCGGCGACAATGTGGCTCTGCCGCAGACACTGCCAATCGTCTCGCACATGCGCTTGTTTGTGCGTCATCGGCATGTGATTAATTATCGTTTGCGGCATGTACAACGGGTGATTGCGGTGAGCCAAAACGCGAAGGCCGATTTCGCGTCCTTTTCGTGGTGCGAGGACAAAGTTCGCGCGATTTATAACGCGGTCAATTTAGAGCCTTACCGTCAGGCTTTATCGTTGCGTCAACAGATTCGCTCGGAGATTGGATTGTCAAATGAGGATATTCTGTTCGGGGCTATTGGAGTGTTCTCGCCACGCAAACGGACTCAGCTCGTGTTGGAGGCTTTTGATGCCGCTCGCGCGAAAAATCCGCATCTCAAGCTGCTGGTCATTGGCGAGGCTCGGCATCATCACGAGGATTACTACCGGCGGATGGTGCAGTATATTGCGGACCAACATTTGGATTCGTCTGTGATACTGTTGCCGTGGCAGGACAATCCGGCTGTGTATCTGGCCGCGTTGGACATTAATTTGTTGATGAGCAGTGAGGAAGGTTTCTCTCGCGTTATCATTGAGTCCGGTGCTTGCGGGGTGCCTACTATCGCGAGCAATATCGCGCCGAATCGCGAGGCCGTTACGGATTGTGCCACAGGGTGGCTCGTCGGCGAGGATGTCAAGTCGGACGAAGAGGATGCGTTCCGTCGGTTTGTTCCGGTGTTGTCCGATAAGATGCTTGCTCTTGCGCAGAATCTTCCGGAGGTGCGGAGGATTGGGAGCAATATGCGGTCGGCTGTAGAAACAAAGTTTTCGGCGGCGGCTCATGCCGTAGAGGTGATGAATGTCTTTGACGAAGCGATGGAAGACTTTCGCCGACAGTTTAATTCGTAAACCGGTTCTCTAGCGGTTCGATATTGCCGTAATTCTGTTTGAGAAGCCACAATGCTTGGCGGACAAATTCCTGTTTCTCTATAGCGGGTCGCGCAAAGAACTTCTGTTTCAGAAAAAATGGGTGATTGAGCGCCTGAAAGTCGCATAGGTCCGTCAGGTGCATGAGCATAATGTAGGGGAGCGCAAGGCTCTTCATGAGGCGGAGATGCCCCTTGAGCCAAGGCATTCCAAGCCGCATGCATACGCCGATTTGGAGTGGGAGCCGGGTGAATGGCGCTGTCGCAACCGGAAATTCGAATAAGGGTTGGCCGTGTATCGGCTGCCGTGGGCGGAGGGAATGAAAGGCATCTCTGAATAGCGGAAATTGCGTTTTGACAATGCCGGTGCGGGCCGCCATTTTGCTGTCCGCATACCTGAATATCCATCCCCATGGCGATGGCATGAGCGAGCTGTCGTAGCGGTAATTGCGGTCGGCAAGTACCTCTAAGGTTCTGCCGGTAAAGGCGTAGCCTGGAGTACGAAAACCAAGAGGCGTGACGCCAAGTTTGTCCTGCATAATCTGTTCCGTTTTGGCCAAATCATTGTGCATTGTTTGCGTGTCGAGATTGCGCCATTCCAAACGATGTTGCCACGAGTGCGAAGCAACTCGGTGCCCTCTGCGAATGAGGTCGTGTAACAACTCAATGTTCGGTTCATATTCGAGATCTTTGCCTACGACAAAAAAGGTTGCGTGAACCGCGGCTTCGTCCAGTAGGTCAAGCAACAGAGGAAGCGTGTGCGTGTACATGAAATGCAGTTGTGCCGGACTGTTCGAGTCGAACCCATAGCAGTCGCGCAATGCCCAGATGTCATCCAAGTCGACCTGAAGCATTCCCACATCCGGAAATTTTTGGGCGTTCAGGTCAGTCATGGAATCCATCATTTATGCCATCATTCCACAGCGCTGACGTTAATTTGTCTTCGCTGTTGTTGTCGCCTCGTCCTTCTTCTGGACAGGCGGTGCGGCTTTGATTGTTGTGGTGACATTGTCCGTAGCCGTTGTTTTGTTGTCCGCCAGACCAATGGCCGCGGTGCCTTGCGAGATACGCTGACGAATTCTGTCGATTCGTCCTTCGTCGCCGGTATCGCCCGAGGAAGTATTCACATTATCGCCCTCTTTGGCAGTGGGCGTCGTGACTTTACGCACTTGTGTGCCGTCCATCGAGTTCGTTCTGAACGAGAAGCTTTCGGGGTTCTCCTGACGGCGTTCGGCGGGGTTTTTGTCGTAATAATCCATGAGTCCCTGCGCTGTTTTCTGTGTTACAGGGGTACTCTGTTGGTCCGTATTCGACGATGCTTCCTGCACTCTCTGATGCAGGTCACGGTCTCTGATTTCTTGCGAAATCCAATAGCGTCCCGATGTTGCCGGTCCAGGTATGGACTGAATGCCATCGACTCTGTCATAGGGCAGAGGCGACTTGTCCGGCGAAACCATGATGACTCGTTCGACTGAGTTGAATGGTCCGGGAATCTTCTTGCCGAAGCGGTCTACGAGTTCAACCTTGATGGTGTGCATGCCTTGCGAGAGTTGCGGCAACGATTGCGTTTTATCGGGGTTGCCGATAAAGCGTCGTCCGTCAACCCAGTAGTAAACCTGTGTCATGGCTGGCGCGATTGTGCCGGCCGGAGCGGGGGTGACCAGAAAGTCAATCAAAATGTTCTTTGCGTCCAGTCCCATATACTCTCCCTGTGGCAGGTTGTATGTCAACATCGGATACATTTGTTCGGGTGTGTTGCGATTGTTGTCATACTGGACAAAGAACGTTGTCGAGGCGAAAGCATTGGGGATTGCCTGATGGAATGCGTTACATCCATAGAGCCTGACGGTGTGCGTGCCGGGGGCGACATTCTTGAATGTGTGCGTGCCATTTTTCTTGTAATGAACGACAAACGGGTCATTATCTATGGCGATGTGAATGCAGTCTTTGCCAGGCGTCAGGTTCAAATTCCATGAGCAGAATTTAACGACGACATCCGGCCCGGGGACGCATTGTCCGGGTTGTGGGGATGCGATACAAACCTTTGCGTAGCAGTTTGTTGTGGGACAACATGGCTGCACACGAAGGGCGGGGGATTTGGCGGGAATGATATTCGGTAAGGTGATAAACAACAACACGAACAAAACGGTCATCATCGTTGTGTGATGCAAAGTGCGATTAACTGAAAACATTAGTTCCCTCATGATATCAATGCTTAGTATAGAATAGTTACAATCAGGATGCAGAATGTTCGTGTGCCGCATGTTCAAAAGTAATAAATAGTTAACAACTGGCATAACCATGAACGAAAAAGGGGGCTTAATTGTATGACAAAGAGATATATTTGCGTCTCTTTTTGAGTTCGTAATGGGAAGGAGACAACCGATGAGAATCAGTTACGATGTTATTGACGGCCGTATTGCTGAAGTACACAGAGACGATGCTCCAATCGTTATTTTTCAGTCTCCGACCGATGCCGAACGGGAGTATCTTGTCAAAGAGATGCTTGTCGATGAGCATACCTTGCAATCGGCACTGGATATGGATGAGATTTCCCGTCTTGAGTTCGAGCCGAATCATGTCGCCATCATTCTCAAGCGTCCCGCCAACTACACGAACGATATCCATGTTGAGTTTCGTGTGGCTTCCATCGGAGCCTTTCTCTTTCACGACCGCTTGCTGATTGTGCAGAGCGATGATAGTTCACTCTGGGAGGGGCGTCGGCCTTTCGCGAATTGCCAGAGTCTGCCGGGCAGCTTGCTGCGGTTGATGTATTTTACGATTGACCACTTCCTTGGACACCTCAAAGTCATCCACTTGATTTTGGACGAAATCGAGCGCAAAATCCAGAAGTCGCTCGGGAACAAGGCGTTGTCCAATATGTTTGCTCTTGAGAAGAGCCTTGTTTACTATCAGAGTGCAGTGCAGAGCAATGGTTTGGTGCTTGCCAAGTTGCGCCAACATGTGGGGCGTGTGGGCTTCAACGATGAGGAAACAGAGTTTCTGGATGATATTATGGTTGAGAATGACCAGTGCGCCAAACTCGTTGATATCTACTCAAGCATTTTGACTGGCATGAGTGATGCTCGTGTGTCGATTGTGTCGAATAACCTCGCGATTTTGATGAAGAAGTTGACGGTCATCAGTGTGGGTATTGTTCCGGTCAACGTGGTCGCGAGCATGGGCGGGATGAGCGAATTTTCGGCATGGACGCGACATATCTGGTGGCCGTACTCCTATGGTGCTTTTGGTTTGGCAATGATAATTATCGCCTACATGACATTTGTGCTGATGCAGCGTATGGGTATGGGAGCCAATCCCAATGAGGATGATTAGCCGATGACACGCCAGAGAAAAATGCTTTCTTACTATCGCAAGTGGTATCGTCGCCAGACCGCGGATTTGAGTATGCTGCAGATTCGCATCTATGATAAATGGTTACGGGTGCTGTTCTATCTTGCCGTTCTTGTTTTCATCATGATTCTGTTTGGTATTGGTCATCCGCCCATCGGGCTTGCTCAGCCGGAACCGCACGGTCACTTGTTGTGGTTCTTGATTCTGTTGTCCATGCCAATCATGCCGGTCTATGGACTGATGAACTTTCTGACGGGGCACTACTTGCATGCGTCCTTGCAGAGCTTCTTCTTGGATTATCAGTTTTTTGTGTTAGGCATCAATGTTTTTATCGAACTAGCCGTCCTCGTTTTACTCGGGCGTTGGACACTCCACTTCCGTTCCGGTTGCGACATACTGGAACTGGTCCGCAACTGTATGTGGATTATCTTTTTTTATGGCATCCTTTGCTTTTGCAGCTTCCTGATTATGCTCATCTGGGGGCACGGCGGGTTTTTGTTCTGCTTTTAGCAGTGCGTTTCGCCCTTAGTCGACGACGGCGTTCCATCCTCTTTGTGCGAGTAGTTCATCCGGGTCAACCAATAAATCACGGGGACGTCCATTCTGGCTTGGCCCTACGAGTCCTTCATCTTCCATCTGATCCATCAGCCAACCGGCTTTTGTAAAGCCGACACGCAGACGCCTCATAAGCATACTCTGGCTTGCCATCTTGTGCGTAAAGACAAGCTTGATTGCTTGCTCGTAAAGGTCCTTGTCTTTCTCATTCATTGACTCGGCCGGATTTGATGAATGGCCATTCGCGCCATGTGACGAGAAACTTCTGCCTGCGCTATGACTGGCCGACCCACGGGGTTGATACCTGTCGTCATTCCACGGAACAGCAGGTTCAATCGAGCCGTCCTCGGCTACCGCTCCCTCATCGCCTTCTTCATCACTATCGGTCGCGACGGCTTCGAGATAGTCAGGCGCTGTTTGCGAGCGAACATATTCCGCGACGGCTTCGACTTCTGCGTCGCTGACATAACACCCTTGGATGCGCTCGGGTTTCATTGACCCGGGCTGAGAGAGGAGCATATCTCCCTTGCCCTGTAGTGCTTCGGCGCCCTTGATGTCGAGGATGGTGCGTGAGTCGATGATGCTTGCGACTTGGAACGCGATGCGTGCCGGGAAGTTCGCCTTGATTAGACCCGTGATGACATCAACGGAGGGACGTTGTGTCGCGAGAATCAAGTGGATTCCGGCGGCGCGTGCTTTAGCCGCGAGACGGACGATGCTGTCTTCGACATCTTTTTTGGCGACAAACATCAGGTCGGCAAGCTCATCGATAATCACGACAATGTGCGGCATTCTTACCAGTTCCGGATCGGCCTTTTTGCGCTGCGAGTTGACATAGGAATTATAACCGTCAATGTTTCGCGCGTTGACCTTGGACATTTTCGTCAGTCGTTCTTCCATCTCTTCGCATGCCCAAGCCAGAGCCGCTGCCGCGTTGGTCGGATTGGTGACGACGGGTGCCAACAGATGCGGAATGTCACGATACACGCTCAATTCGACTTGCTTGGGGTCAACCATAATCATCTTGACACGGTCGGGAGGCATGTGGAAGAGAATGGAGACAATAATGCTGTTGAGGCAAACTGATTTACCTGATCCCGTTGTTCCCGCAATCAGGAGGTGCGGCATCCTAGCCAAGTCAAGGATATGCGGTTGCCCTTCGATGTTTTTGCCAAGGGCAAAAGCCAGCGGCGCTGTTGATGCGCGGAATGCCTGACTGTTGAGTAGTTCGCTGAGAAACACAGGTTGAACGCGTTTGTTTGGTACTTCGATACCGACGGCAGCTTTGCCGGGAATTGGCGCAATAATGCGCAATTGCCGTGCTTCCATCGCCATGGTCAGATTGTTTTCGAGTGCCGTGATGCGTTCGACTTTGACACCGGGTGATGGTTGAATTTCGTAGCGTGTGACCGAGGGACCCATCACGATATTTGTGACTGTGACGGGGACATCAAAATCGGCAAGTGTTCCGACGATTGCGTCGGCGCGTTTGTGCGCTTCAAGTTCATTCGCGTGGTTGTTGACTGGGGGCGGCGCGGTGAGCAAATCCATCTCAGGCAGATTATACACATCGATGATAGGCTTGGGGTGTTCCGTTTTCTTTGCTTCAGTTTTGCGGCGTTTGTGCGGAGCTTCTTGTGCTTTAGGCAAAACAATTTCCGGAGTTTCTTCTTCGTCAGAAATTTCTTTCTCGGCGTCCTCGTCGTTGTCGTATGCGTCTTTTTCATCATCCTCTGAGGGATACTCCGTCGAATCTTCTTCGTTCTCATTCACACCGAGTGAATACGGATTGTTGTCAAACTGATTACGGCTCGATTCATCTTCGTAGAACTCGGCGTCTTCGTCGTCCTCTTCTTCATCGACTTCCTCGGTAAAGTGGTCACGAATCCAAATGATGAAAGAACCATCGCGAATCTTTTGGATGATGAGTTTAAAAACATCAAACGGGTTGCGATTGGTCATGAGGATGATTGAAACAAGGAGCAATGACGAAAAGGTCAGATAGGCGCCAACTGTGCCCAAGAAACCAGTCAGGTTGCAGACATCGCGGTGCATGAGGAATGTGCCGATTGTTCCGGCTCGTGCGATGCTGATGTCCGGTGTGGCGTGGGCGACGTCAATGCTCAGCAAGGCGGCCAAGCAGACAATGGCGAGGAATCCGCCTTCGACAAGGAAGGGAAGACGCTGCGGTGAGCGGCGTGGCCACACGGCGATGGATAATCCCAGAAACAGAAACGGTGTGCCGAACGCAAGATATTTTCCAAAAACATAGTTGAGGAAGGTTGCCATGGACGTTCCTAACTTGCCAATCATCTGTGCTGCCATGAGTTCAGAAATCAGCGACAGAAACACCAGTGTGCTTACTGTGATAAGTAAAATGGAAATAACGAGTGACGCATAGCGGAATGTTTGAAAATCGTTTGATTCCAAACTATATGAGGGTGCTTGTGTTTCGGGCGTATAAAGATTCATCAGCTAACTACCTACGGTACAGAATACTATAATTGTTATACAAGAAAAAGAGTTCTCAATGCGTTTTATTACGCGAATAGTTGCTATCCGAAAATTTTGTCGTTAGGGGATATTTCGCGTATAATTCTTGCCGGATTACCATAGACAAGAACATTTGGTGGGATGTCATGAATCACATTCGAACCTTGTCCTATGACCGAGCCGCTGCCAATGGTGGTGTACTCTCGGATGACCGAGCCGCTTCCGATAAAAACCGCATCGCCAATTTTGGTGAATCCGTTCAAGATGATAAGTCCGGCCAGATAGCACCCTTGACCGATGGTTGAGTCGTGACCGACAACTGTGCTGAGATTGACATAGGATGCGTCGCCGATAACGGCGCGATGACCGATGTTTGCCAGAGAATCAATCAAACAGCCGTTGCCGATGGTCGCCATCTCGGAGATGCAAGACTTGGGGGATGTCCAACTGCACCATTCCATGCCTGCCGCTTGAAGCTCACGGAATCGCTTCAGTCGATGCTGCATCTGACGATAACCGATGCAAAACAGTGTTTTGGTGGGCAGTGTTGGGTTCTGCTTGTAAATGTCAGGAGACCAATGCATATCTTCGGACATGTCATCAAACAGCCGAACGACTTCCATGCCGTCTGACGCGAAGGACTTGGTAAACATATTGTTATAACAAGCTCCTGCGCCAAACACACAGACCCTCTCCATTGTAACTAGTTGTCCGTTGTGATATATCACTGATAGCTATTCTCTGATTGACATTATGAAGCAAAGTCACATTTATTTTTGACAATCGACCCACATTCCGATTTTACAATAGACGATAAGATTTCATATGAACTGTAATAGGATTTTTATATGAACGAAAACAATTTAGACAGCAACAACAAGGTTTCTTCTTGGTGGTTGATTTTGCAACTCACACTTGTTTTGCTTTGGGTCAGCTTTTTCAAAAATGGGTACTTTGTTTTGCGTGGCGACCATGTCAGCATTATGGGATATTTTCTCAATGTTTCGCATCCCGAGTTACTCAAGGGCGACTGGTTTTTCTGTCATGAGTCGAGTCCCTTTGCTCGTATGTTCGAAATTGCCACGATGTGGTTGCTTGCCAAACCATTTGGGATGGTCAATGGCATTTTAGTCTTCTTTATTTTGACTTTTATCAGTTTGGTTTGGGCGTGGATTGCGTTAGGAAAACGCCTGAGTGGAAGCCTTCTTCCGGGGGTGCTTGCGATGATGATGTGCATTATGGCAAGCAACATGGAAATTGGTGTTCAGACACTTTTTGACACGATGAAAGAATCGCGAGTCACGGCGGCAGCCTTTGCGTCGTGGGGATTTGTGATGGTTTTGTCGCATCGGTATATACTTGCGGGTGTCCTGATGGGGCTTGGAATTTTCGCTCATTCATCCACGGGACCGTTGTTCATCGGGCCGTTTTTGCTTTGGCATTTTTTCGTCCAAGACAAATTTGACTGGAAAAACATCGGCAAGCTACTTCTGGGAATTGTGCCAATCTTGATTATCAATGTTCTGCTGCTTTTTCCTATGTTCTTCATGACTTCCGGTGGTACTCCGCTCGTGAGCGAAAAGGAGCAATTCGATTTGCTGTCGAAGGTTCATATCCCGTATCTGATGTCGCCAATGAGTTGGGGTTTCCGATGGCGTTATTTCGCGGGTTTGATGCTGATTTTTACGCTGACGTGGGGTAAAACATACAAGCGAATTCCTTGGGCGTGGGTGTTCGGCAAGATGGTTATCATTGTGTGCGCGTTGCTTGCGGTGTGCACGGTATGGATTGAACTGAGGTCGTCGATGTTCCTTCTTAAGCTGCAACCTTATCGGATGTCAATGTTGCTTTATCCTACGATATTCATGATATTGAGCGTGCATATTATTGACCTATGGAGTCGGGGCAATTTATTGGCTCGGCTTCGTGCGGTGGTTCTTGTTTTGGGGCTGTTGTGGCGGAACTATCTTTCGATTGGCGTCATCGAGACATCGTGGGAAGTACTTACGCTGTGCGCTCATCACCGGCATTGGGTGCGAGGTCATTTGTTGAATTGGCTTCTGCCCGCATCACGGTTCCACAGCCCATCCGAGCTGACCCTATCTCGGACACAAGTGCGTGGTCTGGTGGTGTTGAATGTGGTCTTCACGCTTTTAATTGTAGGGATGATTGCGTTCAAGCCGTTTACCCGCGCAATGCAGTCCGTTTCGATGGAACCAACACAATCGGAACGCCTCATTGGTACGCTTGCTTGGAAGTTTCAGTTTGAAGGTTGCCCTGTCTCGCCAATCGAGCGGTTGGCGGCTTGGGCAAAGGACAACACCCCCCCCGACGCGGTCTTCCTGTATCCATTTGATACGGATGAGCAATGGCTTTGCTTTTCCAACCGTAGCAGTATGTTTATTCCGCGTCTTGGGCCGTGGAGCGCCAAAATTGCTTATCCTTGGCGTGCTCGTTATCTGGCGTTATGTGGCATTGATGACAGCACAAGCACGGCTGCTGCGCCATTAATGAAAAAGGCGATGAGCACCCATGGGATGGATTTGTTGCAGAATAGTTATCTGTCCATGACTCCGGCGCGAATTGTGACATTAGCCGATCGCTTTAAGTTCGATTATATTGTCACACCGGTTTCCTATGATACTCAAGGGACCTCGCTGACATTGGTCAAATCCGAGGCGGAAAATCGTTATACGGGGGATCCCGAGGACGATTATCTTACTTGGCATCTCTATCTTGTAGTCAGAAATTAGCAGAAAAAAAGTCATTGCTTGGGTAATTTTGACTTTGAGTGGTATATCATTTATGTTGAACTTACTTCATGCAGAGGTACTCGTGGGAGTATTTGTGTTTGAAGTTGTATGAAATTGAAAATAACAAATGAGGCTTTTCTATAATGGCATCAAATATTGGTTACATTAAACAGGTTATTGGTCCGACAGTGGATCTGGAGTTTAGTTCTGATTCACTGCCAAATATCTTAAACGCAGTCACAATTAAGGACTCCGCTTCTGGTAAAGTGATTACTGTTGAAGTGTCCCAACACCTTGGTAACAATATTGTTCGTTGTATTTCAATGCAGTCCACCGATGGTTTGGTACGTGGGATGGAGGCAATTGATACCGGAAAACCAATCAGTGTTCCCGTTGGCGAACAGACGCTGGGACACATTTTCAATTTGTTAGGCAATACGCTTGACACGGATAAACCCTTGCCGGAACCTGATAAGCGTTGGGGTATCCACAGAAAGGCACCAAGCTTTACCGATTTGATTCCCGCGACACAGATTTTTGAAACAGGTATCAAGGTTGTCGACTTGTTGGCGCCGTATGCTAAGGGCGGCAAAATTGGCTTGTTTGGCGGCGCCGGCGTTGGTAAGACTGTTCTTATCATGGAATTGATTAACAACATTGCTAAGCAACACGGCGGTTTCTCGGTTTTTGCTGGTGTTGGTGAGCGCACGCGTGAAGGTAATGACTTGTGGAATGAGATGATTGAATCTGGTGTTATCGACTCCGAAGACCCGTCCAAGAGCCGTGCGACACTTGTGTTCGGTCAGATGAACGAGCCTCCGGGTGCACGTTTCCGTGTAGCGTTGTCAGGCTTGACCATGGCGGAATACTTCCGTGATGAAATGGGAAAAGACGTTCTGTTGTTCGTTGATAACATCTTCCGTTTCACGCAGGCCGGTTCTGAAGTGAGCGCGTTGCTTGGCCGTATGCCGAGCGCCGTTGGTTATCAGCCGACTTTGGGCACCGAGCTTGGCGCATTGCAAGAGCGTATTACTTCGACACGCGAAGGTTCTGTTACCTCCGTGCAGGCGATTTATGTGCCGGCGGATGACTTGACTGACCCGGCGCCTGCGACAACATTCTCCCATCTTGACGCGACAACAGTTTTGAGTCGTGCAATCGTTGAGCTTGGCATTTATCCGGCGGTTGACCCGCTCGATTCGACCAGTCGCATCATGGATCCACGCATTGTTGGTGAGGAGCATTATGCCGTCGCTAAGTCCGTTCAGGCTGTGTTGCAGAAGTATAAGGATTTACAGGATATCATCGCCATTCTTGGTATGGATGAATTGAGTGAGGACGATAAGATTATTGTGGCTCGTGCCCGTAAGGTTCAGAAGTTCCTTAGTCAGCCCTTCTTTGTTGGTGAACAGTTCACAGGTCGTCCGGGCAAGTATGTGAAACTGAAAGATACCATCGAAAGCTTCAAGCGGCTTGTTGCTGGCGAATTTGACGAAGTACCTGAACAGTGCTTCTACATGTGCGGCTCGATTGAAGATGTGATTGAAAACTACAAGACGATGAAGAGTGAGTTCGACAAAAAGAAGTAAAAGTTCTTTGTTTTCGTGAGGGTGTTTTTATGGATGTGAATGAAACCAGAAAACTGCAGAAGTTACTGAAGCTCAACCAAGAACAGGTCTATCATGTTTTTTGTTTGGCTTTGGCGATGGGTGTGCTTGATGGCGACATGGAACCCAATGAAGCCGAAATGCTGACACGTATTGGAATGGCTCTCGGCCTGAAGCCTCAGGATATCGAAGTCATTTCGAAAAATGCGCATGAGTCCATCAAAGAGACGAGTATCAGCGATTTGCTTGCGTACAGTATCACTCGGCTGAAACAATTGTTGACATCCGAACAGCTTGAAGGCGTTGTGATGATTCTCGATTATATGGCTCATCATGATACCGGTTTACATATCGAAGAGAGCGAAGTCGTTAACATTGCCAAGAGCATTTGGTTTGGGGACGACAAGAAGAAAAAATAGAGTTTCTCGTTCAGCGCTCTATCAGGGAAAAAAGATATAAAAAAGATGCTTCCGATTTGCGTCGGAAGCATCTTTTGGTTTTCTATTCTATAGAAAGATTTAGAAACGATTCCACTCGGAAACACTTGCATCCGGGAATTCAGCTGTCGCGAAGTTTGAGCTATCAACTGTTCCACCGTTTGTGCCAAGGGCAACCGCATCGGCGCCTGTCCCAGTCGGACCGGAAGGTGAATTCCAGTAGTTATTCTGGGCGTTGACATTGCCTGCACGACCCATATAAATACCAACGGCTTCATTGCCTAAGAAGCTATTGTAGTTAACATCGGCTGTTCCGATATCAGCGGTGTTATTTCTGAAAGAAATACCAGCCTTCTTGTTGCCGGAAAGCTTGTTGTACCTGAAGGTGATGTTCGTTGCGCCTGCAGCAGCTGTGAGACCGGCTTTGTCGGCTCCATTGCCTGTATTGCAACCGGTAATGACATTGTTGGTCACAACATAACCAGCACCATTGGCGACCTGAATGCCAGGTTGCGCTGTGTTGGAGACTGTGTTGCCGTCAATGTTTCCACCGTTGCAAGAATCGAAATAGAGGCCAAGGTAGGCGCAGTTTTCAACTTTGTTGTTAATGGCCGAAATAGTGCCACTGCAAGTCTGGAATTTCATACCGCTACGGTTTGTGGTCAAGCAACCATAAACATAGTTGCCTTCCATGGTCGGGGAGTCGATCATGTAGGCAGAAATGCCACTGGGGCCGGCATCACCGGAAGCTGCCGACTGACCAACAACGATATTGTTCATCGCAATTGTATTGGCCTTGGTCATTTCGACAACACCCGTGTTTGTGTTTGTGCCGTGTGTTTCGGTTGAAGGTGTATCATTAACTGTGAAGCCCTTCAACTTTGCGCCATCAGCGTCCAACTTAATGGCCGGAGCCGCGGCAGCCTTGACGATAGCTTCTGCTGCGCGGTCTGTGGCAAAGCCAGCCTTGTTAGCATTCGGGCCAAGCAGTGTGACAGCCTTGTTGACAACAACAGCACCATCATATGTGCCAGCGGCAACATTCACGTTGTCGCCATCAGCGGCCAGTTCGATACCCTTGGCAATTGTAGCGACAGGGGATTCCAGTGTGCCGGGATTGGAATCATTGCCTGTGGTTGCGACATAAAAGTCTGCACCCCATGCGGCTGTCGAGCAGATTGTAACTGCGACTGCCAAACCTAAAAATTTACTCATTTGTTACTCCTTGAAAGTAATATATTTTCACATTGTTACCATATAATAATACTATTATACAGAGTATTACTTATGTGTACATCCTGTGACAAAATTAGTTCTTGGTTTTTGAAGAAAAATATGTTAATCATTAATTTGGGGAAGGCTTGTTGGGTGCCTCATTTGTGTCATCGTCGGTGGACTCAAAATCATTCTGAATCGTTTCTTTACCGGCAAAAAAACGCTCCATCTGGTCAATGATGGCCTGGTTGATTTCGGGGTCGAGTGGCACAGCGTCAACCGTGATGATGTCGTCATCTTGGGTTTTGAAACTGACCTTGGGCTGTTCTGTTGGCGACGCTTCGGCAAAACTGCTCGATTTCTCCCATTTGAGCACCTGATATTTCATCAGCAAATGGGCAATGACGTAGAGATACTGGTCTCGCTTAAGTGTACGTTCCGTTGCCTGTAGTGCGTCGAACCATTTAGTGAGAACGGCTGCCCGTTCTCTCCTTGTGTGCAGTTTACTCGGTTTGGGTTGTTCCTGTTTGCCCATCCATTTGGCGAGCACTTGCTTGTCCTTTTGAGCTTCGCCCCAGCATTCGTCACAAAAATCTTCTCGGAAAATTTCTTCCGGGTCGGCATCACTCAGGTCGGCTCCATTGATACCGGAGATTGCGACAGGATGCGCCCCTATTCCTTGTAAAGGTTTCTGGCAGGCGATACATGTTTTTCTGGGTTTAGAGATACGCTGGAGGATTTCTTTCTTCATAGGTGCAAACTATTCCAAAGCGCAGAGTTTGTTTAGGAGATCCCTTGGCGACACCACTGTGATGTCAGGGAGGTATTGTTCATCTTTGGGGTCGATAGGCTGTGGAACACAGACGAGATTCTTGCACGGTTTGAAGGCACGTGTAAACTCATCGTAAGGTTCCCATGGGCGCATTTCGGGTGGGAAGTTAATCCAACATCCGGACATCCCAAGCTTTTTGGCGGGGACGATGTCGTTGTCGACCCGGTCACCAATCATCATGATTTCGTTTGGTGGAAGGTGTGCCTCGTTGATTGCCCAGAGAAAAAAGTTCTCTTGCGGTTTGTGCATCTTTACGATATCACTGATGCCTTGAATCTCGAAAAGATCCCACAGTTCCCGTTCACGCAAGACATCCTCGATGGTTTCGGGCTGGTTTGCTAGTAACCCGAGGCGGAACGATTTGGAAAGTTTATGAAGGACTTCTGCCATGAGTGGCACCGCAGGGGAATGGTAGCCCCAGTCGTTGTACATTTCGGCACGTGTGTGTTGCCGGAATTCATCGAGTTCTATAGAATCAGGTAGAAGCAATTCGACGACTTTCCACAAGTCTTTGGCTTTGCCGGAATTAATGAGCTTTTCTCGTTCGTTGACCAAATCCTGAGGAGTTCCCCAGTGGTGTTCTCCGAGTGCATCATAGAGACACCGGTAAACGAAAATAGCGGAGGTGCTGTCACATACTAAGACATCGCCAACATCAAACAAAAGTAGTTTGGGGCGCGATAAATGAGGGGTGTCGGTATTCACGATCTGTTTATTTTTTCTTTTGCCTATTCTTTTTTCTTTGTTGAAGCTTCATTCGCTTCTCGAATTTCTTACGGTCGGCGAGTCGTTGTTTCTTGTTGTCGCCCATCATGGCGCCCGTCATACTCGACATCGTTCCGGCTTCGCGTCCTTTCATGGCCTGTCCCATTTTCGAGAACGATGCCATGGCTTTGCGTGTTTGTTCGAATTGTGTGACGAGGGCATTGACGTCCGCGACAGTGCGGCCGCAACCTTTGGCGATACGCTCGCGGCGTGATGCATTGAGTAGAGACGGGTTGTCACGTTCTTTTTTGCTCATGGACAGAATGATGGATTCCGTGCGTCGCATGTCTTCCTCGGGGATATTGATATCCTTCATCATGTTTCCCATACCCGGGATGAGCTTGAGCAAATCACCAAGCGGGCCCATGCGCCGCACCTGCTGCATTTGTTCGAGGAAATCCTGTAAGGTGAACGTCGCATTCATCATTTTGTTGATGAGTTTTTGACTTTGCTTTTCATCGAAAGCTTCTTGTGCTTTTTCGACAAGAGTCACGACATCGCCCATGCCAAGAATGCGGCTTGCCATGCGCTCGGCATGGAACTCCATTAGGTCTTCGAATTTCTCGCCCGTGCCGATGAACTTGACCGGCTTTCCGGTGATGGAGCGGATGCTAAGCGCCGCACCACCGCGAGCGTCGCCATCCATCTTTGTCAAGCACACACCGTCGATGCCAATCTTCTCGTTGAAAACTGTCGCGCTGTTGATGGCATCTTGACCGGTCATCGAGTCGGCGACAAGGAACGTATATGTGGGTTTCACGCTGTTCTTGATGTCGAGCAACTCATCCATTTTGACTTCGTCGATGTGAAGTCGTCCGGCGGTATCGACGATGAGAATATTGTAGCCTTCATCATTCGCTTTGCGCAGAGCTTCGGCGGCAATGCGTGCCGCATCGATGCCTTGTTCACGTGCATATACCTGCGCGCCGACTTGCGCGCCGACGGTTTGTAGCTGTGCGACGGCGGCTGGGCGGTGTATGTCACAGGCAACGAGCAGAGGTTTGTTGCCTTCCTTGATGAAGCGTTTGGCTAACTTTCCGCAGAATGTCGTTTTACCGCTACCTTGTAATCCAAGCATGAGAATGACATTGACTTCGCCTTTTTTCAGTTCAAAGGGCATTGACGTGCCGCCGAGAATCTCGACGAGTTCATCGTTGACGATTTTGACAAGTTGTTGTCCCGGGGAAACAGACGTCAGCACATCTTGGCCGAGGGCTTTTTCTTGAACGCGTGCCATGAAGTCTTTGACGACTTTGAAGTTAACATCGGCATCAAGCAATGCCATGCGAACATCACGCAGAGCTTCCTTGACATTGCTCTCGGTAATCTGTCCCTGACCGCGCAGACGCTTAAATGCACCCTCGAGTCGTTCGCTTAAACTCTCAAACATGAAAAGTCAAATCCTAATTTATGATATTTAGTAAGGTAACAATAACCCCGAATTCCAACTACAATACAACGTTGAGTGTGTTTGTTATGCTGCTGTCGATTCTTTCTCCTGACGTTTGAGCATCCGCAACAGGAGTTCTCGGTCATGGATACACACCGCAACGACCATATAAACTGCGCCTAGGATAAGCCCCATGATGACGCGAATCGTCTGGTCGATTGGGAAAATCTCGGGCAAGTCGGTGATGCCAAAGTGGGGCACTGTGCCAGGGAAGAGGATGGGTGTGCCAACCGCGAGCGTGACGCCACCGGCGACGAGTAAATCAAACAACGAAATGAAACAGTAATGCTTGCGCAGACGGATAATGTCGATGCCTGTGGCCACCACTTGGCTGATGGCCAGTGCCATGGCAGACCCGAACAGTCCGTAAAGTGGGACAAGAATGACTGTCAGCACTATATTTGCCAGACACATCCATGTGTAGCGCCGCATGACCCATTTTTCCTGATCCAGACAGGTTAGTACATTGGCGGTGACATATTGTAGGAAGGCCGCGACCATCCAGATGCCGCAGAGGCAGAGTGTGGGTGCGGCAGCGAGGTATTCGCGTTTGCTGATGATTGGGAGAATCCAGTCCGGGCAGAGCATGATGACGGTGCAAAGGTAAAGACCAATCATGAGTACTAAGCGCACAAGCAGATTATACATGCGGTTGATGCTGTCCGGCTGATTCTTTGAGCGGGCAAGCGTGGGGATGAGCGCATTGACGATGGCCATCGGGATGAAGAGCGATGCTTCCGGCAGACGTTCCGCAGCGCTGAAAAGAGCGACGGCGGCTTCGTCTACAAACTTAGACAGGGCAATGATGGAGGTTTTGAGGTAGAGCAACCCAATGAGATTGATGACCGCAAAAGGAAACGACTTGATGAGGATACTCTTGATGCGTGGCCAGTCGAAAGTGTTGAAGTAACGGATGGGCAGAAGCAGACGACAGACAAGTAACAGGCTTACGCATTCTATGACGCTCGCTATCAGGTGAGCAACGATGAGGTTGGAAACTGTCAGGCGGCCGTTATACCAAAGAATTGCGACAGCAAAGAAGACAACGCCGCGACCAATAATCGAGAAAACCGCGTCGAGTCCCATGCGCTCATAGGCACGAAGCGCAAACTTCAGCATCATGGAAACAGAGTCGATAAAGGCGTAAAGGTAAAACCAAAGGGTCACCACGAAAATGAAGCGAGGATAGTTCATGAGCAGGAGAAGCCCCAGAACCAGCGGCGTGGCGGCCAACGTCAACACAACACGCGCATTGAAAATGTCACCGAATAATTCACGGGCGAGCTGCTTTTTCTCGCGTCGGCGGGCAAGTTCGCGCAAAAGATAACCACGAATTCCAATCTCGGTGAAAAGGGCAAAGATAAACCCTAACCCGTAAGCCAACTGGAAAACACCGGCATCGTCTTTGCTCAAACCTTTGAAGGCGAAAATGGCAACAAGGAGAACGAAAACCTTACTGATGCCTCCCGATAAGAGGAGAGCGACCGCGTTTGCCATATGTTTTTTTGCTGACGACATGGCTAAGCGCTTTTGGGCACGAGCGACAACAGAACTTCTTCGACTTGTTTCGCGTGCTTTTCCCAAGAAAACTGTTTGGCGTGCTCGATGCCGGCTTGTCCCATCCGCGTGCGCAATTCCGTGTCGACGGCTAACTTCAAGATAGCGTCCTCTACGGCCTGTTGGTTCTTGACAGGCACGAGAATGCCGGACTTGTCTCTGACCACGGCTTCGGGGATGCCACCCCAATCCGTACTAATGACCGGCTTGCCACAGGCTTGCGCTTCCAAGGGGGATATCCCAAAACTCTCAATAAACACTTTGTATGGCTGGCTTGGTTGGACAAACACATCTATGGCGTTGAAAAAGGCGGTGTTGTTCGGGTAGTTGATGGGGCCAATAAAGAGAACCCGATTCACGAGATTGTGTTCCCGCACCATTTCTTGGCATTGCTCGGCATCCGGCCCGACACCGCCAACGATATAGACAATGGGCAAGTTTGGATGAGTCCGAGAAATAGACGCTATGCTTTTGATTGTCACATCGATTCCTTTTTGCAAGCTAACCCTCGACAACGACCCCAGAACAATAGGAGAGCAATCGCTTTTCACTCCGAGTTTTTGCAGCCATTCCTTGCGCAATTGTATGCCTTCCGCTTGTGCCGTGGGGCTTTGAAGCCTATGCAAATGAATCCCCGGATGAACAACAATCATGTTTGCTTTATCAAGCTTCGGAACCCATTCGCTAACCAATCGCTTGGTATTATGCGTGTTTGTCATCAATCGTGCCGCAGAACGGAGTACCTTGTTGACGCAAAAAAAACGCAGTGGATTGGACAATTCGGTTCGGATCTCATTGCTGTGCAAGTACATTACCAATGGACATTTGGCTTGTCCGGCGGCAAGCATGGCCGGAATGCCTGTGCCGCGGTATTGCGGGCAGAGGACGACATCCGGTCGGAATGCTTTGGCGGTTTTCCTGTTGTGGATGGATAGGGGTAAAACTCGTTTGATGGCCTTGGCGCGAATAAGCCTATAGCGAATGTCAATGTCCGCTTCGGGTGTCGGTGGCGCTCCGTATTGTGAAAAATCCAAAGTTTCCACCACAACCTCATGACCAAGCTTTGCAAGCCCATTTGCCTGTTCCCATGCAACAGCAGAAACACCACCCGGTGCGGGAGGAAATTCCGATGTGGGCATAAGGATTCTCAATGGGGCAACTCCAAAACTAAGATAATAATGTTATTACAACAGAAAAGATAATGAACACTTTGAATTCTGGTAATTATCTTATTTCAGATGAGGTTCTATTGGAAAATATATTAACGAAGACAGTACAGGAGGCTCCTCCAGCCGCCTATCTGGTTGGTATCAGACGGTCAGGAATGACCGCGACAGAGTCGGAGGAACATCTGGATGAATTGAAGGCGTTGACGGATACCTTCGGTGCTCCGGTTGTTGGTCGGGAAGTTGCGATTTTGAGGATTCCCACTGCCTCATATTTGCTCAATACGGGCAAGGTAAAGGAGATTGCCGTTGCCGCTCGTGCGCTTGGTGCGAAGGTTCTGGTTGTCGATGATGACCTGACGCCGAGCCAACAACGGAATTGGGAGACACTTACGGAGCTTGCCGTTATTGACCGTTGCGAGGTTATTCTTGGAATTTTCGCGGACAGAGCACACACACGCGAAGCGCAATTACAGGTTGATTTGGCTCGCGCGCAATACAGTTTACCTCGCCTCAAACGCCAGTGGACGCACCTCGAACGGCAACGTGGTGGCGGCGGTTTCCGTGGTGGCGCAGGCGAGTTGCAGTTGGAAGTTGACCGCCGTTTATTGCGCAACAAAATCGAAAAGCTTAAGAAAGATTTGGCCTTTGTTCGGAAGATTCGGGCAACACAGCGCGGACAGCGTTTGCTTGTTCCCGTGCCGTCCATTGCGTTGGTTGGCTACACGAATGCCGGCAAATCAACCCTTCTGAACGCGATGACCGGGGCACAGGTTTTGGTGGCTGACAAGCTGTTCGCGACACTTGACCCGACGACACGTTCCGTGGTCTTGCCCAATCGCCAGAAAGCCGTCATTACGGATACCGTCGGTTTTGTTCGCAAGTTGCCCACAATGCTAGTTGACGCGTTCAAGGCGACACTGGAGGAAGCAGAACTCGCGTCAGTTCTGGTGCATGTCGTTGACGCTTCCCATCCTCACGTGATGGATCAAATCAAAGCGACTGAGAGCATTCTCGAAGATTTGAAAATCATCGACAAACCTACCGTTTTGGTGCTGAACAAAGTCGATAAGGTTAGTGACAAGTCAATTATTCCTTTGCTTGGTGAAGGATATGACAATGTCGTCGCGACAGGCGCAAAAACCGGAGTTGGCCTCGAAAAACTTGCTTTGCTTTTGGGCGAACTGTGCGATCAGACCGCAGTATGGCGAAAGTTTTGTTTACCGCCGAATCGCTATGACTTGATTGGCTTGCTCAAAGAATACAGTCAAATCGAGAGCGAAGATTACGATGACAACGCGAATTATTGCGTTGTTGCCAGAATCCCGGAGCGACTGTACTACAAGTTCTCGAAATTTGAGATTTAGATTCCGGTTACGGATTCTTTGCAGATGAGTTGTGTATTTATAACCAACTATAGAAAAGGATACTGATATTTTGATGAAATCACTTTCACTTGAGGGGAAAACCGCCGTTATTACGGGTGCGACTCGTGGTATTGGCCGAACTATTGCCGTTGAGTTTTTGAAAGCCGGTTGCGATATCGGCGTCAACTATAACCGCACACCGGCTGATGATTTGGTAGAGCTTGCCGAACAACTGGGGCGCCGTTGTTATGCGGTTCCGGCCGATGTTTCCAAAGTCGAGGATTGCGAACGGCTGGTGAGCACGACAGCCGCGGAGCTTGGGAAAATTGATATTCTCGTCAACAATGCCGGTATCACTCGCGACACGTTGTTGATGCGGATGGACAATGAGGCTTGGGATTCTGTTATTGAAACGAATATGCGTAGTGTTTTCGCCTGTTCTCGTGCGGCCGTCAAACTGATGATGCGGGCACGTTCCGGTGTTATTGTTAACATCACTTCTGTGTCAGGCATAATGGGCAACGCGGGACAATGTAACTACTCGGCTAGTAAGGCGGGCATAATTGGTTTTACAAAGTCATTAGCTCGCGAGGTCTCTTCGCGCAACATACGTGTTGTTGCGGTTGCTCCGGGATTCGTGACCACTGAAATGACTTCCGTTCTGCCCGATGCGGTGCGTGAGAATGCCCTGAAAGTGATTCCACTGGGGCGCTTCGGTCAGACCGAGGATATCGCTCATGCGGTCCTCTTCCTTGCGTCTCCTTTGGCGGGATACATCACGGGCGAAGTCTTGCGTGTTGATGGGGGAATGGCAATGTAATTTACTCGGAAAACTGAACAGCATCACGAGTAAATTGTGTTATGTAATATGAAAAGAAAATCGATAAAACTTGGTTTATGTCTCTGCAGCACCATGTTCCTAATGTGTGGCGCGTGGGGCGAGGATACCGACAGCGATGCCACAAGTAGCCCGTTGTCTATTCTGAAAGGACTCGAGAAAAAATACTCGAAAGTCACGACTATTCAGGGCAGTTTCAAGCAAACCCGTGTGGATAATACTTTTGGCGAAACGATTGCGACTAACGGCACATTCTGGTTATCCAAACCGGATAAGCTGCGTGTCGAGTATGCTGCGCCGCATCAGTCGACTGACTTGTTCGCCGATGGAGCCGCCTATCAGTATGTTCCAAAGTTGAACCAAGTGACCATGCTGCGGTTTCGGAACGAAAATACGCCGATGGATTTGAACTTTTTGCTGTTGGGATTTGGCGCAAAAGCAGAGCGCATCCAGCAGGTTTATAACGTGAAGAGCCCCAAGAAAAAGGCGCCACAAGGAAAGCTTGGAATGCGCTTTATTCCGAAGGATACCAAACAGGCAAACTTCAAAGATTTTGAATTGTTGGTTGATGCGGAGACGCTGACACCGACAAGTTTTTCCTTTATCGGGATTGATGGCACATCGACCAAAGCTGTGCTCAATCAGAAAGACCTAAAGATTGATGACCCCATCAGTTCCAAACGTTTTATCCCTCATTGGCCGGACAAGACCCGTGTCGTAGAATTAGAGTAAATTGCAGAATAGGATTCTTTCTTATATGAAGAAAACAAACAGGACGAATCGAATTGTTATGGGCATCTTGGGCGCATTAGTTGTGTGCCTGAGTGTTCCTCAGTTTTGTGGTTGCGCGACATTTTCCCGTTTCGTTCCGGCTCCCGGTCGTACACTGGCACCTTGGGTTAAAAAAGTTTATGTACCCATGTTTAAGAATAACACGGGTTATTATGGTATGCAAGTCAATCTGACGCAAGCAGTCGTTGATGAGTTTTTGACGGATGGCCGTCTAAAGGTCGAGAACAACAACCGCGCCGATGTGCGTGTCGAAGGTACTATTCTCTCCTTTGAGTCCAAGCCTGATTCCGCTTCATCAGACAATATTCCGATTGTGACTCGCTACACAATGACTTGTCTCGTTAAACTCTATGACCCTTACGCCACAGACCGGTCGGTTCCTCTTGCTCGCTATACAGTGACTGCTAATACTCGTTATATCAGTGACACACGTCGTCTGATTGCTAAGCTTGAGACGGATGCCAAGCAGGATTTATACGAACAGATGGCGTACAATATTGTCCAGTCTGTGATTTATGGTCGTCCAGATACGCCGACCGCACAGGAACGTCAGGCGTTGGAAGACTTCCGTGCCAAGAACAATCCCGCTGCCTATGAACCTAACATGAACTCACCCAAGATGCCTAGATATGTTCCTTTAGAGGACAGGTAGGCGATGCTCTCGGACAGTAACATCGCGAGTGGTTTCTGTGATTTGCATATTCACAGTTTGTTCAGTGATGGCACCGACACTCCTCGTTCTATTGTTGCTAAGGCTTCTGACTTGTGTTTGCGTGCGATAGCCATTACCGATCATGATACGATGAACGGCGTTCCTGAAGCATTGGAGAGCGGTCGTGAGTATGGTGTTCTGGTTATTCCAGGTGTCGAACTCAGTGTGGACAGTCCATGCGGTGTCATTCATCTTTTGGGCTATGGGATTTCGTGGAACGATATTGGCATTCAAGGAATCTTCCGACGTATCATCGAAGGACGTGTCGAGCGAAACGTGAAGATTATCGAGAAGCTTTGTTCTTTGGGGATGGAGTTGAGTATGGCTGAGGTAAAATCACTAGCCGGTAATTGTGATGTTGTTGGACGTCCTCATATCGCCAAAGCACTCATCATGAAAAAATACGCGTCTTCCCCCGAGGAAGTTTTCACGAAGTATCTCGGGAGTGGTGGCAAAGCCTATGCGGAACGTTATCGTCCAAAACTGGCCGAGGCTGTTGACATTATTCACAAATCCGGAGGAGTGGCAGTTGTTGCGCACCCCGGCTTCTACAAGAATTCGTGTGGTTTGAATGCCATACAGATTGTGGATGTTTTGCGTTCGGATGGGATTGATGGTGTCGAATGCTACTACAGCCATCACACGGCGGATTTGACCATGCGACTGATTGAGCGTTGCAGGAAGTATCATTTGTTAGTCACGGGTGGCAGTGATTATCACGGTTTGAATAAGGACAACATTGCCCTCGGTGTAGGGACGGGCAACATGCGTATTCCCTCCGGTCTGGTGTTGAGTCTGATGTCTTCTATTCGTGATTTTCGGCAACGATTCACGATATAGTTCTGAATACCAACCGAATCCAGTTGTTTTAGGTTCTTGCGTCTGCACTCATCCAGGCTGATAATATAATTATTAGGCTGAATGTCCTCCAGATGACATTATTGCAATAAGGTTGCATTTTATGAAATTACTTAATTTATCTGTTGCCTCGCGCACAGAAACAGGCAAAGGCCCCAATCGCCGCTTACGTGCGACAGGTCGTGTCCCCGCCGTTATCTATGGAGATAAAGGTGCCGATCCTCTCAAGGTTTCCCTTGATGCCCACTCTTTTTCCGTTGCGATTCGTGGTCTTGAACCGGAAAACACTTTCTTCAGTGTCGAAGGCGAATTGATCAAAGCGCAGGCAGGCGAGTTCGTTTGCGTTCCCCGCGAAATCCAGCGTGACCCGGTCACCAGAGCGGTCCTACATGTTGACCTTTATAAGCTTGATATGGCTGCCGAGAGTAACTTCGAAGTTCCCATTCTTCACACAGGCAATCCTGTTGGTGTCAAGGCTGGCGGCTTCTTGGAGCAGCATCTGCATCACCTTTCGATTCGTTGTATCCCAATGAACGTTCCGGGCGCTATCAGAATCGATTTGTCCGGTTTGGAAATTGGTGTTCCGGTTCATGTGTCTGAACTGACGATTCCTGAGGGTGTCAAGGTTGTCAACAATCCTGATGCCGTCGTCTTCTCCATTATGCTTCCGATAGAAGAAGAAGCTCTGGCCACGGATGAAACCGCCGCTACAGAAGAAACCGCAGCAGAGCCTGAGATTATCGGACGTAAAAAGAAGGAAGACGAAGAGGCAGATTGATAGACCGGTTATCTTGAAAAGGGGTTTGGCGGCCACTATTGAAGAATGGCTAATGGCTGCCGAGTGTATCCTGAATGCCGGGAATCCCTAGGTAATACTGTGCGAGAGAGGCATTCGCTCCAGCGAACCCTAGACACCCAATACCCTGGATTTGTCGGCGGTAGCCTTGGTGAAGAGCCTTTCCCATCTGCCGATTATGGTGGATTCCAGTCATGCTACCGGGGTGCGCAGCCTAGTGGTGCCTATGGCTAAGGCGGCTCTGGCTGCGGGGGCTGATGGATTGATGGT
This sequence comes from Candidatus Sumerlaeota bacterium, assembly GCA_012513815.1. Classification (GTDB taxonomy): domain Bacteria; phylum Sumerlaeota; class Sumerlaeia; order Sumerlaeales; family Sumerlaeaceae; genus JAAZBM01. Next base: position 297,081 of record JAAZBM010000014.1, on the reverse strand, counting down.
TGAAGTTCATCCCTGCCAGGAAAAGGCACTGTCGGACGGAGTTCAATCATTAACTCCGGTTGAGTTCAGCCAGATGATGAAACAGATAATCCGCTGGTGCGCGCAGTAGGAAGGAGACTTCGCTAATGATATATGGCGTTTTGGGTCCGCGAGGGACTTTCAGTGAAGAGGCAACCCTAAAGTACTGGGGTGAAGAGGTTAAATTACGGGAGGCTGGGAGTATAACCCAGCTTTTTGACCTGGTCACCCGAGGTGAAATAGCGGGAGCCCTGGTTCCCATTGACAATACCATGGCCGGTTCTATTGAGCCGACCATGGAAGGTTTGGCCACCCACCAGGTTTTTATCCGTGGCGAAATCAGCATTTCTATTGAGCAGCACCTAATGGCCAGCCATGATTACAGATTGGATGAATTGGAGCTGCTTATTTCCCAACCGGCGGCTCTGCAGCAATGTGAACAGTTTGTGCGGGATAATATGCCTGGAATCAGAATCGAAATAACCGACAGCACCACCCGGGCCGCCCAGTTGTTGACGGTAGAAAAGCGCAAGGCGGCGGCTATCGCGCATAAACAGGCAGCTGAGCTTTATGGTTTGAAAATTATTCGGGCGGGTATTTCCGGCCAGGATAATATAACCAGGTTTATTCATATTGCCACGCAAGATAGCAAATGTTTGGGTGATAAGAGCAGTTTGATATTTTCGCTTCCAGATCGTCCTGGGGCATTATGGGAAGCTTTAGGCGTGTTTGCCCGGCGCAATATAAATATGACCAAAATCGAATCCCGGCCGAGTAAAGGCCAGGCAGGCCGTTTTTGGTTTTATGTTGAACTGGACACCTCTAAACTTAACGGAGATTTTAGCAGTTTCTTGAAAGAGTTGGAGACTTACTGCGAGAGCTGCAGATTCTTGGGATCATATCAACCAGCATTTCGGGGTTAGTTTAGATATGGCTCTAGTGTGATATACTTGATGCCAGACTAAATCCCGGCAAGGGCGGGTGCCTAAACATGTTAGTATAGTTTTCCTTTTGTCCTTTTGACAGAATGCAAAACAGCCCTACATGCTCACGCAGATGTCGGGCTGTTTTGGTTTTATGCAAATTGTTTAGAAGCGCACTTTGCTCGCAGGATTGATGGGTGTGTTGTTCTTGCGGATTTCAAAATGCAAATGCGGTCCTGTGCTTACGCCTGTGCTGCCAACCAAGCCAATGGTGCTGCCACGTTTGACATTGGAGCCAGTGCTGACCAACAAACGCGACATATGTCCATAGAGTGTTTTGTATCCGTTGTGATGGTCGATGATGATACATCGCCCATATCCGCCTCGCCATCCGGCAAAACTGATTTGCCCCGAATCTGAAGCGTATACGCGTGTTCCTGTGGGCGCCGAGAGGTCCATGCCTGAGTGGAAACGTGTTCTTTTGTAGACGGGATGCCGCCTTGACCCAAACTGGCTGCTAATACGTCTGTAGCTCGCGATGGGTTTGGCGAACTGTCCGCGTCCCAAATTGATTTTGGATAGAATTGCGTCGCGTCGATTTGTTTTGCCGGGCAATGATGCTTGTTCAGACTTGCCCGCCGATGTCGATATTGACTTGCCTTCGACCACTTGTTTTGCCAAATCCGATGATGACTTAAACAGCAAATCTGATGGCGAATACTCTTGGTCATAGAGGCTCAGGTTAGGCCGTTCCCCGTCTTGCTTCAGACGTTTGCGTCCTTCGAGCGCAACTGTTGGCGCGATATAAATAGGATAATTAATCGTCTTGTCGTTTTTTTCGAGTTTGATTCCTGAACCCGAAATGCCAATCAGGCGCCAACCGTAGATGGTGTCACCCGGACGATAGAACGCGCTGTTGCCGGTGTTTTTGTCTTCGATGAGCGCGGTTTGTCGTCCCTGAAATTCGGAGACTCCGGTGACGCTGATATTGGGCTGGTCCGGTGCGGGCGCCGCTGCCGCCATCGCTATGTTAACACAAAACAAGACGGTAAGCACCGCCTGAAAAAAGTTGTTGCGTCCGGATGGCAAACACAATCTGTTCATCATATCAATATACTTAACAATGAGGGACAATTAGTTTTCAAAAAAACAATTTCTTATTTGAGTGGTTGATGCATTCTATGATAACAATATTTAATGTTCTCTGTTTAGTCGCGTTTCTCGACAGCCTTGTTTTGTTGCGAACATCCCGTGGTTTGATTCGTAGCGACCGTCAACCTTGGTATGCGTGGTGGGCGATGTGTTTCATTTGTCTTGCGCTGTTGTCTGCATCATTCTTTAGCCGTCTTACTTCGTTTTCGACAGTCCTCATGATGTTGTCGTGCCCCATGCTTTACAGTTCCGGTGATATCCTCTGGACACGCGTGGGATACTCTCCATCCCGTTCACTGAAGTTCTCGCTAGTCTTGTTGGCGTTCCTTGTGCTGCTGCCAATCGCAGTGTCTGTTCTATTATGGAAAGGTTTGTCATGGCATATCCCCACATTGGGAGATGTCAAGATTCCTTGGCTTGATGTTGCGATAACGGGCGCTGTTGCCGCTGTGGGCGAGGAGATTCTGTTTCGACATTATCTTCAGGGGCGTCTTGGCTTATTGGCTCAGCGATTTGTGTCCAAGGACATCGCACGTGTTTGTGTGATGATTGGTAGTACTGCTATTCTCTTTGCGGTAGTACACATTGGTCTCATCGAACCGTTGTGGGTCAAATGGCTTCAGATGTTAATCTTAGGTCTGTGCCTTGGCATCATTCGTTTATGGTGGGGGCTTTGGTATGCGATGGGCGCCCACTTGATTTTCAATGGCTCTGTCGCTCTGTTGTTGATGCTATGAGTTGCCTACATCTGGGACGGAAATTGCGCCAAATGGTTGGACATCATTAGTGTTGCCATTGCGGCTTCCCAACCTTTGTTATCGGCGTTTTTCCTAGCGCGTTCGGAGGCATGGTCGACTTCTCGCACCGTTAAGATGGCATTGCCAACGGCGACAGTTCCCGTATTCGCGACTGCCTGAACGCCAGACATTGCTTGGTCGCACACATATTTGTAGTGATCGGTCGCGCCCTTGATGATGCATCCAATGGCGACAATGCCGTGGTAGCGTTTGCTCTGTGCGCAAGTTCGTACCATTGCAGGAATCTCCAGCGCGCCCGGAACCCACCACACATCAATGTTCTCGGATTGCACTTTGTTTTCTGTCAAGGCTCTGATTGCGCCGTCCAAAAGCTCACTGGTAATAAACTCGTTGAATCTTGCGACAACGATGGCAAAATGTTTGTTTTCTCCTAAAGGATTCTCTTTGTGTTCGTTCATGATACAATCCCGTTAGTGCTTAATGGTGTACGCGGTCTGAATCTTTTTGCGCACTTGTCCCTCTATCCAGCCACTCAAAACATATGGATAGACATAGGTTCCGGGGCATAGGGTCGAGGTGTAATCTTTGTGTCCGGCGATTGTCTCCGGCGGAATGTTGAAGTAGTCGCATACCCATGCCGTCAAGTCACAGATGGCATTAAGTTGCGCCATGGAGGGCGCTTGCTCTTCATAATTGCCAATGAGTTCAATCAGCAAATGCTTGTTTGTGTCATAGGCTGTGTTTGTGTCACCACGGATATCCCACGGTCTTGCTTCGTAGATGGTGCCATTCAGGTCAATCATAAAATGATAAGGAATGTCGCACCAGCCTTTTTGCGTTTGCGACCATGTTTGCAGATTTCTGACTAATGAAGCCGTGTCCGCATCCGGCGCCAGTGGCTTGTCGCCGCCGTGGTGGATAGTGACCGCCGCGGGGAAATGGTTGACAATCGTGCCGCTTGTCGGTTTCGCTTGCCATTGCTCGCGGGTAACGATGGCGGGCTTGGGCACGCGTGCGGTGGCATTCACAGTTGTTTGTGTCTCACTCGAAGAAAGACTGAATTCACGGCCGAGTTGCAGGTCACGCAAGGCGAGTGGCTTCGTCGTCTGAACGACTTCAGCAATTGTTTTAGGCGTTTGAGCGCTTGTAATGTTTGGCATTGCCAACGTTGCCACAAATAGCAAACTTAATGCGAAAACTCTTATCATGATAGGATGACACCTCTTTATTAATGCAAATCAGGTACAACAGTTCCTTTTAGGAAATACAGTTGTGTGCCCAAATAATCTTGTTCTAAATACTCCGTCAGGAAGGGTTCCGCATAGGGTGCGTTCTTCTTCCAGATAGCACAGATAACCTCGGGTTGGAGTTTGCCGATTGAGTACTCATAATCCCATTTGAGATGCCCCGGGTAAAACTCGCGCCACTTGGACAGATTCAGGAAATTGCGATGCATCGGCGTTCTCGCGATATGTTTGTCCGATTTTCCGAGCAAATCAACCATGCTGTGATTCGGCATAAAATAGGGCATTGTGCCCGCATACTCCACAGCGATTCTGCTCGTGGGTGCGATTGCATCACGCAACTTAAGGGCAACAGTTGTGTTGCGGATATTGTCAACACGATCTACGGGCGGACGCAGTAGGAGGCTGTCGGCGGGTGATGTGCTACGGAAGATGAGGCAGCCGATGGCGAGGATGGCGATGACGATGGTCGATGGGCGACGCCGGTAAAACGCGATTGCCGTCAGGATTACTATAAGCAGAGTCGCGACGGTACTCACAAATCGATTGAGGTCTATGAGGCGTTCCCATGCGTCTCCGCCAACATAGACGCTGTAGGAGACCATGGATAGAAAAACAAAAACGGGACAAAGGATGAGGCGTTGCTGAGCAAACGTTTTCTTGCTGAGATAATGCTGTTTGATGGCAAAAATCACAATGAACAGGACCGGAAAACAAAGGAGCGATAGGCCGGTGTATAGCAGTCCACGCGAGATTCGCAAGAGACCGGGGAAGCCAGTCATTTTCAGATAATAGGTGTTCGGCAGCCATTCTCCGTAGACGGCGTACCGAACTATTTCCTGAATTCCCAGTGCGCATATGCCGAGGATAACGCATGACGTCATAATGCGTTTGCGATGTGCCGGGTCGATGAGTATGGCAGAGCATCCCAAGGCGAGGAAGATTGCGATGGCGTCCATGCGTATGAATGTCGCGAGGGCGCAGAGTAGATAGGGACGGAGGGTGAAGCGCCCGTGGCTGATGTCTTCGACCGCAAGGGTAACCGCCCATGTGGCGAGTGCCGCCAGACAGCCGACTTCCATCCCCATCAGCGACCAGTAATTGAGCGGATAGAGACAGGCCGTAAACAGTGCCGCAGCATTGCCTGCGCTTTCCTTGTGAGTACACGCTAACGCTCTGCCCAGTCTACGTGCGGCAAAAAGGTTGGTAACCAGTACGATGACGGAGGCAAGTTGTATAAAGAGGGAAGTCAGGTGTTCAGGAATTCCAATCATGTGCGGCGTGGCCATAAAAAGCATCCACAATGGGTTGGTAAATCCTTCGATGGCCTCGTTCGGATTCCACACAGGCCCCAACCCGGCGGCCATGTTTCGGGCATAGCGCATCGAGACCATTGCATCATCTACAAGGCAAAACCAGCGTTGCCCGTCGATAAGAAAGCTCGACCGCCATATGAAAACCAGACACCAACAGACAAACAAGCCAACGATAATGGAAAACGTATGGCGCTTGGGAAGGTTCAAAGCGTCGTTTTTTGGCTCAAGGTAAGTAGAGAATATGTCAGAAAACGTCTTCATCATACATATATGCTAAACACAATTACAGAAAATTAGTTTTAACCCTTTAAGTATTTAATACTGTTCGACTATGAAAACGAAAAATAGAAATGCAAAGTTGTTTTACGCAGTCATTGCTGCGGCGCTCATCCTTGTGCTGTGTGCTGTTCTTTTGTGGCAGAAAGCCAACACAAATGTTAGTGAGCGTTTCCCAACTCTCAACAAGTCCATCATCAATGATTTGCCCCCGACTCCGACTCCCAATGTGATGCCCGACCGTAGTGTCGACACCTCCAACGGGATTGTACTGGCAGATGATGACGCTGCAGGCGAAACCACTTCAGCTAATGCCAATGCTCCCTCGGCTCTTGATTTGTTGAATGATATCAAGCCCACGCCAACTCCCGCTCCGGCGTCAGATTCCGTGTCTTCCGTTCCGATATCCGCGGTTGCAGCGTCCACCGAGACGAGCGCAACAAACGATATTGAGATGCTGAAGGAAGCTTTGTCGTATAACGAAACAAGTGTATCAATCGCGACTAGTACCCCGAAGTCAGAGGCTCCGAAGGATGCTCCTGTGACGCCGATTCTGCAAGAGACGGAAGTGCCTTCACTTTCCGAGGATACACCGAAGGCCCCGGAACCGACGGTTGCGGCTTTGGCTGAGACGTCAGCGCCCGCCACAATGGATTTGCTTGCGGAGAAAGGGTCTGTGCCCCGCATCGGTAACAAGGAAGACGTCAAACGGCTGCAAACGGCGCTGCAGGTCGCGGGTGTGAGTCAGGATCCTGTTGATGGCATCTGGGGCCCGAAGACGGGTGCGACTATTAGCAAGTATCAGAGTGACAATGATTTGGAAGTGACCGGCAGACCCGGTCCCAGAACATGGAATTTGCTGTACAATCAGGCCAAGGGGATTGCCCCGACGACTCCGGTTGTTCCCGCAAGCCCAACATCATCGGATGCTGCCTCGAGTGATACCGCAACAACGCAAGCGGCCGCCCTTGCCGATACAGTAGCGGAGCTGTTGAAGGAAAAAGGGTCGGTGCCCAAGATTTGGGAGAAGGCCGATGTCAAGCGGTTGCAAACGGCGCTTCGGACGGCAGGTTTGAGCGAAGAACCCGTTGACGGTATTTGGGGAGAGAAAACGAGCGATATCATCACGAAGTTCCAGCAAGAAAATGGCTTGGAGACGACCGGTAAACCCGGCCCGCAGACTTGGACGCTGTTATATAAACAGGTTCAGGAAAAGATGCAGGGTGGCGTAGTGCAGAATGTTGCCAAACCCGAGACGACGGGCGCAGCGGAAATGACTTCCGCATCGGTTAGTAGTGCGCTGTCGGCAGTGTCAGATCTCCTGAAAGAGAAAGGGTCGGTTCCCAAGATTTGGGAGAAGACTGATGTCAAGCGGTTGCAAACGGCGCTTCGGACGGCAGGTTTGAGCGAAGAACCCGTTGACGGTATTTGGGGAGAGAAAACGAGCAATATTATCACGAAGTTCCAGCAAGAAAATGGCTTGGAGACGACCGGTAAGCCCGGCCCCAAAACGTGGGAATTGCTTTATAGCAAGGTTGCAGCGGTCAAGCAAAACGGCGAGACGCCCACTGAACCGCAAGCACCGGTTGCAGATAAACCTGTTCAACAAGAGCCTGTCTCCACAACAGCGACGGAGCAGCTAACGACTGCTTCAGCGCCTACTGCGACAAGCCCTGAGAATGATGCAAAAGAGGCTCAGCCTGTGGAATCGCCCTCGGGGACGGCGCCGGATGTGGCGGCTTTGCTTGGAGAAAAAGGTCGTGTGCCTCGTATTTATGATGATTATGATGTCAAGCGCTTGCAGGCAGCTTTGCGGATTACGGGCTACAGCAATGAGGCAATCGATGGCCTCTGGGGTGACAAGACAAGTGTCGCGGTGACGGAGTTCCAGAAACGACATAATCTGGAAACGACCGGCAAACCCGGCAAGTTGACGTGGGGATTGCTTTATCCTCAGGCGAAAGATAAACTGACGGCAAAGGATACTCAGGACAAAGGACCTGCGCCTCAAGTAGCGAAGGTTACCCCGGGGAAGACGGATACCAAAACGAGTAGCTCTGACGATACGTTGCTGCCCCCGACAGAATTGCCGTCGGGCAAGAATACTGAACTAACCTATAAGAAGCCTGAGGATGCTGACGGCGAGAGTGAAAGCGAAAAGATTACGCGTGTTCAGAATCGGTTGAACGATTTGGGATATAAGCTCGGTAGTCCGACGGGAACTCTTGGGCCACGGACTCGGCAGGCTATCAGGGATATCCAGAAGAGTAATGATTTACCTGAGACGGGGAATCTGGACGACAGCAAAACGGTTGATGCCATTTTTGGGCGGTATAAACGTGCCTCATTTGCGAGAACAACCAAACGCGAGCGAACCATTGATGTTCCGAGTGAGTTGGCCTTTTTGGAGAGTAGTTTGCGTAGCGTGAACAAGAACGCAGACCCCGATGATGTGGCAGAAATTGAGTCGTTGTTGGATCGTGCCCGCACTTCGGATGCCGAGACAGCCAAATCGCTGCTTAATGACGCTTCGGTGCGTATCAGCAAGCTGAACAAGGCTAGCCAGAATGACGCTCAGTCATTGTTCTCGGACGTCGAGAAGCAGTATAAACGCTTCAAGACGATGTTTGGCGAGAAACTCAAGAAGGATAACAAGGCGACATACGGGAAAATCGAGAAGGCGTATTCGTCGATGAAGTCTGACCTTGCCAATGAAGCCTATGACAATGTCATGCGCCTTGGTCCCGGGTTCAAGAATTCCATGGATCAGATTGTCCACACTTTGTCGAAGGATTATGTGTCCAAGATTCTTGCGACGCCATCAATGACCAAACAACTCTCAAGCGATTTGCTTGCGAAGGTCAAGTCACTGCATCGCCAAGGACGAAGCGTCGAGGCAGCAGAGCTTGCTCAAAAGGAACTCAAGAAGAGCCCTCAGAGTTCGTCGAAGAAATGATTGTAAGGTCTGAAGGATAAGTAAAGAAATGCCCAAGAAGACTACGCGTGCGCACTGGAATCGCGACAAAAAAAAGGTTGCGGAATTTCTGAAACGCATGGAAACAATGTATCCCGATGCCCATTGCTCGTTGGACTACAGAACCCCGTATGAGTTACTGACTGCGACGATTCTGAGTGCCCAATGCACCGATGAACGGGTCAACAAGGTCACTCCGGCATTTTTCGAGAAGTGGCCTACGGTCAAAGATTTGGCAAAGGCAAGTCTGGAAGATGTTGAGCAGGCGATTTTGACAACCGGGTTTTATCATAACAAGGCGAAATCTTTGCTTGGCATGGCGCAATATGTTGTTGAGCACTACGATTCAGTGATTCCGGATAGTATGGAGAAACTGACAAAGTTACCCGGGGTCGGCCGCAAGACGGCGAATGTATTACTCGGGAATTGTTTTCAGGTTCCCGGCATTACTGTCGATACTCATGTGACGCGGCTGAGCCGGCGTTTTGGGTTGTCCGGTGGCGCAACGGCAGAAGCGATAGAACAGGATTTGATGGCTGTCATTCCTCAGTCGGAGTGGACGATTTTCAGTCATCGAATGATTGCGCATGGTCGTGCCCGTTGCACAGCCCGAAAAACCTTATGCGACGGATGTTTATTGAGTGATATGTGCAATAAAGATGAAAGAGTAAAGTAGCCAAAACGGCGAATAATAGCATATAATAATACTATAAACTTACTGTTTGACCAAAAGAGCTTTGGTCGAATTGTATTATTCAAGACGGTGAAATTGAGTCAATGACGAGAGAAGAAAACAATACGGTTGGTGTCGCTGCAGCAGTGACAGGTAACGAGCGCGTTCTAACTTTTGGCGCTGATTATCAGGTCGTTCTGTCCCATCGTTGCGCTTATACGTGTGGCTATTGCGATTTCGCGCGTACCTCCTCGCCACACCTACCGTCCGTCAAGCAGATGCAACGTCATCACAGCATTGCCAAGAAACAAGGCGTCGACCAAATCACGCTGACTTGTGGTATGGGCATCGACACAAATTTTGATATTTTGAGTGGCATTAAGTATCTCGGCTACAAGACGTGGACGGACTATTTGCAGATTCTGTGTGATACGGTTTTGACTTGTAACGGCAAACGTCGGCGTCCTTTGCTTCCGATTCTTGATTGCGGTGGGGCGTCACTTTCCGATTTGTGCCAGATTCGCCCGTCGTGTCCGATTCTAAGAGTTTTTCTTGGAAGCGCTGACGATAACCTACTCCACACCAAGGTGCATATGTATGCTCCACAGAAGTCCTTGGCTAATTCCCTGAAGCGTTTGCAGATGCCCGGTCAGATTGGCATTGCAACCATTACAGGCATTTATGTCGGCATCGGCGAGAGCCGCAAATCTTGGGGTGTGGCGGCACGTTGCGTGTCTCAACTTCACGAGAAGTATGGTCATATCGCCATGTTCAGTTTGGTGCCATTTGTGCCGAATCCATTTTCACCAATGGCGATGTGTTTGCCGCCGACTGATAAGGATTTGGTCGATGCAGTCAAGATTGTTCGCAAGTATCTTGACCCATCGATTCCGTTGAGTGTTGAACTGTTTGACCGTCCACATTTGATGCGGCAGATGGTGGAACTCGGCGTTTCGGATATCGGATGCTGTCACATCGGCACGAATACGATGCTCAATATTTTCGACTCCGAAGAGCTGATTTCAAGTATTCAGGAAGAGCTTTCCGGTCAGAGAGTGGTTGTAAAGAGCCGTAACCAATCATTGCTACACTTTATCCATAACAGGAAACTGCCAACGCATCTTCTTGATAGCAAGGCCGAAGTTGATCTCGCGATTCTCCTTGAGAAAATATACCATTCGGCCCAACAATCTCCCAACTGCATCGCGTAGATTGTTTCCGCGAGGCGTCAAAGAGCGATTAGCTCTTCATGCCGCTCATAACGATACCTTCTGTGAAGTATTTCTGGAAGAACACATAGATTGCCAGAATCGGTATGATGACAACCAGTGATGCTGCCATGAGTAGGTTTGTTTCAGTTTGGTGGACGCCTTGAAATACCTGTAGTCCGAGTTGCAGTGTTTGCATATCCTCGGAGCGCAAATAGATGAGCGGCCCCCAGAAGTCGTTCCATGTCCAGATGAAGCTGAAAATGACAACGGTTGCCATTACCGGTTTGGACAGCGGCAAAATGATTTGCCAGAAGATTCTCCATGTTGACGCGCCATCGATGCGGGCTGCCTCGTCCAAACTGAACGGTAGGGTGAGGAAGAACTGCCGGAGCAGGAAGACAAAGAACGGCGAGGAGAAGAACGCCGGGATGATGAGCGGATAGAATGTGTCAATCCAGTTGAAGTGGCGGAACAGGATAAAGCGAGGAATTTCTGTGACCATTGCCGGGAGCATCATTGTGCTGATGAGCAAGGCAAAGAGGAAATCCCGGAGCGGGAATTTCAGTCGCGCAAATCCGAAGGCGACGATGGAGCAAGAGAGAATCTGCCCCACGATGGTGAAGCCTGTAATGACGAGAGTGTTGCGCAATAAGAGCATGAAATTCATGCGTGAAAGCGCTTCCGAAAAGTTTTTGAACTCAACGGGCGATGGGATCCAGACAATCGGTGTGATCTGGATTTGGTGGTATTGCATCAGCGCGGTGCGGAGCATCCATAAAAATGGCATGATAAAAATGACAGTGCCAAAGAGTAGTCCGATATAACGCAAAATGATACCATTCATTTTTGCGGCACTTATGGAATGTTTTTTTTGTTGTTTTTCGATGCTCATACGATGTTGCCTTTAGATTTATGACTGGTCATAATGCACCCAGTGCTTGCTGAACCATGCATTGACGCCGGTCAGTGCGAGAATAATCAAGAAGAGAATCCATGCCATGGCGCATGCTTCGCCCATGTAGAGGTTTTTGAATCCGGTCTGGTAGAGATAGAGTACGTAGACGAGTGTAGAACTTGCCGGACCTCCCGGCTCACGGTCAATGCCGTTGACGGACGTCATGACAAACACAGTCGCGAAGACTTGGAACGAGCTGATGATAGACATGATCAGATTGAAGAAAATCGTCGGGCTGAGCATCGGGCGTGTCACATGCCAGAACTTTTGCCATGGGGTTGCCCCGTCGATGTCGGCCGCTTCGTAGAGGTGGGAGGGAATGCCTTGCAGTCCGGCCAAGAAGATAAGCATCATGCCGCCCAATCCACCCCAGACACTCATGATAACAATTGCTTCCATGGCCCAGTTCGGGTCAGTAAGCCACCCGCATCCCTGTAGGCCAATGGCGTTTAGTATGGTGTTGAGCAATCCCAGTTTGGGATTAAAAATCCAACGCCAGAGTAACGCAATTGCTACACCGGAGGTGAGTGCCGGTAGATAAAAAATCGCTCGGAAGGTATAGGCCCCGGGGAGTTTCGTATTGATGAGTACGGCTAATGCCAATGAGAAGATGATTGACAGCGGCACAACAAGTATGGTGAAGTAAATGGTGTTTTTCAGTGAAATTAGATAAAGTCTGTCTTGGCTGAGCGTCTGGAAGTTTTCGAAACCAATCCATCGCGGAGCACTGAAGATGTCATACTCGCAGAACGACAAGTAGAGTGAGGCGAATATTGGCCCCAGAGTGAATAGGCAGAAGCCAATGATCCATGGCGAGATAAAGGCGAACCCTTCCCACTTGCGTTTGTCTTTTCTGCACAAGCATGCGATGCCGATAAACACGACAGCCATCAACATGATAAGGCCCGTGAAAATGAATCCCGTCGAGGCACCGGTTTGCGCTTTCTCAGCGGCTTCCTCGGCATTCGCCTTTTTGCGCGAATCGATAAGCTCGCGTTTAGCGATAATGGCATTCGAGTCCTCTTCGAGCATTTTCATGCACATTTCCGGTGTCCAGCCATCGAGTTGCGACTTCATGCTGTTTTGATAAGGAAGCCAGACGTTGCTTGAGACTTCCAACGACCAATTTGCGATTGGCACAACGACACCTGCGTACTCAACCGCATCGATAAAGACTTTGACATTTTCGGGCGGGGGCGAAAGGAAACAATCAGGGCTGTTGGCCAGTTCTTTTATGGCAGGGACACAGTTTTTCCGGCCTTTGCTGATGAAAGGTAAACCGTCCTTAGACGAATAGAACTTGGCAAAGCGCCATGCGGCTTCTTTGTTCTTTGACATATGTGAGATGGCGTTTCCGCCGACACCGAGCATGGTGAATCTTTTGACGGAACCTTTGGGTACATGGGTAACATTCCACCTGAATTTACCGAGCACCCGTCGATCAATTTCCGGCAGTTGCCATGTTCTGCCAATGAACATGGCCAGACGTTTGTTGCTAAACAGTGTCATGTCATCGCTGTCGGCACGTTCAGAGATGTCGGGGCCGGCAGTTCCATTAATCTCACTATTCCATCGCATGATTTCGACGGCTGTTGTGTTGTTGACAATAAAGCGATTGGTGTTTCGGTCGAAAATAGGAGCATCACTCCCGGCGAGTAAGAGTTGTGTTTCGACTTGTAGGCAGCCGAAATATTTTCTGTGTCCGTTTTTGTCACGGGGTGATGTCAGTTTTCCGGCGATTTCGCGGTATTTGTTCCAGTCCCATGTTTCGTCGGGATAGGGGATGCCAGCTTCGTCGAAGATTTCCTCGTTGTAGAACAGGGCGTCTGTGGAGAAGTGGATGGGGAACGCATAGAGTTTTCCTGTGTCATTGGGATAGCGCAGGTTGTCAACCACCTGTTTGTAATAGATGCTCAGGTCAATCTTGTCACGTTCTATGTAAGAGTCAAGAGGCTCGAGCACATCATTGTCAATTAGTCCCGGCATGGCGTCGGGCATCAGATAAACCACATCCGGGGGGATGCCTGCCGCCGCGTCATTCTTGTAAATTCTGTCGGCGTTGGAGTTACCTTCGACTTTGACTTTGATATCGGGATTACGCTTCTCGAATTCCTTGACGAGTTCCTTAATCATCCGTTGTTGGTCTGTGTTCGTCTCAAAAGTTAGATAGCGGATTGTAGTTATTCCTGTTTTGCCCGATGTCTCTTCAGCGTTTGCTTGGGGACAGTTTAGCCCAAGCAGAATGAAAAGAAAAACAAAGCAACCGATGATAACAAAAAACGATTTACTACTAATAATGCGTCGCATCAATGTCCCTTAGTCTCAAGTATTCAGCTTACATTCTACTCCACGAGGGATGGTTTGTCAAGGAAAAACTATAATAATAATATAGAATAGAAAGTGTTTTTACTCTACCTTGGTGGAGCGCCTCGGTTCTGGCCGCTGTTCTGCCATCTACCGCCTTGAGGTCCTCGGTTTTGTCGGTCGCCATTTCGATTGTTATTGCCACCGGATGTTCTCTTGTAGACCGTTTTGCTCGTTGGATCATAAACAAAGATTAACTGTTTTCCGGCAGACTGGCTGCTGTCGATTAATGTCTCAATCAGTTGTCCATCGGGCATATGAAACCTGAGAACCATATCAACTTCCTTGCCGATTAAGCTGCTGAATCGGCCGTTGTTACTCGTGACCATCCTGTTTGTTTCGAGGAGTATTTTGCGCTGCGGGTGGATATAGGCCGAGTCTACCGTCACACCGGCCAAAGGCGACTCGTCAGAGAGGTACAATCTGCCCGAGAGTCTCGAATTCTGTAACTGGAGGTTGGCGGTCGTTCTCTTCTTGGAGCGTGTGACGACCTTTGCATCGGCGCCGTTTCGAGCCGTCGCGAAGACGATGCTCCGTTTCCCGCCGATTTTCTCGTTCAAGTTAAAGTGGTACTCTCCGAGGTGGTTGGTGGTTGTCCTTTCCGAGTAGTATCCGTCTTCGGTTTCGTGCGCCGCTTGGACAGTTGCGAACTTCGCGGGATTGCCGTCTGCTGTTGTGACTTTGCCGATAATGGCAGGCGTGGAAATCAGGCGTATGGTGACGTTGTCCGACCCGGAACCACGGGGCAGTTTTCTCAGGATTGAGCGTGCGACCTCGGTCGTCGAAATATCATCGGATTCGGATGGGACCATGCACTCGGCATCAACATAGATGCGGTACTGCCCGTCGTTTGTCATGGTAGTAAAGAAGAATTCGCCACGTTCATCGGCGATGACATTCTTTCTGCCGGAGACCCCATCGTAGCCAATTTCCGTTCCGGGGACGGGTTGTCGGTTGTCCGCGCGGATGACCTTGCCCGAGACAAAGATTGATGTTGGCACGGTCAAGATGACATTTTCACGAACTTCCTGTGGTTTGAGGACGAACTTTTGAGCTTCCCCTTCCATTCCCTTGACGGCACTGATATTGATATCAACATCGGGCGGCAAGTCTTTCGCCTCAAATAATCCGTCTTCTTTTGTGATAATATTCGCATGTCGCAGTCCCGGGTAGGCGAGTGCTCCCAAGAAATTCGAGTCGAGTTTGATTCTCGCGCCCGCAACAGGCTTATTACTGAGGTCGACAACCTTTCCGCGAATGGTTCCGCCGGCCTGTTGCAAGAACAAAGTGATTTCGTTGTTTTGTCGGTCTTCATCGCGTCTCATGGTATTTGTCATCATCCGAGTGATTCTCATACCGAGCGTTCCCATTTCGATATACCCATCCTTTTGGGCGGTGATGTTTCGTCTTCCGTTGGCAGGGATGTTGTTCAGTACGAATCTTCCGTCGCCGCCGGTCTTAGTCTGTATTGGCGGATAATAGTCACGTATTTGCACCGTTGCGCCTGCGATTGGCTCGGAGGTGACTTTGTCGAGGACGATGCCTTGAGCAGAGATTCCTTTGCGCAATGTAAAATCAAGCCGTTGAGGTTCATTTCTGAGCGTGACATTGTTGCGTCTTGCGGCGTACCCCTCGGCGTTGGCAACGATGGTGTACCGCATGGAACTGTCGTTGAGTTTTTCAATCGTGTAAGAACCCTGATAATCGGAAGTCACAGTCCGCAGTACGGTTGGGTTGTCGGTTATGGGAGACAGCAACGCGTAAATGGTTGCTCCCGGGAGGGCGGCTCCTTCTTCGTTTGTCACGAGACCATAGACGAAAGCGTCGCCGGCAGCCCGTAGCATATCGCCGGATTTGCCTTCGTTAAAGCCACGAACAGTCGCTGTGCTCATCGATGAGTGCGAACGTGTTCTGTGTGAAATCCCTGAGTTGCGAGTACCACGAAAGCGCGAGTTTCTGCTCGAACGCGATGATTGAAAATCCTCAGTGACTTCGGTCGTTTCCGATTCATCTTCGGTCCGAATCTTTTGAGTTTTGCCGAGGTTGTTAAAGGCAAAAATCATGCCAACCAAGACTACTCCTGCAACGACAATCCATAGGAGATTTGCATTGCTCGCCCCATTATTTGGTTGCTTCATTGATACACTTATCCCTTAATAAATGCTACCTGCTATACTTATGTATGCGAGATAAAGCTACTATAATAAAATAATTACAATTATTTACCTTATTAGTGTAATTGGTATAGGATATTTACAGGGTCATCTCTTGTTCAAGAACAAGTCATTGGCTGTTTTGGAGAAAGCGAACGATATGGATAAAATTGCGGTAATTATGGCTGGCGGTGCCGGAGAAAGATTCTGGCCACTGAGTCGGCGTACTTATCCAAAGCAATTACTGAAAATCGCCGGTGAGCGCAGTATGCTTGCCACCGTTGTTGATCGGATTCAGTTGTTGATTCCATATGAGAATATCTATATTATCACGGGTGGTCAACTCAAGGAGGCTATTGAGGACGAACTGCCGCAACTGTCTAAGGATAATATCATCGCCGAGCCGTGTGGGCGCAACACCTCGGCTTGTCTTGCGTTGGCGTGCGCGTACGTACGGGCGCGCTATACTGACGATGTCAATATGCTGGTTTTGACAGCCGATAGCCATATCAGCGATGAAGCAGCTTTTTTGAATGATTGCCGTGAAGGCTTCAAACTGTCCGAGGTTTCCGATAATCTTGTTTTGTTTGGGGTGCGTCCGGTTCGTCCGGAGACGGGGTATGGCTATATCGAGTGTGGCGTTCCGCTTGAGGGTGGCAATGCAAATGGCCGCTGTTTTCATGTTGCGTCGTTCCGCGAAAAACCGAACACGGATACGGCCATTGAGTATCTGAAAGCGGGCAATTACTTGTGGAATTCGGGTCAGTTCATCTGGCGCACGAGTGTCTTGATTCATGCCTTCGAGGAAGTTTTCCCGGAGTGCGGTCGCCAGATTGCTCCGATGACTCAATGCATTCAGAATCATGATGCCGATGGTTTGGCCTCGGCATTCAACGAGATTCCCAAGAAGTCGATTGACTACGGAGTTTTGGAGAAATACAAATCGGTTGTTGTGGTCTCGGTGAGTTTTCCGTGGGACGATATCGGCAGTTGGGATTGCCTTGACCGCATCAGTCCGCCCGATTCTGACCAGAATGTTCTGGTTGGCAACGTGTTGGCACTGGATAGTTCCTGTTGTACGGTTTATACGGTGAAGGGGCAGAATCGCGAACCTGACCATGAGAAACTGGTCGTTGCTTATGGGGTGCGTGATTTGGTGATTGTCAACACGGACGATGTGACAATGGTTTTCCCGAAGTCTATGGCGCAACGTGTGAAGGATGTTGTCGCGGCTGTGCGTGAATCACAAAAGGGCAAGTATCTATAGTCGTGAGTATTCAAGCGGATGGTAAGAGCATAATAGAGCATGCCAAAATCCTTGCGTTTGATTTGGACGGGACTTTGGTTGATGCTTTTTCCGATATTGCGGCGGCGGGCAATGCGATGTTGTCGAGCCTTGGTCGTCCGACGATTTCGTCCGAGGAAGTCAAGTCGCATGTCGGTCGTGGTGCGCATTATTTGGCGGCGAGCTTGCTTGGCGTTGCCGAGGATGACCCGCTGATGGAAACGGCTTATCCGATATTGTATGACTATTATCTGAAGCATCCGAGTGAGCATGCCAAAGTTTATCCGTATGTTTTTGAACTGTTGGAGAAACTTCATCGCGGTGGAGTTTTGCTTGCGGTGACTAGCAACAAGCCACATCCGATGACTGTGACGACGTTGGAGACAACAGGACTGATTGCCCATTTCGATTGGGTGCGCGGCTACAGCGACACCATGCCACGCAAGCCTGCTCCGGACCTTTTGTGGCATTTGATTTCTGAGGCTGAAGTCCGCAAAGATGAATGCGTCGTCATTGGCGATACGCAGTTTGATATTATCTTCGCGAAGAATGCCGGTGTCAAATCAATCGCTGTGACACACGGGCAGTGCACACGTGCCGAACTGGAACCTTATCAGCCGGATTTGATTATCGATTCGTTTAAAGAACTTATTGATGTGATGTAGGCGACTACTCTTTTTCCGAGTTGTCGAATTCGGAAATGATTTGTCTTGATGAAGTCGTCAGCAATGCCTTTTGAAAGAGTTTCAACACTTGGTCTTTGTATTTGAGAATCTTGTCCTGAACGTCGGCTGTGTCAAGTGGAATGAGTACCATTGAGGATGGCTGTGTGGCAAAGTATTGCGAGAAGGCACGGCGCAGACGGATTGCCAGAATGTGGTAGTCCGGGTTGTTGAATTCGGAACGAAAGAGCACCGGGTCTGTTGGCATCAAATCCAGTTCGTCAATGATGGTCACGACATCTTTTTGCGACATGTCCACCCAAGCTTGCTGAATAACTGTATCCAGAATTTTCCGCTCGCAAATACCGTATTCTATCAGGCCACAGAGCACTGACTTGGCGATGTCATGCGGGTTCGAAAAATAGGCAAATTCGATCTGGTCGTTCTTGATGGAGGACTTAATCGCATTGAGCAATTGTGGCTGACTTTTCATGTCTGCAAAACTGACTGCGACTTTGGTCGAAGAGGACGATGCATCGCTGTTCATGTTTGGATTCTTGAAGATGACTAGCCGCTGATCCATGTAGGATCCTTCATAGAGTTGGAAGACGGGGGTGTATTTGACGGGGAGCGAATTGAGGTACAACGATAGTGGCGTGAAGACGATTTCGGCGCCCGCAAAACGCAACAGCCGCATCATGTGATCTTGCTCGTTGACGCTGATAATCTCGATATCCTTATAGCCTTTTGCCTTGAGAGCATCAAACACATCGGGGCGATTCATAAGGTATTCTTTGAGAATCTGCATGTCGAACGCGTTCATGTCGAGGGTCGAACTAGGCGCATCCAGAAAGGCGATTTTCAGTGATTGTTCAAGTGTCTTTGTCGTGTTCGCCGGCACATTTGCGCAGCAGAACATTAGCGCGAACATAAACAGAAATGTACGTAGGACTTTCATTGATTGTTGTCCTCCTTTGGTGGCTTAGATTGCTTTTTATTGAAACGATTCATTGCCGCCTGAACCCCGTTCTTGACACTCCATTCGGCTGCGTCTGCCGCAAGCTCAACCCCGACAAGGAATGTTTCGTGTTGTTTGGGGGGTAGACTGTGCAAGACATAATCCTTGTACTCATCTCCGTGTACGGCCATTTTCTCGGCAGCGATGCCAACGCGAATCCGTGGGAACTGATTGGTTCCAATGGCGCGGATGATGTCACGCAAACCGTTGTGCCCGTTGTGGCTGCCCGCCTCGCGGATGCGAATGGTGCCGACCGTGAATGCCAAATCGTCATTGATGATGATAAGTTCGTTGGGCAAAATCCCTTTTTTTGAGCAGAACGGTCCAACGCTGTTTCCACTCAGGTTCATGAAAGTCAGAGGTTTCATGAGGTTAACGATTGTGTCCTGTATACGGATTTGAGTGGTCATCGCGGAGAACCGGCTTTCGATGCACCATTGTGCGTGATAGCGTTCGGCAATCTTGTCAACCGTCATCCATCCCGCATTGTGCAATGTATTCCTATAGGCGTCTCCCGGATTTCCGAGCCCAATGATCAGTTTAATGTCCATTACTCTCTATTTGCCGCACCATGTGTGCCACTCAGTATCATGCAATCTGCAACAGTAATAGATACAACTGTAATGCTTGTTCTAAGAAATCGTCCATGTTTGTTGGTAAATAACAGGTGGTGTGAAATTTGTCTTTTCGTCATCTATAATATATGGACATGAAAGATGGCAACAAAGAAAGAGTCGGAGAAAGTCAATCGACTTACGCTCCGGCCGAAAACTGGTTTACCACAGAAATGCAAATCAAATTGCGTGATATCATTTCGCGCAATAATGGCAATGAAGTGTTCGGTGTTGGAACCGTGGATGAGTCGTCTCGTATATGTTCCCTCGAACATCTTGCGTCCGGAAATGCCGGCGCGGTGCCTGCGCCAGGAATGACGGCAACCTTTGGTCAGGTGCTCATTCACAATCACCCGACAGGCAATCTGGAGCCGTCGAATGCTGATATTAATGTGGCGGCCATGTATGGTTCTCGCGGTGTCGGTAATATCATCGTGGACAATGATGTGTGTTCTGTCCGGATTGTTGTCAAGGCTTTCAAGGAGAAAAAACGAGTTCCTATTGATGCCGATAAGCTTGCCACTTTTTTGCATTCGGACGAGAATAGTGACGCTTACGGATTGGAGTATCGTCCGGAACAGGTGGCGATGCTTCGGACGATCGCCACTGCGTTCAACGAAAATCGTGTGTCGGTTATCGAGGCAGGTACAGGGATCGGCAAATCTTATGCCTATCTGATTCCGGCGATTGAGTGGGGGCTACTGAATCAGGAACGGATTGTCGTTTCGACATCAACTATTCCTCTGCAAGAACAGATTATCAAGAAGGATATCCCGGCGCTGCAAACGATCATGGGGCGGGAATTCAAGACGGTGTTGGTCAAGGGACGTTCGCACTTTGTTTCCATTCGGCGATTGCGTTATTCCATCGGGCAGCCGGAGTTGATTCCGAGTGAAAAACAATCGGAGTTGCAGGAACTTGAGGCGTGGATCGAGCATACCGATACCGGGGAGCGCAGTGACTTGCCGTTTGCGGTGAGTGATGAGGTTTGGAATGAAGTGTCCAGCGATGGTGACGAATGCCTTGGGGCACGGTGCCCGCACTTTGGCGAGTGTTTTTATTTTAATATGCACCGCAAGGCGTCGGCGGCCGATGTGGTCATTGTCAATCATAGTTTGTTAATGATTGACTTGGCGCTACGAGAACAGGATGTTGCCCTTTTGCCAAGTCATCAGGCGCTGATTATTGATGAGGCGCATAATCTTGAGAGTATCGCGATTGACCAGTTTACGGAAGAAATCAACGAGTTTACAATTCGGCGGATTCTCAATCGTCTTTATCATAATCGTAATGGCAGAGGGATTCTGACACAGTTGCATTCCGCCATTGACGCGCTTGAGATGGATCGAGACAGAATGATGCCTGTGTTGCTCATACTGTCTACGGATTTTCCACAGAAATGCAAAGAATTGTTTGAATCTGTTCAGGAATCGTTCTCACAGATTACGGCCGTACTGACGACGGAAATGGACGAACTGAACAAGGGAAATAAAAGCAATTATGCGAACCGAAATTTGCGTTTGACAGATGCTGTAATGGAACGTCCGTTTTGGGATGATTGCAAAGAATTGTTGCTGCAATTGCTGGATGAGCTGAAGTCGACAATCAGTCTTGGGGAGAAGCTGAGTGATTTGCTTGACGAACTCGAACTTGATAAAGCTAATGAATCCCTGAATGGGAGCATCATATGTTTGCATTCGTCCATTCGCCGATTGGGAGCACTGTACACGACCATCGTTACTTTTATGGGCGTGTCGACAACGGAGTATTGCCGCTGGTTTGAGATGAGATCGTATACGCGTGGTCGCAGCAAGGGACAGGCGTATATCACTTTGTCCGTGGCGCAAATCGATGTGGCCGACAGACTTCGCAATGGGTTGTTCAGCGACCCGTCCAAACCGGTAATTATGACCTCGGCGACTTTGGCCATCAACAAATCCTTCGAGTATTTCTCACGCCAAGTCGGCCTGCCCATTTCGTATGATGCGGAATCGGAGGAAGATACGCTTGATGACAAGATTCTCAAAACGGCACTTATCCGTCGATGCAATTACAGTTTGTATCAAAGCCCGTTTAACTACCGTGACAATTGCCGATTGATGGTTCCTACAAACCTCAGTGATGATGTGCATCGCAATGTCATAGATGATGATTTGAAGCGATTTATGGTGCAAGCAATTTCCGTTTCCTCCGGTCGTGCGATGGTTTTGTTCCGCAGCTATAGTGCGATGAAAGAGCTATATGAGAGTATTGAACCCGAGCTTTCCGCACAGAATATTCTGGTGCTGAAGCAAGGACTGAAAGAAGAGCGGAGTCATTTGCTGCATACCTTCAGGACTGCCCGAAGCGCGGTCTTGTTTGCGACGGTGAGTTTTTGGGAAGGCATCGACCTGAAAGGGGATGCATTGGTTTTGCTTGTTTTGCATAAACTCCCGTTCGAGGTGCCGAGCGACCCCATCTTACAGTCACGTTCGGAAGTCTGCGAACGGCGGGGATTGTCGTCCTTTTTTGATTTGCAATTGCCGATGGCAGTTATCAAACTGAAACAGGGATTCGGGCGACTCATCCGGTCCAAGAGTGATTACGGCGCGGCGCTTATCCTTGATAAGCGTGTCATGCAGAAGTCCTACGGGCGAGTTTTTCTCAAGAGCTTGCCGATTCAGGAATGCCATTTCGGGACGACAGACGAATTAGTCGAACAGCTACATGCTTTCTTCAGTGAGCATGAAGGTTAGAGCTGCTGCAAGATACGTTTGGCGATGCTTTGCGCATCGAGTCCCGTTTGCTCGCGCAACCACTGCTGGGTGCCATGCTCGACAAACATATCAAGAATGCCGATACTCAGCACTTTGGGTTTATTCGGCAATTCGGCGATGCATTCATCAATGGCCGCTCCGAAGCCACCCATCAGTGAGCCTTCTTCTGCAGTCACGACGAGAGATTGTGTCTCCTTGACAATGCTTTGGACAAATTGTTTGTTGATTGGTTTCGCAAAACGGGCATTAATCAGCGTGGCATCGATTTTATGTTTGGTCAGCAAAATGTTGGCGGCTTTCTCCACTTCCGCAAAGATGTGGCCATAGGAGAAAATTGTGACTTTCTTTTGTCCGTCGTGGACCGTTTCCATTTCAGAAAGCGCAATTGGCGCGACTTCACGGCTGGAATTTGATGTGTTGATTGGGCCGCGTGGATAACGAATCGCGACCGGACAATCGTTTTCGAGTATGGCCCAGTCGAGCATTGCCCGAAGCTCGGCTCCGTCACGGGGCGACATCAGGATAATGTTGGGCAATGTGCGCAAGTAGGCAATGTCAAAGAGTCCGTGATGTGTTGCTCCGTCCGCTCCCACCAAACCGGCACGGTCAATGGCGAACACTACGGGCAGTTTCTGGAGGAGGACATCATGCATAATCGAGTCATAGGCACGTTGCAAAAAACTGGAGTAGATGGCGACGACGGGGCGTAGTCCGGCTTTTGCCATTCCGGCCGCGCACGTGATGGCATGGCCTTCGGCAATGCCGACATCAAAGAACTGCGTGGGAAATTTTCTGCCGAAAGATTCAAGCCCTGTTCCTTCCGCCATTGCTGCAGTGATGGCGACGAGTTTGTTGTTTGATTTCCCCAGGCGCACCATATTTGCCCCAAAAACAGATGTGTAGGTTTGTGGCGAAATGGTCGTGCTGACACCGAATTCAGGGTCGAATTTGGGGGTGCCGTGATAATGCTCGGGACGCAGTTCCGCCCGGTTGTAGCCTCGTCCCTTTTGCGTTACGACATGAACAAGAACCGGTTCATGGAGTGTATGCACAAGTTTGAATGTTGTGAGGAGTTTGTGGATATTGTGTCCATCGATTGGACCGATGTATCGGAATCCGAGGTCTTCGAAGAAAATAGATGGGACGAAAAGACCCTTGATACTTTCTTGGAGTTTTCGGATTATTTTGATGAGCGTCTCCGAGCCGCCGAAGCACTTCCGCAAGAATTCGCGTGTGTGCGTTTTGCTGCGGTTATAGGTGTGCGATTGCACAATGTGATTCAAGTATTTGGCAACAGACCCGACGTTCTTCGAGATGGACATTTTGTTGTCATTGAGAACGACAACCAAATCTGTGGCAAGCGGTCCGCCGTGATTCATCGCCTCGAAGGGCATTCCGCAAGCAAGGGAGCCGTCGCCGATGATTGCAACAACCTTGTGGTGCTGGTCTTGCAAGTCGCGGGCAATTGCCATTCCCAACGCGACGCTAATGGAGTTGCCCGCATGACCCGAGATAAAGGCATCATGTTCGCTTTCGCTCGGCTTGAGGAAGCCGCTAATGCCGTTGATGAGGCGCAATGTTGGAAAGACCTCGCGCCGTCCGGTGATGATTTTGTGCGTATAGGCCTGATGGCCAACATCCCAGATGAGCTTATCTTGTGGGGATGAGAAAATCCTGTGTAGCGCAAGAGTCAGCTCGACAGTTCCAAGAGAAGACGCCAAATGCCCGCCGTTGTGCGAGACAACTTCGAGTATGAATTCGCGGATTTCTCCCGCCAAAAGGTCGAGCTCCTTTTCGCTCAAGCCTTCCAAATCTGCGGGCGAGTTGATTTTGTTCAATAATTCCCTTGACACTGTTTGTTCCTTGATAAAAATCCTGATAGCCGTGGACCATCGTCACGTTTTGCTCAACAGCCATAGATGCAACCTGAACCTGTTTCAGTGATAGAGAAACAGGCAAGATTTGGGAAACACTCCTTTAGTCTACTATATCTGTTCGACTCTAAGGATTTCGGGGATGACTTCTTTGATTTGCTGTTCGATGCCTTGTTTGAGCGTCTGGACAGCCATTGGGCAACCATTGCATGCGCCCTGCAGCTCGACGTAGACAATGGCGTCTTCGACCTTGATTAATTCGCAGTCTCCGCCATGATTTTGCAGCATTGGTCTGATTTCTTCGATTATTTTTGCGACGCGTTCGGTGAGAACATCATCATTCATTTCTGACTCGGCCATTATTTATACCTTTTATTGATATGTAATGCTTTTACATACACCTGTTCAAGGTGGCGGTTCATGACATCTTCCGAAAAAAACTCGGTCGCCCGTTTGTGTGCCGCGATTGCGAACTGTTTTGCTAAGGCCGTATCTTGAGTTATTCTTCGGATGGCATCGGCCAGTGCCGCCGCGTTCGATGGCGGAACGCGAAGTCCGGTTTCGCCGTTGATGTTGACATACCTGACTCCGGTTGGTATATCGCAACTCACAATCGGCAAATGACAAGCCATGGCCTCAATCATGCTGATACCCAGTGCCTCGCTTCGCAGATGAGATGGCATGCAGAAGAGTTCCGATGCATGCAATAGACCGACTAAATCACTGTGCGACAAACTCCCAATTAACCTGACGCTGTCCGATAGTGACAGAGTAGCGATTTGATTCTCGATTTCGGAGCGCATGGGACCGTCGCCGGAAATGAACAGGATGGTGTCCGGAATGGACTTCATGGCTTCGATAAGCCAAGGTAATCCTTTGTAGTAGCGCAAACGTCCGTTGAAACAAATGATGTGTCGTCCGTTTGCCTGTTGCCTGATACTCTCGGAAAAAACGCGAGACTCGGCCGTTTCCTGCCATTCGTCGATGTTGATTCCGAGGGGGATGACCTCAAGTTTGTGTTTATACTTTTGCAACCACTGCGAAGATTCCGCGTAATCTGGCGAGGTTGGCATGATGACCGAGCAGTGATCCATCGAATGCCGCAGAAATGGCGCGACAAGGATGCGCGAAAACTTTTGACGAACGATATCACTATGATAGGTCATCACGGCGGGCTTTGAGTGGAAGCCGCTGAGTGCCAGTGCGAAGTCGGAGGTAGGGTTGGGATGATGCAAGTGAATCAAATCGGCGGATTTGATTTCTTTTGACAACACTCGGATGAAGTCTGTACTGAGCGGGGCGCTTGCAAAGCGTCCCATTTCTTTGGTTCGGATGACCCGCACGCCATCGATGTCAACGATGCCGCTTTTCTCGGCTCCAGCACAAACCAACACTGATACATCAAAGTCGTTCTTCAACCCATTCGCCATGCGATTAATGGTTTGTTCAATCCCTCCGAATACAGGTGGATAGTAGTCTTTGTATAGATGAAGGATGCGTGGTTTCATCGAACGAAGAAGTCGATTCTACAGTTTGACGAGTTTGCCCGTCGTCTTCATTCCCTTGAGTGCGTTGCGTGTGTCAACAATCAAGCTGGCGTTTTCGCAGATGAGCGAATAGTCCACATCGGAATGATTGGCGAGAATGGCGACACAGTCAGCCTTTTCGACAAGTTCCTTCGTGAGTTTTTGCGCTTCAAAGCTGTGTCCGGCTTCCGTGAACTTGGGGACAAACGGGTCGCTGTAAACAATGTTCGCGCCGCGTTCGACGAGTTTATCGATGATGTCGGCCGCAGGACTTTCGCGCACATCGGTGATATTCGCTTTGTAGGCAACTCCGAGAATAAGAATCGTGCTGCCGTTGATGCTCTTTTTGACATCATTGAGGGCACGGGCGACGATTTCGACGACAAACTCCGGCATGCTTGCATTGATGGCGCTTGCCAGTTCGATAAATCTTGCGTTGAAGTTCAGGCCTCTCAGTTTCCAACTCAGGTATAGAGGGTCAATGGGAATGCAGTGTCCACCAAGTCCGGGACCCGGATAAAATGGCATGAAGCCAAAAGGTTTGGTTGCCGCTGCGTCGATGACTTCCCAGACATCCAGCCCGAGTTTGTCGCACATCAGGGCGACTTCGTTGACGAGTCCAATGTTGACACTGCGGAACGTATTCTCGAGGAGTTTGACCATTTCGGCACATTGTGTGGAGGAGACGGGGACGACTTTCTCAAAAATCATGCTGTAATATTCGACCGCTTTTTTGGTGCATTCCGGTGTTGCGCCGCCGATGATTTTCGGCGTATTCTTGGTTTTGAACTTTGGGTTCCCTGGATCGACACGTTCGGGGCTGAATGCCAGATGAAAATCGACGCCGACTTTTTTGCCGTCGTGTTCAAATGCGGTACGCAGAATCTCGTCCGTTGTGCCGGGATAGGTGGTGCTTTCGAGAATAATCAATTGCTTATCCTTGATGTATGGCACCATGGCTTCGACAGAATTTACAATAAAAGAAATGTCAGGGTCCTTGGTTTTGCGCAAAGGTGTTGGGACGCAAATGCTGACGGCATCGAGTTCGGAAATCACCGACCAATCTGTTGTTGCCTGCAGTTTGCCTTCTTTGACTAATGCAGTAAGATCTTCGTCCTTGACATCGCTGATATAATTCTCGCCTCTGTTGATTGCGTTAACTTTGCGGGTGTCGACATCAATTCCAACGGCGCTGATACCGCTTTTCGCAATTTCTACCAAAAGTGGCAATCCAACATATCCTAAGCCAACAACACCAGTTTTCATAACATTATCCTTAAATATAAAGCGTTTGTATAATATCTGTAACTAAGTTATACATCTCAGATTTGTATAGAATTACAGATTCGAAAAACAAAATAACATTGCGAGGTTAGTATGGATGCTTTACTTGAAGCCGTTAAATTTAATGAAAAAGGACTTGTCGGGGTCATCATTCAAGACTATGAATCGAAGCAAGTTTTGATGATGGCGTGGATGAATCGCCAGGCTCTTGAGCTGACAATCAGCGAAAAACGGGCATGGTACTTCAGCCGTTCTCGGAACAAGCTCTGGCTCAAGGGGGAGACCTCCGGCAATATTCAGAAGGTGCGTTCGATTCGTTTGGATTGTGACGGCGATGCGATTTTGCTCGAAGTCGACCAGATTGGTGGAGCATGCCATACCGGTTATCGGTCGTGTTTCTATCGCATCGAGGAAAGCGGCGCTTGGAAAGAAGACGGCGAAAAGGTTTTTGACGCCGATGCCGTTTACAAGAAATAATTACTTGAGTTCTTTTAGGTTCGTTTCAATTTGATTTTTCAGTGGTGAGTCGGGGCACTTTTGCAAGAAAGACTGATAGGCATTACGTGCTCCGCTTATGTCACCGAGCAGTGTGCAGACATCTGCGTCGGTCAGAAGAATCTCCGGATTATCCTTGAAATCCTTGTATAGCTGATTGATAATCGTTCGAGCCTCTTGTTCGTGCCCGAGTTTGGCATGGGCTATAGCCATTGATTTGAGCGCGCCGGCATTAGTATCAATGTTGTTCTTGATGGAGTTGACAAACGAGAGAAAAGTCTCCGGTTTGAGCAACGCCATCTGAGCATTGAAAATGTCGGCGTAAGTGATTTTGTCGGCATGATTCTTCATGAGATATTTGCGGAACAGATACTGCGCGAATTTTGGCTGGTTGAGTGTGATAGAACTCAGCAGTCGTGTCGGCAAACTCCGCGTTGAGAAGTCGTCGTATTTTTCGGCGTTCTGCAAGGCGATTGCTGCCTGCCCGAAATCCCCATTTTTGTAGAGCGATTGTCCGTAGAGGAAATAGGCGCTCCCGGGCGAGGACAGGGGAATCGGTTCCAGTGTGAGATATCGTCTGTAATCCTCGGCGGCTTTGTCATATTTGCCGCAACTGTATTCGGCCTGAGCTTGCGACCGGAGGAGAGTGGGAAGATGAGGCATGCAAGGGTGCGCAGCCTCGTAGTAGGAACACGCTTCCAGAGGATTGTCCAATGCCATCTTGTTCAGTCCGGCGTAAAAATAGGCATATCCATTATTAGGGTCGAGCGCAATGGCCCTTTTCGCAAGCTCAAACCCTGCTTCGTTTTCACCCTTGATGTTCGCGATATTCGCTTTGTGAGTCAGGATTCGACTGCGGAGTGTGTTCGTGCTCCAATACATCAGCATCGCAAGTACGATGACCGTGCTCACTGTGCATGTGTACCATAAGAGAGTTTTCCCCTTTATTTTCAAGTCGTCAATCCATCCATGTCAGCAATGTATATACATAGAACAACTACAATAGAAAATATATCTGTTTGATATTAAGGTTAGAATACTATGAGTCCACAGTCATCCAAAGGGTCGTTTTCGCAGAGTGCCTCCATGCAGATTCGTCAGCAGCAGACACTGTCGATGTCGCCGCAGATGAAACAGGCGATTGAGCTGTTGATGATGAATGTTCAGGATTTGGATCTCCTTGTTGAAAAACAGTTGGAAGCCAACCCGCTGCTCGAACTTGAAAGCCCAGAGATGGACGCCTCCTCGGCGGATTTGTCCGACATTGAAGATTTGACTCCGGTCGAGGATGCCGCGCCGGACAGAGTCGAGGACTACGAAGGTCTGGATACTGACTGGGATAATCTGATGGATCCGGATGCGATGGCGTTGCGGGCGAATACCTATGACACACGGAACACAGAAAATAACGATTTTGATATTTTTGAGCTTGTTGGCGTCGCCAAAACTGTTCAGGAATCATTGCGTGAACAACTTGACCAGTTGATGCTGAGTGACGAGTTGCGAACTTGTGCCGAGAGTGTGATTGTTTCGCTAGACAAGAATGGGTTCTTTGAGTCTTCGGTGGAAGATTTCTCGGCCGAAAATAACTATGCGCCGGAATTGGTGCGAGAGGCTCTGGCGATTGTGCGAGGGTTCGACCCTCCGGGGATTGCCGGGCATGATATGCGTGACTCATTGTTGATGCAGTTAAAACGCAAGGAAGAGAAGTATGCCCTCGGCGAACGCATTCTTGAGTCGAAGGAGTTGTTCGATCTGTTCTTGAAGAACAAACGCAAGGAACTGTGCGCCGCACTTGATTGTTCTCCGGAGGCGTTGGACTACACTTGCGAAACTCTGTCATCGCTCAATCCGTACCCTGTTTCGGGCATGGCCAGTCAGGGAGCAGCGACGGTTATTCCTGATGTTATTGTACGGAAGGATAAAGACAACTGGATTGTGACGCTGACTCGTGGTCGTTATCGCAATCTTTGTATCAATGGCCTCTATAAACGATTGTTACAAGCCCACAAATTCAAAGGGAAAGATATGCGTTTTGTCAAAGAGAATCTGGCGAATGCGTCGCATCTGATTGAGAATATTGGTCGTCGGAACGACACCCTGTACAAAGTCGCTGTGCTGATTGTGGAAAAGCAAAAGGCCTTTTTCGAGAATGGCGAACGCTATTTGAAGCCGTTGCGTATGGCGGAGATTGCAAATGAGATTGATTGCCATGAGGCAACCGTCGCTCGCACAGTCTCCGGGAAGTATATGGATACCCCTCAGGGTGTTTTTAGCATGAAATACTTCTTCATGCGTGGTGTCGGCGGCGATTCGGAAGGCGAAGGCGCGGCCAGCAGCAAAACGATTATGAGCGAAATCCGCGACCTGATTGCTGCCGAAGACAAGGCCAAACCCTTGAAGGATGCCGAGATTGAAGAATTATTGCGTGAGAAGGGTTACACAGTCGCCCGCCGTACAATCGCGAAATATCGCGACAAAATGGAGATTCCATCGGCTCCTATGCGTCGCAACACAACAACATAAGTTTAGTATGACTATCAAAAGAGGTCTATAGTTGTACCTATTCTTAAATAATATATCAGGAGTGGGAATTCTTGAGGACAAAAAGATATCGGTTACCATTTATCGGTTTGTTATCAATGATCATCTGCATCGCCGGGCTGACATGTGATGTTTATGCCCAAAATGCGCAACCGACACCAGCGGCCGGGGGAGGCAACAACTGGGAGTCGATTCGCAATATGTCGCGCGAGGAGCGGATGCGACGGAATCGGGAGCGTATTACGAAGATTCTTGCCGAAGATAAGGCCAGAAAAGAAGAAGAACGCAAAAAGAATGAGGCTAAGGCCGGTCAACAGCAACCCCAACAGGCTGCTCAGCCGCAGCCAGGCGCCCCGCAACCAGGTGCCCCTGCGCCTGGTGTTCCCGGTCAGGCTGTCCCCGGTAGTCCGGTGCAGCCTTTTGTGCCTAATGCCGGTGCTCCGACGCCGACACCTGCACCCAAGGCTACCAAGCCTGAACCGGCGCGCGATCAGTCACGGACGCTGTTGTTCCTGATGCCGATGGATAGTATTGTCAATGTCGGCGATACTTTCGAAACGGACATTATGGTCGACACAAAGACGGGTCACACGGATGATATTCGGTTTTTGCTTTGTTATCCGCCCAATAAGTTGAATCCTCTGGCTGTGGATTTTGGAGCTATTGCCGACCGTGCAAGCGACAAAATCGCGTATGAGGTCGACAATCATATTGGCGAGTTGTGGATGCGTATTCCGCTCAAAAAGGCCGAGATTTTGGCGTCTGTTCCTGTTGTGACAATCACGTGGGAAGCCCTTGCGCCAACGGAAGCCGGGCAAATTCGGTTTGGTTTTGTCGCCAACAATGAGGAAGCTTCGACAGGGATGTATTTGGAAGGAGACTATATTCTTGGTACGGAACATGACCATCAGTGTGGTGTTCTGGATGGCTCGGTGGTTATCCGTGACAAGAAACGCAAGGACTACATTCAGCAAATCGGGCATAGAGACCTTGTTATTTCGTCTACCGATTATGTGATGCCGCCCGCCACGATGCAGATTTATCTTGATTCCAAGGGCAAGAAAACGGCGGCCGTCGGCGAAACGTTCAAGATTGAAGTGACGCTTGCCAATCCTTACAGTCGGCAACTGGATGGAATACAGGCCTATGTGCAGTATGATCCGAAGGTGCTGGAAATTGTTGATACGGATAAAAACAACTGGATTCGTGAAGGTGTGAACGGCGCTGATGCGTTCGCGCATGCTGTGTTTCCCTTTGACTTTTTTCGCAGAAACCACGCGGACAATGACGTCGGCGATTTTGTCTATGATGCCATTGCCGCAAGTTCTCCCGTGAGAAGCTCCGGAACCTTTGTCGAACTGACGTTCCGTGCCAAGGCCGTTGCGGACCGCACCGAGATTGTTCTTGTCGCCAATGACCCGGGCTTTACGCCGACGACAGACGTCACCTATCTGAAGACGTCGATGCTGAAGGGTAAACCAAACAAGGCGACCGTCCTGAATGGTCTTTCTTTGCGGGTTGTTCCGTCTCCCAATGGCGAGACGGTTTTGAAGAATACCAAGAAGAAGTCTCTGAATCGGACGACTCGCTATGTGCCTGAGAACCGTGGCAAGCGGATTTACTGACGCATTTTTGATTGATATTTTTGAGTACAAACACTAAGGAGCATAATAGATGTCAACTTTGATGAGTGGCAACGAAGCGTTTGCGCGTGGCGCATGGGAAGCCGGTGTAAAGGTTGCGGCCGGATATCCCGGAACGCCGTCCACAGAAATATTGGAGAACCTGTCCAAATACGATGATTTGTATTGTGAATGGGCTCCGAATGAAAAGGTCGCGTTTGAGGTTTCGGCCGGCGCATGTCTGACCGGTGTTCGCACTTTGACCACAATGAAACACGTCGGGCTTAATGTCGCTGCGGACCCGCTGATGACTTTGGCCTACACAGGTGTTGCCGGTGGTTTTGTCGCTATCGTCGCGGATGACCCCGGGATGCATTCATCCCAAAATGAGCAAGATACTCGCCAGTATGCCCATTTCGCGCGGATTCCCGTGTTGGAGCCGAGCGACAGCCAGGAGGCAAAGGATTTCCTGAAGGAAGGCTATGAGATTAGTGAAAAGTATCTGACGCCTGTTATCGTGCGTTCGACCACACGTGTCGCTCACAGCCTGAGCCTTGTCGAAACGTCCAATCGCAAACCCTCGTCTGTAGCAGAATTCAAGAAAGACCCTCAGCGCTTTGTTCCGATTCCCGCTTGGGCTCGCGCCATGCGCGTTAAAGTCGAGAAGCGTTATCATGAATTGACTGCCGCCGCCAATAAGTCCCCGCTGAATCGTATCGAGTGGGCGGATAAGAAACTCGGCATCGTTGCCTGTGGCATTGCTTATCAGTATGTCAAGGAAGTCTGGCCGGAAGCGTCCGTGCTGAAACTGGGGTGGGCGTATCCTTTCCCCGATGAGCTTATCAAGGAGTTTGCCGCCGGGGTTGAAGAGTTGTTGGTTGTTGAGGAGCTTGACCCGTTCATCGAAGAACATCTCAAGGTGATGGGTATCGCTTGCCATGGTCGGGATGTTGTGCCCGGAATTGGCGAGCTTTCTCCGACTGCGCTGATGGCTTCTCGGGCAAAACTGGAGGGGCGTCCCTTTGAACTGCCTCAGCCTGTTCCTGAATCAAAAGACCTGCCTACGCGTCCGCCGGTACTTTGTTCCGGTTGTCCGCATCGCGGGATATTCTATTCACTGGCACAGCTTGATGTGATTGTGACGGGCGATATCGGTTGTTATTCGTTGGGCGTGATGAAGCCGCTGGGTAGTCTCGATACTATTTTGTGCATGGGTGGCGGTATCACCATGGCGCATGGTATGGACAAGGCCGGCGAAAAGCGCCCCGTGGTTGGAGTTGTTGGTGACAGCACCTTCTTCCATAGTGGCATTACCGGTTTGTTGGACATCAGCTATAACCGTGGCAAGTCGACAATTATTGTTCTGGACAACAGAACAACAGCCATGACCGGTCATCAGGACAATCCGGGAACGGGTAAGACACTGATGGGCGAATCGACGGTTGCCGTTGCTATTGATGAAGTGGCCAAGGCCTGTGGCATCAAGCGCATTGTGACGGTTAATCCCTATGAACTGGAAAACGTCCAAAAGGTTTTGCGTGAAGAAATCGCTGCGAACGAACCGTCTTTGATTATCAGCAAGGCCCCGTGCCTACTGCTGTCCAAACAGCGTATGGCGGAACCATTTATGATTGATGAAGATATCTGTGTCAATTGCGGCACATGTCTCGGACTCGGTTGCCCGGCCATTGAGGCACGTGGCGACAAACCGACAATCAACACACTCAGCTGCACAGGTTGCTCCATGTGCGAGCAGATTTGCCCGACGCAGGCTATATCACAGATGAACAGGAAATGAGCGAAAACATGACAGATAATAACAAAACAACAGGAATAATTATGGTTGGTGTCGGCGGTCAGGGCATTCTTCTTGCGAGTGCAATTATCGCGAATGCCGCAATGCTGTCTGGTTATCAGGTCAAGACGAACGAAGTGCACGGCATGGCACAGCGTGGTGGTAGCGTGAGTGGACAAATCCGCTATGGGCACGAAGTCCACAGTCCGCTAGTTGCTGTCGGTACAGCATCGGTGATTGGTTCATTGGAACATGTCGAGGCACTGCGTATGGCGCCGTTCCTTGCGCCCAATGGTTTGTGCGTTGTCAATGCTCAGGAGGTTATACCCGTGACAGTTAGCATGGGTGCGGCCGCCTATCCCGAAGACACACACGAGCGTTTGACGCGAGTCTTCTCGAATCTGATTGAGTTTGATGCCGCTGCCATCGCTGCCGCAAATGGTTCTGTCCGGGCCGCGAATGTTGCGCTGTTAGGAGCGATGAGTACCGGTTTAGATTTGACTGAGGAAGCTTGGCACGAGGCTATCGCCAAGTGTGTTAAGCCGAAGTTTGTCGACATAAACCTGAAAGTCTTTGCCGCCGGACGCGACTACAAGAAGGCGTAATACTCCGGTTTACAGAGAATGATAAAGGGCGAACAACTCAATGTTCGCCCTTTCTGTTTTGCGGTTGTTTGTGTACTGTTAGCGCCTGTGTTGGTCGCCTTTGTTGCCGCCAACAACTGGGTGAGCGAAAGGAATCCCGATGAAGGAGAAACGCACTTCCAAATCGTCCACGCGTCTGCAGAAGTCACCATACGAATCCCGTTTTTCTTTTGGAAGCCATGCCACTTCAGAAGCTGCCAACATACGCGGATAGATCCATGCGAAGAGTTCGTCGGTGGGTAGGAACTCGCACCATATGCAGACTTGCGTGCCGATAATCAACTTTTCTTGTTCGGGTGTCAGGCCTTCGGGAATGGGGTCGAATTGGTATATGCTTGAGATCGGACAGAATGGCATCCAGCTTGGACGTTCAAATCCGGGATAATTCTCAAACGGCGGATAGTCGATGTACATGGGGGAGCATGCGTTGACGCAGCGCATCCCGTTTTGACATGCCATCTTGGCGTACCCGTGCCAATTCAGGACGATAGAGTTGTTGCCGAGGTTGTCCACGTATTCGGGATTGTAATACTTCTGGTCACGTGTGCAACCCCAACTGATGACCGTTTTGCCTTTGCTTGCGAGTATGTCACTGATTCTGCGCATCATCCATTCCTGCAAATCGTGTTCATCCTTGATGTTATTCTTCTTCATTCTGTCTTGGCATTTTGGACACTTGCTCCAGACTCCATCGGGGCGTTCGTCGCCGCCGATATGCCAGATGCCATAGGGGAACAGGTCAAGCATTTCATCAAAGACGTCATTCAGGAACGAGTAAACCTGTTCGTTTCCGGCGCAGAAATGACGACTCTCTTTCTCTAGCTCATAGTACCATGTATCAAAGAATTCGCCGCATTTTTTCTTGGGGTCAGGGAATTCAAATGGCACAGACTTGCATGACAATTCGGGGTAAGCTGCCATACAAGCTGAGCTGTGCGCCGGGATTTCGATTTCGGGAATGACCTCGATATAGCGAGCTTTCGCATATGCCACAATGTCTTTGATGTCGTTTTTGTCATAGTATCCCTTGACAAAACCGTTGACCGGTGCGCGCATGGCGGCAAGCTCGGTGAGTTTTGGGTACTTGTCAATTTGGATACGCCATCCTTGGTTGTCGGTCAGATGCCAGTGAAAGCGATTGAGTTTGAGCAACGCCATTCCATCGAGGAATTTCTTGAGTTGGTCAACAGGATGAAAATGACGTGATGTATCGAGCATCGCGCCACGCCATCCCAGAGCGGGTGTGTCTTTGATGGTCAGTCCGGGGACTATCCAATAGGGGTGCAACGGTGCTTTTGTTCCCTCGATGTAATCGGGCAAAAGTTGGCGCAGTGTCTGCGTTCCATAAAACGCGCCTGCGGGGCCGGATGCGGAGATGGTAACACCTTTGGCGTTTGACGCAAGGCGATAACTCTCGGTCGTCGCGTAGTCTTCATCCGACTTTTTGAAGAGGCAAATGCTGTTGTCCTTTGCTTCTTGTTCGTCTTCTTTGACTTCTGTCATCTTCAGGTCGATGTTGCCTGCACGCGAAAACATATCGTGGATGGTCTGAGCCGAATCCGCGAATTCGGGCGCAAAAAGAATGGTAGTTTGCGATGTGACTTCGTATGATTCGTCAGTCATGTTGACATCGGCGGGCATCGGCACAACCGAGATGGGCAATGGGGATGACGCCGCGTGGACAGAATCGACGGGAGCTGTGAGTAGACACCCCAGACTTAAAAGCGAAGCGATGAAACGATTCATGATTGTTCAACCTCTTTATGTTTTGTGATTTGGTGTACAGAGTTCCCAAATACTTACCGAGTCCGTCGCAATATATGTATTTGAATCGTATTTGGTTGATTTCAAAAAGAAGATGAACTTGTTTGTTGCGCAAGTTCGTTTTCTTCTCATTTCATTGTTATTGATAATTGCTAATTCAGATAGCGCAGGTGTTTGTCACCTCTGTTGCCACCTACGACGGGGTGGCCGATAGGGACATTGATGAAAGAGAATCGTGCCTCCAAATCGTAGACACGTTTGCAAAAGTTGTCATAGGATTGGCGTTTCTCCAGAGGTAGCCATCCCACCTCCGCTGCCGCCAGTACACGCGGGAAAACCCATGCGAGCATGTCGGAGGGCTCGAGCACTTCGCACCAGATGCAAACTTGTGTCCCAATGATGAACTTCTCTTGCTCTTTTGTTATGCCTTTGGGGATTGGATTGAATCGATAGATGCTCGGATTTATTTTGTGGATATGTTCATCTATGAAGTACCGAAATGAGTGCAGAGTTATAAAACATTTTGTTTGTGTACTCTGTATAGAATGTCAATTATCAGAATGGAGATATAAATGAACAAGCTAACAACACTCATTTGTCTGGCTCTGTTGTCAAGCGTCAGCTATCTTGGCGCCGCTACCGCAGATATCAGTTATCCACGCGACGCCAAAAGCGAAGTGAAGGACGAGGATTATAAGGCGTTGTGGTTTGATACCAGCGCTCCCGAAGGAAGAACCGAGAATGATTGGCGTGCGGATATGACTTCGGCAACCGAGACCGTCAAAGGTTCCAAAGCGGAGATTGCCGCTTATTATGATAAGGAACAAGAAAAGGCGACTTCGAAAAGCATCGAGAGTAACGCTGCATGGCTCAAGAACGCGAAGAATGTCGATGTGGGCAAAGCCGTTTATCCGGGCAAGAAAGTCAAACTTGGCAATGAAGTTCTGTTTGAGAACCCGAAGTATCATGATGCGCTCAAGGGCAAACGTGTCGGTCTTATCACCAATCCCAGTGGTTGCGACTCGCAATTTGTTAGCACAATCGACAAGTTGATGGCTGACCCGGATATCGAGTTGACGGCGTTGTTTGCGCCCGAGCATGGTGTGCGTGGCGCCGAACGTGCGGGTGATGGTGTCAAGGATGGCATCGACCCCGTGACCGGTGTGCCCGTGTATAGTTTGCATGGCAAGGATAAAAACAAAATCTCGCAGTCCAAGCCGCGTCCGTCGATGCTTGCCAATGTCGATGTGTTGATGTTTGATATTCAGGATACCGGCAATCGTTCGTATACCTATTCGAACACGATGCGTCTCGGTATGCAGGCCGCTTATGAGAACGGCAAAGAATTCTGGATTTTGGATCGCCCAAATCCACTGGGCGGCAATCTTGTCAGTGGTAACGTTGCCGACAAGTATTATATGATGTCGGTTTGCTGGGGGCCGGTAGCCTACATTCATGGATTGACTCCGGGCGAAATCGGATTGTTGTTCAACGATGTTTTGGACATGAAGACCAATCTGAAGGTCGTTCCGATGGAAGGCTGGACACGGTCGATGAAGTGGCAGGATACCGGTTTGCCATGGGTGCCGACCTCGACGCATAACCAGAGCATCGACGCCGTCTGGGGGATGGCTATCACCGGCGAGTTTGGCGAGTTGCATTCGACCAACGTAGGTGTGGGCTATCCTGCTCCATTCCAATATGTTGGAGCTCCGTGGATTGACAGTATGCGTCTTGCGCAGGAATTGAACAGCCGCGGCTTGGAGGGCATCTTCTTCAAACCGGCCTATTACCGGCCTTTCTACCACATCTACAAAGACGAGCTTTGCGGTGGTGTGCAGCTGATTATCACAGATTATGACAAGATTATGCCTGTAGAAGCCAGCCTCAATATTTTGGAAGCCCTCAATACCATGTATCCCGAACAACGGATTATGTATGCGGGTGCCGGTTCAGAGGTGAAAACGCAACGTGCGCGTGTGTCCATGTTCAACAAAGTGATGGGCGGCCCGAGGGTGCGCGACATGCTGCTCGAGGGCAAGAGCGCTAAGGAAATCATCGCCGACTGGGCGCCGGCACGCGACAAATTCGCCAAGGACAGAGAAAAGTATTTCCTTTATAAGTAAGAGAATTGTTGAAAAAGCTAAATAAAAAGCCGGTTTGATACTAAGTAATCAAGCCGGCTTTTCTCCTTATGGCGAAAAGCTTGTGGGAGGTATGCCCAAACATATCGCTATAGACCACTAAATACAGGAGTAAGTATCATGCCTAAGCATGGAAAATCCTATCGCAAAGCGATAGAAGGTTTTGATGCCACCAAAAGTTACAGCATCACAGAAGGCGTCGCGATTCTCAAGAAATCCGCATATGCCAAGTTTAATGAATCCATTGAAATGCATCTGAAGCTAGGTGTTGACCCTCGTCAGGCAGATCAGCAGGTTCGCGGAACAGTAGGACTGCCCCATGGTACCGGTAAGACCGTTCGCGTCGCCGTGTTTGCCAAGGGCGAAAAAGCCCGTGAAGCCGAAGAGGCCGGAGCCGAGATCGTTGGTGCCGAAGATTTGGCAACAAAGATTCAGGGCGGTTTCTTTGATTTTGACGCCTGCATCGCCACCCCGGATATGATGCGCGAAGTTGGTAAGATTGGTAAAATCCTCGGTCCCCGTGGTGTTATGCCTAACCCCAAGACCGGTACTGTCACAATGGATTTGGCCAAGGCAATTGCCGAAATCAAGGCTGGTAAAGTTGAGTTCCGTCTGGATCGTACCGCTAACATTCACGTAAACATCGGCAAGATTCAATTCACAGAATCCCAGATTATTGACAACGCCAAGACCCTTCTTGACGCACTCTACAAGGCCAAGCCCGCTGCTGCCAAAGGTACCTATATCAAGTCAATTACCTTGACTTCGACCATGGGCCCCGGCATCAAAATCAGCTATTCACCGGCTTCTGCCAAGGAAGACAAGTAATAGAGTCTGACAGAATAAAATAAAGCCACTCATTTCGGTGAGTGGCTTTTTCTTGTGCGTAAAAATCGATGAAGTACGGTTTAGGGTGGGCATGCGGCACAGACCGAGCGAAACATTTCGCTCGACAAGTAGCGGTCACCACGGTCGGGCAACAAGGCTACAACGGTTGAGCCGGAGGGCAACTGTTTCGCGATTTGTATCGCGCCCCAGATAGCAGCACCACTGCTGATGCCGCAGAAAAGTCCTTCCATCAGTGCCAAATCGCGAACCGTATTGAACGCGTTTTCGTCCGAACAAGTAATCTTTTGGTCCAAAAGCTCGGGGCGGTAAATGGCAGGAACAATGGCTTCCTCCATATTCTTCAATCCTTGAATACGGTGATTGTGTTCGGGTTCAATGCCCGCCACTTTTGTTCGTGGGTTATGGTCGCGGAAATACATCGAGCAACCCATGACGGTGCCGGTTGTGCCCATTCCGGCCACAAACCAATCCATCTCGCCTTGCGTCTGCTCGACCAGTTCCGGGGCAGTGCTGTTATAGTGCGCCATGCAGTTGGCCGGATTCGAGAACTGGTCCGGCATAAAGTATTTGCCCGGTTCCTTGTCCATCATCGCATGAGCGCGTCTGATGGCACCGTCCGTCTTCTCGCATCCCGGCGTGAGTTCCAGCTCGGCGCCCAGTGCTTGCAGAATGGAACGCCGTTCGGTGCTGACACAAGCCGGCATGAGGAGTTTGATTCTAAATCCCAAATGTGCCGCTACCATTGCCAGTCCAATCCCGGTGTTGCCCGAGGTCGGCTCGAGAATGATACGGTCGGGCGTCAGAACGCCCCGGGCGAGAGCATCGCGAATCATCGATTGCGCGGTGCGATCCTTGACTGAACCTCCGGGGTTGGAACCTTCAAGCTTGGCGAGGACACGCACACCGGTCTTGTGGCTGTCCCACAGGCGTGTCAGGAGCACCAGCGGTGTCTGTCCAACGTTCTCAAAGAGAGATTTGCATGCATTAACGATTGGTTTATTCATGCCATGTAATACAGAACAATAGGTTATTTATGGAAGACCCGATGCCAAAAATGATACGTTGTGTCAAAAATATGAAAAGCCCTTGATTTGGCAAAATTATAGAAATGTGTTCGGATGAGACTGGTAAAAGAAAACAGTAGTTGAAATGACTACGAAGTCAGACAATACAAATTTTAGGAGAAATACAACATGAAGAGATTTTTAGGAACATTGGCTTTGGTCAGTGTTTTAGCCACACCTGCTCTTGCTACCGTTTATTGGAGTGAAGATTTTGGCACTCCGAGCGGAACCACAGCTGTTTCCGCATTTGACGGTTGGAAGAACGCGTCGACTTGTGAGTATCTTGCGGAATCGTTCAAGAGTGATGGTACCGCTGATACATATCTGTGGGATGTGAGAGCCACTGCCGTAAGTTCTGGGTATACAGGTGCTTCGGCCGGTGGTAACGTGTATCGTTCAACATATTATGTGGATGAAACAACATATAGTTACCAAGAGTTCACCATTAAGGGAATCGATTTGTCATCGGTTGCTGCAAGTAAACTGTCTTTTGGTATCAACACCAACTCGTCAAAAGATGGTTCTGCCTTGAGTGTCAAGTATAGCACGGATAATGGTTCCAATTGGACCGACTATGCCTATCAAACATCAACTATGTCAGGTTGGCGTCTTGCCTATTCTACCGCGGATCTCCCCAAGGTTAGTGGTCTTTGGCTTAAGTTCGTCTTAAATGCCGCGACAGCAACAGACAAAGTTGGAAATGTTCAGTACCGTATTGATGATGTTATGATTGGTGACGATGCGACTCCGGCTCCGGATCCCGTTATCGAAAACGCAACAATCGCTCAGGTTGTGGCTGCTGACGACAATACCAAATGCACAAACGTTGTTGGTGTTATCACCAGCATCGGTGGCAGCAACAATCGCAAGCAGTTCACGATGCAGGCTGACAATAAGGCTCTGTTTGTTGACAATGGCAATCAGAATTACGCAGTTGGCGATGAAGTCAAAGTTCTCGAAGGTAAAAAGACCACCTATGCTTCCTATGGTATCGTTCAGTTCGCACCGACAGATCCAGTCAATGGTATCGAGTTATTGACCGCCGGTAAGGGTGTTCCTGCTCCTGTTGACTACACCGTCGAACAGTTCATCGCTGCTCCTATCGCTGACGTTCAGTCTTTGTATGTCCGCATCAAAGACCTCAAAATTACGGGTGACTTGCCCGCGAATGCCGGCGAGACCAACTGGATTGCCGAAACCGCCACCGCCGGTAATTTGAACTTCACCGCTTGTGATTCGGCCGATGTCTCCAAGACCTTCACCTTGCGCTTCCCGTCCGATTTGGGCCCCGGCTCACTTGCCATCTGGCAGAGCAAAGTTCGCCCGGTCAAGGATGTTGACTGCTTCAACGCCAAGGGTGTTGTTGCCGCTTATAGCAATGCAAATCAGCTCTATCTCAACTCACCTGCCGGTTCATCAGCCAAGTTTGATGGCCCGATTGAAGAGGCTGGTCAGGCCGCTGTCAGCGACTGGTCCTTGTTCTAAATCGATTTAGTCTTCCCTTATTCAGGGGTAAACGCGATGCTGTAAAAGGCATCGCGTTTTCTTGTTTAGAGTTGATTCTTAGAATTTTGCAAATTCCGGTTTTTGTGTGTGGTAGCCTATTTATTAGTAGCATAAGCTATATAAGATTTTGATTTGAATAGGAGATTTGTATTGATGAGAAAGATTCTCACGAGTTTGTTGTTGGTTGCTATTGCCGGTAGCTTTGCGATAAGCGCAAACGCCGCTTATGATGGCTCAGGAACCTTTAAGAAAATTACCAGCCTTTCCGCCGTTGAGGCTGGCTATTATGTAATTGCCGATGCCTCGGACGCTTTTGTCATGACCAACGCATTTGGTTCCAAGTCTTTTTTGGTATCTGCGGATATTGCCAAAACAGGTGCTGATATTGTCAATCCGGGCGTGAGTATTGTTTGGCGGTTTGACGCGGTTGGCAGTAACTTTACTGTCTATTCTGAAAACGCTGCCAAGTATCTTGCGTGGGACGATACTACCTTTGCCGGTGGTAATTATGTTTATTTTAGCGACACAAATACGAATGATTATGAGCAATGGTCATTGTCAGTTACTGAAGGCATTTTTTCTATGTCCAATGTCAAGACAACCGCACGCCTGTTGCAGTACAACTCAAGTGCGCCGCGGTTTGCCTGCTATACAGGTTCGCAGAAGAACCTTGTTTTGTATAAGTACGAAGCCCTTCCTGTTGACAAAGTCTCGTCGCCTTCGTTCGACCCTGCGGCCGGTAGCTATTATGAGTCTGTCAGTGTGAGCATGACTTGCTCGACGCCGAATTCCGTTATCCGCTACACCCTCGATGGCACGACCCCAACGAGTGCTTCCCCGACCTACTCGGCACCGATTTCGATTACTTCGACCAAGACCGTCAAGGCCTATGCAACACTTGCGGGCAAGACAGACAGTGATGTTTCGTCGGCTGTTTACACGATACTGCCCAAGCACACCGGGTCCGTTGCGGATGTCGTCTCGGGGGCGGACAACACCGTCTGGCATGATGTGACCGGCGTCATTACGAGCATTGGCGGTAGTGGTGGACGGTCTCAGTTCACGATGCAAGCTGGCGGCAAAGCCCTGTTTGTCGACAAAGGAAATCAGAACTACAGCGTTGGCGATGAGGTCAAAATTCTCGAAGGCAGAAAAACGACCTATGCGAGTTATGGCATTGTTCAGTTTGCCCCGACAGATGCGGTCAACGGCATTGTTTTGGTGACAGCGGGCAAGGGTGTTCCTGCTCCTGTCGAATACACCGCGGCCGAGTTCATTGCGGCTCCAATCGCGGACATTCAGTCCTCTTATGTGCGCATCAAAAACCTCAAAGTGACAGATCCGCTACCAGCCAATGGTGGCGAAGTCAACTGGGTTGCGGACAGCGCCACAGCGGGCAACCTCAATTATGTTGCTTGTGACTCCGGCGATGCCAACACAACATTCACCTTGCGTTTCCCGTCCGATTTAGGCCCCGGCTCGCTGAATGTATGGAAGACAAAGGTTCGTCCGGTCAAGGACGTCGATTGCTTTCATGCGACAGGTGTTGCTGCTGCGTACAATAACGCCAACCAACTCTATCTCGATAGCCCTGTCGGAACAGCCGCCAAGTTTGACGGTCCATTCCAAGAGGCACCTGCCGCCGCAGTTTGTGACTGGTCACTGTTTTAGAGTTCGATAAGAATCGTTTTAGTAAGAACCGGCAGGCGCGGTGCTTTTTACAGCATCACGCCTGCCATTGTATTGCTCAAAAATTTAGGATGACATTTTAAAAATGTCCTGTTATGGTTGTCAGGGCAATCCTGTATATACATTATATTGCATTATGTTTGATTTGAGGTTATGGTTGAATGACAAAGAAATTAATTAATGGAGTCATGACGAAAAAGCTAACGGTTAATGTTGATGAGCGTGGGCGTCTGATGGAGATTTTGCGCAATGATGATGAGAATTTTGAGTGTTTTGGTCAAGTCTATATGACAACGGCATACCCCGGCGTGACTAAGGCTTGGCATTATCATAAGCTCCAAACGGACAATTTCGTTTGTGTCCGCGGGATGATGAAAGTTGTTCTGTATGACGCGCGTCCCGACTCGTCAACAAAGGGCGAAATCAATGAGTTTTTCATTGGTGAACACAATCCAATGTTGGTTGTTATCCCCGCAGGCGTTTATCACGGGTTCAAGTGCGTGAGCGAGTATGAGGCGATTGTCATTAATACTCCGACCAATACCTATAATCGCACGACGCCGGATGAGTACCGGCTTGCGCCGCATGACGGTAGCATTCCTTATGATTGGAACCGTAAAGACGGCTAATTCGCGATAGTTTTGCGAAATCATATATAAAGAAATTGCAGTTTGTAATACCATTAAGAAAAAATAATGACACTTTATTCGGAAGTCTAAAGTTAAATTCGGAGACATTTGTGAGTAATAGCGATACCCAGACAAGTTCGCGGCGCATCCGCATCGGCATTGATGTTGGTGGCACCTTTACGCATTCGGTGGCCATTGATACCGCCACGTTCGATATTGTTGCCAAGGCCAAAGTTCCCACGACCCATTCGGATTCGCGCGGCGTGGCGGCAGGCATAGTACAATCTTTGCATGAGCTGTTGAACAATGGCGTCAAGCCTTCAGAAATCGTGATGATTGCTCATTCGACAACACAGGCAACAAATGCCCTTTTGGAGGGCGATGTCGCGAAGGTTGGTGTCATCGGCATGGCGTCCGGTTTTGGGCGTAGCCGTGCCCGTAAGCAAACCGCAATTGGTAGCATTCAACTTGCTCCTGGACGCTTTCTGCATACCCTGCATACCTTTATTGACACAACCGACGGTTTGACTGAGAGTGAAATTCGTAATGCTGTCGACCAATTGATGGGACGTGGGGCAGAGGTTATTGTCGCCTCGGCGGCGTTCAGTGTCGAAGATACGACAACCGAGATGGCTGTCGCGGACTACTGTCGCTCGCATAATATTCTTTGCACGGCGGCATGTGAAATCAGTCAGCTTTACGGGTTGCGTGCCCGTACACGCACGGCTGTCATCAATGCGTCGATGTTGCCCAAGATGTTGGAAACTGCGAATATGACCGAGACAAGTGTTCGTGACGCGAACATCACCGCGCCGCTGATGATTATGCGCAGTGATGGCGGTATTATGGATATCGAACAAATGCGTCGTCGTCCGATTCTGACAATGCTGAGTGGCCCGGCTGCGGGCGTTGCAGCAGCGTTGATGTATGCGCGAATCACGGATGGTATTTTCCTCGAAGTTGGCGGTACCAGTACAGATATCAGTGCAATTCGTAATGGCAAATCGTTGGTCAAGAGCGCCACGGTAGGCGGAAATCGTCTTTATTTGCGCACGCTTGATGTGCGTACCCTTGGCGTTGCCGGTGGTAGTACGCCGCGTGTGAATCGCAGCCATGTGATTGATGCCGGGCCGCGCTCGGCGCATATAGCTCACTTGGGATATGCGGCCTTC
The DNA here is from genome assembly GCA_012513815.1 of Candidatus Sumerlaeota bacterium. Lineage (GTDB taxonomy): Bacteria > Sumerlaeota > Sumerlaeia > Sumerlaeales > Sumerlaeaceae > JAAZBM01. The sequence continues at coordinate 252,128 of JAAZBM010000014.1, read as the reverse complement.
ACCGAGAAGCCGGATGGCCCGATTGCGGTGCGTACCTTCCAACCACTCGAGGGTGACCCCGAGGATTATGTGCGAATGGAAGCCCCGGGTGTCAAGGCATTTACGCTGACTCCGACTTGTGCCAGTAACTATTTGGGACTGGTTGCCAAGGGCGATAACGCTGAATCGCATAGCCCGACTATCGAGATGGCCGTGACGGCGCTGACGGAGTTTTTGGGACGTCCCGACGAGAAAGAAGCCGTTGTCAATGAGATGATGACCAGTTGTACAAAACGCGTCGAGCAAGTGGTCAACGATATGATTGAGGACTACGAGCTTGACCCGCAACTGTTGACCCTGACGGGTGGCGGTGGCGGTGCGTCCGCTATTGTTGCCTATACTGCCAAACGCATGAATCTGCCCTATGTGGTGGCACCAAATTCTGCGGTTATTTCCGCTATCGGTGCGGCGCTTGCGTTGGTGCGTGATACAATCGAACGTACTGTGATTAATCCCACAGAGAGCGATGTTATTGCCATTCGGCGCGACGCCGAAGAGGCCGTTATCCGTATGGGCGCGACGCCGGAGTCGGTCGAAGTACAAATCGAGATTGACCCGCAAAAGAACATTTTGCGTGCATCGGCATCCGGGACGACCGAGTTGCGCACTCGCGATTTGGGTAAGGAAGCCTTGTCCGAAGAGCAGTTGATGGAGAATGTGTTGCATAGCGTTCGTGGGACGGTTGCCTCGTGTAGTCGGCTGAACAACGCGGGTAGCTTAGCTGCTTTCGAAGTGCAGACTGTAGGAAAGCGCCTCGGCGGCTTGCTTAAGAAAATCAACAAGCAGTATCGTGTGATTGATCGCGAGGGCATCATCCGCCTGCAAGTGCGTCAGGGTGATTGCATCCATGGTTCCAAGGACGAGGTGATGACCGCGTTGCCGGAGTTCTTTGATAAACACACGATCTATGGTGATGCCGGAAAAGAATTCCCGTCATTGTTCGCGATTTATCGCGGCAAGATTTTGGATCTCAGCGGACTGCCGAGTTTCGAAATGGTCTCGTCATTGCTACAGATAGAAATGAATGCCGTTGCGGGCGATGAAACGGTTATCTTCATTCTGAAGAACTAATACCGTTTTGAATTTTGCTGGCAATCGGTCAGTGATGATTGGATAAAAAGTTACCCCTTCCGCTCTCGCGAACGGAAGGGGAATTTGTTATTGTCGGTTATGAGTGGCCGATTACATCAGTGACCAGTCCGCGACACATGACGGTGGATTGATGATATCATTCAACGATTTGCCTTCCATACCACGGTCGTAAATCTCTTTGACATCGCCGTTGCTCAGCGCACGATTCCAGAATGCAACATCATCAACTGTTCCGACGAAATAGGAATTCGCACTCGAGAGTGGGTCGGCGCCAATGCCGCCTTGCTGACCCTTGACAAAGTCGGTCGTTACGGTGTTCATCGGAAGTTGCGAGCACTTTACGCCATCGAGATAAATGTATGCCATTCCTCCGCCAATTTCTGCGCCATCGTAGATGCCAACGATGTTATGCCATTGACCGAGCTTAATCGATTCGGCCGGAATGCCGGGTCGTGTGGCTTTGCCCGAAACGGTTGCGACCTTGAGTCGAACTTCGCTGGAGGGCTTGTCGCTATAGATGACATATCCATCGGCTGTTGAATCAAAGATGCCGGCGTAGTTGACCGCTTGCTGCGAAGGCAGTTGGTCGAACTTTACCCAGATGGAAAGTGTGATGGCGTTTGTGCCGGGTGTCTGAGCCGATGCGGTTCCCAAGTTCACATACTTACCCTGAGCAGAGGCAAGGGCTTGTCCGAACTTTCCGGTTGTCCAGAGGGATGAACCTACCGCTGACCCAGGAATCTTGTTTTGAACGTCATTGGCGTTGCCATCCAGTTGCCAGTAGCCTTGGAGATTGTTGCTCATGGTTCCCGGAACATAAGGAACAAACGGGTCATCGGGCTGTTTGCCAGATGCCGTCGCGGGGTCGTTCGTGATAATCGCATCAATGCCTTTTTCTTTGGCGGTCTTGATTGCGCTTGCGCCATCGATTGTCCAATTGTAGACTTGGAGTCCGGCATTGTGCAATGTGACAACCTGTGCGGCGCTAAGATCGCTACAGGATGCGAAGTCGCAGCCTTCAGAGACATATTTCGACGCATTTGCGGCGGCGGTTGCGCCGTCTGTCAGCACACCGGTCGGGACGCCCGGCATGAGTTTGGCAAACGCATAGCAGAAGCTAGCGTCGAACGATTGCATAATCACTATGTCCGCACAAGTGTGTAGCTGAATCAAATCATAGCAATCCTGAGCGGAAACCGTAGTCCCTTTTCTCTCGATGAGAATCTTCAGGTTGTTTGCTCTTGCGCAGTCGACAATTTCCCCAAAGGAGGGAATTTTTTCGCCGGCAAATTGAGCGCCCTTCCAACTGCCTGCATCCAACTGGCGCAGTGTCGAGTAGGTTGAAGACTCGACCGAGCCGGTTGCCGCGGTTCCTACCGGTGTGCGGCAAGTGCGATCCAGCGTATTGTCGTGCAGACTAACGAATTCGCCATCACTGGTTTTGCGCAAGTCGATTTCAAACATATCCGCGATGCCCTTGCAAGCTGCATACGCGGCGATGGTATTTTCTGGATAATAAAGTGCATTGCCGCGGTGTCCGGCAACAAGGCATGAATTTGCCTCTTGCGATACAGCAGATGTTGCGGCTAACGATACAGTAGCCACCAACAAACTGCTCAATAAATAGTTCTTCATATAGATAACTCCATTTTGTTGTTTGCAGAGCTATGCTATATAACTCTGTACACTAAGAAGAAGTTCAATTTTCGGGGCAGATTATTTGTCGATTTATCTTGAACAAAAAAAAGTTCCCGAAACTCTTCGGGAACTTATTTTGATGTATAAGTACACTGTACATTGCGTACTACTATCGACGCTGATGTCTCATCTTCTTAAGAAGTTTCTTATACTTGTGCTTCCGAATCTTTTTGCGACGCTTCTTTATGACGCTTCCCATTTCGGCGCGCTCCTTCACTATGCGATGTTTTGCGCTAAGCGCGACCTACAGTCGTCTTCAACGCTTTCGAATAATTGCTTTTATATAAACATATGAACCGTTTTAGAATTCATTTGTCAGTCAAATTTAGTCGATGATTTTGTTCAAGGGGTATTCAATGATTCCGCATGCACCGATATGTTTGAAGATTGGAATCATCGTTTTGACCTTTGCTTCCTCGAGAATTGTTTCGACGGCGACCCAGTTCTCGTTGTAGAGTGGGGATACCGTTGGCGATGTAAGCGAGGGCAGCAACTCCAGCAATTTTGGGAGTTTGCTACGCTCGATGTTCATTTTCAGTCCAACTTTTTTGTCGGCGAGGATAGCCGCTTTGAGCAGCATGGCGATGCTTTCAATCTTCTCGCGCTTCCATGCATCCTGCATCGAGGTGGGGTTCGCGATGAGTTTCGTCCATGATTCGAGAACCGTTTCGACGATGCGATAGTGATTGGCGATGAGGCTGTTGCCTGTTTCGGTGACTTCGACAATCGCGTCGACAAGTTCGGGTGCTTTGGCTTCGGTTGCTCCCCAAGAGAATTCAACATCCGCGGTGACATTATTACGTTTGAGATACTCGTTCGTGATATTGACCACTTCGGTCGCGATGCGTTTGCCTTGCAAATCGGCCGCGCAACGAATCGCACTGGATTCCGGAACCGCCAAAACCCAACGCACGGGGCGCATTGATGCCTTTGCATAGACCAAGTCGGCGACTTCTGTGACGGTTGATTTGTTTTCGTGAATCCAGTCCAAACCAGTCAATCCCAAATCGAACACACCGTCCTCGACATAGCGAGACATTTCCTGTGCGCGAATGAGCAGTCCGTGGATTTCCGGGTCATCGCAATGTGCAGCATAGGAGCGGTCTCCAACAGTGAAGTGAAAACCGGCCTTGTTGAACAACGATAATGTTGATTCTTGGAGGCTGCCTTTGGGCAACCCTAATTTTAGGATTCTGTCTACCGACATAATTATTTCTTTTTTTCCTCTACTTTCTTATCCTGAGTGCTAGCCATAATTACAACCGGGATTCCTTTGTTGAGCATCGAATAGAGCTCATCCATATCAGATTGTGAGACTGCGATAACGGAACTATCGCTTTGCTTGCCAATCAACTCGGGCGAATAGGCCTGATGAATATAGACGGCGTTTTTGTTGAGATTAATGCGTTTGGCGCCTGGCTGATTGATGGGGTCAATCGCGGTTCCGGCAGCGGCTGCTTTTTTGTCATCTTTTGCGATAGACTTACTCTGTACTGTATAGTTGCCGATGGGGACACGTTTGCCCAATCCAATGCCGATGCGGTAGCGCTGCAAGAAGACTTGGTTGCAGTACAGGCTGATGGCGCGCTTCTCCAAATCCACGACGGCGGCCAGATTCTCGAGCTTAGGAATTTTCAGCCGTTGGCCGACACGCAATGCCCTGATGTTCTCGATACGGTTGATGCCGGAAATAAGGTCGACTGGCGCATGAAAAAGATTGGATACTTTGCTCAAACTATCGCCCTGCTTGATGACATAAACGGAACTCATCGGATCCGGGTCGGGGCTGTAAAGAGCTTCCATGTTCATCTTGCCGAGAAGAAATTCTGCCTGTTCGCGGGCGTCGGACATTGGTCGCTGAATAAGTGCTTCGAGGTTGCGGCGTGTCTGCTCGATGTTGTTTTCTTTGATTGCGATTCGTGATAGGCTCAATAGCGCTCTGTCGGCCGGTTCACTGTTCGGATACTTTTCTAGAATCTGAAGATAAATCTTTTTGGCGTTGTCCGGTTCATTCATCTCCACACGCTGATACTCCGCTTGTGCCAGCAGTGCTTCTGGGGTATAATCGGATTCCGGATGCTTTTCAAGCAAATCAGTCCAAGCGTCCAGTCCATCCTTGGGATTCTCCGAGAGCTTGCAGAGTATGCGTGCCTTGAGCGCCAGAACGCGTTCGTTCGCCGCCACAGCATCGGCGGACTTGATTAGGTCATAAGCCTCGCGATACTTACCTTCTTTGTAGAAATCACTTGCGTTGCGAATCATCTCGTTTTGGCCCAATAAGCGCTTTTGATGCCCGATAAAGGCAGCGCCAAAGCCCAAAACGCCAATGACAATGGCACTGATAAATGCCAAAAACAATAAACGCCACATAAGTCTTCTACGATTCTCCAATAATAACTACAAACAACACGCCCGTCGGCGCATTTGTCATTGAAGAGCAAATACAGATAACGACACTAAATATGGCTGTACAGAGTGCATTTTCTATTGTGTCAATTTGTGCACGAGGCCATCCAATCCTCGCAGTTGGATACGGGCGGGGCGCTGACAGGATAGGCCAGACCCTTCTGATTGTACACGCCTTCGTCGCTCAACAGGACATGCAATTTCGGGTCTTGCAGAATGGCTTGCACAGTTGTTGTTGTGCCATCGACAGTCATTTCATTGTTAACCAGACGGATGCCGTGGCTGTAATCCGCATAGGTGCTCTCGTGCGCAGCCGATAGCGGCTGAATGGCGTTACCGCTCAAGTAATGCCAACCGTAAATGAACACTCGTGGCGAGGAATGTGTTGTCTCGTTGAGGCGCATTGTGATGACGACATCTTTTTTGTGTCCGCCCACGATTGTGCCCAGTGGCAATACGTTCGCATTTCTTGAGGTCTGTACCATGACCTGATGTTCCCAGAAGCGAGGCTCGTTGATCATCTGCGCGTCCGGCGCGATTGGTTGGGGTGAAAGCTTACATGGGGCGGCCATCCAAATATCGTTGACCATTTTTCGTGTCGGCATCGTGGTGCTTGTCAAGTCGCAAATCCATTGTCCAAGAATTGGTGTCATTGGCATACGGTAATAATCGTCGTTGCTGCCAAGGCTCACGTATTCGGCCGTCACATAATAAACCGCCTTGTGTAGGTTGCCGTCGATTGTCGCGCTTACATTGACAGGCTGCATATTCCGCAAAAAATCCGGGACATTTCCGTGTTTGACTTCTTGATAGACTGTATTCTCTCGGGCATCACGCGACATCGCCGATAACGTGGAATGCAATTGCGTTCCGGTTTTGGAGTCAATTGCCCGTGGCGGAAGAGCCAGACTGTCCATCTCGGCGAGGCAGACAGAGCTTCCTAAGAGCAGTATAGACGCAAGTGTTACACGAACGGCATAGGTTGTTTTTATACTCATAAAATATCTTTCACAATTGAATTGACAGAATTGATGTTTTACATCATAATATCTTGCATTACTATAAAATTCATCAAACAGAAACTTTTTACAAGTTGCACAAGCGAATTGTAGAATTGTACTTTACAGTGCAAAATTGAATGAGATAAGGTTTCGTGGCATGATGTGTGGAATTGCTGGCAAGGTTTATGTGAATCGCGAACGCGAGGTGGAACGCGAGATTCTGGTAAGAATGCGTCAGGCCATCCAGCATCGTGGTCCGGATGACGAAGGCGAATACATCAACAAAAATCTCGGACTCAGTTTCCGTCGCTTGGCCATCATCGACGTCGCGACTGGGCATCAACCAATCCAGAACGAAGATAAATCTTTGGCGATTATCTTCAATGGCGAAATCTATAACCACAAGGCGTTGCGTAAGGAACTCGAAGGACTGGAGCATACCTTTACGACACAGACGGATACCGAGGTCATTTTGCATGGCTACGAGCAATGGGGCGCCGATGTTTGCTTGCATTTGCGCGGGATGTTTGCTTTCGCGATTGTGAATTCGCTTGATGGCAGCTTGTTCATCGGGCGTGACCGTGTTGGCAAGAAACCATTGTTTTATGCAATCATCAATGAAGGCACAGATCGCGAAGCGTTGCTTTTTGCGAGCGAAGTCAAGTCATTTTTGGCGGATCCCGATTTTCGGCGTGACATCAATGTGATGGCTATCAACCACTATCTCAGCGTGGAGTATATTCCGGGCGAGATGAGCATTTTCAAGCAGGCGCACAAACTGTTGCCCGGGCATTGGCTGCGTTATGGTCAGGGCGGCAAGATGGAGACTTGTCGTTATTGGCGGCTTGAGTATGAACCCAAGTGGGAGAATCTGACCGAGGAGCAGGCTGTCGCTAAGGTTGATGCGTTGATTGATGATGCGGTGAGCGTCCGCTTGGAGAGCGAGGTTCCTCTGGGATGCTTCTTGTCCGGTGGCGTCGATTCTTCGCTCGTTGTCGCGTACATGCGCCGCCATATCAGTGGCAATATCGACACGTTTTCGATTGGGTTCAAGGAGAATTCGCACAACGAACTCCCTTATGCACACGAGGTCGCTGAAAAGTTTGGCACGAAGCATCATGAGTTTATCGTCGAACCGGACGCACTCGAATGTCTGGGTGTTTTGGCGTGGCACTTTGATGAGCCGATGGCTGATTCGAGCGGCATTCCGACTTACTATCTTTCCAAGATGACCCGTCAGTATGTGACCGTTGCGTTGAACGGCGATGGCGGTGATGAGAGTTTTGCGGGATATGCCAGATATAACGGGTTCCCGTGGCTGAACAAATTCAATGCGATTCCTCGCCCAATTCGATTGATGATGTCGCCGCTTTTGGATTGCGCTCAGCGTTGTATGTCCAATTCGAGTCGGGTGGAGTTGCTTAGTTATATCAATCGCATCACGCTGGCCGGGCCTGAGAAAACTTATATGGCTGCGATGGTCTTCTTCCGTGATTATATGAAGAGGCATTTGTTTGCGCCCGCTGTGCGTGAAGAGATTTTCGGGCATGGAAATCAATGGGATACGGAACAAATGACAATCGACTACATGAATGATGGCAATGCCAAAGAGTGGATTGACAAGATGATTTATTCCGACATCATGACTTATCTGCCCGGGGCACTGTTGCCCAAGGTCGATCGCATGACGTCTGCGGTTGGATTGGAGGGACGCTCCCCGTTGCTTGATCAGGATGTGATGGAATTTGCCGCACGGCTACCGTTGAATCTCAAATTCCCCAACGGGCACCTCAAGCATTTGCTCAAGAAAGTGGCTCTTCCCATTTTTGGAAACGAATTTCTTGAACGTCCCAAACAGGGGTTTGGAGTGCCTATTGGCGAGTGGTTCCGTGGGCCATTGCGCGAGGAGGTGCGCGAGTATCTGCTCAGCAAACAAGTGGCCGATCGTGGTTTCTTTGACCCGGTTTATCTCAAACGGATTTATGATGAACATACTTCCGGGCGCAACGACCACACCCATCGCATTTGGGCTCTGATTATGTTTGAAGCTTGGTGCCGTTCGTTCCTTGATCGTCCCGATCCTTTGGCCGAAGGCGTATTGAAGTTAGGATAAGATTTCGCAAGAAAAAGAAAACGCTCTGTCTCTTGCTAAGAAACAGAGCGTTTGTTTTTGTCTGTCAAAGCTATTTGATGGGCGAAGCCGCATCACGCCATAACACCATTTCGACGATGCCGGAGGAAATCTTGTCCAAATCCGACGAGACCCAAAGAGTGAATCCCGGCAGACTGGCAGCGCGTAACTGCATGATTTGATTGGCAAGCTTTTCTTGCCCGACAGCATTCGCTAGCCCGACAAACATCGGCACATCGTTGCCGAGTTTACTGCGAATCGCATTCAGGTCGGGGGTAATATTGGGGCGATAGAGCATCGGCACAACTGCATCCACATCGCCGTCACTGACCCATGTGAACCAGTTCTGTCCTTTTTCTTCAATCATCTCCGGCGGTGCGACTGCCGCGGTCAACGTCTTGTCGGGGAATTGCCGCTTAAGCTCCTTGCGTAATTCCTTGATAAAGCTTGCTGTTGCCGCACATCTGAATTCATTGCGATCGGCCAGTTCCTTTTCTGACTTCAGCTGAGGTGTCAATTCGTAACCATATTTCTTTTTGAATGCCGTCTTGCAATAGTCGCAGTAGCAGAACTTTTCGTTTGTCCAACGGATGCGGTCCACATGCAATCCATCGAACGGATAGCGCTGCATCTGTTCCATAAAGGAATCAATCAGGAATTTGTGTGTTTGCGGATTGGCTGCGCACAACGCGTAGTATTTTCCGAACTTTTTGTCAATGTGAGCGGGATTGCCGTCCTTGTCAATGGCGACCCAGTCAGGATGCTTTGTGAGCGTCGGGCCCATATCCTTGCTCTCTTTGTCCGGCGTCCAGTACGAATAGAATCCGTATTCCGGCCATGCCTCGCAACGCAAGCCGCGGCTTTTGATGGCAGGAACAAGCCACTTGAGAACATCCGTCTGGCTGGTCTTGATGTCGGGCCATTGCGGTAAAAACTTACTGTCCGGGTACACATTATATCCACGCATATTGGTGCACACATAAACAGTGTTGAGTTTCAGTTCCTTGATTTTATCGAGTAGTGCCAGCGTTTTGTCTTCCGGGCCGGAGTAGTCGTGCCATGACAGCCAGATTCCACGGGATTCAAGCATGGGCATCCCCTGACCGCAAAGCTTCATCGTCAGGGATGTCATCATGGTGTCTGCTTGCCCCTTGTTCGCATCGGGATCGAAGCCGGGTTCTTGTGCCTGACACGACAAGCCTACAATGGCAAGGGTCAGTGTCAGGAAACTCTCAAATGCTCTTCTCATTATTTCTTCCTTGTATAATTCGATTTATATTACGAATAACACGCAACTCATTCACGACTTCAATGTTTCTTTTTTACTATCGCTCTCATTCAGTTTCTTTAGCCCAAGCAAAAACAGTGCAGCGGCTGCTCCCCAACCAATGTTGATATAGGGGAAGAAACTCGTCGCGAGTCGCCAGTCAAAGCCGGGCAAGGGAATGAGAAAATAGATTTGTATGTGAAATGCCAAGATGAGAAAAGTCAGTAAGCGCCCCTGTTTGTAGAAAAGCAGAGCCAGAAAACCGATGGTAGCAAGGTAACGCCACAGAACAAACGTAAGCCTTTGTTGGACAGGGGTAAACATTTCTTCGCGGAATTTCGGTGACGATTGCGCCCAGACGCTTTTTATTTCCTCGTGATAACGTGTCCAAACGGGATAATGACACCAAGTCGTATAGCCGCCATATAGACCCATTGTTATGATGCCTTGGTAGAAACGATTAAGTACTTCAGGCAACGTATGATACTTGAATATGTACTCAGTCATAGTAATAGGTTTGCCTGCGTAACCATTTTGTCTGACTTCTTCAACACTTGGAAAACCGGGAAGTTTTCCGGCAAATTCCAAATTGGCATAGAAGCGTGCCCCAAGCTGACTGACATAAAACATATTGCCGTACTCTTTGTGGCTGTAGATCAAGTAGGGCGACAAAGGAATCCAACTAATCAAGAAAACCAATCCAACAGCGGGCATCCACTGTTTGGCGGGTTGGCGGTTGCGATAGAGTGCCCATGCGATATGAACGACAAGAATGATGGGAACATAGATGCAAGTAAAGAGGCGAAGTAGGCAGGACAGCCCCAACGGAATCCCCAGTCGGAGAGCGGTTCGCCACGAATATGGTTTGCCCCATGTGGCGACATACTCAATTGCAATCCACAGAAACAGGGCTATAATCCATTCTTCGCGCAGTCCTCGAACCGCTGTGAAAACCATGGCAGGACTTAGGGCATAGGTGATGCCGGCTATCCAAGCCGCAAGGAGTCCAAACCAACGCCAACTGGCGTAGATGATGAGAACCGTACAAATCATTCCAGCCAGAACGCTCAATGAGCGCATTGCCACATCTTGCGACAGGGGAAATAGTTGAACAAATTTGACCATCCAGATATAAAGCGGTTCACGTTTCTCGGTCGCGAAATAACTGCACCGTTGAGCAATCGACCAATACCCAATGGCATCAGGGTCAAAAGTATGTCCGAGTGTGAGCAAAAACGCACGGATTCGGATTGCCAATGCTACGCCAAGCACGGTCACAAAACATATCGTTGGCCACAGCCATTGATATGAATTGAGTTTGGCAATCATTTGCAGAAGATGCAAAAGCGTTTTTTTCATATTGGACATTACAATCGGACAGTCGCGATTTTCATTACAGCATTTCGTGAACAATTTAGGCTCTCTCCTGAAATATTCATGAGAACCGTTATTTAAGGGAGAATGATTGTCATGCGTTTATTTCGCTATGTATTGTTAGGAGTGATGTTTTGTCTTATGAGTTGCTGGGTGTCTGTCGGCTCATTGCAAGCGGCTTTGCCTTACGATGTTGCTTTGGGGAAAAAGGTTACGGCTTACCCCGAACTACCGCAAGCTGTGTCGCGTTGCTTCACAGATGGCGCGGATACTCGCGAGACATCCATCACTGCCAAGGCCGCCGGTTGGATTTCGGCTCCTGATGACACGATGACCTCATTTGTGATTGATTTGGATCAACCAACATCGAATATTATTGGAGTGACGGTCAACTGTTTTGCGACAACGGCGACTCAACCTGTTTCGCTTCCGGCCAAGGAGATGACCGCTTACTGCAGCTATGATGGTAAAAACTGGCAATTATTTGGCAAACTGCACCCCGACACATTGTTGCCCACTGATTACTCTAATCGCGTTACGGAGTGGGCTGTGTCCGGCAATGCGTCCGCAGATACGCAATTTGTTAAAGTCGAAATCGATTGGGGAAAGGAAACACAAGGAGCAAAGCTCCTGACGGAGGTGCGTGTGTTGACAATTCCGCCAACAGTGAAAATGCGTGGGACTTTTTTCTTCATCGAGAACAAGGAGAAGTGGCCGCGTGAACGCTTCGCAAAAGAACTCGACTGGATGAATGATGTCGGGATGGATTCGATGATTCTGATGCGTATGGTGCGTGACAATCTTGCGTTCTATCCAACCAAACTTGATGGGTATAAAGTTCTGACAGAGACAGACCCTTTTGACTATATTTTGGACGAAGCCTCGAAGCGCAATATGAGCATTTATCTGCATTTGGGCGATGCCAGTGATTATTGGAGCAAAGATGATGATACGGAATACTACGACAAACTTGCCCAAAAGATTATCGCGGTGGCGGATGACGCGTATGCCCGATACGCGAAATATCCTGCGCTCAAAGGATTTTATCTGATTCCCGAGTTCTGGTATCCTGTTTCGGAATCGGTGCAGCGAGTGTGGATTGACCATTATTTGAAGCCGGTGACGAAACATTTGAAGTCCTTGGACGCGAAGTATCAGATTTGTTCGGCGCCTTTTGTTGAGCCGGAACCGTATTTCAAAAGTAACGATTACGAAGCGTTTTGGCACAAGATATTTGAGGAAGTTCCTTTCTTGGATTTTATAGCGGTGCAAGATGGCATCGGCGCTAACGAGTATCCCAACAGCGATTCCAAGGCGCGAACTTATTCCTACATGCAAGAAATCTTTTATCGCACTCAATGCGCATGCGCGTCGACAAGTCGTACACTGTGGTGTGATTTAGAGTCCTTCGAGAAAGTTTATACTCCCTTCCCGCAACACTTTAGCCGCTTTATTGACCAGATGTATTCGGCCGCACCCATTGTCGGGAACAAGATTATGACCTTTGAGTGGGCTTATTTGTCCCCGAGTCACAGTGCTTCTTCGGTCTTGTTCTACCAGAATGCGCAACGGTATCTTGCCGGCACGCCACTGCTCGATATTCTCTCGCGTGATTGTCCGGTGAGCTTGAGCAAATCCGGCAGTTCGCGGAAGTTTGTCAAAGACAACGATTTGGCTAAGTTGACGGATGGCGGGCAGGAAGAAGCGACATCGGTTACGGGAGTGAAGTTGACGAATCCAACCGTTCTGACGGTCGACTTATGCCGGGTGCATCCGGACATCGAAGCATTTGCGGTGAATTTTGCCAACGAATCGACCTGTAGCGCGGAGTGGCCTGAGAGTATCGAGGTCGAAGTGTCCGTGGATGGTAAAAAGTATCAGAGCGTCGGCAAATTTGGCGCTCCCTACAATGAGGATGTCAACATCAGTAATACGGGCTACTTCCGACCGGAAAATATGTGTGAGGCCCGGTATGTGTCCTTCCTGATAAAACCTCGCCAAGGCAAGACCGCCTATCCCTCCGAGTTGGCCGTGTTGGGTGTGGGGCAGATGATACGAAGCAGGCTGTGTCCTTATAAGTTGTCGCATCTTCCCGGAGACCGATTCCCCGACCCCAACGGCAAACTGACCAATGGCGAGCATACGATTCGTGGTTATGCGCAGGTCGGTTGGTATGACCAAAAAAGTACCGTCAGCGTGGAACTGGACTTGGGTGCGATAGGCCCTGTCTGCGATATTGAAGCCTATTTCCTTCGCAAGGATAAAGAGCCTGGTGACGCACGTGTCGCACTGCCGGAGAAAGCCGAGATTCAACTGTCGGATGAGGGCACCACATGGAGCTCTCCGGTCGCTCTGGTGGCTCCGAAGATTTCGACCGACAGAACGAATCACTGCTATCGTACATCCTTCAATCGTTCGGGGCGCTATGTGCGTTTGACTATCTATCCGTCCAAAGACCCCGAGACGTGGCTAAACATCAATGAACTTAGGGTTTATGGCAAATAGGCAAGTTGATGACAAAAAATAAGTCAAAATATGCAAATTAGTTCCTGTTTTGAGGTATCATAGACTTTAGATAACAAATAATAATTTAGTATTGGAAGCGTTATTATGCGAATTCGTTTTAAGAAAGCAAATCTGATTCAGCCTACGAGTATTGTCAATAGTGTTGCGCCGCAAGTAAGCCCGACCCCGGTTTTGTGCAATGTGCTTATTCGTACTGAGCATGACAACATGGTAAGCTTGGTTGCCGCGGATTACGAAACTCGTGTGCGCGTGGAAGTCATCGCAGATGTTGAGGAACATGGTTCCGTATTGATTCCCGCGAAGACCTTCAGTGATCTTGTCAAGGAGTTGCCGGAGGATAGCGAACTGACGCTTGAGACATCCGTTGGTAGCGCCTTTATTACCGCGTCCGGCGTGAAAGCCAAACTTCAGACAATGCCCGTTGTCGATTATCCGCATGCCCAGGAATTCGATCCAGACTTCAGTTTAGATATTCCGCAAGAGCCGTTCCACCACCTGTTGTCCGCGGTCACATTTGCCATTGCGCAACGCGAAACACGCAAAGTATTTCTCGGTTGCTGCTTTGACTTTTTAGGCGATGCCTTGCAGGCCAATGCAACGGACGGTAAGATGATGGCGCTCGCTAAAATTCCCCTTGAGTCCGAAGGTATCCCCACAAATCGGCAGATCATCATCCCACGGAAACTGCTTGTGGAATTGTCCAACATTCTTGTCGATGAAGGCAATCTGACAATGCAGGTTGCGGAACGTGCTGTTTCGGTGTCGGTCGGCAATGTCTGCTTTGTGTCTAATCTGATTGATGGAACATTCCCCAATTGGGAAAACGTCATGCCCAAGAGTTTCGCTTACACCGTGCGTCTTCCCCGCTATCAGATTCTGTCGGCGTTGCGGCGTGCTAACGTCATTATGGATATCAAGACGCCGTCAGTCAAAATCGATATCACCGACGAAGAAGTGCGGGTTAAGGCCGATTCGTATGATCGCGGTCAGTTTACGGAGACCATCGAAGCGCAGAACAGCATTGGCCAGAAGTATTCTATCGGTTTGAACTTCGGCTATTTGAACAATGTTCTGAAGGTGCTTAATGATACCGACATTCTGATGATGTGCAATGAACCAAACAAGCCCGTCGTCTTTACGGTTGCATGTAATCCTGATACGAGTTATCTTGTCATGCCGGTTCGTTTGCCGCGCGAAGTGGAAGAAAAACAAGAGGCTGATGCTTCTGAAGAGGACGATGAAGAACCCGTTGGTCCCGGGGATTCGTCCTATAATGACGAAGATTAGCCTAATCAAAATTGACTTGAGACGCCCTGCATTTCGCGGGGCGTTTTTTTGTTTAGGGGATTGCCAAACATCCCAATCGCTTTGGGCAGGTCGCTCCGGTTGCGTTGGGGACATTCGACGGAATGTCGCACAGTGTGGCGAATCCAAGGATGGCGAACGCAATGCACTCGCGGGCTTTTGCCGGGAATACGCTGACTTCATCGATGTGCTTCAAATGAATCGTTTTGCCGCTGACACGTTCCAACTCGGCTGTGAGCATACGCGACAAAGTGGGATTGTTGACCCCTCCGCCTGCCGCCAGTATGGTGTCGGTCTGGCTGAGCCAGGGGCGTAGGTTGCGAGCGATAGACTTGGCGGTATACATGGTTGCCGTTGCCAGAAAATCTTGCGGCTTCATCGCGCAGTTACGCTCAATATAGGCTTGTGTAAAGTGTTTACCGAACAACTCGCGTCCTGTACTCTTGGGCGGCGCAATATCGATATATGGAATCGCCATCCATTGTTCGAGCAACTCCTGCGATACTGTTCCGTGGGATGCTTGCATTCCGTCCGCATCATAGGACTGTCCGAAGAAATGTTCGGCTGCTGCGTCGATAATCATGTTACCGGGGCCTGTGTCAAATGCGACGATGTCCGTGGGTTTGTCCGTTGGCGGCAGAATGGTCACATTCGCGATTCCACCAATGTTAAGCAGAATAGTTGTTTTGCCCGGTTGACCGAACATTTGCCAGTCCGAAAACGGCACAAGTGGTGCGCCGTTGCCTAGCGCGGCCATATCGGCTGTGCGGAAATTGAAGATGACGGGCGTTTGCGTGTGATGCGCCAGAACGGAGCCATCGCCAAGCTGAAGAGTGGACGGGATTTGCGTTTTGTCAGCCATGTGTGGGGCAATATGCCAAGCCGTCTGGCCGTGAGACGCGATTGCGCTGACCGATTGCGAAGGGATGTTTAGCGCTGTTGTGGCTTGGTGAAAGGCTTGGGCAAAAGCCATGGCAATCTCGAAATTCAACGAGCAAGCCAGAGACAGGCTGCCTTTGTCATTTTGGAAGAGCTGAAAAATTCTACTGCGCAAATCGCTCGAAATGGGTGTTTCCTGAAAACCACATAATTCGATTTGAATGCGCTCCGAGGTTGGCGAAAGCTTCAGGTCACAGATGGCAATATCAATCGAATCGACACTTGTTCCGCTCATCATGCCGGCTATCCGCGCGCTGCGCGTTCCGTCGGGCAAAATCTGTATCAGTGATTCGGCTGACATCCGTCGTTATTTCTTGAAGCGATACCCGCACTTTGTGCCGGGAGCGACCATATCGCGCTCGTCGATATCCCTTTGGTCAAGCGGATAAATGCGACAATTAACGGGGCGTTTTGTGTGAATGTTGCAGGAATAATATCCCTGGTCGTCTACAATCAGATGGGGGCAACGGAAAAGCAACTTGCAGCACGCCCCACAACGGGCACATTCGCTCTCGCGCAAGTCATGAAACTCTTGTACTTTGTTTTTGCAGAAATGCCCAAGAAAAAAGCGTCGGATTTTACCGGCAGTCATCGCATAGCGCATTTTCCATGTATACTTCTGCGGAGGCACATGCTTCGCATTGTTAATATCGGCTTTTTCCCAGTTACTCATGTTTCTTTGTCAGTTCTTCCGTTACATAATGCTATTGTAAGTAAACATGAGAGAGATAAAAATTGTTGACGAATTGCGAATACAGATTTGTCATAGCTGATGACCTTGAAAAGATTATTTGTGCTAAATAACAAATATACATTAGATTATATATAGAAAAGTAATTTGTTGAAATTTGTGTTTGTGTTATTGTTATTAGTTGGCTGTACATTACTAATTAGATAATTTTGATATTGTAGGAGTGCCCTGGCATTACACTTACCGCACATGGATAAACGATTTATAACCTTTTTATTGTTAAGCTTTTTAGTTGTACAGGCTTATGTCATCATCTATGCACCCAAGTCCGACCCAAATAAGGCCGGGCAGTTAGCGTCATCGGAAACGACGGCGACTGTCGAACTTGTCGCTGAAGGCAATCGCACCAGTGTTTCATTGGAACAATTGACAACGAGTTCGGACACCATTCGTGAAGCCGCTCTGGTTCGCGACGTAGTGACCGGTTCAGTGACCGCTCATCCGGGCGAGTTGACAACATGCACGATGTCGAAGTACGACCTTACTTTGGACAAGATTGGCGCCGTCATCAACAGTTGGGAAATTCTTGATACAGGTAGCAACAGTTTTGGCCATTTGCAACCCGGTAATGGACTGGAGCTTGTGCGCCGAATCCCGCAGTTCGCGGATAATAACGGCATGTTGTCGGTTATTCCGGGCAAAATCGGGCCTCAGACTTGGCCACTGGAGATTGGCCTTGTCGAACAGGGTTCCAGAAATTATGAAGATTTTAACAACTTGCCTTGGACCGTTGAGCAAGGCGACAAGGTGGTTCGTGCCACTTCGCCGGAACTGAATGGTTTGCGTGTCGTCAAGGAATATGTCTTTAGCAATGACTATACGATAAATTTGCGCGTTGTTGTCGAGAATATGACCACGAGCACCGTCAAGATGTACGATGTTCATAATCATGGTTTGACCTTACGTTGGGGGCCGGGCTTACTGGAGCGCACTGAGATGGCGCGCAAAGATGAGACTGCCTATGACCGTACAAGTTATCGTATGAATGGCAAGGTTTATAAGGCCATTCCTGCTGCGGGCAAAGAACCCATTGAGGCCGAAGGCCCGATTGTTTGGGCGGCGATGGAATCGAAGTTTTTCTCGGCAGTGCTTATTCCCTATCGTTCGGATGATGCCGCGAATCAGCCCAATTTCTACTTCCGTTCACTTATCCCGACCAATCATCAGGTGCCTGTAAAGGATTTCCCGCCTGCGATGACCATCGAGTTGTCAACGGCTCGGTTTGATTTGGCTCCGCAAGGGACGCAATCCTTTGATTTTACGATTTATGCCGGCCCCAAAAAGTTCAGCATCCTCAAGAGTGCGGATGCGGGCGCAGAGATGCAGAGCTTGATGTTCCATGATTCATGGAGCTTCATGCGTTGGATTTATCTGCTGCTGACCGATGTCCTGAACTGGTTGTTCAACTTGACCCATAACTATGGTATTGCGATTATTTTCTTGACCATTCTGGTGCGTCTGATTGTTTGGCCGCTTACCCAGAAGGGTATGAAGATTCAGCAAAAATCAATGGCGGAAATGTCTCGTGTCAAGCCGTTTATCGATGAGATTAACGAGAAGTATAAGGACAATCCGCAAGAGAAACAGCGTCGCACGTGGGAAGTTTACAAGGAGCACAACATCTCGCCGTTCGCGAGTTTGCGTGGTTGTATGCCCATGTTGCTCCAGTTACCAATCTTTTTTGGACTTTATCGTGTTTGCAATGACACAATCGATTTGTACGGCGCGCAATTCTGGTGGATTCAGGACTTAAGCCAACCCGACAGATTGATGCATTTGGGATTCACGATTCCAATTCTGGGATCTTACCTGAATATCCTGCCTATCACGATGGCCATCACGCAGTTCCTTGCGACTTGGATTAGCATGAAGCGCTCCAAGAATATGGATCCGACACAGCGCAACATGATGTATGTGATGCCGCTGATGTTCGTGTTCATTCTGTATTCGCTTCCTGCCGGTTTGATGATTTACTGGAATGTGAGCAACATTTGGCAAATCTTCCAGACGATGATTATCAATCGCATCATTGAACGCGAAGAAAAGGAAGAGGCTCTGAAGCCAAAGTCCGCAGTGATGCCTGCGAAGAAGACTCAATCTGCCGGTAATGGAAAGTTCACGAAGGGCGGGAAGCCGCAACAACAGGGCAAACCCGGTTTCTGGGATAATTTCCGCAAGGCTCTGGAGCAGAGAATGGCTGAAGCCGAGAAGATGCGCGCCGAAGCTGAAAAACGCAAGAAGAACAAAAAGTAGAGAAGCCATTGCTTCTCTGAGTTTGTTCGCCGAGAATGAATTAGTAGAAAGTGAGAAACACAAGATGATAGATGATAGCAAACAGATTAGTGAAGTGACAGTATCCGGTTTGACTTACGAGGAAGCTCTGGATAACGGATTGCAGATTTTGGGAGTCGGCAAGGATATGGTTGATATCGAAGTGATTGACCATAATGATGATGATTTGCTTCCCAACGCAAAACCGTTGGAGGGTGTGACTCTGAAGTTGCGTCCGCGTATCAAAGATATTATTGCCAATGCACGTGAACATCTGGCGGCTGTTCTTGAGTTGATGGGGATTGATGCGAAAATCGAAACGCTTGAGAGTTCCCATGGGCCGGTGCTCAACATTTTGGGCAAGGAAGATGGCGCACTCATCATTGGCAAACAAGGTCAGAATCTTGAGGCGTTGCAATACTTGATTAACCGTATGGCTACACGGGGCGGTATGCGCGGTGGTGATACACAACCGATTACGGTTGACAGCGAAGGCTATTATGAGAAGCATTATCAACGTTTGGAGGATTTGGCGAACCGTGCGGCACGTCGTGTTCTGCGCGACGAGCGCGTGATGGAAGTCGCATTCCCGCCGATGCCCGCCTCAGACAGACGGCTCATCCACATGATTTTGCGCGAAGTCCATGGCATTCACACCATCAGTCGTGGCGAAGGTTTGGCACGGCATATCGTTGTGACCGGCGACCGCATGGAAGTGATTGGCAGCCCACTTGGTGAGACACGTTTTATTAAGATTCGGATGTCGTTTGATGGTCAGAGCGGAAACAACAATAACAATAATGCTCCGCGTCGTCATCGCAACGGCAATCGCCACCATGGGCGCTCGAATAATTACGGCCGCTCTGATGAGGCAACGCCGCAGAATAATCAAAATACTCCTACGCCAGAGCCAAAGGATTCTAACGAAGCGTAAACGCATTCTTGTTTGAAGAATGAAATCATGACCGCTATGCACAAATGCATTGCGGTCTTTTTTTGTTATACCTCCGGTTCGGCTCGTCGTGCCTGCATGTTCTGCAGAACGCCGCGAATAGCTCTCTTCGTCGCTTCTGGAGACTTCTTGCCGCCCAGCATCAGTAGACCTTCGTTGATTCCGGGGATGATGTCATGGACATTCTGACTGGCGACGGCATCAATACGATTGCGGTTGAATGGCGAAAGGCGCAGAGCCGTTGGAATTTCGAACAGTCTCAACGTTTGTTTGGGAGTGTAACCACCGAGTGAAATTGGTAACATGACGATCTTGTCTTTGTTGTGCAACTCCGACACCATGTTGAGATAGAATGGCATGGGGCGGCTGTTGCCGATGTCATACATACGGTTGATGACGGAGGATACGCCCCAGATGCGGTCGCGGGTGCTAGCCATGGGCTCCAGTCCGAAACCACCATGGATGTAGATGACCATAACGGGCGTATTCTGCGGCATTGTCTTGACGAGGCTCAGCACGCTGTCAATACCATCATTAGCGAAAACGCCGCCGTCGCAGACTTGAATCCATCGTGAGTTGCGTACACGATCCGGCAGGATTCCCTGTTGTTCCGGCGGGATATTGTCGGGGTAGACCTTGAGTGACATCGGCGAAAGCCAGATTGGGTACGCCATGCTGCAAGCAACCGCTTTCGAGAGCTTAAAGGTTCCAATGTCGCTGCCGAAAGTCTCGAAGTGCAAAGGCTTGAGAATGTTGTTCGTTTCCTTATACGAGCGAGGTTGAATCATCTCGTCGTTCAGCATCTTTTTGTTGACAGTTGCCGGGAAACGTTGCGATGGCAGATTCGTCATAACGATTCGTGTGCCAGTGTTCCAGACGGTTCCATTGAGCACAAGAATTGGCGGCTTCCGGTTTTCCGGCGCTTGTACATACTGATTTTGCAAGTCATTGAAGGTTTTGTTTTTGCCAAGCACAGATCCGAGAATATCACCCAGAACATCAGTGCGTGTTTTCTCGGTTGCCACGATTTGTGTTGTCGTGGGTGGCCAGAGCGTCATCTTCCCAAAGAGACGGGCTGAGTAGTTGCGAGCCATTTTGTCTTTGAAAAGCGCATAGAAATTTGCGTCGTGTCGTTTGTCGAAATTCATGGTGTAATAGGCACTGGCAAGCGACCCACCGGAAACAGCCGAAATCACTTTGACACGATCGAGTATGGACTCATTCGGCGTGAGTGGGTCGGGCGTTTGTGCAAGCTGTTCAAAGACGCAAGCCGTGTAGTAGGCGGCACGACTGCCTCCGCCGGAAACCGCCAGAATAATCATGGGTTCCTTTGTTTTGTCAAAGGCGATGTCGACACGTTTTGATTCAGGATACAGAGGTTGATTCGACGCTCCCTGTGACGGCAACACAGCTGCCTCGGCATCCGTGATTGCGTTGCGTATGCCAGCAATGGCATTGAAACTCTGCTTAGATGCAAATTTTCCGGTTTTCTTTACGGTTTCAATCGGGATAGAAACTGCGGTGATGCCGTTGTGTTTTGCGTGTAAAGATTGGGGTGAGTGCAAGTTCAGCGAATCAGCGATTTTGTCTTTGACTTTTTCCTGAGATAAAGCCACATATGGCAAGCCCAATATCAAAGCTGTCAACAGCAACGCCAGATATTTATCTGTTTGAACCAGTCGTGTCATTCTCATATGCATTCTCACTTTATATGTTTACATTTAAATTCCATATTACATCGAGCATATTGCGCGACTATCATTTATTGCGGAGATGGTATATAGAGATATGGAAAAGATTGGAAGTTACCAAATATGACAGAATTGCAGTTTACAAAAATGTCTGGCTGTGGCAATGATTTTATTGCGATAAACAATATGGATAATCACTTTCCGGAGGAAATCCGCCAGAAACTCTTTGCCAAATGGTGTAGCCGTGGGCTTTCGATTGGCTCTGATGGTGTGATTATTTTGGAACCGGCAAGTAGTCCGGATTTCGCTTTTCGTATGCGCTATTATAATGCTGATGGTGGCGAGGCTGCGACATGTGGCAACGGCAGCCGTTGCATGGCTAAGTTTGCTTATCTGGAGGGCGTTGCCCCTGCCAATATGCAGTTTGAAACATTGGCTGGACTATATAAGGCGACTATTCATGAGGATGGACGCGCGACTGTGGATTTGAGTGATGCATCGGAAATTGCCGGTCCATTCAAGATTTCCGAACCAATCGTCCCGAATAATATCTATTCGATTAATACTGGTGTTCCTCATGCGGTGATTTTTGTGGATGATATTTGGAATGTTCAGGTCGGCACGATTGGCCACTATCTGCGTTATCATTCTCTTTTTGAGCCTGCCGGTGCCAATATCAATTTTGCGCAGGTCGTCGATGAGAATCATATGACTGTCCGGACTTATGAGCGTGGCGTCGAGGCCGAGACACTGGCCTGTGGGACGGGTTCAATTGCGTGTTGTATCATTGGTGAAAGATTAGGGTTGGTCAAATCTCCGGTTGATGTGCAGACATGCAGCAAAGAAACTTTGGGGGTTACGTTTGTTCCCACCAAAACGGGTGCGACAAAAATCACATTGACGGGAAATGCTGTTGAGGTTTTCCGTGGTGTTATCAACTATTAGATTTTGGAAAGGGTAGAGGGATAGCGATGGCTCCAAGAATTCCCAGAAAAGAAGATTTCTGGCGCAAATTGCATGCCGAAGTCAAAGAATTGGCTGACATTGAGCCGATTCTTGCCGGTCCGTATTATGCATGTGTTTTGAATCATTCGAGTTTTGAGCAAGCATTGTGTTTTCAGCTTGCCAACAAGCTGTCCTGTCCGACCTTGCATGTCAGTAATTTGTATGATGTTATGCTTGAGGCACATCGCAATGACCCGCAATTAACGGACTACGCGATTGTTGATTTGCTTGCGGTTCGTGACCGTGACCCGGCTTGCCGTCTCATCAGTTTGCCGTTCCTGTACTTCAAGGGCTACATGGCGTTGCAGTCTTATCGGATTGCGCATCACTTGTGGTTGCGTGGACGCCATGCGCTTGCCTTGCAGTTGCAGAGTTCCGTGAGCGAAAAGTTTGCGGTAGACATCCATCCGGCTGCTCGTCTTGGTTGGGGGATAGTGCTTGACCACGGCACGGGAATTGTGATTGGCGAGACTGCTGTCGTTGGGAATAATGTGTCGCTCTTCCACGAGGTTACTCTAGGGGGCACGGGTAAGGACATTGGCGATCGTCACCCCAAGGTTGGCGATGGAGTGATGATTGCCGCCGGAGCCAAGATTTTCGGCAATATCAATATTGGTGAGAATGCCAAAATTGCCGGTAGTAGCGTTGTTCTGGAGGACGTTCCTGCGTACACCACAGTGGCAGGCATTCCTGCTGTTATTGTTGGGCGTCACCGCAATTCGCCGGTGCGTTCGATGGAGCAGTCACTGGTCAACGAAAAGAAGCCTAAATGATGGCTCATTCAGGCTTCCACATTGTGTCACACTAATTAATGTTGGCTACAGGATTTCCTGTTCCAATGCGCTCGCGATTCTTTCGCTTGCGCGACCATCACCAAACGGACTTTCCATCTTGACCATCTTGTGGTAGGCCTGTCGGTTGTCGAGCAACTCGCCGGCAACTTTGAGCAATTGATACCGGTCGGTTCCAACTAGTTTGGCGCACCCGGATTCCAGTGCCTCCGGGCGTTCTGTTGATTCGCGTGTAACCAGAACCGGTTTGCACAAAGCAGGGGCTTCTTCCTGAACGCCGCCTGAATCGGTGATGACGAAATAGGATTCGGATAAGAGCGAGATGAAATCGACGTAGCTGACCGGATCCGTTAGTATGATGTTTGGTTTGTCCTGGAGGAGCGAATAGACGACTTCGCGAACGCGTGGGTTCGGGTGAACAGGATAGACGATGTGGACATCGTCACGTTGCGTGGCGAGTTCCAACAGTCCCAAACACAATTCTCGCAATCCATCTGCCCAGTTCTCGCGTCGATGTCCGGTAACAAGAATAAGCTTCTTCCCCGGTGGTGGCATGAGCTCCGTCGGGACGCTGTGAACATATTGCATGACGCTGAGTAGCGCATCAATGGCCGTGTTGCCGGTGATGTGAATGCGTGCGTTGCTGACGCCTTCGCGCAGGAGATTCTGACGTGCCCGTTCGGTCGGAGCAAAGTGCCACGAGGTCAAGGTGCTCAGTGTTCTGCGGTTCACTTCTTCGGGGAAAGGCGAAAACAGATTTTGCGTGCGAAGTCCGGCTTCGACATGGGCGACGGCAATCTTCTCATAGAATGCGCATAATCCGCCAATGGCTGCCGTCGTTGTGTCGCCCTGAACGATGACGCATGCCGGCTCGACTTCCCGCAAAACCGCCGGAAGATGCTCGAACAGTCGTGACGCAATCTGGCAAAGCGACTGATTGGGCATCATCAAGTCTAAATCGATATCGGGAACGAGGTCAAAGACTTTGAGCGCTTCATCCAACATTTTGCGATGCTGCGCAGCAGCACACAAATACACCTCGCACCAATCCCGTTGACGCAGTTCGTGTACAAGTGGTGCCAGTTTGATAGCTTCGGGACGCGTTCCCGCAAGTAGTAATATTTTCTTCATCTTATGATTATCTTATGTATCATGTCTTAGTATGTTAGTGTGTGGTGACGTTATTTGCCCACTTCGACTTTGATGTCTTCCTGAGATGCCGAGCGTGTCGGAGCAGAAGAATCAGCCGCCGAATTACCAAGCGCCTTCGCGATGTTTTCCAGAGCTTTGGCGATGGCCGTGTTTGCCTTAGCGACTTCGAGATTCGAGGTCGCTACTTTCTCAACAGCAGTGGCAATGCGATCGTTGGCTGCGGAGACAGCAGTATCCTGTGTGTAGACATAATTAGTTTTTTTGTCGGTCTGTGCCTGAGCGTCCGAACTGAAACGCAGCGACGGAATCAATGTTGCCAGTAACAGGGCAATAACCACCAAAAGTAGGTTTGTTGCCGCAAGAGTATTAAACGATTTCATAATGAGTCCTTTCTGTCGAAATTGCTACAAATATAGTTACAATCGGATGGGGCGATAGTTGGGTACTATCTACGAATTCGAGAAATCTTCGTTTGTTGTCATTCGGTCGAGCGTCCGATATCCAATGGCTTCACTCAGATGAAGCCAGGAAATGTTTTCTTCCTGTTCCAAATCCGCGATTGTTCTCGCAACCTTGACAATCCTGTCATAGGCTCGTGCGCTGAGCTTGAACCGTTCCAGAGTCTGTTCAAGTTTTGGGATAATCTCGTCCGACAAACGGCAGAAGCGTTTGATTTCACGTGTCCCCAGATGCGCGTTGCAATGAATATTTTTGAACTTTGCATAGCGCTTGCGCTGAATTTCGCGAGCTTGTTGAACTCTCTTGCGTATTGACAAACTGGATTCGCCCGGTTCCGTTTGCCTCGTCAATTCGCGCACGGAAATCGCCGGGACATCAATATGAATGTCAATACGGTCGAGCAGTGGTCCGCTGAGGCGCCCTGTGTAGCGCTGAATCTGCAGTGGCGAACAGGTGCATGGACGGTTGGGGTCTGTGCTGTATCCGCATGGACAGGGGTTCATGGCGCCGACAAGGAGAAACTTTGCGGGAAAAGACAGGCTCATTGTTGCACGGGAGATGTTGACGACTCCGTCCTCGAGAGGTTGGCGCAAAACTTCGAGAACGCTTCGTTGGAATTCAGGCATTTCGTCGAGAAACAAAACACCGTGATGAGCCAGCGAGACCTCTCCGGGTTTGGGCGGATTTCCGCCACCAACCAAGGCGACACTTGAGGCTGTGTGATGAGGTGAACGGAATGGTCTGATTGCGATGAGGCCATGCGACGAAGTCAGCTGTCCGGCAACTGAATGAATCTTGGTCGTTTCGATTGCTTCTTCGAACGACATATCAGACAGTATGGTCGGCAGACGTTTCGCAAGCATCGTTTTGCCGCTACCTGGTGGGCCAATCATCAAAATATTATGTCCGCCTGCCGCGGCGATTTCCAATGCGCGTTTGGCGTCATTCTGACCGCGAACATCAGCAAAATCCAATGTGCACTCAGAGGCATTCGCGAAGAGTTTGTTGATGTCAAGTTTGACAGGCGCGATGACGGCAATCTCTTTGATGTGCGCATCGACATCGCTCAGACTTTTTGCGGGCAGCACATCAATTCCCTCGACAACCGCACCTTCTTCGGCGTTTTCTTTGGGAACAATAATCGCCTTGAATCCGGCGTTGCGTGCGCCAATAACCAAAGGCAGAATGCCATTGATTGGGCGGATTGTTCCATCCAGAGAGAGTTCGCCGACAAAGGTATGTTCGGCGACTCTCTGTAAATGATTTTTGAAAACATTCTGCGCCGTTAGAAGCGCAATCGCGATGGGCAAGTCGAGAGCGGGTCCCTCCTTGCGTTTGTCAGCGGGCGAGAGGTTGATAGTGATGCGTCCGGTCAATGCGGAGTATCCGGAATTCGACATGGCGGCACGTACACGCTCACGGCTTTCACGCACGGCGGCATCGGGCAACCCCACAATGGTAATTGTTGTTTCATTCGCGTAGGCGCAAATATCGGCTTCGACCCATACCTGAAATGGGTCAATGCCGTAGATGGCTTGGCTTGCTATTTTCGCAGGCATTATCTGGGGATGAATCCTTCGCTTTTGATTCTACTTTGTTGATAACTTGAGCAAATCTTCTATTTCCGACAATCTCAAGTCAATCTCTGAAGCTTCGCGCATAACTTGTTCCTGTCTGTTGTGCAATTCGCGCAACTGCGGCAAGAGCGATTTCGCTGCTGTTGTGTTCAAGTCTTGAGCGCGAGGAAACCATTGAACATTTCGCAGCAACATCTTCCCCATCGGGTCGACTCCCTCATCCTCAATGTCCGGCAAATTGTTTTCGATTTGTTCGTAAAGCTGGCAGAGCATAATCGTTCGGCGGATATTAGTTTTCTCATTGTCGTTTGGCTTCTTACACCGGTATGCGACAATCTCTTTGCGCAGTTGATCTCGGCGAGTTATGACTTCGCTCGTGATTTTGTCAGAGTTTGCCTTGATGAACGCAACCGTTTCTTTTTGCGCCTTCTTCAGTGTGTCCTCTTGTTGCAAAAACTGATGAAACTTTTCGATTCTTTCTTCTTTCGAGACGCTGCTGTCAAACAACAAGCTATCCCGCTGCGCGATAAGTTGCGTTTGTTGGTCGCTAGTCTCGATATACTTCGAGATTGGTTCTTTCAGTGTTGGTATATGGGTAAACTCATCCTCGGTAAACAGCTTTTTCAACTCGGCAATCATCTGTTTGGCCCGATACTGTCTCGAACGCATGAAGTTGCGGTTTGGATTGATATTGGGTCGGTCGCGTTTGCCCGGCTGAAAGTCGCCTTTGCGTACATTGGGCATTGGCATGCCCTGTGGCATACCTTCGGGCACTTGTGGCACTTGCCCCATCGCAACGGGTGGTGCCGGATACATTGGTGGCGATTGTGTGGTCGGATTTGGCATCTTGTCCTGTTGCGCTTGGACAACGAAACTCGAAGTCATCAATAGCGTTGCCATCATCCCCATGATTGCTATTGACGTAGCTTTATGTGTATTAAGCATATTCATCCCCTATTATGTAATGCTACTCACTTGCAAAGTGATATAATATTATATAGTAATTACTGGATTGAATGCAAAGCTTTTTTATGAGAGATGTGGATTTTATTCCGGTTTTTGCGATTTCCATCTGCGATGTAGCCAGAAATAACTCTCGGGATACTCTTTGATGACTGATTCGAGAACAGCCGTGTGAGCCTGTGTCAGCCGCAGAATCTCGGTGTCGCGATCCGCATTTGTGTCGGGATAAATGGGTGGTCGGCAGATAACTTTGAGAGTTCTGTTTTTGTCTCGCAATCTGACGGTGAATAACGGAAGAATCGGCAAGCCGAATTTCCACGAATAGAAGCCTGCTCCTTTGAATGTTGATGCGGCTTTGCCGAAAAAGTTGACAAAGATGCCACGGCTTGAGGCATCTTGGTCCCCGAGAAACGCAATCCACTCCTTGTGTTTGATAGCGTCGGCGACTTCGACATTTGTACGATTCGTAAAGATGAGGTTGATGCCAATTTTACGCCGTTGCTCAACAATTGCTTTGTTGACTAAAGGATTGTGCATCGGCTTCGCGAACGCGCGATACTTCACCCCATAGTGAGCGGGAATTTTCCCTTGCACTTCCCAATTGCCGATATGCGCGAGTAGGCAAAGTCCCTGTTTGTCGACTAAAGCTAGCCCGTTTTCCGGTTCGTCTACGGTTTGCAAAACATCACCGTAGAGCTCGCCGACGAGTTCAGGATGTAAAAATTCGATGAAAGTCAAAATGCATGATTGTATCGATTCTAAAGCAATGCGGTCAATCTCTTTTTCGGATTTCACGCCGCCGAAGGCGATATGCAAATTCTCAAGGACAACTTGCTTTCTAACTTTTCCGACTCGCCACAAAAGCCATCCCATACAATCAGCTATGCGGATGGCGGCACGGCGCGAGAGAAGTCTTACAACAGCACATGACAGGATCCAGCCCATGTATTCGAGTCTGTTTGATAGCCATCTTTTCTTTGACATTTTTCCTAAAAACTCCTACAGTTTGGCCAGTTCCAGAGCAATCTGTGCTGCTATGGTTGAGTTGTTAAAAATCAATTCAGTGTTTGCTTCGAGGCTTTTGCCAGCCGAATGCTTTTCGAGTCTTTCCAGAAGGAACGGAGTAATGTCGCGACCGTGAACCTGTTGTTCCGAGGCTTCCTTGAGCGCAATCGTAATCCATTTCTCCAATTGTTCAAATTCGATTGCGTGTTCAGCCGGAATCGGTGCCGCTAATAAAATGCCTCCAGTGTTCAGTTGGAAATGAAGCTTTGCGAATTCAGCGACATCCTTGGCCGTGTCGAATCTTGCCGATACGGGATACTGACTTGTGGGGCAGTGGAAGAGGGGAAATTTGTCTGTGTTCCACCCAACGACGGGGACTCCCAGAGTTTCCAACGCTTCAAGAGTGGCCGGAATGTTCAGGATTGATTTTGCTCCGGCAGAAACCGTGATTGTCTGATAGCGTGATAACGCCTGCAAATCGGACGAGACATCCGGTATGACTTGCCAATCGCGATGTATTCCGCCGATGCCGCCTGTCGCAAAAACGCGAATGCCTACTAGTGCGCAGACCATCAAGCAACCGCCGACGGTGAATGCGCCGGGTTTGCCCATCGCCAAAGTTGACGCGAAGTTCTGGGGATTTACCTTGCGAATCTCACTGTTTTTGGAACAGAAAAACTCCAACTGTTCTTTTTCCAAACCAATATGAATGCGACCATCAAGCATCGCAATGGAGGCGGGAATAACACCCAAATCCCGTGCCCGTTTTTCACAGCCAAGCGCCACTTCCATGTTAAGCGGCTGAGGCAAACCGAAGGACAAAATCGTTGTCTCAAAGGCAACAATGGGTTGTCCTGTTCGTAGGGCAAAATAGACTTCCGGCTGGATATCAATCGGAAGCCGGGTGTTCAATTCAGGTCTGGTAACCATGCTTTAGTTTTCGTTCTTTCTGAGGATAAATTGTTGAGGCATTAAGTCCATGAACGTGTAATCGGTACGGTTTGTTCCGTCCGGTGCCGCTACAGTCACACGAATCTCAGGCGCGAATTCGGACATCACTTGGAGACATGCGCCACAGGGGACAGGACGTTCACCTTCGGCAACGATGACAATCTGCTCGAAATCTCGGCAACCTTCCGCAATGGCCGTTGTAATGGCGTTGCGTTCCGCACATATGGTCAGACCATAGCTGGCATTCTCCATGTTGCATCCGCAAAAAATCCGTCCGTCTTTTGCGAGGAGTGCTGCGCCAACTTTGTATTTCGAGTAAGGGGCATAGGCATTAGCGCGAACCGCAGCGGCCCGCTTGATTAATTCTTCTGTCGAAATCATAGTGCCCATTTCTTTCATTGATGTTACTGTGTGCTCTCTTGCAATCAGTAGAGTTTACCTAGAAATACCATTGGCATGATGATATTGCCTTTATTTGCATACATTTTCGATTGTAAATAATAGAAAACGGAACGGAAGGAAATGTAGAACGTTGTCTATTCCTAATGCATTGGAAACCTCGGCGCCCGGGCGTATTTGTTTATTTGGCGAACATCAAGATTATCTGGGATTGCCTGTTATCGCGATGGCTATTGATTTGCGAATCACAGTCAAGGGGCGGCGCATCGCCGGGGATATCTGGAAGATTCGTCTGATTGATATTGACAAGACTTTTGACTATAATCCCAACAAGAAGTTTGCCTACCGGTTTGGTCGAGACTATTTGCCCGCGGCCTCGAATGTGCTGCTGCGAGATTTTGGTGTCAAGTGGCCGTATTCATATGAGATTGAGATTTGCGGGAATATCCCTATTAACAGCGGCGCTTCGAGTTCTTCGGCATTACAGGTTGCGTGGTGCGCATTTCTGTTGGCTGCCGCCGGCGACGCTCGTGCTACGGATGCGAGTTTTGTCGCGCGCATAGCCAATCTGTCCGAAGTATGTGAGTTTGGTTCGCCCGGTGGTGTGATGGACCACGAGACGAGCGCCCATGGCGGACTTGTCTGGATTGATACCCGTACTCCCGTTACGGTTGAAAAGCTAGGTGCCGCGCCACAGCAATTTGTGTTGATTGATTCCGGAATCTCGAAAGATACCAATGGCGTGCTGGGTGATAGGCGCAAGCTTGCCGAAACAGGACTGGCCTATCTTAAGCAAAAGTATTCCGCCGCGGATTGCAAGTCTGTGTGGGATTGCGCCTGTGAAGCCGATGTGGCTGCCGTCAAGCAGGAATGCGGTGATGAGGCGGCTCTGGTCTTGCATGGGAATATTGCCAATCGCAAGCTTTGCGCAGCGGCTCGGCAGATTATGTGTTTTGCGGATTCTGTCGGCATCACACCACAGATTGGCTCCATGCTGACTGCGCATCATCTCCACTTGTCAAACGAGATTGGCGTATCGCATCCGTTTATCGATGAGGTACTGTTGGAGGCTCGCAATCTTGGTGGTGTGGGCGGCAAAATTAACGGTTCGGGTTGCGGAGGTTCGTTCTATACGCTTGTTCCTCCGTCGTCACGGCTTGTTGACGAGATGCTCGAACGTCGGTCACTGCGTTATTGGCGTATTGCCTGTGGTGAAGGTCTCAAGGTCAGAATTGACGAGTGAAGTGTGCCCGCGCAACTTAGTCTTGAGGATAAGATTGAGTGCTCTGTAAATGAACAAAGAAGCAAGATAAGTGAGGAAGTTATAACGTGAAGACAGCAAAAATGATTTGTGAATGTGAATGCGCCGTACAAGAGGATAAGGCTCGTGATACGGCAACCAGACTGTTTGCAAAAGATGCGACATTATGGAGCGAGAATGCGGAGACGCAAGCGAAGATTCTGAACAGACTGGGTTGGTTGGACGCTCCGGAGGCGATGTTGTCGCTAGCGCCTCAAGTGATTGAAGTTGTCGATCGTGTGCGTGCCGCCGGATTCACCACGGCAGTTTTGCTTGGCATGGGCGGTAGCAGTCTTTGCCCCGAAGTCATGTCGAAGGTGTTCGGCACAGCAAAGGACTACTTGAAGCTGATGGTATTGGATAGCACAGCGCCCGAAAGTGTTGCCGCAATCGACAACGCTGTCGAACTTGAAAAAACGCTTTTTATCCCCGCGAGCAAATCTGGGTCAACCATTGAAACCAATGTGATGTATGCGTACTATTATGATCGGTTGTTGAAGGCCGGTGTCGAGAATCCGGGTCGACATTTTGTCGCCATAACGGATCCCGGAAGTAGCATGGAGAAACTGGCTGCCGAGAAGTCGTTCTTGCATTGTTTCCTTAATCCGCCGCAAATTGGTGGTCGGTTCAGCGCTTTGTCGTTGTTTGGACTTTTCCCGATGGCCTTGTTGGGAATCAATATCGAAGAGATGTTGATGCGCGTGAATGAAGTTTCGTCGCAGTCATCCGAGTTTGTTCGGAATGCGATGAGCCTTGGGTTGCGTCTTGGGACGGCTGCGCAAAAAGGACGCAATAAACTGACTTTTCAAATGTCGCCGAAACTCAAGCCGTTGGGCGATTGGATTGAACAACTGGTTGCTGAAAGTACAGGCAAGAATGGCAAGGGGATTTTGCCTGTTGTCGGTGAAAAAAACGGTGCCCAAAGTGATGATCGTATTTATGTGCAAATGTCTGTAGGCACGGAGGCAACTCCGGAATGTTGCGGCTGCACTAAGTCTCCACGGATAGAAATCAAACTGGATGATTTGCTTGATATCGGATGCGAGTTCTATCGTTGGGAATTGATGACTGCCGCGATGGGAGTGGCGCTAGAGGAAAATCCGTTTGATGAACCAAACGTAACGGAAAGTAAACAGAACACTATGGCGCTTTTGAACTCCTATTCCGAAAAAGGCGAACTGCCATTGCCAGAGTTTTGCGGCAAGTTTGGTGAGCTGATTCGTGTGTCCCCGACGGCAGCATTGCATGACGCTGTTGCAGCCAAAGAGGGTGTGGCACCTGCCTGCCCGCTGGGACTTGCCGAAGCTTTGCGGATGCTGACGTCAACAGTTAATACCGGTGACTATGTGACGCTTTCGGCATTTGTTGCACCGACCGCGGAGCGCCTTGTTGCACTGCAATCCATCCGAGGCGCACTGGGAGTTAAAACCGGTTGCCCAACTACGTTGGGGATTGGCCCTCGTTTTTTGCATAGCACTGGTCAGCTGCATAAAGGTGGCCCCAATCAGGGTGTTTATCTTGTGATTGCCACTGTTGCTAATGCCGCTACAGATTTGACCATTCCGGGATATCCGTATAGTTTTGGAACCTTGTGTCTGGCTCAGGGTTTGGGTGATTTCTCGTCCCTTGATAGGCATGGTCGCCGTGCGATGCTTTTGCTTGTCGATGACGTTGATAAGGCGTTGGCATACATCGCTGATTCCCTGAAATAAAAAGCCGACCCATCCGCAAGAGCGTGTATCTCTTGCGGATGGGTCAATTGTTTTTCGCGGTTACTGATATTTATTAATCAGGAATCTTTCTAAATCTTTGAACGATTCAAAGACCTCCGTGGCGCAACCCAATGCCCAGCTACTCGTACTTTCCTTTGGGATATCCAAAACCATGTAGACCGGGATTTTGTAATGATATGCCATTGTCAATTCTCCTGCGGTTCCCGTTCCCTGTGTACAGTACTTATCCCAAAGAACAATCACGAACAACGTTTTTTGAGTGAGCTGTTCCAGATCGTTGTCAATGATGCGATGTATGACAGGCAAAAAACTGAGCCTGTCCGTTGATTTCCATGTGCGGAAATTCTTCTTTTCATTCTCGGTCAGCAACTGACGCTCTCGGCTCGACGGGTCAAAAACATAGAGTCCCAGTTTTTGTTTTAGAAACTGCGACATAGCGATACGCCATGAGCATCCACCATCCGGCGCATATTCGATTGCTCCAGCCAGATAGACCGATTTTCCCATCTCGGGAAGGTCAATCACCCAAGCCACCCTTTTTTCTTGCTTTCGTTTTCTTCGGATGTTTTACTCAGAAGACGTTTCAACCGAATCTGCGATGCTGTGCTTCCTTCGGTCGATGACGAAGAGGACGACGTATTGAGCCCGACCGGTGTTGGAGCGGCAGAAGCCATGTTGGCTCCCGCGTGATCCAGTGCTTGGATACGGGTAATCGCGTCGCGCAAAACGAAGCGTTTAGGTCTTGGAACCAATCCGTGGAGCAACAGTTCGATATTCTTTAACAGGCGGTCAGGTTGGAATGGCTTGGGCAGATATACATCGGCTCCGAGCTTGTAGCCATACTTCTGATCGAGTTGAGTGTCTTTTGCAGACAAGAACATCGTCTTGATACTACGGGCGGTCTGAAGTTTTTGAATCTGTTCCAGCAACTGATAACCGGTAATCTGGGGCATCATGATGTCCAGAATCACAACATCCGGCTCAAAAATATCGATGATTTTGATTGCTTTGGCAGGTTCTTGCAACCCAATGACTTCGTATTGGGTGTGCAAACAAATCGTAATGAGGTCGAGTATATCGCGTTGGTCATCGATGGACAAGATGCGAAATTTCTGTTTGGCCTCGGGTCCTGTGGTTATAGAAGGTGTGTTCGTCATTGTAATCCTCCAACTTATATAGGTCAGTGATGCAAGTAACAGGGTTTAATCCTTCTGTTAGTACTATAAGACAAATGTCATAAAGTTTTCTTACGCAAAATTCTGTATAAAACATTAGTTTTTGTTTTATTATGCAGTTTAGACATATTTAAACGGATAATATTGAAAGGTTGCGCCAGCAATTATGGCTTTTGATTATTCATCAGATTACGACGCCCGCATGAGGTTTGTTGTTCAGGCAGCGCTTGAGGAGGATATTGGCTCGGGCGATGTCACCGCATGCATTTTTGATGACGACACTGTGCATCTATCGCTTATGATTGCTCGCGAGTGGGGCGTGTTGAGCGGAAGTCATGCAGTGGCTTATGTTTTTAAAAGTCTTTGTCCTAGCGCGACTGTCCATATGATGAAAGAAGATGGAGAGACCTTTGCGCCCGGCGATTTGCTGATTGAGGTTGAGGCCCCGATTACTGCACTATTGGCGGGCGAGCGCACAGCGCTGAACTTTATTCAGCGGCTGAGTGGCGTAGCAACCCTGACCCGCAAGTTTGTCGAAGAGCTTGGTTCGGATTCTCGCATTGGTGTTTATGACACGCGCAAAACGACTCCCATGATGCGGAGCTTGCAGAAGATGGCCGTCGTCCATGGCGGCGGATACAACCATCGTTTTGGGCTTTATGATATGGCGATGATTAAAAACAATCATATTGATTCATTAGGTGGAATCGCTGCGGTGTGCGAGTCTTTGCGCTCTCATGGCTTCTTTGAAAAAGGTTTGGATTTGTGTATCGAAGCGCGGAATTTGCAAGAAGCAATTCAAGCCTTGTATGCCAACGCTGACATCATCATGCTTGATAATATGCCGATTTCGATGATTCGCTCGACAGTCGCGATTCTCGAAGAACAAATCAAAGCAAAGGTTCTCAAGCGTCCGCAGATTGAAGTGAGCGGAAATGTCAATCTGGAAAATATCTCATTGTACAAGGATTTGCCCATTGATCGCATATCGATAGGTATGCTGACGCACAGTGCTCCTTCGGTCGATATTTCCATGCGTTTGGTTTAGATTAGAACGCGTTTTCGTTTGCGGGCGGCATCCGCAACATGTTATAGCATTTGTACATATAGCATGTTTGAAGCCGGTAATCGTGATAAGTTATGTTAATGGGGCCGATTGGCTCGACTCGCTCGAATGCGCCTAAAGTCTGCGACATCAGGTCACACATCTTGCGTCCGGTAATGATAATCGCATCGTGTCCGATTGCGTTTTCAAATCCACCCCAGATATCATACTGGCTGCGTCGCGTTGCTTCGCAAACAAGTGTTTGTGGTTGTCCTTCAACATAGAAAGCCATCTCGGCAGCCCACTGATAATTGGTTGTGATGATGCGAGTTTGACTGGGATCAGGCATTGTTTTTCTTGTTTCCGAAACGAGTCTGCCCATCTCCTTCCATCCCATCAGGGGACGCGCCAATCCCTGTATCGAACGGCCGATTTTGTGATGAGACGTATAAGGTTTCTCGACAATGTCAGTGTCGTTGCATGGCTCCATCAACAGGTCGCCGGCGGTGTCGAAAATGCTCAAGGGATAGTAGACCGCAAATGTCATTGGCACGGCGATGAGTAGCGACACAATACCGGCAATCGTCAGCCGTTTCTTGTTGCGCAGAGATGTCTCAATGGATTCGCGCGCGTTCTGCCATGTGATTACGACAAAAATCGTGAGGCTCGGATAGACCATTGCAATCCAATTGCCTTGGACTTTTGATGTAAAACTCTTGAGTGCGAATCCCAGTATGATAGGGAGCGCAAACCAAAGCAGAAACTTCTGGTTGGTGTCGAGTTTGCGTCTGTAATGCCACGCGAGCCAGAGGCCTCCAATGAAAAGGCCGGGGCCAGCGACGCCTGTCTGACTTCCGATGAAATCAAAGAAGAACAACGGATTGATTCCGATGTGCCCACGGTCGGTGGCATCCGATGCCACGTGGTGGAAGGTGACCCAGTCATGTGACCAGTTCCAGTAGAGCGGCGGCATGAGCATGAGCAGCGAAATCGCACAGGCAATCCACACTCCTTTTTTTCTGAACTCGCTTCGTAAGGAGGGCGTGCAAGCGAGCATGAGCAACAGGCAAATGTGGAAGTAGAACATACTGTATTTGCTGAGAAGACCAAAGCCCAT
Organism: Candidatus Sumerlaeota bacterium; assembly: GCA_012513815.1. Lineage (GTDB taxonomy): Bacteria > Sumerlaeota > Sumerlaeia > Sumerlaeales > Sumerlaeaceae > JAAZBM01. Next base: position 216,013 of record JAAZBM010000014.1, on the reverse strand, counting down.
GAAGAATCCGCATAGCATCCATGAGCGAAGTGTGTGTTTAGGATTGTAGAGCGCGTTCCATAGGGCAATGAGTGCGCAGACCCATCCGAGGAGTAGGGGCGTGTCGGTGGTGATGAGCATGGCGCCCGCAGTGAACAGCGGTGTGAACGTTACAAAAAGAAACGCGAAAAAACGTGTCTTTTGTGAACATCCCAGTTGCCCCATAAATTTCCACATGCAAATAATAAGAATGAGCGAAATGACGACGGCGGGCATTCTGACCCAGAGCGCCGATGCCCAACCAATAACATCAGTGAAAAGATATATAATCCAAGCAACCATGGGCGGTTTGCTGAAGTAGCCCCAATCGAGATGTCGCGACCAGTCCCAATACTGTGCTTCCTCGAATGATAAGTCAATGTTTCTGTCGCATAGAAAAGAGAATTTCAGACCAAGTAAAATGACGGTGATGAGAATCGTCAAGCTGAGCCAACCCCAATTCAGTGGGGCACCTTTGTTCGTCTGTTGACATAGTGGCAACTTTTTGTGTAATAGGCACAGACCGGAACCGGTGATGACTCCAATGGCTGAACCGGCCAAAACATCGGTCATGTAGTGGACGCCGAGGTAGATGCGCGAATAGATGACTGCGACCGCAAACGCAACGAAGAAGGTTGCTATCCATTTGAAGCGCTGACGGCAGTAGACGAAAATCGGGACTGCCATTGCCCAACAGTTAATGGCATGATTGGAGGGGAAAGAGGGGGAGTTCGAGCTCTTGCCACCAAGGACGCGGATTGTCTCGATTAGGTCTGGGTTCAGGTACGGACGTGGTCGAACGAAGAATTGCTTGAGTTGTTCTCCGATGAGATCACCCAGTATGATACTGCATATCGACAGGATAATGGCGATGCGGTGTTGCAATGTTCCTTTAACCCAAATCCATACCATGAGAGCGACGAAAGGCAGAACCATATAGTCTTTGTTGGATATAAAGGAAAAGATGGCATCTAAACCCGGATGAGTCCACTTTTGGTTGACAAGTTGGACGATGACATTATCCGTATTTTGCAGCACTTCAAACATATGAATAGAAATACAGTGCTTTGAGGTCATACATCACTTTTTGTGACAGGATACACGATGATTTAATGAAACTACAGGATGTAAATAAATTAAGATGTCAAAAGAAGATAACACACAATCGTTGACTCCGCAATCTACAGAAGCAACAGCAATTTCGCCGCCCGGGCGTATGCGTATGTTTTTCGATGCGCTTCGTCCCTTTTTGCGTTGGTTGTCGCACTTTTTAGTTAATGGTTTTGTCGCTGGTTTTATGTTGAGCTTACTGGCTATACTTGTTCTGTTTGAGCAGTTTGCCGACAGTGTGAGTCGTCAGGTCAAGGCGGACATGGCAGTGCGTGTGGTCATGGAATTGGAAGTTTCGCCCGAACGCAGTAATCAACTTGCTGCGGCATTGAAGGACCTTGATAAAGATAATCTCGTTTATCAGGTCATAACCCCTCAGCAAGGGCGTGCTTTGCTTGGCATCAAGGAAAGTTGGATGAATGATTTGCCTCCATTGGTTGCAGACCATATGCCTAATGTGATTGAATTGCGACAGCATCCGGACCGTGGCATAGCGGATTTGTCTAAGGTTGCAAGCACCGCACGGGACTTGCCCGAGGCAAACGCTGTGTTGTTCAATGAGACGGCATGGAACGCTTCTCGCATCGTCAGTAGCGAAATTGATAAGGTCGCGGATTTCCCGAGGTATATGCTTAATCGTTTGATTCCCCTTGTTATCGCCTTGACTTGTGTGTTTTCCGGAATAGGTTTGCGTCATCGCCGAATATGGCTGATGTTTTTGGGTGTGGGCACTGCGACGTGGGTTTGTTTGTTGACGATCAAACTGATGTTGAATTGGGGAGTTCCAAAGCTAGCCGTTGCTGCTCAATCGTCGGAGAGTCTCAAGGGGATGATTGAGACAACGAACATGGGTGTGTCTTGGTATTACATAATCTATTTGATGGGCTTCTGGCTTATCATTGAGGCATTGCGTTTGCGCTTGCGGAGGAATTAACCGTGAGTCTTGGAAACTATGTCCGGCTGTTATTGTTTGCTCTGGCGATGAATTGTAGCACCACATTGATTGCTGCTCCAACGGATTCGCCTTCCACTAAGAAAGCGCTCGCTCTGGCAGTTTCGAAAGCTCAGCAGAAGAAAGAGACGACAGCGCCGCTAACGGCCGAATTGCGAACATCTGGGTCGGTAGCCGCAGTCAAATTTTCGGGCAGCCTGAAACCTGTTTATCCAAAAGCGGCTCACACCTATTTCCCCAAAATCAAAAAGTTTCCTCGTGTGTGGCGCTCCACCCCCGGAGACCCGTTGGGTGAGTATGGATGGTTTTCAGTCGCGTGGACGGTGACAGATCGTTTGCCTCAAACGGAGAAAGAATGGACTCTGTGGTCTGAGGATGTTGCACGCCGCAGAATCGCGCGTTTACAAGCAATTTCGGACAGGCGTGGACAATTGGCGGATTTGTCGTACGAGAGTACAGTGCAGATTGCGCGAATGCTCTATCTGACGTCGCTTGCCTCGCTCGATAAGAGTCTGTTTGATGATCCTCTGATTCCGGTTTTGCGCAAGGCTGCATTACGAGAGCAACTTAAGATGGAACTTGACGATTTGGAGCCGGCGATGCAACGATATGATGAAGCCCGTTTTGAATTGGCCAAACATACCGATTCAAGTCAAAAGAATTGCCGAGTCACGTTGGATGATGTGTTTTTGCCCGCTCCTTCGCAATGGGAAATAATACGTTTGTTTGACAAGATTGTTACTAAGCAGCGTGTGATTGATGTGAAGGAATTGTTGCAAGCGGAGAAAGAAATCGCTCGTCTGGAAACCGCGATGAATCCTCAGTTTGCGGGGGGACGTTTGTTGGGGATGCTGACTCCGGGGGAGACAGAGATTCCTCCGCCATATGTTCCCTACACGACGATGCTTCCAATCGATGATGCTCAACTGCCATCCACTTCGGTCAATATGCCTTCCATGAAGGCGCCCAAACCGCTCTGGGTTGAGGTGGTCGCCAAGAGCGACAAGGATAAGGTTGTTGCTTTGGTTAACGGCGAGGTTGTGTATGCCAGCCATCTTGAAGGTGCCGGGGTGGTTGTGGTTGTTGCACATCCCGGTGATTTGTACAGCATCTACAGCAATCTATCTCAGGCAGTTGTCAGTGTTGGTCAGAAGATTGCCAAAGGTGAGGTTTTGGGTGTCCCAGGCGCAGTGAGTAACGGCAATCCTGGTGTGCGATTTGCTGCAAGAAAAAAGGATGTTCCGACAACAGTCACGGTTTTCAAAGAGTATGATGACCCACAAAAACTGTTGCAAAAAAACTAAGGTTTCGGCTCCTGAGAGACTGTCTCGGTTTTGCTTGTCGCTTCATCTTTCAGGCCTTTTAGGCCTTCCAGAGCTGGCTCATGTTTTGGGTTAATGTCCAATGCCAATTGCCAATTCTCTTTTGCCCCCTCGATATCACCAAGTTTTTTGAGAGCCAGTGCTTTGTTCGACAACGCGTAAGTGTTGTCCGGTTCTTTTTCTAACACCTTGTTAAACAACTCCAGTGCTTCAGTTGTTTGTTCGTTAATGCCCCTGAGCATTCCCAATGCCAGCTGAGACTTGGTTAAGTCTGGTTTCAGCTCCAAGGCTGACAGTGTGTGCGAAATCGCTTTGTCATTGATGTTTAGTTGCAGATAACATATGCCGATATTTTGATGTAACTTTGCCAAATCTTCCTGTCCCATCTGCAATTCATCCTTTTGTCTCAAGAGCGATTCCGCAGCGTCTTTCCCTTCTTTCCACAGCCCATAATATATCAAGGTGCTCATGCCGTTTTTCAAAATACGTTCGGAAGGATAAGCATCACGCCATGTTGTGCGGAAAAGGAGCAACGGATTCTTCCAAATTGCCGCACGAAGATTTGCCGCCAAAATAACCGACAAAATCGCGAAGGCGGTGAGAGTAGTGAAAACAATTCTCCGAGATTTGTCTGCGTTGCTCAGATAGAAGCAAAGCTTGACAAAAATGCCCATGAAAATGACTGACAAGAGCGCAAGCGGCAGATACATGAATCGTTCTGCCAGATACTGCATGGTTGGTACGATGTTCGAAACAGGCAGCAGACTGACCAAAAACGCAAGCCATGCAAAGAGTATCATTTTGTTTTTTTTGCTGACAAAGAATGCCATTCCTGTGCAGAAGATGCAAAACAGCAAGGCGGCAAGAAAATCACAATTGAAGAAAGATGTTGTGCATTGATATCCAGAGTAATCTGCCATTTGTCTCACGGGGACAATGGTCATTTCAACATAACGAGCGATGGCTCGCACAAAGGTAAGCATGTCCTCATAGAATGAACCGCTCATGCGACTGAGTTGTTGCGTTTGTCCCAGAACCGCATGGCGTAAGGCAATGTAGAGAACCATCAGTGTCGCACTAAATGTGAGCAACTCGAAGATCGAACGCGATGGCATTCGCACGACTCTAGCTTTTTTGCCGTCGGTCTCCGGTTGCGGCATGAGCAACCAGAGTAATCCAAGAATTAGCGGAAAAGAAAGTGCCATTTCTTTGGACAAAACCGACAAAAATCCTAATGCGGCGATTGCTAAAGTGCGAGCTACGGAAAAAGGCTTTTGCCGGAGAAGACCGGTAATAAACAATCCCATTCCCCATAGATAGAAGAAGAGAAAAATCTGGTCATCGCGGCACTTAATCCAGCAAACAGTTTCGGTTGCTAACGGATGAATTGCCCACAGAATGACTGCCAACAACGAACCGGCCTGCCATTGTATCTTGCTATAGTCAGCCGGATAAAACAATTGCGCAATTTGCCGCAAGACCCATAAAAGCATCAGCGCACAAATCAAGTGCATCAAAACGTTGTGAATATGCATCCACCCGGGCAATTGCTGTTTGGCGCACAAGTACCAGTCTGCCAGATAACTAAAGTTACGTATTGGCCGCCAAAATGTGTTGTAACACTGATAGCAGTCACTGTCATAGAACCAGATCGGTATTTTTCGCCATGATTGAAGGGAAGGATTATTGACGATGAAGTCGTTATCATCCCAAATGAAACTAAAGCTATACGTTTGGCCATACACAAGCAAAATGGCCAAAAGGATTAGTGTCAACATGCCTAATGGAGCAAGGCAAAAACGCAAAAGCTTCTGTGTTGTCATTCTGTACTTGTTTGGCATCGTTCTCGTTGTTATTCGCTTATGGATGACTGACAGTTACAGAATCGAAGTAAAATGCCGGCTTTGACCCAGAAGTCGGATTCGTTGCCAGTAATCCTATCCGTCCCGGTCTGCGATAGTCTGTGTTCGTTCCTGACCAAACCTGCCAGTTATTAACCAAAAGATTGAAGTTATTGTCGTTCGCAATGACTTGAATTGTGTTCTTCTCGTTGCTGTCCGTGCTGATTGCCGTGCTTGATGTCCAACCCGTAATCCCCTGATGTTTGCCGTTGTTGACAAACAAGAATCGATAGCTGTCGCCACGAATCAGGAAAACATAGCCTGTTCCTTTGCTACCACTGCCGTTTAAATCGAAGACAAAATCATTGGTTGCACGGAAGAATACTCCCTGATATTGAGACAGGTTGTTGGAGTAAACCCTACGCATGACGGTTGTAAACGATTCCGTCAGCCAACTCCCGGAGGTCAGAGTGCTTTGCATGGTTTCGCCGTTAATCGTCGAAATCGCAGAGTAAGAGCCACTGCTCAGTGCCCATTTGTTTGCGGGCGAAGGCTTCCAGCCTGTGGTGATATTGTTATCGAATTGGCTTGAGTACCAAACGCCTTCAGAAGAATTCGCAACAACAAGTGTGACCGGAATGGTGCGGGGCGCATTATAAGCTCCCGTCGCGGTAATTGTAATTGTTCCCTGATGAACGCCCTTCTTCAGGTTACGAAGGTTCTTGTAATTCACATTGATTGTCGTGTACGAATTATCTGTCGTGCATGTGCCTTGATTGGGGGAGAGCGACATCCATGATGCGTTGGATGTGCATGAGAAATCAAATGTTCCCTGACCGCTGTTCCAAATCTTGAACGATTGTGACGGGCACCAACCATCCGCAGGTAACTGGTCTTGCATGACATCGAGCCACAAGCTCGTGGGCGTCAGTGCGACACAGGGACGTGCGTCGCGAACTGTGAGGGTGACAGGCAAAGTGCGCGGAGAATTCTTGGCGCCTGTTCCCATGATAACAATATTGCCTTTATAGGTCCCTGGCGTCAGCTTAGCGGTATTAAACTTTACTGAGACTGTGATATTTGCGTTTGTCGCAGATCCTGAGGCCGGAGAACAATAGAACCACTCTCTGTCCGATGAAATGGAAAAAGGCATGGCCGAAGATTGTCCATAGGTTTTGTTCCACAGTCTGAAAGTTTGGTCCGGAGCATTATTCCCCCGTGTTGTCGTTACCGAGAATCCTGTGTTGGGGACGACCGCGATTTCTGGCGTACCTCCGCCCGGGGTAATTGTCAAGTTGATTGGCATTGTGCGGGGCGAGTTCTTCGCGCCATTAGCAGTGATGGTCAGAACGGCCTTGTATGTTCCTGTCTTGAGCGTGGTTGTGTTATACGCAACCGTTATTGTTCTCTTTTCGGCGGTAGCTGTGCCTGATGACGGGGACACAGTGACCCATGACGCATTTGAGCTAATCGTATAGGGCATGGCTGGCGATACACCATATGTTTTGTTCCACAGTGAAAACTGGTTTGTCGTCGGCGAACTACCGAATGCCGCTGTCGAGGCAAAACCCGTGTTAGGGACAATGGCAATCTCTGGCTTTTCAGTTGCGCTTGCAACAGTCATCGTGACAGGGAATGATCGTTGTGGAACGACTGCGTCCGTTCCCCTAATGATGACGGTTGCCTTGTAAACTCCCGCGGCAAGAGATGCTGTTTTGTAAACGATGCGGACTTTGGTTTTCTCCAGTGTCGCATTGCCACTATCAGGCGTGCAGGAGAGCCAGTACGCATTTGTTGTGATGGTGTACGGCATTGCTAAGGACTGGCCGTATGTCTTGTTCCAGAGGTCGAAAGTATTGTCCGGAGCATTGACGCCAAGGGCTACGGTTTGCGCGAATCCCGAATTAGGTACGATGGCGATTTCCGGTTTTTGTGTGCCATCCATGACTGTCAGATTCACCTTGAAGGCTCGTGGCGAATTCGATGCATCCAGTGCGTCAATAGTGACAACTGCTGAATATGTGCCGACCGCAAGTGATGCTGTGTTATAGTTCAACGTAATCTTTTGATTGACATTTGTTGCGCTACCAGATGTCGGTGAAACGGTAAGCCATGTCTGATCGGAGATAATCGTGTATTTCATTGCCGGAGAATATCCGAAGTTTTTGTTCCACAAAACAAACGTGTCGGCGGACAGTTTTTCGCCCGGTTTGATTGTGTGAGAAAATCCACTGTTGGGCGTGAGGGCAATCTCGGATGGCTCTTTCCCTGAGAGAACGGTCAACTTGACAGGGACAGTCACTTCGTAGGGAGAGGTGGACGGTGCCTGAATTGTAAAGGATCCTTCATAAACTCCCGGATAAAGGCTTGACGCATATGGAAAGCTGACCATTACTGAGGCGGGTGTTGTGACATATCCGTTGTCAGGCGATACCTTAATCCAATCGGAGCAATCCATGACTTTATAGGACATTTTGGCTCCCGAATAGTTTGCCCGCAACGTAACTGTTTGCGCCGGGACTTCTTGACTGTATTGGGAGGTGAGTTCAATTTTCGTCGGTGAGGCTGTGATTGCTGATGCCACTGCCGTAACGAGCACGGTCAGTGAACACAGAAACATATGGAGAATATGTCGTTTCATTGTCTTATCCATTTCTGTTTTATATAATAGATAGACAATAAACCGTGAAGATTCTTGCAGAAAAAGGCGGCTAAAAGAAGACTAACGGACGCGTGGCGTCTTACAAATCTCCTTGACTCGCTTTGTAATGCTCTCGGCGTCAATGCCTGCCCATGCGAGCAATTCCGCGGGTTTGCCGGAATGCGCAACTTTGGGAACGAACAATCTGTGGACTTGAATTGCTTCCTCCGAGAAAACGCCCGCGATGGCTTCGCCTATTCCGCCAGCTTCGTAGTGGTCTTCCACGGTCAGAATGACATTATTCGTTGCCAACGCGCATTGTTTCAGGGTGTTCTTGTCCAAAGGTTTGACAGAGAAAATGTCAACAACACGCACCGCAATGTCTTCGGCCGCAAGCATATCCGCCGCTTTAAGCGCTTCAAAAACGGTTACACCTGCGCCAACAATAGTCAGGACATCACTATCTGTCTGTCTGACGATTTTTGATTGCCCAATCACGAATTCTTCGTTGTTCTCGTAGATAACCGGAGTTTTGGGGCGGGATGTTCTCAGATAGATCATGCCTTTATACTCGTAGGCCAAGCGCACTGCGGCGTTTGCCGAGATTCCATCGCTCGGATACAAAACGACACATTCCGGAACGGTTCTGAAAAACGCAATGTCTTCGAGCGCCATCTGGCTAGGACCATCTTCGCCGATGCTAATGCCTGAGTGGCTGCCGCAAAGCTTGATGTTGCTGCCGGAAATTCCGGCCATGCGAGTCTGATCGAACCCACGGGACAGGAATGCCGCAAAGGAGGAGAGGAACGGAACCTTGCCACGTGAGGCCAAGCCGCACGCGACGCCAATCATGTTTTGTTCGGCGATAAAACATTCGATAAACCGGTCAGGATGCGCCTTCATGAACTTGATGCTGTAGGTGCTGTTCTTTGTTTCGGCATCGAGGACAACAACGTCCGAGGCGACAGCGCCAAGCTCCGCGAGCGAATTGCCATACTGCTCACGTGTGGCGATTGCATCGCCGGGTTTCAGTTCGCAAGGTTTGAGCGCCTTGAGGTCAACGATTGTATGTGGCAAGGCGTGCGAAGTTGGTTGGTCGATGAAAATCTGAGCCATCTGTTTTTCGGTCAACTCAGGCAAAGTCACCAACGCTTCGGCTTCCTGTTCGATGCTCAGCGGCTTTCCGTGCCAACCGTCTCTGTTCTCGGCAAAGGCGATGCCCTTCCCTTTGAGAGTTCTCGCGATAATGACCGTTGGCATATCTTTCGTGTTTGCAGCGGCGTCAAATGCTTTCAGCAATTCCTCACAACTGTGCCCGTCGACAACGATTGGATTCCAGCCAAACGCCTGCCATCTTACGGCGGCTGTTTGTGTGTCATGTTCGAGCATGGTTGCCTGTGACTGGCCAAGCCGGTTGAGGTCGACGATGGCGCAGAGATTGTCAATCTTGTAGAAAGACGCCATTTGAGCCGCTTCCCAGACAGAGCCTTCGGCCGTTTCGCCATCGCCCATCAGGACATACGTCCGATAATCTGTTTTGTCGAGTTTGCTTGCGTTAAGTGCCATGCCGATACCTGCGCTCAATCCCTGACCAAGCGAGCCTGTCGCGATGTCAACAAACGGGATGCGTGGTGTTGGGTGTCCTTCGTAGATACTCTCTTGTTTGCGCAAGTTCATGAGTTCAAAGTCATTGAGAAAACCCGCAATTTTCCAGCAAGCATAGAGGGCGGGCGCCGCATGTCCTTTGCTGAGGACAAATCTGTCAGACAGGGGGCATTTCGGATTCTCGGCGTTATATTTCATCACTCTAAAAAAGAGAGTGGCCATGATTTCGGCCGATGACGCACAGGAGGTTGGATGTCCTGAACCGGCTGCTGTGGTGCTGCGAATGCTGTCTCGTCTGATTTGGTTGGCGATTGCCTGAAGAATGGCTATGCTTGTTTTCATTGTTTCTGACCTGCAAAATAGTAAAATAAGTACACTGAATTTATATCTTATGATACCGCCCTGAACACTAAGTCGTCATTATTGAGAGCTAAGCAAAAACGGTCAGACTTTCCAATACCAACCTTTTTTGTTGCAGAACAAAACAATAATCCAGACCGTCATCACCCATGCTAATCCCCAAGCAATGGCTTCAGGTCCGGCATGATTGTGGTAGAGTTGCAAGAGGCCGAGTTTCTCGAATGTCATTCGTAGGAATGGCTGAAGAATAAACGCCAAAAGAGGATTTACGCCGAAGACCGTGAACAACCGTGTCCAGTATTTATGTTTCCAAACGTCAATTGTCAGATAGAAGAGCGCCAGGATCGCGGCCGCCACACCGGCGGTGAAGAACGCGTATGATGTGGTGACTTCCTCTTTGCTCATGGGTTGCAGAAACATCAGTAAAGTTCCCATGATGATGAATGGGCAAGCCGTGGCAAGTAGCGTTCGTTTCAGGATGATGTGTATGTCGCGTGTGCCAAAACTGTCGCCAACCAGTGTGCCGATAATCGCGACTAATACATAGCCTAGCCCTGCCCATGGAGTGCAGTGCGCATTGAGGGGTCGTAACAAATCGCCGTCAAGAGTGTTGATGGAGAATGGCGGAACATCTGGGTTGCCGACAAATGTCCACCAAGAAAATTCCTGCGTCATGAACAGATGTATTGCTCCCAAAATGAGGACGAGAAAAAAACGTGTTTTCCCGCTGAATGAGACGACTAATGCGGCAACGCAATAGGCAATCGCGATTGACTGGAGGATGCCCCACCAGTAGGATAGACCAGCGCCGAGCGACATGTCCAGAAATCCCAGTCCCAATAACGCCAGTGTTCGTTTTCCCACATGGCCGAGCCATTGTTCCCGCCGATATTTGCGACTTAACGGTATGCAAACTCCAACAATGAAGACGAAGAATGGCGCCACCCAATCACAGATTGTGCATCCGTTGTCCTTTGCTTGCACACGGAGAAGTTCATGGGTCGCGGGGTTGCGTTTGACGATGACCGGCGTTCCGTCACGGAGCGGCTTGGGTGTTTCGAGCTTCGCAAGGGGAAGCACCTCGGTGGAAACACTTTCGCTATCAGTCAAAGGCTGAATGGCAATCTCGCATTGATTGTCGTTGATGCTGACAATCTTTCCGCCTCGCCAAAAACACTTTTCGGCGTCATTGTCAACGTCGGCAAGCCAGACCGGTGGGTCGTAGGAGCAGGATGCATGACGAAAGATGCTGACCGGCGCACTGCCCATCCACTCGCCAACAATCGGCAAGTCTCCAAGCATGGCGACCATGTTGACGAACAACATGATAAAAATGACGGCGCCACGAAATGTGTCGATTGAGAGAAGTCGGTCGGTGGGATTTTGTAGTGGCTGCGGCATTATTTGGACGCAGATTTGAGCTTTGTGAGAATGCGTCTCAGCGAGAGCAAATCCGGAACCTGTTGCGCAAGCTTTTCGCCGAGTTGAATGGCGGCTTCGGTGGTTTCGGTGTCGCGTGTCAGAAGAACCATCATATGAGCGGCTGTCATAAAATCGGATTCCTCGTAAGTCGTCCAGTTCTTGCCAAGAATACCGTTCTCCGGGCGTATCTGCAAAGCGGCCTCGAATCCTTTACGAAACTCGCTGATGGCCTCTTTGTCCAGTTTTTGTCTTTCGAGAAGTTCGCCAAGCATAATCCTCAACTGAAAGTCATTCGGATTGTTTTTGATACCTTCGCGGATAAAGTTTTCCGCCTCTTTGATGCGTCCTTTTCCGTCGGCACTTGCTAGCCACCATGCGCCAATGATGTAGCATCGAACGTTGTGTGGGTCAGCCAGAGTCGCGACTCTGTACCACGGAATCAGTTCGATTCCTTTGCCGTGTTCTTCGATGTGTTCTTCACGCCATGGTTTGACTTTCCGCTCCAGAACGCCAATGAAAGAACGGAAGTCGTCATTCGCTTTCGGGATAACCGTATGCATATGCTCGACATCCTCATGCGCCAGTGTATCTCGGTGGTCGGCTTGCGGTTGGTCCATTCCAGTGGTCATTGCTTCGGAGGTTGTGGTATTAGCATCCGAGTGTGATGTGTTCATGTCCTCGAACGAGACGCCTTTGCCCTCCATGAGGTTTTCATGCTCATGTGAATGGCCTTCTCCATGCTCTTCATCTTCACCCATCGAGAAATAGTTCACGCCTTCGTGTAGATAAATTTCCGTTTTCATGAAAATCGTATCTCCAACAGATGCTCGCAAAGAGTTGAGCAAGACAGTGAATGGACTTGTTCCGGCAGAGGCCGGCAGCAAGGATGAGGTCTTTGTTACCGTTGCTTTCAGTTGAGCTGCAACAAGCGGGACGACAACTAATGCCACAATCAATGTGACGATGAGAATGACGAGACGGGACGATGTAGACTCTTGATTATTGCACATAACGATTCACCTCTACAAAGCCTTTCTCTTAAATCCGAACATGGCAAAAGCCATCGGGATGGCAATCCACAGGAGTCCATACAACAAGCGAAGCAGACAATCTGACAACCCAATGGGTGGCTCGCCCATGCTGTAGAGATTGGATAGATCGAAGTAGCGGAACACAGGGAAGTAATTGCTTATCCACTGAGTTGCATCCGACGGAAGCTTGCCATCAAAGAAGTTCGAGATGAATTGTCCAATCGCTTGGCCTTTGAAGACCAATATGGCAACGACGCCGAGATTGAGCGCGAAGGGCATAAACAGTGACCCAAGGATGGCGAGTGCGGAGATGGATGCAATTGCTAAACACTGCAACGCAATCATTTGGAAAAACATTGCGATGTCATTGTCGATGTGCAGAGTAATGGTGTTGCTGATAAGCCATAACGGCACAAGAAGGAGAATCGCGATGATTCCCAGTAAGGTTGTGCCGAGCCATTTGCCGAGAATGTATTCGTTTCGCGAAATTGGTTTGCTCATAAGTGGTAAAATGGTACGCTGCTCGAATTCCTGTGGATACTGCCGTGCTGCGGCCAGAAGTGTCAAGAACTGAGCACAGAAAAACGCGAAGGACAACCCAAAGTTGACGAAAAAAAAGTGAGTTTGCGCTCCTTCATTTTTCAGTATCGCCGGCGCAATCAGCCCTGTGCCAAGTAAGAGAATCATCAGAATGAGAATCAATTGAAACTCTTTTTGGCGAATGCTTTGTTTGATAACTGCCTTGGCCAGAATAATCGCCGGATAATAACGAGCAGTGTCTTGTGAGCCGCTCATAGTGGTTTCCTCCGGAACAGGATGTAGGCAATCGTAATGAAGATCGCGGTGTAGACAAATCCGTAGAGTGTAAGTTCTGCCATGGTCGTGGCTTCGAGAGGTGGCCAGACCCATGTGTTTGTCTCGGGTTTGTAGTCGCTGTGAATGATTTTTGCGCTGAGGTCAAACAAGGACAATTGCGGCAGCACAAAAACAAATACTTTCATAAGGAATTTGCCGATTGCTCCGGACATCGGGTAGATGATGGTCATTGCGGAGAGCATTGTTCCCGATAAAAACCAGAAAAGGAATGACAACACAATGGCTGCATCGAGGTTGATGATGAGCGAGAGAATGAAGCTCAGGGCGATGAGAATTGTGCATTGTACCATCTGTAGCCAGAAATGCTGCAAGTACAGACCGTTGTTTGGCATCGTGCCAAGGTACCAGTTTCCCGCATAGAAAATGATGGTGAACATGAGCATGACAAATATGCCGGCAAGCCAAACCCCAAGTGCTTTTCCAATAAGGAATGTCGGGCGGCTGACAGGTTTTGCCATCAGCGGATAGATTGTTTTGTTCGCGAATTCTCGTGGAAGTTGGCAAGCACCCAAGGCAATCACCGTCAGCGCAACCGCGATATTCATTACCTGCAAAACAATTTCGCGCTGGAATTTTGAGATACCTTCCAGATTAAAGAAGTCAATGCTGAACACCCACCATGATAATCCTAACGCGGCAAGAATAACGATGTATATTTCCTTGCGTCTGATGGCTTCAATCAGAACCGTTTTCGCGACGAACCATGTTTGTTTCAAAGGGGTGATGCTCATTGTTCCGCTTCTTCCTGTTTGTGCTTTTCATTGAGGTGCACCAAACGTATGAATTCATCTTCGAGCGATGTGGTGCGGTTGCCGGTTTCAATGAGCCGCGCGTTGATTCCAGACAGGCACTGAATTGTCTGGGCAAAGTCTTCTGCTTTGCGTGTCTTGACCGTGAAGCGTCCGGGGACAAGCGAGTCCATCGTCGGATTCTTATTGATGACACTGTCCGGCAGCGAAGTGTTGGGAGGAAGCTCAAATACGATGACAAATTCGCTCAATGGTTGGAGTAGTTCGGCGATAGTGGCCTGATGGATAATCTTGCCTTGGTGAATCATGATGATTCGATCACAAAGATGTTCGACATCGCCAAGGTCGTGAGAACTGAAGAAAAGTGTTTTGCCCTGACTCTTGTGACGAAGCAAAACCTGATGCAGTTCATGACGCCCCAACGGGTCAAGTCCACTGGTCAACTCGTCAAAAATCATCAACTCCGGCTGAGCGATAATCGCCTGTGCTATGCCGAGACGCTGTTGCATCCCTTTCGAAAACTCGCGAACAAGTGTTTCTTCGCAGCCTCCCAGACCAAGTTCTTCGAGTAGCGGTGGAATCCTTTTGCGCAATTCTGTTTTATCAAGACCTTGCAAACCACCATACAGTTCGAGAATTTCACGTGCCTTGAGGAAGGGATAGTAAACTGCGACTTCGGGAAGATAACCAACTCGCTTGCGACTCTCCGCATTCCCAGGATCCAGACCAAGAACACGTACCGAGCCTTGTGTTGGAAAGTGAAAGCCAAGCATAGTTTTGATTGTTGAACTTTTGCCGGCGCCGTTTACGCCGATAAAGCCGACACATTCTCCGTATGATACCTGAAAGGATATGGAATCTACGGCACGTTTTCCATTATGATATTCAACCACTAAGCCTTGAACATCAATTGCTTTGCGATTATCATCAATCATCATATCAAACTCCAATTGTCTACTGAATGATACAAAAAGAGCGAGTATTGAATCATCCCACAAACGATCGCTAGGGATGCTTTCTTAACGGAGTTTCAGGCTGCACAACCCAATCAGCGCGAAAAGAATACTAATAATCCAAAATCTTGCGATAATTTTAGATTCGTGCCAGTTTTTCTTTTCAAAGTGATGATGAATAGGCGACATCAGGAATACTCGTTTTCCACGCAGTTTGTAGCTTGTGACTTGGATAATTACAGACAATGCCTCGATGACGAAAATGCCACCAATAACAGTCAGCAAGATTTCCTGTTTGCATATGAGCGCGACTGTTCCGATTGCTCCGCCGAGTGCGAGGCTGCCTGTGTCACCCATGAACATATTGGCGGGGTGCGCGTTGTACCATAGGAATCCCAAGCATGCACCAATCAATGCTCCCATGAAGACAACAACCTCGGGCGCTCCCTTGATGTATGGAACCATCAAATAGGCAGATAGTGGTTGGCTACCGGCGACATAGGCAAGAATGATAAATGCCATGGCAACAATACTCATTGTGCCGATGCATAACCCATCCAGACCATCCGTCAAGTTCACGGCGTTCGATGTGCCTGTCAACACAAAGATAACATAGGCGATGTAGACGATGCCAAGACAGGGATAAAACGTTTTGAAGAATGGCACCATGATATGGTCGAACCCGTAAAAGGGACCACACGTGTTGGCGCCGTCACGATAACTGTAGACGGCCGCGGAGGGGTCGCATTTGGCTGTGAGGTACAGAACGCATCCTACAATCAATCCAAGCGCGACTTGTCCGGCAATCTTTGCCATGGGGGAGATGCCATTCGCATTATGTTTGGTAACTTTGCGGTAGTCATCGATAAAGCCTAGCGCCGCGAATCCAAGTGTCGCAATGATAAGCAACCATACATATATGTTGGATAGATTGCAGAACAGTAAGGTCGTGATGACGATTGTTCCAACAATGAGGATTCCTCCCATTGTCGGGGTGCCTGCCTTTGATCCGTGCATGGCATTCAAATCAATTGCTCCTGCCGCCGACGCTGTGCGGATGGGCTGACCTGCTTTGAGTGCCTTGAGAATCGCAATGACATACCGACCGAAAATAACGGAGAGAAAAAATGCGGTAAACAGTGCGAATCCGGCGCGAACAGTTTCGTATTGAACGGGATTAACTCTCAGCAGTCCGCTTGATTGTATGTGAGCAAAAAGATAGTAAATCATTTGGTTGTCAACAGGCCTTTACTTTATATCATCAACATTAGAAAAATCGTTTTTCAACATCTCGTAAACACGCTCAAGATGGATAAGGCGCGAGGCTTTGATGAGCAATAAGTCATCTCTGCGTAACTGTTCATGCAATGCTGCCGCCGCATCCTCATAAGTCGCGTGATGTGTCACATTGGTCATGCCGGCTTTACGAGCTCCTTCCGCAATCATCTTTGACTCTTCCCCAAAAACATGCAAATGCTCGAGGTCGCATTGCGCGGCAATCTTGCCGAGTTGTTCGTGATACATGGGGGACATCTTGCCAAGCTCGCGCAAATCGCCGAGCAGAGCAAAACGTCTGCCGGTAATGTTGAAATCTTTCATCGAGCGCAAGGAGTTCTCTGTCGCGGTCGGGCTGGCGTTATAGTAATCCTTGATGCAAAACCATCCGTCAGGCATGAGTTCGACTTCGCAACGAGCCGCATCAGCTTCAAAGCAACTGAGGCGTGCGGCAATCGTATTGCTTTTTTCGCCAAAGAAAACAGCGCCTGCTGCTGCACCCAACGCATTGTAAATGTGACCTTTTCCAAAATGATGCAAGGCAACCACTTTGCGTGATTGATTTGATATCACAAGGTCAAAGCTATAGCCAAAGGGGGAGAGTGGAGCAATGTTTTCAGCGCGAATCATCGCGGTTTCAGAACATCCGAACAGAATGATTTTGTGGCCATGTCCGTACTGCTTGAGCGCACGCTGGCTCAGTTTGTCGTCAGCACAAATGATGAAAGTCGTATTGGGAGGCGCCCATCTGAGGCACTCACACTTCGCGTAATACAGTTCATCTTGCGATGCGAAATTGCCGATATGTGCGTCTCTGATGTTCGTCAACAAAACGGCGTTGGGCTGCGCGATTTCGATAAGGCGTTTCAGTTCCCCGGGAGCATTCATGCCTAACTCAAGAACGGCCGCTTGATGTTCAGAACACAAACGGCTCAACATCATAGGAGCGCCAATTAGATTATTGAGGTTGCCAGTGGTGCCCAGTGTGTTGAGTTTTGTCGAGATGATATGCAGAAGCATTTCCTTGGTGGTTGTTTTGCCAACCGACCCGGCAATGCACAACAGCGGAATCGTCGAGTGTTGTCTCCGCCAGTATTGAGCAATATCTCCGAGAGCTTTCAACGTGTCTTTGACCAAGACTTGCGCAACTTGCGGCGGTGCGTTCTGCATCAGTTCCTCGACGACAAGACAACTTGCGTTGCGTTCGACTGCCGTTGCGAGAAAGTGATGTCCGTCGAAGTTTTCACCACGCAAGGCAATAAAGATATCGCCTTTAGCGATGGTTCGTGTATCGGTGGAGAGTGACCCCAAGGGGGATTCTTGGTCAACGATGGAAGGATCGAAAAAAACTGTTCCGGAAGTTGCTTCGATTATTTGCGAAAGTGTCATTGTCTCGGATATCATTAGTGGCTCACCTCAGCTTCTTCTCTGGCTTTCAAGTATTCGGCAGCAACCAGTCTGTCGTCAAAAGGATGAATCACCGTTCCAATAATCTGATAATCCTCGTGGCCTTTGCCTGCAATGAGAACAATGTCACCGACATGCGCAAGTTCAATCGCTTTGGCGATTGCCGCCCGTCTGTCAATAACAGTACAAGCGTCTTCCATATCGGGGCGCACTTGTTGCACTCCTTCGCGAATGGCTTCCGCGATACTCTCCGGAGGTTCCGTTCTCGGATTGTCATTGGTGATGATGACAGAATCAGCCAATGCTGCTGCGATATGTCCCATGATTGGGCGTTTCGTTTTGTCGCGGTCACCGCCGCATCCAAAAACGACAATCAGTTTCCCCTGAGTCAAGACACGAGCATTTTCCAATGCCCGTTGCAATGCATCGGGAGTGTGCGAATAGTCGACAAGCACCGTGAATGGCAGATTGGTCGGAACCGGTTCAAAGCGACCGTGAACAGTTTTTTGATTGTGAATTCCTTGCGCGATGACTTCCAGCGAAATGCCCAGTCGCAATGCGACCTCAATCACACCCAGAATGTTATAAATGTTGAATCGTCCAACCAAAAATGTTTCAATATGGATAGGCAAACTTGTGATGTCAAACCTCATGCCATTCGCATTGGCCTCAATCGCGGACGGGCGCAGTTTTGCGAGCGGATTATCAATCGCGAAGGACGACTTTTCGCCGGGATACTTTTTAAAAAAGTCGCAACCCGTTTCGTCATCGATATTAAACACAGCACTGGTGATTTTGCCGATTTTTTGAGCCTGAGGCAATAGACGCGAAAACAATTGATACTTTGCGTCTGCATATGTTTTCATTGTGCCGTGATAGTCAAGGTGGTCCTGCGTGAGATTGGTAAACAAACAAGCGTCAAACGCGATTCCATCAATGCGTTTTTGGTCAATCGCATGGCTGGATACTTCCATCGCAACAGCATTGACGCCCGCTTCTTTCATCTGCCCAAAAAGTTTGGCGAGCGCGATGGCTCCCGGAGTTGTGTTATCCGCCTTGATGTGCTCATTTGCGAAACGATACTCGATTGTTCCAATGACGCCGGTGTTGTAACCGGCGGTTTTGAGGACAGATTCCAACAGATGAACAGATGTCGTCTTGCCATTCGTGCCGGTGACGCCGACGACAATCATGCCGCGCGTTGGATTATCGTACCATGCATGTGCGATTTTGCCAAGGATGGAACGGGTGTCATCAAACAGTATGACAGGCACTGTCGTGTCTGATGGCGCCGTTTCCGCAATAATCAAGGCCGCACCACGCGCAACAGCGTCTCCGATATACTGATGGCTGTCGGTATTTGTTCCACGAATCGCGACAAAAATGTTGCCTTGGGCAACGGACCTCGAATTGTCGGCAATCCCGGTGATTTCCAGTTGTGGATCGACAGAAAACGGCAGGGACAGACCGGCGCGATCAAACAGAGTTTGGATGTTTATGACGATGTTGCTAATATTATTTTTCATCATTAGTTAGTGTAGAATTCCCCCTGTTGTTGTCCACGGGGAGGTGCGGGACTTCTGCGCCACAAACGTTGCTTGATTCTATCACGCAACAACATGGGGCGCTGTGGTTGTGGCTGCACCTGTGCAGGTTGTTCTTGAGGTTCATTGCTGCCCGAATCTTTCGACTGAGGTTCGTCTTTTTCAGTGTCTTGAGAAGACTTCTTTGTCGACTTCGGCTTATCCTGTTTTTCCTTATCAGGTTTCGGCGCCTTTTTGTCCGTTGACTTTTTCATAGACGCAGGTTTATCATTGTCTGCATCCTTGTTCTTCACATCTTGCTTTGCAGATGTATCGACAGACTTTTTCTGGACAGCATTTCGCTGATCCTTTAGGATTTGCTGCAAATCATATTTTTGCCAAATCGAACTGAAATTGACGACAGGTTCATCATCATGCACACGCTTGTCTTTATCCGGGAAAGATGCAGTCGGCTGAGATGTCATTGTCGGATTTTCTTCTTCCGCAATTCTGTCTCTGATAGAATGTATTGTTTTTGTTGTCTGCAAATCGACGCCTTCGCCACCGTCACCGGAAAGAATTCTTACATGGGGGATGGGTTGAGGTTCGGGCGTAGCCTGCGGTTCCGCCTCAGCAACACCTTCGCTTTCCTCAGGACTTGGCCCTGGTAATTCGTTTCCCTGAAGGATTGCAAGCTCGGCTTCGAGCGGCGTCCCTAACGTCAACTGAATCTTGGCATCATTGGCCGCAAGTGGCAAATACGGTTCCGGTACCTGTGAGACAACGACGCCATTACCCTTAACAACAAAACTCTGGTCTATACCCTCAAGCAGTTTCGATGCTTCGCGTAATGAGAGTCCACGCAAGTCCGGCATGGTTCCCGGCGCAATAGGAACGTTACTGTCCTTGCCACGTAACCGAGCAATAACGTTTCCGATTTGACTGCTTGAGTAAGGAGAGTTGTAAGCTGATTGTTCAACCGCTTGCGTGATGCTTCTTCTGATGGCACGCGTGACTTTGCGACGGAATTGCTCGACAAGGCTCTTCGTACCGGGATTGATGACGGGCATCTCCTGATGCGGAACCTTGCGGATTTCCATGCAGGCATCAGCTATATCACGAAAAACAGGACCGGCACTGGTTCCACCAAAGTGTAGACCTTCCGCGGTTGACGGTTCATCAATCCAAATATAGATGGCTACTTCGGGATTGGTAATCGGGACAAGACCACAGAAAGACCCATAGTGCTTTTTACCGTCTTTGTCGTAACCTTTACCAATGATGTATTTGTTCGATGTTCCTGTTTTGCCACCGGCTCTCCAATTGTCCAGTTGTGCCTTCGTTGCCGTACCTTCTACCACGACAGCTTCGAGCAACTCTAACATTGTTTTTGCAGTCGACTCCGAGCACGCCTGACGCACAAAGGTTGGCTCAATCGTTTCGATTGTGTTGCCCTCGAAATCAAGAATTGCTTTCACGACATGAGGTTTCATTAGCTTGCCACCGTTGCCGATGGCTGCCATTGCCGTCACCATTTGGATAGGTGTGACTTCGACTTCATAACCAAACGCGATAGAGGCCGCGGTCGAGATATTCCATTGCGAGTAATGCTTGAGCGCTCCGGGACTTTCGTAGGGCAAATCAATTCCTGTCTTGTCACCGAACCCGAACTTCTTCAAAGATTCGTATGGCAGTTTGAAGTGTGCGCCACGCCCTGCACCGCCGAGCATTCTTTCCATGACGTGGACTGCGCCTACGTTGCTCGATTTTTTGAACGCGTATATAGCTTCAACGGTTTTGCCAATGGGGTGAGGAGCATCCGTGACAGGCTTTTTTCTGCCGGGGATATTCACTGTCGCATCACAGTTGATGGGAGTAAACTTGTTAATCTTTCCGGCTTCGATAGCCGATGCATACACGAACGTTTTGATAACGGAACCCGGTTCGATGAAGTCGGTGATACAGCGATTCTTTGTGCTGCCCAGTCGGTGCGATGGGTCGAAACTCGGCGACGAGGCCATGGCCAACACTTCACCGGTTTTGACATCGAGGACAACCGCTTGCCCACCGACCGCGCTTTCCTGCTCAACGTGGTGCTGCAAGGCGCGTTCTGTCTCGCGCTGAATTCGCTCGTCAATCGTCATCACGACGGTGTGCCCGTATCCGCCACGCAACCCATCAGTGGTGAGCATATCTAACTTTTTCTGACCGGCCGTCACTCTAACCCTGAGCGTTGACGAATCACCTTGCAAAACATCGTTGTACGATTTTTCGATTCCTGCTACGCCGTCATTGTCACCCCATTTGTCTGCATTCGTAATACCAACAATCGTTCCTGCGAGTTCGCCTTGCGGATACTCTCTTTTGTTTGTGCCATGGAAATAAATGGCATTTGATGGCATGAGTCGCATAGTCGATGTCGTATAGGTATATCGCGGGCGAAGTGTTTTCGTACCGTAGGAATTCTGTGTAAAAACTTCCTGAAATTTATCCTTTAATTCTGGGGTCAATCCCTTGACAATCGCGATATCAATAGGCTCTTGGCGAACAATCACTGTGCGCTTGGATGTTTTCATTTTGCCCTTGGGGAGAATATGTTCGATACCAAGGAGACGTGCATAAGCGCTCACGATGCTTTGTTTTGTGTCGCTGAGAATGGTGCGGGTTCTGGTTGTGTTTTTTCCATTCCCCGATGCAATCTTATAGACAGCGTCAACCGATTCCCCGGACAGTGCCGCGATATCTTCCGATAGATTCCATATCGCTTCTTTGGGCAATTCCTTTGGGATAGTTGTTTTTGCTTCGGTTAGGCGCTCAACTTCTACCTCTGGGTAACCGGCTTCCCTCAACTGATTCTTCGTCCATCTTTTGCCGGCTAATCTGTTCTTCAAGTCTCTGGGTGCGATGTACAAATCATACGCCATGGTGGTCGTCGCAAACTCACGCATGTTTCTATCAAGAATCTTGCCGCGAATTGGGGTTGTTTTTTCAACCTTTGTCTGCTGTCCTTTGGCCAATGCCTGATACTTGTCATGCTCGATATATTGGACGATGGCTAAGCGCCAAAAGCAAACGAGAACAAAAATCCATGTCAGTGCAATGATGCACCCAATGCGGATATTAAACTGTTTTGTGTTGTTTTGTTCTATGTTCATCGGTTTCGTTCAGATAGTAAAATAAACACGCATCAGACAAATCTTACCGATTGTTCTTTGTCTTTTGCATGAATAGAGAGTGTGGTACAACGCGTATATAAATATGCCAAACCGACAGTGTTTAACAGACAACAAACCTATAGAAGTTATAAGCACCAAGTTCCGAAGCCGTTACTTCGGGACTTTTTCATTTGCAAATAACCGTACATCATCCACAAGAACTTCAACATACAACAGGATTATGGCAACTACAACTCTAACATCGAGGGAACAAGTACGTTCAGCGAGGAAACCAGACAACTTTATTTATGATAACATAAATATCCACAAGGACACATCAACACGAACAAAACCTCTAAATCAGCATTTCAACTGTCACAATAACTACAATTCAACAGGATTGACACTATCGGTTTGGCAAAATGTATTATTAATAATCGGTAATTTCATCAAAAAGACATTCCCTTGTCAGGGCTGTGTCTTTTCTATCCCAGTTCCTTTCTTTTCAGTAAAATCAGATTTATCAAAATGAGCAGATCCATCATCATTCCGGTGATTGGCAGCAGACGCTGATTGCGCGAAATCCGCAATCTTCAACAAGATTCCACGCATGCCGGTGTCTTCGTTTGGGTTCGAGTACTTGCCGGAACCGAACTCTTTGCGCAAGGCCTTATCTTCGGCGGCGTCATAACCGGTGTAGGATTTCGCCTGCACGATGTTGGTCTTGGCTGGTTCAACCAACCCATGATAAGAAGCATTTTCCATAATGGCCGTAAGCGAGAGTTTTGAAGCCTCTTCTGCCATTAATGCCATGAGTTGTTCCTTCTCCATCTTTGAAGTCGTAATCATCTTTTGCACTTGCGCCTTGTAATCAACCGTTGTGTGGCGGAGACCAATCTGAATGGATCCCAATGCGATGATTGCTACCGCGAGAACCAAGTAGCATAACATATCGAATCCGGTCAAAGACGGCTTGCGATTACGCGCAATGCGATATGGAACAGTCGGTCGTAGCCGGCTGATACGGCTTTTTTCTCGTTGTAAAATACGAGGCTTAGCTTGTCTTGTTTCTGTTCTCATGATCGTCTTCACTCTTGTGAGTGCCAGCTTTGCATATCGTTAGTAACGTTATGGGATGCATTCTTGAGCGTCCCTAAATCTTGGTCGGCATTTTTGATGCGTATCGTTCCACGTAACCGCGCGCTTCTTGAACGTGGATTGTTTTCAACTTCCTGTTTATCTGCGGTTAATCCGCCGGAGCTTAACAACTTGAATTCCGCTGTGTGCCCGCATACGCAGCAAGGCAATTCTTTGGGGCAAATACAGCCAATGGTCATTGCTCTGAAAGCCTGTTTGACACGTCGGTCTTCGAGACTGTGGAAGGAGATGATGCCCGCCCGCGAACCGTTCTTTTTGAGCAGCGCCGGTAATTGTTCCAACATGGTATCCAGTTCGCCAAGTTCGTTGTTGACTGCTATGCGCAATGCTTGAAAAACACGAGTCGCCACATCCACATTCTGAGGCCATGCCTTGCGAGGCACTGCCGACGCAACTGTCTCACGCAAACTGCGAGTCGTAAGAATGGGTTTTATCTGGCGTTGTTCAACGATAACAGAAGCAATGCGGCGAGACCATTTCTCTTCGCCATAAGTGCGGAAGATATGTTCCAATTCCGACAGAGAACAATTTGCGATGATATCGGCAGCGTTCCGGCTTCCTTTTTCGTCAGCATTCATTTGCATATTCAGAGGGCCGTCATTGCGGAAACTGAAGCCGCGTGCCGCTTCGTCAAATTGCAAACTGCTCACGCCCAAATCAGCCAGAATGATGTCCGGTGTTTTGGATATTTCATTCGGAAAATCAATCGAGGCAATCTCGCTAAATCTTGAAACAAGAATCTCAAAATCTTTTCCGCGAATAAATCCGGCTGCTTCGAGATTCTTAACAGCGATTTCAGCGATTTCCGGGTCACGGTCAATTCCAAGAAGAAAACCGTTCGGCTGTGCCAAACGAAGCAGAGTTGCCGCATGACCAGCTGCGCCAACGGTCAAATCCCAAATGACATCGCCGGGATTGGGGGATAGCATCTCACAAACTTGTGACAACAAAACAGGAGTGTGAACTTCTGTATGACATTTTTTGAACATGCGAGATGAGGAACGTGCCTTTAGGAGTGTTGTCATCGGAGGTTTGCCTCCAGATTACTAAAGACCTGATCACTCAACTGCCACATCGATTCCATGGCCGAATCAGTATTGGACTTTTCCCAATTCTCAACAGTCTCAATCGACATCTCGTTGCCCGCACCCGTAAACGCCAATTCGTTGTTCGTCAGTTTTCCAATTGCCATCATGGGCTTGGTCAGACGAATGCGATTCTGAACATCCAATTCGCACTCTAATGCGCGACCCAGCATAAAGCGTTTAAACTCTTGACCTTTGCGGTCAATGGGGCTAATACGGTTCAATTCACTAAGGAGTTTGTCCCATTCAGTTTTGGGCAAAACACGCAATCCGTCGACGCCGGGGATCACCCAGACAAACTGTGTGTGGCATCCGCCGATGTTATCGAGGACTTGAACAAATTTCGAAGGAATGGTCACGCGCAAAGTTTTGTCAATTTTGACGAAATAATGACCGGTAAAAAACGCCTGAAATGCGCATGAAGACTGTGTGTCAGAAGAGTCAAAATCTGTCATTGCTGCGGTTCCTTTCCTTTTTTTATTTGCCGGAATTTGCCATTATTTTCCGTTTCTTGACATTTCTATACATAGTGTCCCCAAGAATGTGCAAAAAAAAATGCATGAATAAAAATCTCTTATTTAGCGCATTATAAGTGGATTTTGTTGGAAATTTAGAACGCATGTATAATAAAAAAAATAACTTTTCTCGGGGTGAAAATGGCCTGTTTCCTCCAAAATGGGTTTTATCGTGGCAATGAGTACTCCATTGTGTACGAGATTTGACAAAAACAAGGGGAGCACTGCATTGTAAAATCACAGCATGAATAATAAGCCTCTCACTTACAAAAACGCCGGTGTCAGTATTGCTAATGGAGAAGCACTGGTTGATTATCTGAAACAAAACAATAAGGCCATTGGTGGCTTTAGCGGACTTTTCCCAATTCCTACCGGATACAAGAAACCAATGATGGTTGCCGGAACGGATGGTGTTGGCACAAAGATTCTTGTTGCTCGCAATGTCGGTGTGTTGTCCACCGTTGGTATTGATCTGGTTGCGATGGTTGTCAACGACCTTGTTGTGTGTGGTGCCAAACCGTTGTTTTTCCTTGATTACTATGCGATGGGCGAGTTGCGTTTGGACGAAGCCAAACAGATTCTCAGCGGCATTATTCGCGGCTGTGAGATTGGTCAAATGGCGTTGCTTGGTGGCGAGACAGCAGAGATGCCCGGACTTTACGCAAAGGGTGATTATGACTTGGCCGGCTTTGGTGTTGGCATTGTTGACGCTGATGCTGTGATTGATGGATCGCGCATCGCAGAAGGTGATGTCGTTTATGGCTTTGCGTCAACGGGATTGCATAGCAATGGATATTCGCTCGCACGCAAAGTTTTGCTCGAACATGCCCGGTTGCAATTAGGTGATAAGCCCGAGTCGTTGGGCGGTCGCACACTCTCCGATGTGATGCTTGAGCCAACACGCATTTATGTTTCTCTGATGGATGAATTGCTCAAGAGTGGAGTGGATGTTCGTGGTTGTGCTCACATTACGGGCGGTGGTTTGCCGGGGAATCTCAATCGGTGTTTGCCTAAGAATGTTGATGCGTCGCTTTCGAAATCGTCATGGGATGTTCCAGAGATATTCACGTTGATTCAGACGTTGGGACCTGTTGAAGACGATGAGATGTTGCGCACTTTCAATATGGGTATTGGCTACTGCGTCGTTGCTCCCGCAAGTGCAGAACAGGCCGTTCGCACGGCAGCCGACAAATCAGGAAACACGATGTTTGTGATTGGCAAAATTGTTTCCGGTGAAGGTAATGTGCGTGTTGAGTTGTAATATCATTAATTGACTTTGAAACAGGAATGAGACAATGGAAATACAGGAACTCGAACAACAGGCAAATGCAGCCTCACAGAAGGCTTGTGCTCAAATTGAATCGTGTGCTGATTTAGCGGCGATTGAAGCGTTGCGTCCCGAATTGTTGGGCAAAAAAGCTCCGTTGCGTGCGATGATGAAATTGCTTGGGTCGCTTGATGCCGCAAGCCGTCCGGCTGCCGGGAAGATTATCAATGAAGCGCAGACGGTTGTTGATGCAGCCTTTGAGAAAAAGCTTGAGCAATTACAGAAAGAGCAAATGGAATTTCGTTTGCGCAATGAGCGCATTGATGTCACCATGCCGTCGACTCCGACTGCCGCCAAGGGAGCGCTGAATCCATTGACCTTGACACAACGCGAAATGGAACGCATCTTTATCAGCATGGGATATTCGATTGCCGAAGGTCCCGAGACAGAAACGGAGTTCAATAATTTTGATGCGTTGAATCTGCCTGCGAATCATCCTGCGCGTGATATGCATGATACTTTTTATCTCAAGGATGTACCGGGCATTTTGCGCACACATACGTCGCCTGTTCAAGTACGCTATATGTTGCAGAACAAGCCCCCGCTGGCGATTGTGGCACCGGGACGCGTCTTCCGTGTAGATGATGTTGACGCCACACATTCACCGGTGTTCAATCAGATGGAAGGATTGTTTGTCGGCAAGGACGTGACGATGGCAGATCTCAAGGGGACTTTGCTACAGTTCATCCGCGCTATGTTTGGCGAGGATGTTGACTTACGTTTCCGTCCGAGCTTCTTCCCCTTCACAGAACCCAGTGCCGAAGTTGACATGAAGTGGCATGGTCAGTGGCTTGAAGTTCTTGGCTGCGGCATGGTCAATCCCATTGTGTTGCGCAATGTTAATATTGACCCCGATGTGTATCAGGGATTCGCTTTTGGTTTAGGTATTGAGCGCTTTGCGATGTTGCGCTACGGAGTTGACAGCATCAGGTCATTCTACGAGAATGATTTGCGATTCATCAAGCAGTTCGCCTAAGCAGAAAACGAAAATATGTGAAATGCAAAACGCCGGTTTCCGAGAGAAACCGGCGTTTAAAGTTATGTGAGCCTTACGTCTTTTATTTTTTGATAAGAGTTCCGATACCTCGGTTTGTGAACACTTCAAGCAAGAGCGAGTGGGGCAGACGTCCGTCTAGGATGTGCGTTTCCTTGACGCCTTTGTCCATCGTGTCAAGACATGCTTCAACCTTGGGAATCATTCCACCCGCGATGATGCCGTCCTTGATAAGCGCCTTTGCCTCTTTGGAATCCATGACTTCAATCAAAGAGCTCTTGTCGTTTTTGTCACGCATGACACCTTCGACATCAGTCAACAAAATGAATTTGTCAGCCCTGATGGCAGCGGCGATGCAAGCGGCGGCGGTGTCGGCGTTGATGTTATAGGTTTGGCCGTTTTCATCGACACCGATGGGGCAGATAACGGGCATGATCTCGTTCTTTAGGAAAACATCAATTGTCGAAGTATCTACCTTGACGATTTCGCCAACGAAACCGATATCCATCAGAGCACCCGTCGTGGCAGATGTCAGCAAATGTTTGTGTGCAAGCAACAGATTCGCGTCTTTGCCACTGAGGCCGACAGCCTTGATTCCTGCACGATTCAAATCATATGTCAGGTCGCCATTGACACGTCCCGCAAGAACCATCTCTGCGACATCAAGTGTCGCCTGATCTGTCACGCGATGGCCGTCAACAAACTTTGTCTCAAGGTTCATCTTCTTCAGGAGATTGTTGATTTCGGGGCCACCTCCGTGCACGATGACAACACGAATCCCAACCATCCAAAGCAACGCTAAATCCTGAATCACAAGTTTTTTCAATTCGGGGTCAACCATTGCCGCACCACCGTATTTGACAACGACTGTTGTGCCCGCAAACTTGCGAATAAACGGCAGCGCTTCGGTAAGCGTCGATGCTTTCTCAATCAGCGCATCAAGCGAGAGCTGGCGCAAATCAGTGTTGTTTGTGTTGGAGGGTGTGTCCATGTGAGGAAACCTCTTTAGTCTATGAAATGATGCCATGCAACATGGCGTAGGTTATATAAGTATCAGGCGCAAAAAATGTTCTTCACTTCCACAGGATTACCCTTTGATGGCTCCGACAGTCAGGCCTTTGGTGAGGTGTTTCTGGAACATGAAGAACATAATAATCATGGGAATGGATGCGAGAAGTGCCGCACCCATGACGACGCCGACATTGCGTGGACCTGCGCTGAATTGCAATGTCTTCAGGCCGACCTCAAGCATATACAAATCCTGATTGTTCGTCACAACGAGTGGCCAAAGGAAGGCTTTCCACGTACCAATAAAAGTGAAGATTGCCCAGACGGCGAGAATCGGTTTACTGAGTGGAACAATGACGCGGAAGAAGATTCCCAACTCCGAGCAACCGTCGATGCGAGCGGCGTCCTCGAGTTGGCTCGGCAAACCTTGAATGTATTGCCGCATCAGGAAAATGCCGACCGGCGCCGCTATCATCGGAAGAATGACAGCCATGAATCCGCCGCCGAGATTCAATCCCTGAGTGACCATCAGGAAGAGCGGAATCAGTGTTACTTGTCCCGGAATCATGATTGTCCCGAGCAACACCCAGAAGATGAATTTGCTTCCTGGGAAGGGCAGCTTCGAAAACGCATAGCCTGCCATTGCGTTCAGAAGAACGCTCAGGAGTGTGACTGCGACTGAAATGAATAATGTATTCTCGAACCACAGAATCAACCGGCCAGCACTGACCGTTTTCTCCATCGTTGGTTCAGCAGTCCAGCCCATAAACTTTGTGAAGCGGAAAAACCACGAGTGAATCTGCGCGTGTTGAAATTCTTTTTGTGGCATAGCGGTTATGTCAAACAAACCATCCTTGCCGTTCGCCGTGTAGAAACTGTCCATTGTCAGATAGGTGCGTGACCAACTGCGCAATTCGTCCATGTCCGTAAATGTTTTTACGTTCAATGCGTTAATCGCGCCTTGCATCGGAACGGCACGTTGCAATTCCGCCTGAGGCGTAAACGCGCACAGCGTCATCCAAATCATGGGTAGCATCAACAGGATGCTTGCGAGGCTGAGTCCAAAGACGACAAAGCACGAAATAATTCTGTCAAGAATAGTTTTGGGCATAAATTAATTATGCCAAAGGCGGGCATATTTATGCATAATTATTCTGTCAAGACTAAAGTTGCTCTTTGTATAAAACAGTAGTTGCAGAAAGTAGATGAAAGACCCCTTGCTAAAAACAAAACATAGAAAATGGTTTTGGTGTTCGTTATTACTGCTGATGTTCATCGGCGTCATACTGTGCATTTTTCGTGGATGGGGCGCCTACTATTTTGGTCATAGTTCGACCGATATGTTTTTTCAATTTTATCCGTGGCGTGTCTTTATGAGTCGCTGGTTATCCGCCGGCATCGTGCCTTTTTGGGACCCACATGTATTCGGCGGGTGTCCGGTATTGGAGATGCAACAACGCGGAATATGGTATCCGGTATCCTTCCTTTCGATTCTTTTGTTTCCGCCTCGTCTGTCTCTGTTATTTGAAATGACAGCGCATATTGGTCTTGGCTTATTGGTCAGCTGGTTTGCTTTGCGCAAGGGGTTCGGACTGTCGTTTGCGGCGGCGACGATTGGCGCCAGTTGCTACATGTTTGGCAGTAGCATGGTTGGGCGTGTCATCGCATCGCACTACACGGTGGTAGCGGGGTCGTCGTGGATGCTGCTTGTGCTTGGTGCCACCTATCGTTCGATGAGTGCGGATGTTCGCTGCGCGTGGCGTTGGGTCGCGATTGCGTCGTGTGTTTGCGCCGCAATGGTTTATGCGGGTGCGCCTCAGTATGTCATCTATGTCGGCTGGAGTCAGATTGCTTTCCTTATCGGTGCTTTCGGCTTCCGTCAATGGAAACGTTCAGCTTTGATATTTGCGTGTATGTGGACTTGCGCGGCCCTCTTGTCCGCGCCACAATGGTTGCCGACGATGGCCTATTTGCCATGGTCCGCGCGAGCTTCGGGCGACCTGATGAAAAGCGTTCCTTACATTGAATATGTCACTTCACTGCTTGAATTTTTGACACCGTTGCCGTTCGGCGATGAAGTGCGGTCGGCACATTTGTTGCAAAAGAGTTTTTGGGAAACGGCTTCCTATCCCGGCATGATTGGATTCGTTTTGGCTCTGTGCGCATTGATGAGTCTTGCGGTTCGGAGTCCGCGCGCATCACGTTTGGGACGCATTACCATTGGCGCGGTGTGCGTTATGTTGTTGGGATGCTATCTTTGTAGTAACGGCAAATTGCCCGGTATGGGGTCGTTTCGTGAACCACTCAAAGCACGTGCCGTTATTGTGCTCGGGCTGTCCATAATGACGGCCGTTGGAGCCGAGTTACTATGTATGAGCCTTGTGTCTCGTGGCAAGAAAATTCGCGAAAAGTACTGCGTCGTTTTTCTTGTCGTTTCTTGCTGTCTTCTTTTATGCTACGGCGCTTTCGCTATGGAACTGCACACCGGTAGGGGATTGGTTTTCGTTGACTGGTTGCTCGGCGAACAGGAGCCCTATGACATGATGAGTGTTGCCTCATGGCGTGCGGCGAAAAGCAATCCACAACTCTTGATTGATATGTTGTTGCCCGCGACCTATCGTGCTGCCGGATTCGTATTATGCGGAATGCTCCTTATGCTCTTGTCATGGTATTTCGCCCATGGCGCGCAACGGCGACACGAACAGCGACTATGTCTTGGGTTGCTACTACTGATTGGCGCTGCCGAACCATACATCATTCATCTGCCGCTTTATCGTTCGCAATGCCCGTTCGATGCTGCGGATATATCTGCGGAGATGCGCTCCACATTTGAACCGCTGATTGCAAATGCCCGCAAACAGGGCGAGCCATTGTGGCGTGTCGCAATCAATCGACAGTTGCCTAACATGAGTCATCACATGGAGGGACTGTACGAGACCTCCGGATACGATCCCATTCGCCCCAATGGTGCCAACACACGTCAGGTATTGGTCGGCGGTTTTCAGCAATGGGAAAAGGATAAATCAACTGCAATGGCGTTGATAAGCTCTGCGATTGGGCAACGCTATGATTGTGTTGACTGGGCGCCGAATAGCGGTGTTCCGTTGAAATCTGTGCTCAAAGAAAACAATCCCTTGGCACGTTTGATTACCCTCGAACGGAACGTTGTTCCCGGGTGTTTGTCCGACGATAACTGTGGGCCAACGTCTTCGGGGTTGCATTTCATTGTGCCCACCGGTATGGCACGTAGCAAATCGGGAGACCCTGTCGATGAGAAATCCGCAAATACAATTAGGGGTATTGCGGATGGCGCAAGAAATACGACATCGGATACATTACGGGTTTTGAATGATGGCACGACCCCGAATCAATGCGAAGTTGAAGTCAACCTAGGGAGTCCCGCTGTTTTGCTTTATCACACGACATGGCTGCCCGGATGGCGTGTTCGCATTGATGGCGGCAAAGAAGTGCAACCGTGGTTTGCGAATAATTGGATGATTGGCTTACCGATAGACGGCGGGAAACATCATATATGTTTTATCTATCGCCCACAACATTTTGCACTGTCATGGATGCTTGGCGCAGTAGGTGTTGTATTGATGCTAGCGATTGGCAACAACGCAATCCGCTTGTCGATGCCCAAGCCCAGCCCACGAAACAAAAAAAAGTCGAATTGAACAGCGTGTGTAGTTGTTTTTGAATGTGTTATGGATAATTGGACAAATCCGCCTTCAATGGCAAAGCGAATAAGCGTGATGCTTGGCGCGTGGCTGATTCCCGGCCTGGGCTTCTGGGTGAACGGTGCCCGCAAACAGGCAATCATTCTCTTCATCTTGATTGAGCTGCTTTTCGCTGTTGGCTTGTGCCTGAGCGGAACCATTGTGATTCCATCGACATTCAACCCCATGGCGTCAGAAGCCAATATTGTTGCCATACTTTCGTTCATCGTGCAGTTCTTCAACGGCGGTGGATTGATTATCTCCCAAGTTTTGCCAGCGAACGAAACAGCTTCGTTCAGTGACTTAGGAAGTTTCTGGTTAATGGTTTCGTCCGGCCTAAACTATTTCGCAATGCTCAGCGTCTGGGATCATTTTTACGGCGCCAAACGCAATTCGCAGAACTGCGAATTCGAGCAAGAAGAAGTGGAGAAGTAACGATGACTCACATGATGGCCGGTCTTGTTTATCTTGTGTCAATGATAGTATTATCAGTTGCGTTTGCCTTCGGTTACTCTGTGTGCAAAAATCCGTTTGTCTCTAATCGCATATTTCTAAAGAAATTTGCTTTTAGAACAGCAAAATTATGGGGATTTTTGCTGATAATTGTGCTTTTCGTGCATTTTTTTTCCAAATAGTGCATTTTTTTCTTGATATGACAAGCGTTTTTGTGTAAACTAAGTTTATAAGTTGTTGCAAGGACTGTGTAAAAACACCTTATGACAATCAGATTATTATAGAATCATCAATAATTCCACTAACAGTGGGAGGAGGAAAAAATGAAAAAAGCGTTTACGCTTATTGAGTTGCTTATCGTTGTTGCAATCATCGCGATTTTGGCAGCTATCGCAGTACCTAACTTCCTGGAGGCTCAGACTCGTTCTAAGGTTTCCCGTGCGAAGTCAGATATGCGCACTTTGGCTACGGGTATCGAGTCCTTCATGGTAGACAGAAACACGTATCCTGCCTATCAGCGTCAGGGCATCACCGGTGCCGTTGCTGATAAGAGCTGCTACAACATGATGGCCGCAATGTGCAACCAGAATGACACTGCTGCAAGAGACGTTTTGAACAGGCATGATAGCTTTAGGGTTCCCGGAACAGGATCCAACTTCATTCAGACACTGACAACTCCTGTGTCTTACATGACAAGCTATCCTACTGACCCGTTCAAAGATAGCAAGGGTGTTACATTCTACTATTACACCAATGGTGGTGCTTGGATTACTTGGTCTTGCGGTCCTGACACTGACCAATCAATCGGTGGACAGTTGACAAACAGCAAAACAGGAACTTCTGGCAACAATCGTCCGCCTGCGGAGACATTGCTTGACCTGAATAACGTCACCAGAATTTTGGCCGGGCCTATCCCCGCAAGCACCAGCGAAGCATCCTATACATATGATGCGACAAACGGCACATCGTCCAAGGGTGATGTGTGGCGCTCGAGCAACAGCAACAACTAATTGGTTGTCCTTGACTCTCGAAGGACCGAGTATTACTTGATTTTGAGAGTGTCTGATTTGGCGACAGTCTTCTGCGAGGGAGATTGTCGCCCTTTCTTTATTAATCCCCCTGTAGGATGTTTTTGTCTATGGAAGCTGCTCCGGTTGACCTTGCATGTCAACTTCGTTCTTTGTCACATAATGACGCATTAGGATTGAATTCTGTCGAATGGAAGAATGTCGACCCTGATGAAAAACAATTGGCAGACTTTGTTGAGTTTCTGTCTGCTCTTGTTGCCTGTAACGCGGATTTCGATAGAACTGTGGAAACGATTTCATTGCATACCCTTGGCAACATGCCTGTTGACTGGACACGCCATCGGGTTTGCCTGTTTCCTGTGTTTATCGAAAAACTAATTCTGACGAATCATGTTGAATCAAACGTCGAGGGATTGCCTCTGCGCATCGAGCGGCAGGGTGTGTGGACGTTGGAAGTGAGTGCGCTGACCGCCGAGTCACACAAAGCAAATATCGCAGCTTGGACAAAACTGATTGCTGCCCGTGAAGCATTGAAGCTTGGCGGCGGTTTGAGCGTGAATGCACTGGAACTGTCCAGACAGACGCTCGAAGAGGGAGCATTAGATTTGCGGCCATTGGTTCTGCATGCCTTGCGCCAAGATGGCGGAGCCGTTGACAGAGGACGCACCTTTGAACAGCATTCTATCGCGAATTCCTTTTGGCAGACATATTGGGCAACAGGCGCTTTGCGCAGTCAACGAGGCGTTGTTTTTCCGGTTGCCTTTATGCCAATTGACCGTTCATGGAACGGAGAATTTCGTGCACCATTCAAGGAACGCTGGATTAATGCGCATCGGAAAATCTATGGGAGAAGCGCTATACTGGCGTGGGTCAATGAAGCGTTGACAAATGCCAAGGCCCTCCTTTTCAATATTGACAAATGTGTCTTTGGCGTCGCGAAAGATTTTTCGGCCGAAGCGCATGGACTCGAAGATGCAGATGTTGATTTGGCTCTGTCTGAACTGAATCGATGCGGTTTCGTGGATAGTTACATTGGCGCAAACAAAGAGAAGTTTGCCAAATGGGCGGAGAGCGAAACGGCTCTGGGGCGTGGCAAGTCTTTTGACGCAAACGCAATCGCTTCTTGTGTACGCCTGAATCCTACAGACGAGCATACTGTTGCGATACGTCGGGTGGTCCCATTTGCGGGTGCAGCTTATCTTTCGCAGGTCGTCCATGACACCAAACGCCTGATTGAAGATGGCAAAATACAGGATTTAGACGGCGAGATTATCGCCGCGACAAACAGTACTTTCTTCCTGAACTTTCCCGAGGAATACTGCAACATTCATAGCGCGATGAATGACCCCGTTTCTACTTTGATTGAGAATGGCAAAACACGGCAGTGCAAGACTTTGCGGCGTGCGGCTTTTGTTCTTGCCGAGGATGGCGAAGCGCACATCACGACGACAGGCAGCAATAAGCTTTTGGCTGATGCGTTGCTTTATGAAGCGGAGTTTTCGTCGGGCAATGCCTTCAAAAACGCCGGGAAACCCGGACGTGAGAATCAGTTTGGCCCCTTGTATTTTGGGGCAGTTATTGTCGGCAACTCGATTGTTGAGACATTCGAAGAATGCGCGACGGAGATTCCTAACAATGGTTGGGTAATGGGGGACAGCGAGGCGTTTGGCGGTGCGGTTGAACCCGAGGATGCCGTCCATGCCATGTTCCGCTCGGATGATGGGCAGAGAGAACTAAAGGTGCGTCATGCGTTTTCGATTGGCCCTATGCTTTTGCAAGATGGTCATCCGGTTGAGTTCGGCACATCAGGCGAGGAGTTTATGCCGGTTCAGTTGAAAGAACCGATGAATGCGGACGAGACCGCGGAATTGTCGCGTGCGACGATGCCGAGCGCGTTACGTGACTGCATTGCCAAGGGTGTACCACCAACGCGTTTCCCGCATGATTGGAACACGACGCGTGCGCCCCGTACCGCTCTGGGTGTTCGCCCAAACGGAACGATTGTTCTTGCGGTTGTTGATGGCCGTGCCGACTTGTCGCACTCCATCGGTGTTACATTGGCGGAGTTGGCTTGTGTCATGCAAAACTTGGGCTGTTGCGAAGCAATGAACATGGATGGCGGTGGCTCGTCGGTGATGTTTATCAATGATGCCGAAGCTGCCAAACACAAGCTTCGTCCCAAGTTGCGCGATGGCGTTGTCAACCTTCCGAGCGATGCCGGTGGTGTCGAACGAATGCTGCCTGTTCCTCTGATATTGGTTAGGAAATAGAGGCCTCAGCCATTGTGGATTCAGACTGCCGAGGTTCAATATTTTCGCAATATCCGGCACATTAAGTGCACATTCGCACCGGGCGTTAATGTCATTTATGGAGTCAATGCGCAAGGCAAAACCAACATGCTCGAAGCGTTGTATATGTTGGTGACTGGCCGCAGTTTTCGTGGCTCTCCGGACAAAGACCTTATTCCATGGAATCCGCCCGAGTTCTATGCGGCGACGATTGTTCGCGCTCAGGTTGACAGCAAGATTTCGGGGAGCGACAAGTTTCTGCTGTCATTTGACCAGACGCAAAAATGCATCATGGTGAACGATGTTCCGCTCAAGCGTTTGGGTGAACTTATCGGCAAGTTCAATTGCGTTTTGTTTACTCCTTTTGACTTGGATCTTGTCACAGGCCCTCCCACCAGAAGACGCCGTTTTGTTGACCTACTTCTGAGTCAGATAGATGCTCAGTACTTGTATCATTTGCAGCGCTATGACAAAGCTCTGAGGCAATGCAACATGACTCTCAAGTACGCGCGAAGCAACCCAAAAGTCCTCGAACAGCTTTTTCCTTGGCAGGAACAGATGTCAGAGCACGGAAGCGAAGTGATTATGTCCCGCCGCCGGTATCTGCAAGAGATTGATGCACTCGCTTCGGCGGCCTACACTCGATTTGCCAAAGAGGCGTCGGAGGAGTTCTCTTTGCATTACATGACGAATCAGGCATTTGCGGAATGCGCTAGCGCCACTGATGTTTCGCAGTTGCTGTTGAGAACCATGCGCAATCGCACCGATGATGATATCGGGCGTGGTTTTGTTTCTGTGGGGCCGCATCGCGACGACCTTGCTCTGAACCTCTACGGTCGTTCCGCCGATGATTTCGCCAGTCAGGGGCAGCAACGTAGTATTGCCATCGCACTCAAACAGGCCGAGTTGGAACTGTTGACTCAGATTCGCGGCGAGCGCCCCATGCTGATGCTGGATGATATCCTGAGCGAATTGGATGAGAACCGTCGTCGGGCGCTAATTGATTTTATGCCCGAAGATGTGCAAACATTTGTGACCACGACAGATGCCACGTTGATACAGGCTTTGCATCGTGTCGAGAAGAGTTTCAATATGGATGCCGGAATGATTACTGACGGGGAAGATTCTCAGAATCAAGGACAATAGTCACCGGTCCTTGGTTGACTAACTCAACGTCCATCATCGCCTGAAACTGCCCTGTTTCGACTTGCGGAACAATCCGGCGCATAATCGTGACAAAAGACTCATAGAGTTGTTCGGCCATGGTCGGCGGGGCTGCTTGTATGAAGCTCGGCCTGCGCCCCTTGCGACAATCAGCGTAGAGCGTAAATTGGCTAACGACCAAAATCGGCAAATGCAAATCGAGCAAACTCAAATTCATCCGTTCTTCTTCATCTTCGAAAATCCTGAGATTGGCGATTTTGTTTGCCATAATCGTCATCGACTTTTCGTCATCATCAGCACTAAATCCGGCAAGACACAGTAGTCCTGCATCGATGCTCCCGGTCACGCTTTCGCCGACAATAACACGGGCATGAGACACACGTTGCAATACAACTCGCATCAGTTGGCTTTCTTCTGTTTTACTTGTGTGCTCAGCTCAGATGTCAACCGGTCGCTGTCTTCGAGAACCACCACAGACGAATCCTTTATGGCATTCTCAACCGGTTCAGCCTCTCCGCCGAGATGCTGT
The DNA here is from genome assembly GCA_012513815.1 of Candidatus Sumerlaeota bacterium. GTDB lineage: Bacteria > Sumerlaeota > Sumerlaeia > Sumerlaeales > Sumerlaeaceae > JAAZBM01. Next base: position 178,505 of record JAAZBM010000014.1, on the reverse strand, counting down.
TTCAGAAATTGCTCCGTGATGGCCATGAAAGACATATTGTTTTCGGGGCGGCTAAACCCATGGCCCTCATCGGGATAGAGCAAATAAATGACTGGGAGATGATGCTTTTTCATCGACGCGACAATCTGGTCACTCTCATTCTTCTTGACGCGTGGGTCGTTGGCCCCCTGCCCAATCAATAGCGGTTTGCGAATCTGATCCGCAATCGTGAGGGGAGAGCGCTCCTTGAGAAGCGACAGTCCCTCGGAGGTATTGGGGTTGCCAACGAATCGATGGAAATACTTGACAGCCGGTTCCCAATATGGAGGTATCGTCGCAAGCAATGTTTCGAGATTTGACGGGCCGACGATGTCGACGCCGGCTGCGAACAGTTCCGGGTCCCGTGCCAGTCCCATCAAAGTGGCGTAACCACCATAGCTGCCACCCATAATCGCGATGCGTTTTTTATCGGCGATTTTGTTGTCAACGGCCCATTTGACCGCATCAACAAGGTCGTCTTGCATCTTGGCGCCCCACTGCTTGACACCGGCATTGATATAGTTTTTGCCAAAGCCCGTGCTGCCACGGAAGTTGACTTGCAAGACGGCATAGCCGCGATTCGCGAGCAGTTGAACTTCGGGATTATATCCCCAACTGTCACGCGCAACAGGGCCACCATGTACAAGTAAAACCATCGGGTACGTATTGAGAGAATCGGATGTTGTTTTTGTGGACACAGGCGCATTGATTGGTAACGTCAAGTAGGAGACCATTTCCAAACCATCACGCGACTTAATTGTGATTGGACGCATTTTCGCAAGCGGTTTATCAAGTAAATCTTCCTGACTGACGCAAAGCAGTTTGGCTTTTCCCTTTTTCCTGTCATACAGATAAAACTCAACCGGGCCATTGTCACGATAGCACGACACCGTCCACTGGTTGTTATCCGCAGTACGTGAGGTGACGATGAACTCGCCATCATTAAGCACGTTAATGTGGCGCAAATCCCGCTCAACGGGATCCGTGACCAGAATCCATTTGCTGCGGTCATACTCAATGCCGACCGCTTCGATGTCTTGTGTGATTGGGTTGATGAGCAATTTGCTGACATCGGCACGTGGGTCGTCGGCAATCAAAAGCGATTCTTTTGTGTCAAAATCCCACTCAAAAAGCGCGGCAGTTTCACGGCCTCGGGCATCAAGCACACGTATCTTTTCGCCGGTAGCATCAAATCCGACAAAATGAAAATTCAGTACGTCATCCGAATCAATCACGCAGTAGGTGGTGCGTGTATCGTTCTTGTTTAGTTTCCAATAGGCGAAACTGCCGTTCTCTAGATAACGTGACACCAAACGAACATTGAAATCTTCGTCCAGTTCAAATCCGGCATACTCGTCGTTTTGAAGAATCATCGTTGTCTCGCCGGTTGAAATGTTCAGTCTCCACAAGTCATGATACTTTGGATTGCGATTGTTGAGTGCAACGATAATTTCTTCGGGGTGTCTGTGGCTTGTTGCCACAATCTCCGCCTTCGTGTCTTTGAAAGGCGTCAAGTCCTTTGTTTCGCCAGTGATGATATTCGAACAGTAAATATGGTCATTTTCGTCGCCGTCAGTATCCTTGGGGTACAGGATGTGTTTCCCTGTCCATGCCCACAAATAGGAGGTGATACCGTGTCCGGTCTCGTGTGTGAGCACCGTCGATGAACTCATGTTATCGACAGGCGCGATGTGAAGATTCAGTACCTTGTTGACAGACGCCAACCAGCTCAAGGTTGTTCCTGTCGGATTGATTCTGACCTGTGCGCGGTCTGGGTTGCCAAACAGGACACTCCTTGGAATGAGCGGTGTGCTTGTGTTCGCATCGTTGAAAAAACTCGCGGATGCCGTTGCGACCAGTGACATGGCTGCCAGTGTTGCGATGATTCTTGTGTTCATATGATACTATTCTTCCTATGTTGTTGCAACGGTTTTTTTGAGGGTTTGCTTGTCATGCGAAAACAGATGACAAGAAACCTCATGCTCTACTCCGTTGGTGACGAAAACTGTAGGTTTAGGTGGTGTTTTTCGACAAATCTCCATGCAATGGTTGCAGCGTGGATGAAACGGGCATCCGGTCGGCGGATTAGCAGGGGACGGGACATCGCCCTCCATCAGCGCGGACTTCTGTCTGACGTGTGGGTCAAGATTCGGAATCGCCGCCATGAGTGATTTTGTGTAGGGATGTAAAGGGTTCTCAAATAGTTCCGCTTTTGTGCCTGTCTCAACAATGCGACCGAGATACATAACCGCGACACGATGACTAATGTGTGCCACAACGCTCAAGTCGTGGGCAATGAACAAATAACTCAACCGGTGCCGTTTTTGCAATTCTTGTAACAGATTGATGATTTGCGACTGGATCGAAACATCAAGTGCGCTGACCGGCTCGTCTGCGATGATGAGCCGTGGGTCGACGGCAAGGGCACGGGCAATCCCGATGCGTTGACGCTGTCCGCCACTGAATTCATGCGGAAAACGATTAAGCGACGATAGCGGCAACCCAACCTCATCGAGTATCTTCCGGACTTGTTGGGGGCGATCAGCCGGGGGGCAAATGCTATGGATGTCTAGTGGCTCGCGGATGATTGACCCCACTGTCATGCGAGGGTTGAGCGAACTAAATGGATCCTGAAACACCATCTGCATTCTGCGACGATAAGGGCGTATTGCGTGGTCTGACAAAGTCGCCAGATTCGGCGAATCCTCAAGGAAGATTTCACCCGAAGTGGGCCGAATCAGGCGCAGAATCAACCGGCCTGTTGTGGTTTTGCCGCATCCGCTTTCACCGACAATGCCAAGAGTTTCGCCTGTATTGAGCGAAAAACTAACATCTTCCACCGCATGGACAAACTGTTTCGAACGAGAAAACTGTCCGCTGTCCACTGGAAAATACCTACACAAATGGTTGACACGCAAAAGAGATTTCAGCATACTATTTTATTTATTACTGCCGTCTCAACTTAATCGTTGCAATAGCCTTGTTCATTGTCTATTCGACAGGTGCCGTATCCTCGATAATCTTGCCGTCACGCATCTTGAGTGAGCGTTTGCAGTAATTGGCGATTTCCGGTTCGTGCGTCACAATGAGCAAGGTGACTCCCTGAGCATTGAGTTCATGGAACAAATCCATGATTTCATTGGTCGTTTTGGAATCCAGATTTCCTGTCGGTTCATCTGCCAGTACCATCGTTGGGTTCGTGACCAAAGCGCGAGCCACAGCGACACGCTGACGCTGGCCGCCGGACATCTGGTTTGGTTCGTGGTTATATCGTTCACCCAGACCGACACGCACGAGAGCTTCACGAGCTTTGTCCTTAGCATGAGCGAGACCGGCATAGAGCAGAGGAAGCTCCACATTCTCCAACGCACTCATACGTGGCAAGAGGTTGAAACTTTGGAAGACGAAACCAATGTTTTTGTTGCGAATAGTGGCCAGTTGGTTGTCAGACATTTGAGCAACATTCTGGTTGTCCAAATAATACATGCCGGAAGTTGGTCTGTCGAGACATCCCAAGATGTTCATCAGGGTGCTTTTGCCACTACCGGATTGGCCAATAATGGCGGTCATTTCTCCCTGACGAATCTTGAACGAAACATCATCAAGTGCATGGACTTCCGTGTCACCCATGACATACGTTTTCTTCAGATTGACCGTTTGAATTGTGATAGGTTGCTCGGAGGTCATGCGGTTACCGTCTCCGACTCATTGCGGCGGCGCGTCCCATACTTTGGGCAAAGTTGCCGCCTTGGGTCTTGCTCCACTTGCTGTAGAGTGCTGCCGGATACAGGACTTCCTGTCCATCTTCCAGACCCGAAACAACTTCGGTCTTCAATCCATCGGTCAGTCCCGTCACAATGGTGACCGATGTCGGGGTGTCGTTTTTGCCCTTCAGGTCAACAAAGTTTTGCCCACGATACATCTGAATTGCTTCATTGGGCAATGTCAAGACATTCTGTCTGCGATCGGCTTCAATCTCGATGTTCGCTGTCATTTCCGGACGAAGCAGGCCGTTACCGGCGTTGTCAACTTCGATACGCACGGCGAAGGTGACGACGTTGTTTGAGTTTGTTCCTTTGGCAGCCACACGCGAAATCTTACCGGTAAACTGCTTACCGATATAGGCGTCTGTGGTAATCGTAACATTCTGGCCGACTTTTACCTTTCCGATATCAGCTTCATCGACACTTGCGTCCACATACAAATGCGAAACATCGGCAATGGTCATGATGACTGTACCGCCGCCGACGTTGCTCACACCCGAGGCAATAATCTGTCCAATCTGGACCGTACGTTCGGTAATGACGCCATCGGATGGGGCGTAAATCTTTGTATCAGACAAGGCTTGCTGGGCGTTCTCAAGGTCAACTTCGGATTGCAAAACCGACGCTTTGGCCAACTTCACATCCTGCCGTTTCAACTCTAACTGATGCGGTTGTGTTTCCAATTCGCGGACATCGATGATGGCCTGCTGTAACGAATTTGAGGTCTGTGCCATTTCATTCTCTGCGGCGCTCAAATCTTCCTTACTCAGCAACTGTTTTTGAAACAGTGCGCGAGCACGTGCCAACTTGTCTACCGTGTCAGCAAATTTGACTTCCGAGGCTGCCAACGCGGCATGTGTGCTGCTTGTCTGCGTTTCAAGATTGAGTTCCTGAATCTTCAGATTGATTTCCTGCTGCGACACTCTTGCCTTCGCGCTTTCCAAAGCAACGTTTTTCAAGCGCACATTGCGTAACTCGTCCACAGGGTCTAGTTCGCAAAGCAAATCACCACTTGTCACATGGTCACTGATATCATAAGGAAGTTTGGTGATTGTACCACTAGCCTTTGACTTGATTTCGACGGTTGTATTCGCAGTAATCTTGCCCGTAGTGCTCACGGTCAATTCAATATTGTCTCGCTTAACCTTGGTCGAGCGTGCTATATTTCCTTCGGCATCCGGTGTTCCCGGGGGTAATTCGTCGTTTTCTGAGGGCATCTGATTGCCGCCACGAGCACCACCGGGCGCTCCACCCGGCCGCTGCATTCCCATTGGGCCTTTGCCGTGAGGAGATTTTGCATTGTACTTTGTCCATCCATACCAGCCGCCACCGGCAAGAGCAATGATAACAATCAAGATAAGAAGTTTTTTCATCATCAATCCTTAGTTGTTTTTCGTTTGATAAATGCTGCGTGGAGCGATGGGTTTGATTCCCGCCCGTTGCAGAGTCGATGCTTCTGCCTGATAGAGAGCCAGGTAGGATGCAATCAGTGAGATTTGTGCTTGGGCTTCGGAGAGTGCTGCGTTTGTCAAATCACGTTGCGCCTGATTGACAAGTAACTGAATCGAACGGCTTACATTGAACTTTTCCACTTCAGCCGCATACTCTAGTTCGCGAAGCTCACGGGTGATGCGAGTCGTTTCGACTCGGCGTGTGGCGCTTTCAATACTGATTGCGGCCTTGCGTACATCCATTTGGATTGTTTGCCGCATATTCTCGATACTGTCCATGGCGTATTGTCTGCCAATTTGCGCTTGTGCATAACTGGCAATCGCATTTCGATTCTGGAGCTTTTGCGAAAACTCGAAGCCTGCGGACCATCCAAATTGATCCGGTTCCATGTTGGACCGCACTGTGCCGACGAACGAATTGTATGACCCACCAGACGACAAGTCCGTGAAGAAGTCGAGTTTGGGCAAAAGTCCGTTGGCGGTCTGCATGACTGTCAATTCAGAATTGTCAAAGTCAATCATGGCCTGTTTGAGGTCAGGGCGTAGCTTCATGGCAAGGCTCACACGGTCATCTACATTGATGGTTTCACCTTTAAGGACGGGGGCATCAATCGGATAAAAATGCGTGTTCCAACCTTCGGGATAGACCTCGGGGTTGATGAGTTGCATGAAGGTCAGTTCAGCCGTTTTGACTGTGCTAGCAGCGGTGATGACGTCTGTGACGTTCTGCGCAAGTTCTGCGCGAGCCGATTGCAGGTCCAACATCGTGTTGCGTCCGACGCGAACCAGTTCCATCGTTTGTTGTGTCTGCTGCAAGCTCAGGTTATAGCTTGTCCGTTGAATGTCGAGTGCGCGAATGGCAATGTACAGATTCCAATAGGCGTTTTGCACATTCGTCACGAGGGTAATCAGGTTATTTTGCAATTGATAAAGAGAGGAACAATAGGAGTTTTCAGCAGTGCGGATACTTATCATATTGACATCAGTGCCGGCACCTTTCAGGAGCGACTGCGTAACGCTAAAGTTTGCTGTGCTGTCAAACCACGGTGACTCTTCCTGAATTCCGCTACGTTTCATGCTCGCTGACAAGGAGTAGTTCGTTCCTGTTGGCAAAAATCCGGAAAGCCCAATCATGGCGTTGTTTCCAAACGAGTGTGACGAAACATCGTTTGACGAATCGTCATCATCTGTTGTCGTGCTGCGCGTATGCGAGGCGGAGACAGATGCCGTAAACGTCGGGTCAAACTCGCCCCATGAACCTTCGATTCCCCACTGGCGAGTTTGCGGCGTCAGGTATTGAATCTTGAGTCCGATGTTGTTGCGCAACGCGAGGTTGATGGCTTGTTCGACAGTGATGCCATACCCACGGCGCATAGGACCGGAAGTCAGTTCATCAATCTCTGCCATGATTGTCGCGGTTTGTGTCGCCAAATCACTTGACGTAATCACGTCCTCAATGTGTGTGGCATTGCTGTAATCAATACCGGTTTGCTCGGCTAATGTCGTGACCGGTTCTGTCAATGTAAATGTCGTCAGAGTTTCGGGAACAGCGGTTGTCAAGCTGTCACTCACGGTTAATGGTGGTAGCGTTGTTTCTTGCGCATAGACGTTTGGCATAAACAAAACGCCGCACAAAGTCAACGCATAAGTTACGCATGTAACTTTCATTCGTTTCCCCTTCTTAAATGTATAAAAGAGTCTGTTAATTGTCACTGTTTTCCCCATGGTGAGCAACCTATCTACTCATACCTTAACGCGTCAATTGGATTCATTTTTGCCGCTTTTCGCGCGGGGTACCAACCGAAGAAGACACCTACTCCAAGGGCGAACAGAAAACTTGCTATTATGGGCCAAGCTTGTAATGAAGCGGAAATCCCGATGGCCGGATTTTTCGCGGATATATAGTTGAAAAGATAGACGATTCCGGCACCACCTAGGATGCCAAAGACACCACCTAAAATGCTCATTGTTGTTGCTTCGAGTAAAAACTGAACCAAGACATTCATTGTCTTGGCACCAAGAGCTTTTCGGATACCAATCTCCCGAGTGCGTTCAGTGACAGATACAAGCATGATATTCATGATGCCGATGCCACCAACAATAAGACTGACCGAAGCGATTCCTGCCAAGAAAAGTTTGAAAAACGACGCTGTTTCTTTGATTTGGTCGGCGGCTTCCGCCACATTGAACATGCCAAAATCATCTTCTTGATTGTATTGCAGTCGGTGCTCTCTGCGCAAAACCGCGCTGATTTGTTCTTTCGCTTGCTCGGCATCGATGCCATTACGCATTGAGACCGCAATACTCTGAACGGTGTCTCGCGCACCCATGATTTGACTCATTGCTGTTGTGATGGGAACCAGTATAATTTCGTCCGGATTCCACATACCCGTGTCACCTTTACGCTTAAGGATACCCACAACTGTGTAGTTTGAGCCGCTAATCTTGATTTGTTCACCAATCGGGTTCAGTCCCGAAAACAGAGTGTCAACGATTTCTCCGCCTACAATCGCGACTCTTGCACTTAGAGCCTCGTCCTCAGACGTAAACTCCCTACCTGTCTCGACAGGCGAATTACGTGCCGAGAAATACGATGACGCAACACCGCAGATTCTGCTACGAGTGTTCTCATTATAATACTTAACTTGTCCAAACGAATTGACTTCAGGTGACGATTGCATCACATCCGGCGCGTCACGCACCAACGCCCGAGCGTCGTCCAATGTCAACTTTGAGGTTGCAGCTCCACGAACAGCACCACGAACACTCTGGGGCCAAATCATAATGATATTGGCGCCAAACGAACTGATTTGAGCGGTAATCGATTTTTCAACGCCAGCGCCTAACGCTAACATGACAATAACTGAACCAACTCCAATAACAATGCCAAGCATTGTCAAAAAAGTACGCAGTTTATTTGCAGCCATACTCTTAAGAGCGACTTTCACAATAGTCCAAAACAGCATAAAATATACCTAATTTTCTAAGATTACTATAACTTAGGAAGATTGAAATATGCAGTAATTATCAAAAATCCTAAAGATTCTAGCCGACTCTTTCTCTAATAAGAGCCTTTTCAGGGTTTATAGATGCGCTGTATGCTGGCCTGAGGGAAGTAGTTCTTGAGAATCTGGGTGTATTTTGCGCCTCGAGCGGCCATGGAACGCGCTCCCATTTGACAAAGTCCGACGCCATGACCATTGCCGGCACCACGGAAGGTAACACCATTGCTGTTCATGTCGACAACAAAGAATCCACTCCAAAGGTCGAATGCGTTGCGAATGGGCAATTCTTTTTCAAAGACTTTGGCGCCTCGTGTTCCTGTCACTTGCAATTTGCGCACTCTGCCACTTGGCATGCGTTGGATAACACGAATGTCACGCAGACTTCCCACACCGGCGATACGCGCAACTTGCTCCGCTGACATGTTTTTTTCCCAGCGGAAATACTTCTTCGCGTAATTAGGATAGGTAGGATTGGATGGATGGCAGCACAGGGATGAATCTGCGGAGTTGATGAATGAGGCGGCGTCGCGGTCGTTGGACAGATTCGGGGCGCTTCTGCCGTGTCCATTATCAAGCACAGGCACTAATCCCTCAACGGGATCACTGTCCCAAACTTCTTCGGCGCCTGCGGTTGTTCCACCACAGACATTGTGAAAGACTGCGTCGAGGACATTCCCGTTGGCAATCAAAGCCAGCCCCAAAGTCTCGTTGACAGCTTGTACGCAAGCCGTGTTCTCGGCGGAGATACCTTTGTACACCATGCAGTGTGTGCTGTTACAGAAATCATATCCGTTGACTCTGTGCGGCGGTTTGACGAGTTTCCTAATCAGTTCACTACGGGCACAGATGGCTTGAGCCTTCAACGCTTCCATTGGGGCATCGCCGCCGATTTCGGCATCGAGCATCCCTTTGAGAAAATCATCAATCATGACTTCGTTAACCAATGAGATACCTTTGCCGGATGCAATGGCGACGAGACGCCCTCGATAGTTGTGCTCGCCAATCCCAACAATTCCATTCTTCAGCGTCGGAACAATTGTTACCTCATGGCCGGAGGCTATGTTTTGTCTCCCTTGCGAAACGACGACATTGTCGCCACGACCCGTGACGGTTGCGTTCCCGCGTCCGGAACCTGCGGAGTGACCATCTATTAATACTTGATATCCATCTCCGGAAACTCGCACTTGGGCTGATAAAGAACTGCCGACATAGACACGAATCCACCCTTTACGCGCAAGTATTGCACTCTGCGCGGTGTTGCCACTGGCGATACCCCTGTTTGGCAAAAGGTCCAGAGGACTCTTTCCTTGCGTTGGTTCTTGCATGAAAAACGCGAGAAACAGCACGCACAGGTATCGTGTTAAGGTCTTGTATGGGGCGTTCATAATAGTTTGCTATTCTTCTGAATTGCGTCCGCAAGTTGCTTTTGGATGAGGTGCGCCGGGTGTAATCCTTGGTTTTTCATGCGTTGAGCCAAACATGCCATTTCCACCAGCATTGGCACATTTCGGCCGGGTTTGACAGGAATCTCATAAAGGGGCACATGGACGCCGAGGATTTCCTCGGTTTTATTCTCCAAACCGGTACGTTCATAGTTCTTTCCATCGTGCCATACTTCGAGATGCACAACGGCGTCAATTCTTGCTCGTTCGCCAACGGAGGCCATTCCGAAGAAGTCCCTGACATTCAGAATGCCGATTCCGCGAATTTCCATGTTGTAACCGATATTCTCGTTACGCTGCCCGTAAATCTCATTGGGGCGCGGGCTTGTGACGGTGACGGCGTCATCCGCAACAAGCCGATGTCCGCGCTCCACCAAATCAAGAGCGCATTCGCTTTTGCCCACGCCACTGTCACCAATGATGAGAACTCCAAGGCCAAATACAGAAATAAGCTCGCCATGAACCATGGTCGTGTCGGCGAAATGTTCTTCAAGGAACGGAATCAATCGGCTAGCTGTGAGTGTACTGGGAAGCGGCGTTTGCAAGACGGGCACTCCGGCTTTGTCGCATGCTTCCATGAAATCCGGGGGCAATTCATTGTTGTTCGTAATCAGAAAACAAGGCACTTCATGCGACAGAATTAATTCCATACGTTCGTGTCGTGTTTTCTCATCCAGAGTCTTGAGATAACCGGTCTCGGTATTGCCGACAAGCTGTACACGGTCATAAGTGAAAATGTCAAAGAATCCGGAGAACGCCAATCCGGGACGCGTGATTTCCGCACTTTTGATGTGGCGTCCGATTTTATCTAGGCCGACAAGAATCTTCAAAGACATCTGATCCTTGAAGTGTTCGTAGAGTTGGCTGACGAGCAGTTCATTCGCGTGATAAATGTTTTCTGGTGCAATTTCCATTTAGCGATTTTCCTTTGCTTCCTTGATAATGGTCAGAATGATTCTACGCATAGCACTTCCATAGGGGTATTTGTCCAGTTCATCGGTCGCAATCCAAAACAGCCCTTCCTGTTCGCGGTTCATCCGAATCGATTGCGTATCCGTTTGTGCCATCCAAACTTCCAAAGTTATGCTGTGATTTGTAACTACATATTTTACGGTTTTTCGGTACACTGCCTTACGACAGCAATCCATGTGCAATTGTTCGGACAACTGCTTCAGAGCCTTGCTTTGAGATGCATTCTTTTTTGTGGATTTCATCCCGGTAACATTCATCTCGACTTTGGGGAACTCCATCATTCCTGCGTGCCATTCGTTGGTCGGAATCCGCCGCAACAGCCATTTGTCGCCATTTTGTATGGCGACCGCAAGATAATGTATGGCGAGTTTCTCGACGGCTTTTTTCGGCGGTGGAATCGAGGCGACCAGATTCTGTGCCTTTGCCTTACAAAACTGAGCGATGGGGCATTGCGAGCAAAGAGGTTCAGTCGGTTTGCAGACAATTGCTCCGAGTTCCATAATGGCATAATTATGCAACCGTGGATTGTCTTTGGGCAACAGCGCTTTGGCGAATTCCCAGAGTTCAGAGTCATTGCTGATGTTTGTAATCGCACCGATGCGAGCCAGTGCGCGTGCCGTGTTGGCTTCGACGATAGGCACCGGCAGGTTGAAGGCGAAGGAGGCGACGGCTCCTGCGGTATAGCGGCCAACTCCGGGCAATGCCTGAATATCCTCGAACGTGCAGGGAACGTCGCCACCGAAGGATTCGCACATGAGTTGAGCCGCTTTGCGCAAGTTGCGTGCCCGTCTGTAATATCCCAATCCGGACCACATGGCTAAAATCTCATCTTCGCTAGTCGTTGCCATGCTTTGGGGAGTCGGAAAACGGTCCATAAATCTGTGCCAGTAGGGCAGTGCTGTGGGCACCGTTGTCTGTTGTAACATGATTTCGGAAATGAAAATTCCCCATGGGGTTGTGTCGCCGGCACGCCACGGTAGTTCTCGTTTGGATTTCTCAAACCAGTGGCATAGACATTCGCTGAGTGCCGCCGAATTGTTAGCCCAGTCTTCCGAGTATTTGTCATTTTTACTCACGCCAATTATATACATTAGAAAACAAAATGGTGCTCAATGCAGTACTTTCCTAAGAATAAACTTTTATGTAGTAGATGTTTGGAGATACTTTGAGTTCATGGCTAAAAGCAAGAAAACAGTAGATGAAACAAAAGCCGTAAAGCAGCCGGATAATTATGACCCTTTCGCGAGCATAGGGGCTGCCTCAAGGTTCAATGCTAAACATATTGTGGTTTGGCCATGGCTTGCTGCAATCTTTTTGCTGGTCTGGATATTGGTTATCTTCCTAATGGCGCCATCGTTTTCCCACGAATACACGCGATTTATGTCCATTCGATATCAAACAAAGGACCCGCAAAAGGCTATTGTCTATTTGGAAAAACTGCATAACGAAGCACTTGAGAAAGAGAAAGAACAAGCAAAATATGCCAGAGAGACCTTCAATCCTAAGACGAAGGCTAACCCGACATTTTGTCTGGAATTGGGAAATGTCTATGCGGGGCTAAAGGAATGGGATAAGGCGATGAACTGGTATCAGAAGGCGCAGGATTGCCGGGCGAATACGACGATTGATGATTCGGGCAAACAACGCGACCCATATGATTTCTCGAGCTTGTTGGGGTTGGCCAGTTACAATCTTGGAAAAATAGACCAGGCAGAGCAGTATTTCAAACAGGCTCTGGAGTATGACAAGAATGATTACCGAGCCATTTACCACTTGGGCCGGATTGCAATGGACAAGAACAACTATAAAGAGGCCATTGACCGTTTCAAGGTTGTTGCCGGACTTCCTGGATACAAGCAGCAAGTTCTCGACAGATACAAGGAGATTAGCGAAAGAGTCTTCAGTGCCGGAGATTTGAGTACGAGTTCGACTGTGACAGCGGCGATACAATCGCCTCTGCCTCAATAAATCAGGGCATCATGACGGCAGAGAGTATACCCTCGGTCTCTATTGTCATTCCCAATTGGAACGGATTGGCTTTTTTGGGACGCTGTCTTTCCGCAACAATGATGAGTGCGCAAGCATCAGGAGCATCATGGGAAATTATTGTTATTGACGATTGCAGCACAGATGGAGCGCCCATGCAATTGTCGAAAGAATACCCGAACATTCGTTGGGAGTTCAATGATATTAATCTTGGCTTTGATGCGACGGTCAATAAAGGCGCGTCTCTGGCAAAAGGGAAGTATCTCGTTTTGCTCAACAATGATTTGATTCCTCAGGAACCATTGATTGGCGAGCTAGTGCGGCCCATGATGGAAAACGAGAATGTTTTTGGCGTCTCGGGGAAAACGATTGATTGGGATAACCACGAACCAAATCATCTGAACATGTTCGCGGCATTTGGGGACAATGGGTTTCAGTTGATGTACGAGGATTCCGAAAATTGCTGCCCGACGATGTTTGTTCAGGGCGGCTGCGGGGCGTTCCATCGGGAGCACTTTCTGCGTTTCGGTGGTTTCTGGAACGGCTTCGCTCCGGGGTACTGGGAGGATTATGACATCTCCTGTCTGGCGATGAAATCCGGGTTGACGAATCTGTATAATCCCAAAGCGCAAGCTTATCATTTTGGTCAAGGGTCGATGAACAGGGCACACGGTTCTGAAAGAATTCTGGCCGTTCGCGAACGCAATAGGCTGTCGTTTCTTTGGTTGAATCTGACCAGCAGGAAGTTGCTGGACAAGGAACTTTCACTCTTGCCCGGTCGCATTGCGAAGTCACTGGTTCGGTATTCTGACGTCAGAAAACGCAGCTACATCAAAGGCGCTTTGCAGGCTTTTGGCCTACGCAAATCCATTCAGACCGAGCGCCAACGTCGGCAAGCCTTTTGGCGGATTTCGGACGAGGAAATCTTTAGACGATTTGTCGGAAGGGGAACACCATCCGCATGAGTTCAATGCAAATAAGTGTGGCCATCCTTACAGCGAATCGTCTGGAAAAACTCAAACGATGCATCGCGGCTGTGCAACAGCAGCTCGCACCGGGCGATGAGATTGTCGTTTATGATACCGGTTCGACCGATGGAACACGCGAGTGGCTGCTATGGCAGACGAGCGGTTTGCGCTATTTGTTCGGCACGGGAAAATGCGATTTTGCCATGGCACGTAACAGTGTGGCAGACAATTGCAATGGGGACATTATCGCGTTTATTGATGATGATTGTTATGCGGATGCCTACTGGGTTGACCGCATTCGGCGCAAGATGCAGAATCTTGATGCTCTCGGTGGAGTTGTGATGCTAGCGGACCGAAGCAAGCTACCCACATGGTGGAACGAGGAGTTCGCATGGACAGTTGGGATGAGTTCCAAGGGCGTATTTGAGGGGCGTGATGACAGCTATCCGGCAACAGCAAATTTGGCGATTCGCCGGTCAGTGCTGAAGCAATATCCGTTTCAACAGACCGGACGTAGCTTTGCCGATGGAAATGTTTATCTTTCCGGTCGCGAGGATGCGCATTGGTGGCTAAAAGCCAGACGGAGTGGGCTGCGTGTCGCACTCGACACAAAATTGATTGTGTGGCATGATGTTGAAGCATCGCGTTTTACCTTGCGTAGCGTGCTGTCACGGGCGTTGATTGATGGGAGCACGGCGTGGGAACGCGAGCGTAATGAGGATTGGGCTACTGATGCTTGCTATTGTGTATGCAATGGTATTCTGCGTCTCCCGCGGTATCTTATATCCTTTCACCGGTATTTGCCGGAGATTGTTTGGAATGTGCGGCAGTACGGTTTGGTGAGGAAAAGCGGAAAATGGACTTTGCCGATTATCGCGAAGACATTTCGTCGCGTTATTCTGATGAAACTCAAGAAGCTTGCCTCATCAATGCTCAGCAAGTATATGCGCTTGCGTCGTAGGGCTTTTCAGATTCCGAAACACCCGGGAACCGTTCTCATCGTGGCTCCCGCGTATCTGGGTGATACCGTGTTGCTTCAGGCCTCGATTAGTCAGTTGGCGCACAATCTGCCATCGACCCGCATTGAGGTTATTACACGTTACCGTGATTTGTTCGAGGCCTGTCCATGGAATGTGATGGCGCTCCCCATTGATGTCTTTGACGATTTCGAAGTTCTTCGTCAGGCTGCGGATCGTGCTGATGTTATCTTTGTTCCCTATTGGCACAATGTGGCGGCCGAACCGTGGCGGATATTGTTTTGCAACAAGGGGATAACCTTCAGTGAAGATGTTGGATTCCCGCGTCGTTTCGATTACTCACTGGCACGCAAACTTGTTCCCAAACGATTCACTCGCAACGAAGCAATCAACCTGTCTGTGCTGTTTCATCAATGGCCGGCACGTTGTCCGCTATATCCTCCGGTGATTGTTCCCGATGTTGACCTGTGCAACAAATTGCTCAAAGAATATCCGACTCTTGGTGGGTATCGTCATTTCGCCATGTTACAGGTTGATACTGCTCAGACCATGAAGAATTGGCCTGCCGAACGTTGGGGTGTTCTGTGTGATGTCCTTTTGCGTTTTGGTCTGAATGTCGGAATCGTGAACGCCGAAGCACATTCGGATGCTGCCGTGATGATACAGGAAAAATACGGCGCCGATCGTGTTGCCGACTTGGGGGGCTGCTCTATTCGCGAACTGATTGCGCTGATTTCGGGTGCGGCAATTGCAGTCGGTGGGTGTTCAGGTCCCAAGCATTTGGCATTTGCGTTGCGTGTGCCGACCTTTACTGTTTATGGTCCGATGAAACCGGATCGTTGGGGTGCTCTTGGCGACGAGTCAATTCATGGTTATGTCGTGTCTCCCGTTCCATATCTGACATCGCATGAGATGTCCGGCTTGCCTCCCAATGAACATATGCTGTTGGTCGATGCTCAGGATGCGGCGGTCGCATTAGAAAAGCATCTCAATTCTTTGCATTGGGAAGATGCATAGTGACTGTATTGTACATAGAGGAACATGAATAACTGGCAGAATTCAACTTCGGACGATGCAATTCAGTTTGAACTGATGCAGCTTGAGGCAGAAATGATGGCGCTTCAGGCTGAGGTTGCCGTTGCTAAAGAAGTCGCTGTTGCCAAGAGTCTGACGTTGAGTGTCAGCGAGGAAGCTCCAAAGCAAGAATTGTGGACGTTCAATTTTCGGTATTCGCGATTCACTTATGTTAATCCCATTGTTGAACGCCTGTTTGGGATGAGCGTTGGTCAGGCGCTATCGGCGGGTCCTGATCAAACATCGAATCCCAAAGCCTATCGCACTGTTTGCATTCTTTTCCAGTCATTGTATTCGCCCAGTGCACCACATCCTTCCAAGCCGCGCAGTGCGTTGTCCGGCGAAGAGATGGAAGTTCTTGTGCGTAACGGCTCGATGAACGATGGGCCAGTACCGGCCGACTACATCATTGTGCCAGTCGGTGGATTCAACAATAATACCCCCGTAGAAATCAGCGGAATCGCCGGCTGTCTCAATGACATCGAACCTGTTGATGTCGAACTCAAAAACCAAGTAGACGAATGGGGTCGCATATTTCAAGCGTTACCGGTTGCCTGTTTTGTCACAGCAAACAACTTCACTGTTTTGCGAGCCAATCCCGCCATGGGTCAGTGCATCGCGTGCGCGCCGGCTGTGTGCGAAGGAAACCTTTGCTATAAGCTTGCTCATGCGAATGGCGTGCGCCCGGACGAATGTCCAATGTTGCGTTCAATGAAAAGCTCCGAGTTGGCCGAAGCACTCATTGTTGAACAACATTTGGGAGGCTATTATCTGTTCAATACCGGGGTGCTGACCGGCGTCGAAGGGGGAGTGGTTGGCGGCATATGTATGGCGACCGATGTCACGGAACTCAGTCGCATGGACGAGATGCTCAGGCGCGAATTGATTGATCTGGATTTGATTCAGCAAACTTGTGGGTTTGGTCTGTGGGAGATGATACTGCCCGAAGGAATAGAACTCGATGCGAAACTCTCCGTCTGGTATTCGTCCGGCGTCATGAGCATTATCGGTTGCGATTATGAAGACTATCCACCCGAGCTTGGAACTTGGTCGAAAATCATGAATGCTCGCGACTACGAGCGATTCACTGACCTTCTTAAGGTCTTGATTGCCGGAGAAGAAGTGCAGAAGTCGATGTATTTCCGTTGTGTCGACGGGTATAATACGGACAACATCATGAGATGGTTTTTCATGAACATCCGCATCACAACATGTGACAACTCCCAGTCTCAGGATACACATGTTCGTTATCGAATTTCCGGAGTGCTACACGAAGTCACCGATGAACGAGAACTGGTCATGCGTTTGCAGGATATCGACGCAAAAATAAAACAGGCTCTGAGTGTTCTTCGTGCAGGCGTTTGGAGTGTAACTCTTGAACCGGGGAAACCACTATTGCCGGACACGCCGTTTGATTTGTCTCCCGAGCTAATCGAGTTGCTGAATCCTAAACAGATGAGCGATTATGACGGGACGTATGGCACATGGATTAAGATTCTGCATCCTGATGACGCACAGCTTGCCTCGGCGTCGATGATTGATTTCGCATTAGGGCGTGTGAAAAATCTAGCCATGGATTGTCGACTTATCGGCACGGAAAACGAAGAAGTGAACTACACGGTGAAGATGCGCGGCCATGCATGCAATCTGACCGATTCGCATAAGATTAAGTTATTGGGCATCGCATTTATAGAAGAAACACAACTGGAGGTGGAACCGGATAGTCCTGTTATGCCTGTGCCGCCAGTACCGGAACCGGAGATTCCTGTACCAATCCCACCGACTCCTGTTCAGCAGCAAGATTCGGTTCCACAAAACGCTTCACTAAGACCTATGATCCCCGAGGAACAGCCTGTTCCTCCGCCACCGCCGACATCACCAGTGCCTCCACCATCGACGACCCCAACAGCACCGCCTGTTGTAGCTGTGGCTGCTCAGC
This sequence comes from Candidatus Sumerlaeota bacterium, assembly GCA_012513815.1. Classification (GTDB taxonomy): domain Bacteria; phylum Sumerlaeota; class Sumerlaeia; order Sumerlaeales; family Sumerlaeaceae; genus JAAZBM01. The sequence goes on along the minus strand of JAAZBM010000014.1, from coordinate 160,909 downwards.
CAGCGGCGCCGGTTTCTTCTCTGTCTCCGGTTGCGCCGGTCATGGCTGCTCATAAGCATTTCGCCGAAGGAATGCAAGCGCTTATCATTGACCATGATGCTGTCGACAGAATGATGATGCATAAGGCATTGCTGTTGTTTGGGCAGGGAGTCACGCAATTGGACAGCGGCGAATATGTTTTGCAGGAAATCGAACGTGTGAAACCGGACTACATTATCAGTGAGTTGATTATGCCCGGAGCAACAGGCGAAGCCATCTATAAACTTGTTCGGGCACGCGTCAGCAAAACAATTCCGTTCATCATTGTTAGTCAGACACGCCTACGGTTCAAGAGTGGAAAAGATGACCCACTACTGGCGTTCATCACCAAACCTTGCGATGGCAAGGTACTGGCCGCCACATTGGAAACGCTGTTTCGTCGTGTATAATAAAACAGGCCGAAACGGTTAAGCGTCTCGACCTGTTTGATACTGATTTATTACCGACTATTTGTTTTCGGCTTTCGGGGTTTGAATTGTGTAAACCGCATTGTTGACGGACGAAACATACAGTTTGCCGTTCTTGAAAGCGGGCGACGTCAGGATAAACCCGGGCGCGAGAGAAACCGACCAGTCGACGCTTTTCTTCTCGAGATCGACGCAGTAAACATTGCCACCAATCGAACCGACATAGAGTTTGTTCCCAACAATGATTGATGCGCTGTCGAAGATTTCGTCCGTCTTTTCCTCACGCAGACGAATGTCAGTAACAAGCTCGCCAGTCTTGATGTTGAAGCCAAGGATGTAGCCATCGATACTACCGCAATATGAAATACCATCCTTGATAATCGGCGAACTGTAGCTCGGCCCGAGACGCTTTTCAGGTTTGGTTGGCGGAGTCCATTTCCAGAGTGTTTTGCCATCCTCAAGGCTGAGACCGCTGACTTTATAGTCATGCGTGTTGGCAATCACGATGCCGTCCGTATCAGAGACCGCGAGGTCTGCCGTTGCGCACGAAACATGGACGCTTGCTGCCGCTTCGACCGACCAGATTTCCTTGCCTGTAGCCGCTTCGACTTTGACAATCTTGTTATCCCAACCGGCAAAGAGAATCGACTTACCGCCATCAGCAAGGCATGGTTTCATCTTGACATACTTGCCCGTTTGATACTTCCAAACTTCTTTGCCCGTCACGCGATCAAGCGCATGAACACCACCGTCACCGCTACCGCCGACGACTAGTTCATCCGTCACAAGCAATGTCCCAAGAACCGCGCCACCGACGGGAGTTTTCCATACGATGCTGCCATCTTTTGTGCTGATGCAATAGTAATCCTTGCTCATGGAACCGACATAAATATTCTTGTTGAAAACAATCGGTTTGCCTACAATTTCACGCTTCAAGTCAGTTGTCCATTTTTCTTTGTCGGACTTGATGTCGAAACAATACAGCTTGCCATCATTGCATCCGACATAAAGGTCATCGCCATTAATTGTCGGCGATGATTGTGCGCCCGACCCAAGTTGCATGACTTTGGTCAAAAGAACAGGAGATGCTTTGTCTTTGGACGTTGTCGTGAAGCTGACCATTGAGGCTTGCTTTTGCTTTTTGCCAGTCTCATAGCTAATCACCAACTGATGAATTCCCACCGGCAGCGAGTGTTCTTTTGTCTGCCACAAGTCATTGCCTTTTGCGATGGCTTCACCGTTGTAGGCATTGTCAATGGAATACAGCAACTTCATTCCGTCCTTGAATCCTTCTGACTTGTAAGTGAAGACGGTTGTCTGCGATGTGCATTGATCTGTTTCGACCTTCAAAACTGGTTTTTGTGCACTTTGTTTCTTCACAAGAGGAAATGTCGTTGTTACTTCTGATGTGTTGTCGCGGAACTTGCGAACGGTTCCTGTGATATACTCATCGCCAATGGTCCAGACTCGGTAGGCCGATACGCCAAAGGTGCTACCACCCATCGCATATGTTGTGTCATTGACCGTTTTCATTTCCAAAGTATGTCCGTGTCCTTCCATGACAAGCGGAACATTGTAAGGACGAATCGCTTCTGCAAACACAAAGTCATTGTCTACAAATCCGCCACCTGCCAGAATCGGCTGGTGAAACGATATAATCATAGGCTGATTCTCTTTGAGTGATTCAAGATCCTTCTTCAGACGATTCATTTTCTCGCCGTCGAAATGTCCGTAATGTTCCAGCAACATTGAAACATCCATGCTGACAAAACGCACACCGTTATAGTCAAAAGTGCGATAGGTGTCGCCAAAGGCATCACGATAATTCTCTTTGCCGTTTTCACTCCATCGAACATCATGGTTGCCAATCGTGCTGTAGACGGGCTTGCCAAACTTCCCGATAATCTCCTTAAAGTGTGCATACTCCTCTTTATATCCCATCTCGGTGGTGTCGCCACAATTGATGACGAACGCTGCATCGGGATAGTTCTTGTTCATGTCATCAAACGCCTGTTGCAGGAGGAGTGACTGCGTCGTGTCAGCCGCTGTAATGTGCGGATCAGAAATCTGGATGAACTGAAATGGTTTGACATCTGCTGCGTTGATGGTACCAAAACCGCTGGCTATAAGTGCCGCTAATAAAAGGGTCTTTATCTTCAATGGTGTTTTCCTTACTTTGGTTTATAAAGTAAACATATGAAAAATGGGAGAATTAATGCAATGTGAAAATTGCCGGACATAAGATGTATCTATATACCTAAGGAGAATCAGCATAGATGTCAACTCGAACAGAGCTACAATCGCAGATTGCTGTTTTGAACAAGGAAATAACAGAAGTTATTGACGCCAACCGGTTGTCCGCAGGGTCCAAACCGGTCACTTTTCCGGTGTATTCGTGGATGTGGACATTGTTGATTACGATACTATTGATTCTTGTTATGGTCTGGCCTTCCTTTTCCTCCTATATCCAGACAAAGTTCTTTAGTAATGATTGGCTGACCTCCGGTGCTTTTGAGAAAACGGTTACCTATCTGCCATTGTTCGGTTTGCTATTGGGTTGGTATGCTACTTTCTGGACAATGCGTTGGGTCTTTTACCGAACAGTCACTGTGCGTTCCGTCAAGGCCGGGCACGATGCAATTTATTCTCTTGAGGCTCAGCGACGTGAGCTGCTTGATGAGTTACGCCGTCTTGGCGATGCGGATGATTTTTAATCTCTTTGCGAATACAGAAACGACTATTCGATGAATGACTCATGGCATATTCCTCTTTTTGACTTGAACTATGACGACGCGGAAGCACGCGCCGTTCAGAGTGTTCTTGACTCCAAATGGCTGACCATGGGTCCAAAAGTTGCTGCGTTTGAAGCGGCATTTCAAGATAGAATATTGCAAGAAAAAATGCATTGTTTGGCTGTCACCAACTGCACTTGCGCTTTGGAACTTGCGGTTCGTCTTGCTGTCGAAAAATGGCGTTCCAATGCGGATCATGATGGTTTACAGCCTGTGGTGTTGGTGCCGGATTTGACATTTGCCGCTACTGCCAATGCTGTAATCTCCGCCGGTGCGACTGTCGATTTTGTCGATGCAGAATCTCCCGTTTGCCCATTGATGTCTGCCTCTGATTTGTCGGAAAAAATGAGTCTGTATGGGGCGAGAGTTGCCGCCGTCATTCCTGTTCATTATGCCGGATTCGACGCCTTGACATCCATCGCGGATGTCATCAAGGATTGCAATGTTTCTATCATCGAGGATGCTGCGCATGCCGTCGGCGGCTGTTATGACAACACAACGGAGCCTTTCGGCTCTCGAGGCGATTACTCTTGTTTCTCCTTCTTTTCCAACAAGAACCTATCGACGGGCGAAGGCGGCCTCATCGCATGCAAATCGGAAGAGGATTGGAGTCGCGCTAAGTTGATGCGCTCGCATGGTATGACTTCCACGACCTATGACCGACATACGGGACGCATGGGCGAGTATGATGTGGTTCTGCATGGACACAATTACCGTTTTTCTGAAATCGCGGCCGCGCTTGGTCTGGCGCAACTTGACAAGTTGCGGGAGGGCAACGACAAAAGGCGTCAAGCTTATGCGCTCTACGTCAAGACTCTACATCATCAAAAGGGAATTCATGTCTGTTTTGCCGATTGCGCCAATGAAGGGCAGATTGCCGCAACAGCTTCGGCTCACATTTTACCTATGATATGCGCGGACACAGAACAACGCTTGCGCATCGCTGCGATTCTGGCGGAAAAGCGGATTCAGACTTCGCATCATTATCGGCCACTTTCGTCCATGTCCGCATGGAGCGATAAACCTGTGAGCAAGAATCCGAATGCGGCAGCCTTTGCCGCAAGGGAACTGACTTTGCCTTTGTACCCCACGATGACTTCCCAGAATGTGATGGAAGTTTGCGAGACAATCCTCAAGGCTTTGTAGTCGTTTAGCGGATTTCGAAGAACTCAAACAACCGGTCGCAAAGACGGTCCCAGTCCCAATACGCTTCCGCCGTTTTACGGTTCGCAGCCCCGACCGCTTCCAACTCCGCCGGATGTTCAAGCACCCGCAAAATTGTCTCCGCGAAAGCCTTAGCATTTGGTTCGCAAACATACTTCACATCATACTGATGCATGAGCGTTCCGGCTATTCCCACATCGCACGTAACGATGGGGCGACCCGCCGCCACATAATCGCTCATCTTGTGGGGATACCGGGCGCGGTTCAGCTGCCTGTCGTCCAATGGCAACAGGAGAATGTCGCAAGCTCCGAGCAGTTGTGGCAACTCCTCGAAGGGGCGATAACCCACATGGCAGATGCGGTGATTGATGGCGTTATGAATGGTTGGTGTGACTTGTTCAAAGCCGGCGCCAACAGCAAGTAGCCACACGTCATTGCGTTGCGCACATACCTTCGCAAAAGCGTTTAGCATCAGCGCCTCGTCAGGGTTGAAGTTCGCGATGTATCCAAGGATAAACGCCCCTTGGGGGATACCTGATAGCACATCACGCAGTTGGGCACGTGCGCCGCTTTTCTCCATCGGTGTGATGCCAACCAAGTCTGAGCCACTGTAGAAAACAATTGATTTGTCTCTCAGATTTTTGGGACTGCCCGGGTGTTCATAGTAGGCTTGACTTATGAGTGTAACATAGTTGGCGAACCGCAGGCATCGTGGCTCGCAGTAGCTGTCGATGGCAAACACAATGCGGCGCAAAAAACGCACGATTCGTGGTAGGGACTTGAAGGCAAATGACGGAATGACATAGGATTGGAATAACCCTTCGTGTCCGCCCCACCAGTCGCTCCAGTCGATGGCTAACTTTGCCCCGAAGAGTTTCGCCAGAAGTCCGGGCAGAACGCAACATGGTTTATGGCTGAAGGCGTACACGAAATCAGGGCGATGCTTGAGGATGAGCCCGAGCCGCGTGAAAATGTCGAACAGTCCCCATCCTTCTTGTTTGTCGTTGAAGAACGCGAAATTCCCACACTCGACAATTGTCACATTATCAGGAGTTGTGCGTGTCCGAGGACGGTAATACTTTTCGGCGCTTGTGCCGACCATCGTCACTTCATGACCGCGTTGCGCCATGCGTCTGGCAATCTCCAACGCTCGAAACCAGCTACCATGATTGGGCATATTATGGACAAGGACAAAAATCTTCATTCCTTTGTTGTGCTCCTGTCCGTGCGATTCTTGCCTCCCGTGACTAACACAAACCATGCGTAGCGCTTGAGGAAGGGGAATAGGCAAAACAAACAGCGGTCGACAGCTCCGAGAAGCGAATGGAAAAAGCGGAAGCATTCGGGCATCCTGACAGCAAACTGAAACACAAACGCGAGAAACGAAAACAGATAGAACCGGTGTTCGACTGCATTGGAGAAGGTCCGTTTGAGAGTTTGTATCTCGCGTGGCGAAAAATATATCGTAATGCTTTGCCAAATCTTCGGTGCCAGTGTTTTGCGATACAGGTTGACAAACGGATTCGCGTCCATGGGTTCCACAATCACCACCTTGCCCGTGTCGCTAAGAACCCGTTCCATCTCGCGGCTGGCCTGTTCGAGTTCGGTATGAATCAACACTGCCTTGACATATTCAAGTTCGAATACATCTCGTCGAAATGGCAATGCTTCTGCCTTAGCTCTGACGCACAGCAGTGGATGGGTTGGCTTGGTTGTGGTGGTGTTGCCCGGTGGCAAATTCCGCAAGGCAGACAGGCGTTCTTGCGAGATATCTGTTGCCACAACTCGGGCTCCGGCGGCACGGCACCAACGCGCATTCATCCCCAGTCCGGCTCCGATTTCCAACATAAGCTTGTCTTGCAACGGTTGCATTTCATCCAGTGCTGTCCGCTGGTCGGGACACAGATAGAAAGGCAATTCTGCATCAAAGTCCACTTTATTATCGGAGGATCCGCTTTGATTATCCGGGTCAAGATTCGCGTCCCAGTATTGTGTCTGCGACTTGCGCGCCTCGCGTATACGCTTGTAATCGTCCATCAAGCCTGAAAGCCGTCAATCCATTCTTTAATAGTCTTGCAAACGCCGGACCACTTCTTCTCGTCACAACGCAAGGCAAGATAATTCTTGAACAAAACATTCATGAAATGGTCAAATTCCTCCAGCCGTTCGAGCCGGATGTCCAGATAATTGTCGACGCTCACATTTGCCGGCATCGGAACTTTTAGACCGCTGACCAACATTCGCCCGGCGTCCAACGTCAGGGTATAAGTCTGATTCTGAAAAATAAACCGTAACGCCGCTTTCGCGATTGTCTTGCCTTCTCTGAGTGCCTGATACGCCTCGGGCGAATCAATGGGCAGAGAACCTTTGAGCACAGCGATGGTCGTATCGCCGATATCACTATAAAACTGTATTGGCGACTCGAAGAACAAATCAAACGGCGCAAGGTTTTCTAACTTAATGCGGCCATTATTCTTTTGGCTCAGACAACACAACCAAGTGGCGAACTCCATTCCGATGAACTTCGCGTTCTCCAGTTTATCAAATTTTGTGGTGTCCATGCTGTCAGACAAGCTCATTCTTTCACAGTTCCTTCATTCGTTATTATTCTATGTGCCGATATCACATCGTCATCCTACGGCTATTACTCATACCGGAGAGCTTCGATGGGGTCGAGCGAGGCGGCTTTTCTCGCCGGGTAAATACCAAAAAAGATTCCAACCAATGCCGAGAAACAGAAGGATAGCGCAACATAGAAGGGGTCCAACGGCGCATAGAAACTGGCATATTGTCCTTCGCCCATCAGGGGGACTCTGTAGTTCACAAACTCAAGCAATCCGGCCCCTAACAGGATGCCAATCAGCCCACCTAAACAGGACATCACTACGGACTCGATCATGAATTGCGATAAAATCGCGCCTTTGCGTGCGCCAATCGCTTTTCTGATGCCAATCTCGCGGGTTCGCTCCGTCACCGTCACTAACATGATATTCATAATGTTGATGCCGCCAACAAACAAGGCGATTCCTGCGATGCCGCCAAGCAAAATGCGCAACACCGTGCCGACCATGTTCAGGCTGTCGAGCGCTTCCTGCCTATTACGGATTCGGAAGTCATTCTCATCATTGGCCTGCATATGATGCAGACGGCGCATGACTGCTGTCACAGATTCTTGCGCCTTGTCAAGGTCGTACTTGTCGCCGATTTTTAAATAAATTTGATTGACATTCGTGGCGCCGCTGATTTGCCGCGCATGAGTCGTAATGGGGATAAACGCGCAATTGTCGGACCACTCGTCCTTGGGTTTGGTCACACCGATAATTCGGAAGTTTCGATTGCTGATTTTGACTGTTTGTCCAAGCGGTTCGACGACTGCATCTTCAAACAAGGTCGTCGCGGCCTTGGCACCGAGGACAACGACACGGTCGCCACGGGTGATTTCATCATCGGTAAAAGTGCGGCCATTCTCAAGTTCGTAATTTCTGATGGCAAAAATCGTCGGAGCCACACCATACACCGTCATGCGGTCATTAGCGTTCATAAACTTCAACTGGCACGAGGTGCTGAGTTCCGGCGAAACCATTACCACTTCCGGGAGTTCGCGCAACAGCGTTTCCGCATCGGAAACCTTGAGCGTTTGAAAGTTCCCCGAGCGCGCGCCACTTGCGTCACGACGCCATTCGGGGCGAATTGTCAGCATATTGGTACCAAAACGGCGCATCGAGGAAACGATCTGGTCACGCAAACCTTGCCCAAATCCGAGCATTGTAATAACCGAAGCAATGCCGATGATGATGCCCAAAATCGTCAAAAAAGACCGCATTTTGTTGGCAACAATACTCTTAAGTGCTGATTTGATAATTGTCCAGAATAACATTTAGGCTTCCTGTGGAAGGTTGGTTTTTCTTATATATACCATGTATACATTAAAATACATAACCGGAATAATTATATCTTCTTTACGCTGTCGTTCTCATTTTTATAACACAGTTTTTGCTTGATTTTTACTGTAAAATCATGTAGAATGACTGAAATAACCAGACATAGGAGATGAAATGTGCTTAACCATATTTGGGCTTTTTTGATGATTGTTGGCCTTTTGGCTGGCTTTGGCACGGCCTTACACCGGACTTATGTCGGCGAGACTGTTATCAAAGAAATCGATGGCAAACAAACCGAAACCGTTGTCAAGTACGAAACATTCAGAGAAAAACTCAAAGCCTTTTCTGATTCCGGCAATCGTCTGACGTCTGCAGCATTCAATGCCGTGTCCATCAGCTACACAGATGCCTCCGGCAAAACCAAAACCGGTGCTATCGGTATGTGCCTTGACCTAATTGGTATTATGGCTCTGTGGCTTGGTATGGTGAAAATTGCCGAAAAGAGCGGTATGCTGCTTCTGTTGGCACGTGCTCTCCGCCCACTTTTTAGATTCCTATTTCCGACCGTCCCCATCGAACACCCGGCGTCAGGCGCAATGCTGATGACTTTCGCTGCCAATATGATGGGACTCGATAATGCCGCGACGCCACTGGCAATCAAGGCAATGAAGGAATTGCAAACACTCAATGGTGACAAAACGACAGCCTCCAATGCTATTTGTTTGTTCGTTTCGCTCAACCTCGCGAGCATGGTCATCATGCCTGCGACCATCATCGGTTATCGTATCTCCAATGGCTCGGATCGCCCGATGGAGTTCATGGTGCCAATGTATATCGCCGCATGCTTCGGTTTGGCGACGGCATTCATTCTCTGCCGAATCCTCGAGAAATTTACGCCCGATACACCGATTGTCCCATTAGAAGAAGCTCTGCGCGCTTCTGAAGAAAACAAGTAGCGGGGGAGCGAGCATACGATGGAACTGTTCAAAGACTTAGCAAACCTCCTTAACAGCTGGCTGATGCCGCTGACGTTCTTCATTATTGTTCTTTATGGCTATTGCAAAAAAGTCGAGGTTTACTCCTCTTTTGTCGAGGGTGCCAAGGAAGGCTTCAACACTGCCGTGATGATTATGCCTTACCTTGTGGTTATCCTATCCGCCATCGCCATTTTCCGCGAGAGCGGCGCCATGCAGTTTGTATCGGACTATATCATTGGCCTGATTATCCCCGAAAAGTATTTCCCACCTGATTTGGTTTTGCTCGCCCTGACCAAACCGCTTAGTGGTGGGGCGGCACGCGGCGTCATGTTGGAAATCTTCCAACGCTTCGGCCCTGACAGCTTCGAGGGCTTCTTGGCTTCGTGCATGCAAGGTAGCACCGAAACAACGTTCTATGTGATTGCTGTGTACTTGGGCGCGGTTGGCATCACCAAGTCCAGACACATCGTTGTCGCGGGACTCTCCGCGGAATTCGTAGCGGTGCTCATCTCGGCAATTATGGCAAATCTGCTGTTTATAGGGAAAAGATAATTGGTTCTGAAAATCGCGGCAGCGTTACTTCTTGTTTTGATTCTCTGGTATGTGAGTCTTCGTATTCGTGGTGTCAACACCAAAATATGGTGGCGTACCATTATGTACATTATACTGCTCAGCGGAGCCTTCTTTATGGTTCTGCCATTCTACTGGATGATCATCAGCTCCTTCAAGGAAACTCAAGAAACGATGAACTATCCGCCGACATGGTGGCCGGAGAAATTCCTCTGGCGTAACTATATCGACGCTTGGGTCAAGCCTTCGCCAGTCAGCTTCACGGGCTACTACATGGTGAGCATATGGACCACTGTCGCGACCACCACCGGCTGCTTGCTGACCAGTATTCTTGCTGCCTATCCTTTTGCTCGAATGAACTTCTATGGGAAACACCTGTTTTTCTACCTAATCATCGCGACGATGATGGTGCCCGGGCAGGTTTTGCTGATTCCCAGTTACATCATCCTTAACTGGCTTAGCTGGCTCGATACGTGGCAGGCTCTGGTTGTGCCGTGGCTTGCGAGTGTGTTCAGCATCTTCCTCATGCGTCAGTTCTTTATGACCATTCCCAACGATTTGTGGGATGCATCGCAGATTGATGGCGCGGGGCGTTGGCGGTTTCTGTGGCTAGTCATGGTGCCCCTGAGCAAGCCCATCCTGATTACTAGCGGGATTTTCAGTTTCATTGGCACATGGAACAGCCTGCTGTGGCCTTTGGTGGTGACCAGTAAACCTGAAATGCGTACCTTGATGGTTGGTCTGTCTATTTTTACAAGCGAAGCAGGTTCCGACTTTAACCTACTCATGGCGGCAAGCACATTCTGCATTCTGCCGGTGGTTCTCGTGTTCTTCTTTCTGCAGCGGTTCTTCATCGAGGGCATTGCCCGTAGCGGCCTCAAAAGCTAACAAGCTACGCCTTTTACCGACTAGATAATACCTGAACAGTTTCTGTTTTCTATCGGCTATAATTATGAAAAGTAGCATTCATTGACAAAATTCATGCAAAAAGAAGAATAGTCAAAGTCTCCACTTTACACTATAGTGATGCATCATGTTAGTTATAATGAGAATGTTGTCGTATGGTTAAATAGTCGCAGTATATGATGTTTGAATTCGTAAAAAAGATTAGCCTTTGTCTTATGTTGACACTTGTCATGTTCTTGTCTTGTCTACTTCGCGCTGATATGCCGGAGGAGTGTGTTTCGTGATGCTAAGGCAAGTGATTATTGTTGACGACAATGCTATCAATAACTCGATTCTGCAAAAGACGAATACGAGGTGTTCGTGGCCACGAGCGGTCGTGAGGTTCTCAAAAGGAAATCAAACCAAGAGCTTGCATCAATGCCAGTCATGATTTGCATGGGAGTCTCCGATGATGATGTTGAGATAAAAGCTTTTTCGTATGGCGCTAATGACTTTATTCGCAAACCTTTAGCGCACAAGTCATCAAATACTGGTTGAGAAATGTCATTGAGTTGCGTGAGAATGCTTTGTCTGTCAGCTTAATGACGCTAGATGAATTGACGGGTCTATATAACCGTAAAGCATCCTCGCAAAAGCGGGCGAACCCGTTGGCGCTATTGTCTCATTTAGGCATCTGTCAGATGAAGCTAAAGGAGTGTAGGGGCGCTTGCGCTTGTTCCTGCATGATGCTTTCCGGCACAGCACATCATGCTATTTGCCGCCTGTTGTTGCAATTCCCTGAATGAAGGTTTTTTGCGCGAGGAAAAACAGAATGATGATTGGAATCGTGAAGACCGTTGTCGCGGCCATCAGATAACTCCACTGCGAGACCATCGTTCCCATGAACTGTTGCAGTCCATAAGCGATTGTGTACTGTGATGGCGAGTTCAGGTAGATGAGCGGACCGAGGAAGTCGTTCCATGCCCCGATAAACTGGAACAGGGCACAGGTGGCCATGACGGGGATGGACAGTGGCAACATGATTTGGAAGAAAATGCGCAACTCGCCGCATCCATCAATGCGGGCGGCTTCGCTGAGTTCATTGGGAATGGTGCGGAAGAACTGGCACATCAAAAAGATGTAAAAGGCGCTCCCGAAGAAGGAGGGCACAACCAATGGCAACCATGTGCCGTACCAGCCGATTCCTTTGTAGAGGAGGAAGGTAGGAATCATGGTGACCTGTGGCGGGAGCATCAGTGTTGACAGCACAAGAATAAACAGAATCTTTTGACCACGAAATTTTGTTCGGGCAAATCCATAGGCGACTAATGCGGAGGAGAGGACAGCGCCAATGGTGGTCGAGATGCAAAGAAAGAGTGTGTTCTGGAGGTACGTTCCAAAGGGAACCGAACGCATTGCCTCGGGGTAGTTGCTCCAGAGGATGGGATTCGGAATGAAATCCGATAGACGGAATCCGCCGATTTCGCCCACAGACGGGAAGATTTGCGCATCACTTTTGAGCGAGGTGGAGATCATCCATAGGAGCGGCAGAAGGCAGGGGATGGACAGGATAATCAATGTCAGGTGTGCCACGAACCGTACCGATTTTGATTGTTTGAGAACCGTACTCATGGCTGTCCCCGCTTGATTCGTTCTTCTTCTTGGGTGACCATATCCCTTAGTCCTTCCAAGGTCTCCTTTGGCGATTTACTCATACTTGTGAGAACAGAACTGAAAGTGGCTATTCTGTCTAACAGAAAATTCTGATAAACGACGGGTGGCCAGACCTGTAAATTCTCTGACGGCAAGAGGTCGACAAACGTTTTCCATTGCGGATACTTTGTCAGGTATTCTTGGAAGACCGCGGCATTGGTAACCGCGGGACTGATTGGCATCCAGCCACCCCACGTGTAGTACTTTGCTGCATTGTCAGGATTCGCGATGCCCGACCAGTAGCGCATGAACGCCCATGCGCCTTCGGGGCACTTCGCGCTCGAGGGAATAAGCAGGAAATTGCCATTGCACAGGCAGGCGTTAGGGCGACCGTCCTCGTCGGCAGCAGGCAGCGGGCAAATACGATAGTCCAAGTCGGGCGCATATTTGGCAAGTTGCTCGATGCGCCATTGTCCGTCAACCATGAACGAATAACCGCCGGTGATGAAAGGCCAGTCGAGGGTGCCGCTGTAGCCATTCTGGAACGAAGACTCGAAAAATGTCAGGTTCTTGACGCCATATTTCTTCGGGAAACTCTGCATCCACTCAAGGCATCGCAGATTGTTCGGTGTGACGATGGTCATTTGTTTACTGTCGTAGTCATACATTCCCGGACCGAAAGATGGAATCCACTGTTGGATATGATTAGGGTAGATTCCCACACGCTGGATTTTTCCATCGGGCGCAACCTTATAAAGCTTTTCAGACATCTCGTTCAATTCGCTAATCGTCTTTGGCGTTTTGTTTGGGTCAAGCCCGACTTCCTCGAAGTGGCTGGGACGATAGAAAAGAGCATATATGTTCAGCCCGACACAAATCCCGTAGTTCTTGCCCTCGAAATGGCAAATTTTTTGAATGACGGGATATGTTTCCTCAAAGGCTTTTTTATCCTCGTCAGACATCAGACTGTCCAGAGGCATCAGTGCTTTGCGTTTTGCCCATGCCGGAATCACGCAGTTCCATTGCGCCATCACATCTGGTGGATCGCCGCCCGCAGTCGACAGAAGAAACTTCATGTCACCATTGGCGAGTGAGAGTGATGACACCTCGTACTTATTCTGATTCTCGTTAAACTCATCAACGATTCGATCAATAACCTTTTTCCATTCGCCCGTCCACATGTGCCAAAAGACAACTTTTTCACGGTCTGGGTATTTGCGTTCAACGCGTGCTGCCGGGTCAATGAGCAATATAATGAACCCATTGATAAGCGCAATCCCGAGAAGGCATTTGAGAAACAGTTTAATGTTGATTTTAGTTACCTTCATAATGCACCCATTTCGTATGAGTTTTCATCAAGGCTGTTGTGACTACGAGAACAATCACGAACAAAATCCATGCCATTGCGCTTGAGTAGCCGACATTAAGATAGAGAAATGCCCGTTGGAAAAGGTATAAGCAGTAAAAGTTAGTGCTCTCTTGCGGGCCCCCGGCGGTCATGATAAAAGCTTGTGTAAAGTACTGGAAGGCACCAATCATACCCATGACGAGGTTGAAAAATATCACCGGTGTTAGCATGGGTAATGTGATGTGCCATGTACGTTGCCATGTGTTGGCGCCGTCAACCAGAGCTGCCTCGTGCAAGAAAGTCGGGATGTCCTTGATGCCTGCAAGATAAATAATCATGGAGCCGCCAACACCCCAAATCGACATGAGAATAAGTGCCGGTTTGCTCCAGACGGGGCTAACTAGCCATGGCGGACCGCTGATGCCAACCATCTCGAGCAAATTGTTGATGAGTCCGATTTGGGGATTCAAAATCCACACCCATAACAGTGAGGTCGCGACGAGTGGAACAATGGAGGGAAGAAAGAAGATGGTTCTGTAGACGCTCATGCCGCGGAGATCAAGGCTCAGGAGCAATGCAAGCGTGATGCCGGCGACTGTGCCGAGTGGCAGCGCAAACACCGCATAGACAAATGTGTTCCAAATGGATTTCCAAAAGAGTGGGTCGTGCAAAAACAGATTCTCGTAATTGCTCAGTCCAATCCAACGTGGGGGAGAGATAACATCATACTGGCAAAAACTCAGATAGAGACTTGCCAAGAACGGAAGTGCCGTCAGAAAAACGAACCCAAAAAGCCACGGCGAAATGAACCACCAACCGGGGCTGATGCCTTTGCGCCGTTTGTTCATTGGCGGCAAAGACTCGGCCACGCGTCGTGGAGTTTGCGAGGCAATGGCGAGAGTTGTTTCTCTCGGATTTTGCATGTTCCCTTATGGTGCTCCGTTTCGAAAAATGAAAGCACAGCCAGTCTCCCGTAAGAGGGCGACTGGCTGTCCTATTGGGTGAAAACTATTTGTAGCCCTGTAAGAATTTCTTTTCGGCCTTGAACAGTTCCAAAGTCATCTTTTTGATTTCAGCTGGTGAGCAGATTGCGCTCGTCAGCGGGTCAAGCATGAGTGCGTATGTCGCAAGCTCAACACTCTTGTAAATAGCGGCATCCGCAGCCAAGTCAAACATTCTCATGTCGGCGGCGCAAATGGCAGCCATCTGCGGTGGCAGATCGCCGTAGCAAGTCGGTTGAACTCCGTTGCTGTCGATGAGGCACGGAACTTCGACGCAGCCGTCTTCGGGCAGGTTGCTGATAAGCCGTCCGCCATAGTAATTGTTCATGACGTTGCCGTGAATCTTGAAGGGTTTGTTCTTCTCGATTGCTTCGATAATCCACGAGGCATATTCCCATGTCCGCTGAGGTTGTGTGAGCGGTTCCTTCTGCTTGAGTTCGCGCAGACGTTCCGCATCATTATTCTTGCGCCATGTGGGCCAGTTGTTAGCGTAGAAACTCGAACCTCCGCCATAACCCTCGACGCAGTAATGCTTGAGGAGTTCTTTGCGCTTGCGATAATACGGAACATACTCGCTCAGGTGTCCTGAAGACTCCGTGATGAATGCGCCAAAGTGAACCGCCATATCCTTGCGGACGAGATCCCATGCGTCTTCCGTATGCGTCGTGACCTTGCGTTCACGTGTTTCCTTCTCCCATTGCTTCAACAGGCGAGGATAGAGGTCTTTTCCTTTATGCTCCAACTTTGTGAACCATGCCAGATGGTTGATTCCGGCGCATTCCCATTCCATTTCCTCGTAGG
Organism: Candidatus Sumerlaeota bacterium; assembly: GCA_012513815.1. GTDB lineage: Bacteria > Sumerlaeota > Sumerlaeia > Sumerlaeales > Sumerlaeaceae > JAAZBM01. Next base: position 145,391 of record JAAZBM010000014.1, on the reverse strand, counting down.
GAACCTTGGCCAGTTCGGAGAGCCAGTGGCTTGTTCCCTGAACGCTGTGGCAAAGTCCGACAACTTGCATTGTGCTGGTTCTACCGGCCGCAAGACACATCATATTCATGGGGTTTGTGTAGTTGAGAACAACAGCGTTTGGGCAGAGTTCTTCGCAGTCCTCAAGAATGTCGAGCCATACGGGGATGGTGCGCAGTCCTTTGAAAAGACCGCCGGGCCCGATGGTGTCGCCGATGCATTGGTCGATGCCGTATTTGAGCGGAATGTCGTTGTCGAAGCGAACACAGGATGTACCGCTGACTTCGACGCAACAAATGATGTAGTCCGAATCGGAAAGAACATCGATTCTGTTGGTTGTCGCTTTGATTTCGACTTTGTCTTCCAGACCAAAGTCATGCGCCATACGTTTTGTCAGTTTGTACATGACATCGAGGCGCTTCTTGTCAATATCAACTAAGCAGAATTCGAGTTTCCGCATTCCGGGAATGCTCATGATATCATTGAACAGATGAGGGGTGAAACCGCTTCCGGCACCGAGCATCGTGATTTTGATAGGACGAGGCATGACGCCTTCTAACCCGATCACATTGTCTGCTTTTTTACTGTGGGCGCTGTGCCCAAGGTCTTTTTTCTTAGCCATAAGTAATTACTTTCTGTTTTGGCAAAAGGGTGTGTGCAAACTGAAAAAGTCTGCACTAAAACTATAGCTACATACGGAAGAAAAAAAATATATAGACAGGTGTTAAATTATTACGAGATTCGATCCAAAAACGGGTGACACAATCCTGTTTATGCCCACTTAATAAGGACGGCGCCCCATGTGATTCCGCCGCCAAGGCCGACAAGAATAATGTAGTCATCCTTATGAATCCGATCCGCCTGAACAGCAGCTTGCAATGCCAGTGGGACAGATGCTGCCGAGGTGTTGCCGGAATGCGAAACATTAAAGAAGATGACTGATTTGTCGACCTGAATGCGGTGGGCAATTGCTTCGAGAATGCGGGCATTGGCCTGGTGTGGAATAATCAGTTTAACATCCTCGAGTTTCAGTCCGGCTTTCTCGATGATTGTCGTGATTTGTTCCGACATCATACGGACTGCATACTTGAAGACTTCGCCACCATCCATGCGGATGGTACACAGATTGCGATTCTCGCGTTTCTTGGCTTCCTCATCGGAAACCTTCAGGCCGGGGATTGTTAGCGATTTGATCCCTGCGATTCCGTCGCAACCGGCGCTCGTCAACAGAATGCCGTCTTCAGTTTCGGCGGCCTTGAGAACAACAGCACCGGCGCCGTCGCCAAAAAGAACACACGTGTTGCGGTCTTCCCAGTCTGTCACTTTCGACATAGTTTCCGCACCAATCACAAGCGCCGTTTTGTAGACGCCGTTTTGCAAAAACTGATTCGCGATTGTGATGGCGTAAATAAATCCGCTGCAAGCTGCGTTGATATCAAAAGCCATGGTGTTTTTGCTAAAGCCCAAAGCACTCTGGACGATACACGCGACGGAGGGCGTATGCATATCAGCTGTGAGAGTCGCCACGACAATAAGTTCGATGTCTTCGGGAGACATGGACGCATTCTCAATAGCGTTGCGGGCTGCTTCGATTGCGAGATCAGAGGTGAAAACCATGGCGTCGGCAACATGCCGCTCGTGTACACCGGTGCGTGACACAATCCACTCATCAGAAGTGTCAACCATGGTCTCCAGTTCTGCGTTTGTGATAATCCTCGGCGGCAAAAAACTTCCTGTACCTGCAATAATTGCTCGTAGCATAGATTATGAATACTGTCCTTATAGCATAGTGCGTAACTTATGTCACTTTTATCTTACTCAACTGGGGCATTTTATTCGCTTAGCTTTATGCAAATAGACATGCCGTGATTCGCCGGAATGTATATAAACCATGAGTGCTGTTGATAAATGAATGAATTGCTTCAGAAATACCGTTCTTTATGGTTTGCGGTGTTGCTTCTATGCCTTGTTTCCTTTGCATGGATGCAGTATGTTTCAGTGTCGCGTTTTCTGACAGGTCACTGGTATCTTGCTGATGTCGGCAACATCTGGGCTTGCCTCGCGAACACGGCACATGGGCGCTTTATGTATTCGCCAATGATGGAAGTCAATCATTTTGCCTGTCACTTCACACCGTTTCTCCTGTTGCTTGTTCCGCTGACATGGTGCTCCGATTATGCGTTGCCACTTGTTAGCAGCTACCTATTTGCGATTGCTTTTTGTCCGATTCCGATAACCCTACTTGCGTTGCGAAAGGGACTTTCGCCCGTGCTGACCTTTCTTTGCGGAGTCTTGTTTCTATGCAACATTTATGTGGGGTCACTGGCCTTAGCGGACCATTTCGAAGCATGGTATGTGTTCCTAATGTTGTGCGTAATGGCGACATGGCAGCGTCGCGGCGTGTTGTTCTGGTTGCTCCTTGTGTTGGCGATGTCTGTTCGCGAAGACGCCGGAGTGTGGGTGCTCGTCTATGCGATTTATGAGTCTGTCTCTGCAAAACTCAATGGTTCGTGTGCGAAAGAACGTAACCATTTTTTGCGAGTGTGCAGCGTGTGTTTACTCTGGCTTCTTATGTCGGGGATTGTTTTGTTTGGCGTATCCCAAGCGCAACCCGCAGGTTCGTCGAGCATCAGCGATTACACGGAGCGTTTCGCCGGGTTTGGGTTTGGTTGGGACACAGTGCAAACTCTCGGTATTCTTGTTTTGTCGGTTGGTGGATTGTGTTTGTTTAGTGGCAAGGCGCTGTTTCTATGTTTGATTCCATTGCCAATCTTGCTAGTTGGTTTTCCATTCATGCGCGAATTGCGCTATTACTACTCGTATCCTTTTTTGCCATTTTTGACGTTTGCGATGATTAGCGGATGTGCCGCCGTTACCCGTTATTTCGACAGGAAACAATTTGTCTGGGGCAAATCTGTTCTGGTTATATGGATGAGTGTTTTTGCCATTGCCCAATTGTTTTTGCCTACCTTCACTGATGGATATTATCGCAAACCATGGACAATTACTGCCAAAGATGTTCGCGCAAAACAGGCGTTGTCAGCCATACTTCCTCGCGATGCAAAAGTTGCCGTCAGCTTTGGCGCTTTTGGTCTTGTCCCGTACCGTTCGCAAGGCATGAACATGTTTGAGGAAAAATACATCACCAGCGATTCGTGGGTTGTGCTTTGGTTGGCACGGCATTGCGGAATGGAACAAGAACGGTTTATGCGGTTGGCGCGTTCGGTTATGGACGAGGTGGATGCCGGTCGCCGTCGTGTGCGCTATGACAGAGATGACCTCTTAATCATCTCGCCTGTAGTTTCGGACGATTCTGCGACGACAACAACTCGTCAGCGACTCTGATAGAGTTTGTGTTTTCGGATATACTCTAAAATTGGCTCAGGCATCATGGACGCGAGCAACATATGATTGCCGCCAGTGGAATACAATGCGCGGATTTCGGTGCTACTGAATGCCGGTAACTTAACATCGTGTAGCCATTTTTCGTTTGCTTTCATGACTTTTTTGCAGGCAAAACCATCACGTGGGAATACGATTGGAGAAGCTATTTTCAGGAGTTCGTCCGCACGATGCCACAGGGGTATGTCACGGAAGGTATCACTGCCGAGAAGCAAATGAAACTGAGCGTTGGGATATTGCTGCTTGAGTGCTTCGACAGTTTCAAAAGTGTAACTGGTTCCGCCTAACCTTTGCTCGATGCGCGAAATGAGAATGCGTTTTCTGAGATATGGCGAAAACACCTCCGCCGAAAAGGCTAACATCAGCATCGCAAAGCGTTGTTCGTATGGTGTCAGTACTTTACCGAATGCGTGAGTATAGGCCGGGATGATGAACAGATAATCGACACCGTTTGGGTGTTGCAAGACTTGTTGCGCCAGTGCGATATGCGCTTTGTGTGGCGGGTCAAAACTGCCACCAAAAATGCCAATACTCTTGTTTGTATTTCGGTCGAGTTTCACGCATTCCGCTTTCTGAGATAATCGATGACTTCGCTCAAAGGAGCAGACAAAGAACGTGGGAGTTTGTCGAGATTCTCGAACATTTGTGTCGACAATTGGTCGCACATCACTTTCGCTTGTTCAAACGCCCCGCACTGATCGAACAGATCGCGACACCACAAGATTTCGTCTGTCGTGTTTTCCATTCGTGGTGTGTCGAGAATCTGCAACAACTTCTGCGTCTGCGTTTGAGGCGCACGATCGCAGGCGATGGCCACCAGAACACTCCGTTTTCCTTCGCGAATATCCGAACCGATTTCGGCGCGTCCCTTGTTTGCGGTCAAGTCGATGACATCGTCGCGAATCTGAAACAAAGGCCCGAGAGCAAGGCCGATTTGCGTCAGTGTCGCCTGTGTTGTTTCGTCTGCTCCGGCAATGATTGCTCCGGCAACCAGTGGTGCAGCCAGACAATATCCGGTTTTGTAGGTGACGATTTTCATGTACTCGTCCATCTTGATTTGTTGTTTACGGGCATTCATATCAAGAGTTTGTCCGCGGATGGTCATCTCGATGGTATTTGTCATCAGTTGGCAGAGGCGCAGCGTTTGCGCTATTGACAGAGTCGTCTGCGATTGCAGTAAGCAACGATAGACAAGATTTTGCATAAAGTCGCCGATGTTAATGCCTTGGTCGAATCCGTGTTTTTTCCAGACAGAGGGGCGTCCACGTCGCCAGTCATCTTGGTCTTCGATGTCGTCATGCACCAAAGTAAAATTATGCATAATCTCGATTGCGAGCGCAAAAGGCATCGCATCGCCGGATGTGTTGCCCAGAAAATGCGAGCACAAAAGGCAGAGCATTGGTCGAATATGTTTGCCGGGTTTTGCTTCCGAATCGATTCCTAACGCATATGCTACCGCATCATCAAGGTTCTTCAATTTGTCAACCGATTCGCCGTATGGCGAAATCGAAGAAGACAAAAAGGTACGCAACGCGCTATCAAACGCGGCCTGGCTGCGCTCCCAAAAAGCGGACAATTCCGGAGAAAAGATATTGCTCATAAGGTAGATTTGTTACTGACTCTGTAGTATGAAAACATAATTAGTTCTACAATCAGATTGGGGTCTTATGGAGTCAGACAATTCGATAGGTGGCAACGGCAGTGTGCGACTGCAAAAATACATGGCCGACTGTGGTGTGGATTCGCGTCGGCATTGTGAGACTTATATTGTTGCCGGACGCGTCGCGGTCAACGGGACTATCGTGACCGAGTTAGGAACAAAGGTCATCGCCGGACAGGACAAAGTGATCTTTGACGGGAAACTATTGAAACTTCCGCAAGAGCGATGCCTTTATTTAGTGTTCAACAAGCCACGTGGATATCTTGTGACCGCGAGTGATACGCATGGACGCAAGACGATTTATAAACTGTTGCATGATATCAAGACGCGAGTATTCCCCGTGGGACGGTTAGATATGGATACCGACGGGCTACTCCTTCTCACCAATGATGGACAGTTTGCAAACAAACTCATGCATCCTTCCAACGAAATTGAGAAGGAGTATGACGTGGTTGTGTGGGGCGAAATCACAGATGACGCGATTGATGCCTTACGAAAAGGCATTGCGATTGAAGATGGTTTTGTAACAGCGCCGGCGACGGTGCGAAAACACAAGTCAACCGAAACGAACACATCACGCCTATCAGTAACAATCCACGAGGGACACAAACGGCAAGTCCGCATGATGATGCGTGCCGTAGGACACACAGTCAAACAGTTGACCCGTGTGCGCGAGGGCAAGGTGACTCTGGGTAATCTTCCGAGTGGGAAATGGCGTGAACTTACAGCCGATGAATTGCAGAGTTTATAATATGGTTTTCTGTTGTGTTTTCAACAAAAATCTGTATGTATATCATAAGAAAACGATTTATAATAGTCTGAGGTTCTCTATGTATCAGTATATCCTATGTGCAGTCTTGAGCGTCAGCGCCATGAGCATTGGAGCGCAACAATTGATTTCTCCGGTTCTGGCGACCCCTGTTCCGACAAAACAAGCAGTGAGTACACAACAACAGATGGCAACGTCGCATCAAATGGTAAAGCCTGAGACCGCCATGATTCAGAGAAATAAACCTTTTCCAAGGCCAACTCCGTCTCATCTGTTGGTTGGTTCTTCTGATTTGTCGTTGACGAGAACAGTTCCCCTTGCTCGTGTGACGTCGAGTATTGCCGAGATGGCGCCCTATACGACAGCTGGGAAAACACGGATGTACCAACCGATTGATGTCGAAGTTTTGGACGTGATGGATCGTGGCGAAATCTTGGTACAGACTAAGGAACAGGTGCGCATTCGTGGTGCTCGTGTTCCGTCAGAGAAAGCAACACGCCGCGTTGATGTCATCTATGCACGTGAAGCAAATGACTGGTTGAAAAAACAACTGATTGGCAAGAAAGTTATATTAGATTTTGTTGATGCACCGCGTGACCGTTATGGGGCATTGCATGGACGTTTTCTGTTGCCCGATGAGAAGAATGCCGACATTTTGCAGGGCTTGCTCACTAATGGCTTGGCGAGACTTAACGAGGAAGATTTATGGGAATCAGCGCCAGTGAAGGAACTAAAGGCTCTGGAGGATAAGGCACGCCGTGAGTATAAAGGCGTCTGGTCGGAGAGAGAATAGGTTGACTGTGAAGAAACTTCTTGTTACAGGATTAATAATGCTTGCGGGGCTTTCACTCACGGGCACGTGTCTCTCTCAGTCAGAGAAAGACGCCGGAGATGCCGTGACGCCGCCACCGATTAACTGGAGAGACATTGGAAGCTTGCCAAGATTGGCGCATGGACAGCGGATTGATTATAGTACCTCTGTAGCATTGTTTTTGCCGGAGGGTTGGCGCGATACAATAACTTCAGACAACACTGTCAAACTGACTTTTCATTATCATGGCGCGATTTGGTATGCCATAGAGGAGCACACAAGACGTGCTGCGAAGAATCCCATTTTGTGTTTTTACCCGGGAGAAGGGTCGAGTACCTATGAGAGACTTTATCCGTCGCATGCGCCATTTGACGAACAGGTTTCGTCGGTAACGGCGACTTTACGAGCGAATTCTTCGAACAATAACATCACAATCGATCGTTATGAACTAGAGAGTTTTAGCGCGGGTTATGGCGCGGTTCGGGTTTTGCTCGGGTATGACGACATCGTTGACCGCACAGAGTCTGTTGTTCTGGCCGATTCATTGTATGCCTCGGCAACGACAGATTCACTGGGGATGCGTGTGCCTGATTCCAAACAGATGAAACCATTTATCGATTTTGCGCGTTTGGCTTTCGATGGCAAAAAAAAGATGGTTGTCGCTCATAGTGATATCGCGATTAAGAGTTACTGTTCGACTGCTGAGACTGCGGCCGCAATTGTCAAGGCAACAGGACTAAAGAGTATTACGCTGACAGGCGCTCCGCCGGAAGCTGCCAATCGCGGACTGGACTTCCCATTGACGGCACGGGCTGACCATGGTGGATTACATATTTGGAGTTATACCGGACCACCGAGAATTCATATGGCGATTGCACGTGCGATTGCCGATTTATGGAAAGCGATCGACTAAAAAATGATGCGGGACAATCATCGAAAATGATTATCCCGCATTGAAGTTAAGTGCGAAAATGTTTAGTTATACTGCTTTAGTGTTTCCGCCAGTTCTGCCTTGATGCGCTTTCTCAGATCTTTGGGTCCTTCGACCACAGCATCAGAGCCAAGCCTCAAAATAGCCGCTATCAACGGTTTGTTGATGTCTCCGGAAAACGAAACATAGAGCGATTCTTGATTTTTCGCTTTTACCATTATTTGCTTGGGATGTATCGGATGTAGAGTGAGGTAACTTTCCAGATATGGTTTAACAGTCAGAGTCACTTTTTGATTGCGCTTGATGGGATAGGCATTATACAGTCCATCGATATAGTCTTGGATTTCCGTTTCACTTCTATCCGCGTCAAAATATTCGGTTCTTCTTTTCGATGGTTTAGAAACTTTCTGAATTCGACGGAGCACAAAAGTCCTCAGCGAATTGTCCTGTTTGTTTTGGTCACTGGAGTCTTGTGAAGTAGGTGTCCCATGAGTGATAAGATCTTCCTTTTTGCCGGACCATGCGCACAAATAGAGGATGTCACCATACATGAAAAACCGGTAGGGCTTAATGAGACGTGCAGATTCTCTTCCGTTGGCGTTTTTGTATACCAAATTCAGGAATCCTTTCGTTTGAATCGCTGTGACGATGACCTTGAAAATCTCAATTCTCTTTTGGGCATTCTCAGAAATCGTGTGCTTTTTCTTTTCTGCGGAATTCATTTGCTCCAAAATGTCCACTATTGGGCTTAAGCCAGCATTAAGGTCTGTTTCAGTGGAAACAGAATAAATAGTCGAAAGCATCTCGATATCATCAGGCGAAAGTTCAAGACAAATATTGCCCTCAGTATGCGGATAGACTTTCCCCTCAGGGATGACTTCATACGTATGACCTTTACGGACAATCCGTCCATTGTTTTTGAGCTTCTCTAGATCACGACGAACCGTTCGTTGATTTACATTTAGCTCGTTTGCTAAGCTAAAGGAATTCAAACGCTTCTTCTTAAGAATTTTAAGGATTTCCTGCATCCTTATTTCTGGTTTACTCATGTTGCTTTCCCTTGTTTTTGATAATACAATATACAGCAAAGAACAAATAGCGTGAACTATCTAAGCGATATTTAAGCCTTTTGTCGAAATCTACTGTACCTACTGATGTTATACGATGAGGATATGTTCAAAAGTCAGTTGTTTTTTGTTTTATTTTGCTTTCATGTCAGCTATTGTCATGGGGAGCATTTCGCCACTTGCAATCGATCGCAACACTAATGAGTTCTATATCAATCCAATCGAGAGCAGTGAGCATGCGGACGAAGTCGTTTTTCTTGTCCACGGGATAACACGTGACAACACTGATATGGCTCGATTGCAGCAAGCTTTTCATCGCGCGGGTTATACTGTCGTGAACTGGCATTATCCTTCGACTCAATTGTCAATCCCCGACATTGCCGAGGAGTTCGTAGCCGTCATTGGCAAGTACGTACACAAGAAACGGAAACTTCATTTTGTTGGGCATTCCATGGGCGGCATCATTATTCGATACGCGCTGAAGGACTACAAGACGGATGATGCGACTCTTGGACGTTTGGTCATGATTGGTACGCCAAACAAAGGTACTTATCTTGCTGATGTTCTTGCCCAGACTAAACTGTACAAGATGCTGTTGGGTCCGGCTGGTCAGGATTTGCGATCCGGTGACATAGGGATGTGCTTTCGTGCTCCACAGCCGCCTTTGTCATTCGGTGTCATTGCAGGCGGAACAGGTTTTCCCATAGGAATGAATCCGATGATTCATGGCGATAATGACGGAATTGTTGCGGTGAGCGAGACATATCTACCACAGATGGATGGATTCCTGTTGTTGCCGTATCTTCACCGATTTTTGCCGCTTGGCAAGCGTACTGTCGAGGCTAGCGTTCGCTTTATTCAAACCGGACAATTTGCCGAATAAAAGCGGATTCTGTACAATTTGTCTCGGAACAAATAATAGTACTATTTAGAATGCTTTTGGGAAAACAGGATTGTTTGCTATGAACCACTTTACGTTGCCAACATATACTTCGCCGGATTTTTCTGATTTGGCAAACGCGCCACAGGCGCGTTGGGAAGCCGTTCAGAAAAAGGGAGTCGCCCCGCTGGATTTCCATGCCATGTCGATTTTTCCGGAGTATTTTCATGTGCAAGATGAATGGATTTTGCCTAGGCAAAGTCGCATGGATTGCGTCCCCGTTTTGCGCGACAACAAAACGATTGATGTGATTGAGTTTAGGAATCTTCAAGTCGGTGATTTGGTCGGTGTCGGACGAACAGAGGATGGTTCAGAAGGTATTCTTGTCCACACAAAAGGATTTCCACAGACCAAAGGCGAGGCCGATGTCTTCGCGTTTCGGACGGGGCGTTCACGTGAGACAGCCTATTCAAAAGATTACGACGCGCTATACGAGTTGTTGCGACATGAGCATGACCATGGTCACATTGTGTGGGTTCTGGGTCCGGCGGCCTGTTTTGATCATGATTCGCGCTATGCGATGGCTCAACTCATAGAGGCCGGATTTGTTCATGCTCTGTGTGCCGGCAATGCGCTCGCGACCCATGATCTAGAGGGAGCACTCTATCGCAGTGCGCTTGGGCAAGATATCTATACGCAGCAAGGCTATTCAAACGGGCATTATCATCATCTGGATTTAATCAATCATGCCCGTCGCGCAGGCAGTCTGGAAAAACTGATAAGCGAGCATAACCTGAGCGATGGCATTCTCCATGCGGCGTTGAAAAAACAGATTCCCGTTGTCTTGGCGGGATCCATTCGTGATGATGGTCCGCTTCCGTCGGTGATTGCCAATGTTTACGAAGCACAGGATAAGATGCGTGAACAGGCACGAAAAGCGACGACGGTCATTGCGCTTGCGACACAACTTCACACAATAGCCTTTGGCAACATGCTGCCCAGCTACAGTGTTTTGCCGGATAACACAGTCCGTCCCGTTTACATCTATTCGGTGGATATCTCTGAATTTGCGGTCAACAAACTACGCGATCGTGGTACACTAACTTGCACTTCGATTGTTACCAACGTGCAGGATTTCCTTGTGCTGTTGCGCAAACATCTGGTTTCGTAAACGGGGTTTACCCGATTAAAGCTTGTGCCATTTCTGCGGCGGATGCAGCATCCTCGGTATAGCCATCCGCTCCGATTGAAGTTGCCCATTCCTGAGTGACAGGCGCGCCACCAACCATCACCTTCACGTGGTCACGTAATCCGGCTGTGCCTAACGCTTCAAGTACGGATGGAATGTTCACCATGGTTGTCGTCAGCAACGCACTGATGGCGACGATGCGTGGTTTGTTTTCCTGAACGGCATCGACAAACCTTTCCGGAGTTACATCAACGCCCAGATCGATGACAGACAGCCCACACCCTTCGCACATCATTGCGACCAGATTCTTTCCAATGTCATGCAAATCGCCGGCTATAGTCCCGATAATAATCGTTCCCTTTGGCTTAATTCCGGCTTCGACAAGTGTCGGTTTGAGGACAGCCATCGACGCTTTCATTGCTCTGGCAGCAATCAGCACCTCGGGGACAAAAATCTCATCGGCCTTGAATTTTGCGCCGACGGAACTCATCGCGCAAATCATTCCTTTTTCCAGAATGTCTTTCGGAGGCATTCCTGCGTCTAGCAACTCTTGCGTTAAGGCTGTCGCGTCTTTGCGTTTTCCAAATTCAATTGCGGTTATTAACCGATTCAATAGTTCTTCCATGATTATATCCTTATCTACTCGACTTCTAAAAAACTTAGGTTGACAGGGAGCAACTGTTTGATGAACGCATCGTTTTGCGCGTTATTTGCTGTGCCAAATGCTGGCGCACTATTGGTGATAATCTCGGTCTCATCATTAGTGTTGAAATCAGTCAGAGTTGAATGGCTATTCTTGATAAGAACGGTTGCACCGCTTGTGGCATCAGTTTCTGTTGTCGCTTTCAATCCGGTTGTGATTTCAGTCCATTTGGTGAGAGTCGAGGACACAGTACCAAGAGCATGAATGCTGTTCTCTGTGCCAGTCTTGGTTCCGGACTTGATCATGACAATTTCACTCTTCGCGATGTCGAAGGTGCCACCACCCGTAGTAAACAGAGTTGTATCCGTGAGTTTCGCACTCAATACATGAGATGATTCCGTGATGGGCGTACCATTCTTGATAAGCGCGATGAGCGTTCCGGCCTTCAGCGATTTCCATTTAGCGACATCATTAAACTGATAGCTACCGCCATTATCGCCAGTACCACTGCTCGAGAAATCTTTGAGCCACAACCCGACGAGGCTGGTGTTGTCTTTCGTAATGAGCAGTTCGATTGACTCATTCGCATTATCCAAGGCATTCAGGAACTTGTTGATGACAACCCCGTCGTTCTCTACAGGAGTTGGTGGTATTGGTCCAGGCGTCGGCGACGCCCCAACAATAATCGATTGAGTCGTCAGAAACTCTGCGACAGATGGCGAAACATAGGTCGACTTGTTTGGGTCCGCTAAAATCGCGTTCTCCGGAAAGAGTAAAGCCACCGTGCTGCCCGAGGTCGCATTATTGGCGATGTCCATCGAAACCAATAACGAAAGAGGAGCGTTGTTTGCCGCCCGGACCATCTCAGGTGCATCGAAGGCGACAGAGTCATTCGCGAAAACCGCCTCTTGCAAAAGCAAATCAGTGGCGTCAATTAACTTGTTGCGATTGAGGTCAGCGTACAGTCTGACTGCACTGATGTCCGAATCCGGCGCGGTTCCGTTCTTCGTGATATGTAGCTGACCAAAATTCCATTCCGTTCCGGTCGTGAGCGTCAAGTCCATTGAGGCGTACACATTGCCTGTCGTGCCGATTGTCAGTGATTCTGTTGCTTGTTTGTCATAGGCAGCGGAAACAGTCCCGCCGATGGTTGCGTCCAAATCATAAACGCGTGTGGCAAACTCTGGGTTATCCGTATAAGGATTCCGGTTCCCCTGTTTCTCATAGACACGCTCATTGTGGCGCAAATCTCTTGCATCGACTGGGTCTTTCAAGTGCCATTGCAACAGGGTGTCACGAACCCCCATCTGCCCGGAAACCGGCGTTGTCCCATTGATAAGGGTATAATTGTATGGAGAGACGCCATATGTCATCTCCATATACATCAGTGCTCGGGCGATATCTCCCTTCGAATCGTCTCGCGGTTCAAACTCACTCGACGTCCATTTACAGCCTTTAGCTTCCCGTGTCGGACTAGTAACATTGGCGAAAACGCTATTACTACGGAAGGTATTCATCTTTGCCTCTTCGGCAAACAAATGGTGCAAATCTGTATACATCGGGGACCCTGATTCCGAGCCAAGCGACTGAGGCCAGAGATGCTCACGATTCCATGTTCCTTCAGTGCTGCCATGGTTGCTCTTCAGAATTGAATCGTTTCCATAGTGCGTCAAAATGTTCGCGGTATTATCGGGGTCTTCCTCGATGTATTCCAGTGCCGTATAGGCATTGGCATAGGTGTAAACCGTATGGTTGAAAACAATATTGTGTAGCGCGTTCTTAAGAGGTGTTCTCGTTAAATTATCCAATCCGTCATAATATCCTGTTGGTGGTGCCGCCTCTATTGCGACACAGGTCGTAGTAACCAATAACAAAAACGAAAGCAGTCTGCGATACATAATGAACTCTAAACTAGAAGGTGTTGAGATAAACTCTTTATATATATAGAGGCGATAATAAAGAATTTGTTCTTTTTTTCGTGTATTATCATAACTACATCATTAAGACAACACAGACAGTACCTGATACTGTTTTGCTAGCATTAAAGAAAGGTTCTGACACACCATGAGAATTGAGCGGAGTCCCGAAAACTCCAAGTTTATGGCAAATGTGCCATTGGCTCCCTATACAACAATAGGTGTCGGTGGACAGGCTCGTTGTTTAGCGCGGGTATCTTCGACGACAGAAATAATCTCAGCCATGCAATGGGCCGAGGAGCATAAACTCCCCGTTTTCATTTTGGGTGGTGGGAGCAATGTTGTGTTTTCGGATCGTGGTTATCCCGGCATGGTGTTACTTCCGACTTTGCGTGGTGTTGTCATGAAACACAGCGGGTCCCAACTGCTGTTTTCGGTTGGAGCCGGTGAAGTTTGGGACGCTTTTGTACTGTACAGTGTTCGTAGTAAATTAGGTGGTTTGGAATGCCTGTCGGGTATTCCCGGGACTGTTGGCGCTGCGCCGGTTCAGAATATCGGGGCATATGGCCATGATGTAGCTAGCGTCATTCACACTGTCCGCGTCATTGACCGGACGACAATGAAAATCGAAGACCACGACGCCGAATGGTGCGAGTTCTCGTATCGTTCAAGTCGCTTCAAGAGAGAGCCGGACCGCTATATTATCACAAATGTAACCTTTGCGTTGCACCCGAATCAAGCACCTCAGATTACCTATACGGATTTGCAGGATTGGTTTGACGAACGCCCACAGCTTGGCCCGCCGACACTCGACACGGTACGACAGGCAGTCCTCGATGTTCGCATTTCGAAAGGGATGGTCTACGACGAGAACAATGTGTATTCGCACGGTTGCGGTTCATTCTTCGTCAACCCGACACTGTCCGGTGATGACTTCAAACGGGTCATCGAAGGCGCCAAGAATCTTTCCAATCCTGTCGAGGAAGACAGAATCCCGGCGCATCCCGCCGGCGATGGAGTTGTCAAAGTTTCGGCAGCGTGGCTGATTGAGGCTGCGGGCTTCAAGCGGGGGACAAGGTATGAGAGCACCAACATCGGGCTGAACCCATATCACGCCTTAGCCATCATTAACTATGGTGGAGGAGCGGCTCGTCAGATTGTCGAATTCATGACGGAGATACAGGACGCAGTCAAAAAACAGTTTGGTGTTGATTTGACACCAGAACCCAGTTTCATCGGTTTTAAAGAAAACGCAAAGGAAAAATAACGGCTTAAGCTGAGGTAGTATCGGAGAAAAGACTATGACAGAGACAACGCAGATTAACATCGGATTAATTGGTTTTGGCAACATTGGTACGGGTGTGGTGAACGCCCTGAACAACAACGGCGACTTGATGGCTGAACGCGTCGGAGTCAAACTGAATTTGACCCGCATTGCCGACTTGGATACAGAACGCAAGAGAAACGCGGATTATGACCCCGCGATTTTGTCTGCCGATACCAAAGGGTTGCTCAATGACCCTTCGATTGATGTTGTGATTGAACTGATGGGCGGAATTGAGCCTGCACGCACCTTTGTCGAGACTGCTCTCAAAAATGGAAAACATGTTGTGACGGCCAATAAGGCAATGCTTGCCAATCACGGTGCCGAACTGTTTGCGCTCGCGGAAGAGAAAAAAGTTAAGCTGCTGTTTGAGGCTTCTGTCGGTGGTGGCATTCCCAATATTCGTGCGATGATGCTTGGTCTTTGCCCTAACCGGATTAAGGGTGTCTATGGTATTCTGAATGGTACATGCAACTATATTTTGACACAAATGACGCAAACGGGAATGGATTTTGGCGATGCGCTTGAGGAAGCAAAACGCCTCGGTTATGCAGAACCTGATCCGACCTACGACATCGAGGGTCTGGACACAGCCCACAAGATTGCCATACTGGCGTCTCTGTCATTCGGGCAGGATATTCGGTTCAAAGATGTTTTTGTCGAAGGTATCACACGCCTCAGCGCAACAGATATCAAATACGCAACAGAATTAGGCTACACGATTAAGTTGCTTGGCCTTGCCAAACTGACAGAGGATGGTCAAGCACTCGTTCGTGTTCATCCGACCTTGCTGCCGAAAGAATCGCAACTGGCAAAGGTTTCCGGTGTGTTCAATGCTGTGTTGACCGATGGCGACTTGGTCGACAAAACAATGATGTATGGCCGCGGTGCCGGCGCATCACCGACGGCTGCAGCCATTTGCAGTGACCTGATGGAAATCGCCGCTTTCAAACTGAGTGGTAATTCGACTCCGCGCCGCCCCAATTTGCGGGTGCCTGTTGGTAGCAAAAAACTGATGCCTATCGGCGAGCTGACCACAAAGTATTATTTGCGCTTCCGTGCGGATGATAAACTTGGTGTGCTTTCCAAGATTAGCGCGTCGTTGGGCAAAAATGGAGTCAGTATTTGCAGCATGATGCAACATGGCCCGCACAAGACATGGGCCGAGATTATTCTGGTGACACATCCGACCTGTGAAGCTGCAATCGAAGCTGCGGTCGCTGAGATTAACGCGATGCCTGAAGTGAACGAGAATGATGGCATTGTGTTGCGTGTGGAAGAAGGTCTGTAGTTTTGGTTCAAGAACCCGGGCATCAGGAGTTTTCGCCCATGCCCAAGGACTTACAAGAGGCTGTCGCGCTCATAGAGAACTTAACAAACTATGAGCGTATGTCTCATGGGTGCATTCGCTACAATACGACAAACTTCAATCTGCAGGCGTTTCGCAAATGGTTGGCCGATTTAGGTCATCCTGAGTTTGAGCCTGCTGTTGTTTTTCATGTCGTTGGAACCAAAGGCAAAGGCAGCGTGTCCACAATGATTGCCAATGGATTACAGCAAGCGAACATTTGTGCCGGGCTGTTTACTTCGCCACATTTGACACGGCTGACAGAGCGCATTCGTGTTGATTTGCAAGAAATCGACGATACTTCGTTTTGTCGTTGGACGGGAAATCTTATCAAGGATTTGTCTCGCAGAAGGAGTACCTCTACGGACGAGATCGTGGGGATGCGGACAATGTTTGAGCTTCTTACTGCCATGGGTTTTGTGTATTTTCGTGAGCGACAGTGCTCGGCCGTAGTCATTGAGGCCGGTCTGGGCGGGCGACTTGATGCGACAAATGTTTTTCTTTCGCCCAATCAAAAACTCATCAATCTGATTATGCCAATAGGTCCCGAACATCGAGGCATTTTGGGTCGCACTGTCGAAGAAATCGCGGCGGAAAAAGCGGCGGTTATTCAACCACACAGTCATTGTGTTATTCTTGCCAAACAGGATTCGCTCTACGAATCCGCAGTGCGAAACGCTATCGCGGAGCGGATGTCTCTCATTGACTCCAAAGCGACCGTGATTGATATTGGCAATATGGTGCCCCCACGCCGCAAGGACGCCTCGGGCGTTCAGTGGACGATAACTTTTGATGATGAGATTTTTACAATCAAGAATCGATTAGTTGGCGAACATCAAGCATGGAATTTGTTGACGGCATTGACGGCTCTTATACAGGCGTATCCGAATATCTACGGTGAACGTGCTGCTGTTGCAATGAGTCAGTCCGACTGGCCGGGGCGCTTCGAGTGTGTGGCATCCTTGCCCGTTCCCGTTGTCATTGACTGCGCTCATTGCGTACTGTCCACAATGTCGATGACGCAGGCGTGGAAACAGTGTTATCCTGTCGAGAAACCGGTTGTCGTTTGTGGGTTTATGGCAGACAAGGAGATTGCGTCCATTGCTGAGATTGTCTTGAGGGAATTGCATCCCAAAAAGCTCATTGTATGCAGCACACAGAGTCCTCGTAGTGCAGCGGTTGAGGATATTGAAAAAATATTTCGTCAGCAGGATGCAACCTTGTTGACGCAGACTTGCGAAACGGTGGAGGACGCTGTTTGTGCGGCGCTCGATACGGGATGTCCTGTTTTGATATTTGGGTCTGTAATGATGGTAGAACCGGCGCGTAGCGCTTGGATGGCATGGAGAAAGAAACATGAATGATAATGTGTGCGAACAAAATTTGCGGCAGTCTATTTGTGAGATAGGACATCGTCTCTGGCTGAAGGAGTATGTCGTTGCAAATGATGGCAACATCTCTATTCGTTTGCCCAATGACTGCATTCTTTGTACGCCGACTATGGTTAGCAAAGGTTTTATGAAGCCTGACGATTTGCCGGTTGTCGATATGGATGGTAATCAGTTGTCGGGTGCGTTACCGCGCACAAGTGAGGTGCGAGCGCATATCGAAGTGATGAAACATCGCCCCGATGTTCAGGCAATTGTTCATGCACATCCGCCGCATGCAACGGCGTTTTGTATCGCCCGACAATCATTGCCACGAAACATCTTGCCGGAGATTGAACTATTTTTGCCGGATATTCCGATGATTCCTTATGCGACACCGGGAACACAAGCTTTTGCGGACGGAATCATTGACTGCAAAACCAAGGCAAATGTCTATTTGTTGGCGAACCATGGAGCGCTAGCTCTGGGGGAAACTGTCGAGGCATGCTATTATCGCATGGAGATGCTCAATCAATATTGCAAGATACTGATTCTGGCACGACAAATGGCAGGCGAATGGTCACGTCTTGAGCCTTCCGCAGTCAAAGAATTGGCTGAATTGCGAAACCGCCTGACGAAAACAGCACCAAGCGAATAATTGCCGAGTTGGTCAATTACAGGCCAAACCCGGTATTGTCAAGAGGAATCGTCTGCGGGAAGTGATTGATTTGCGGCTGTGGTTGCAGTAGAGGTTGACTAGGCTGCTGAGCACCTGGAGGCATATCCTGTGGGGTCTGAAGAGTCAAATCAGGTTGAGTGGTGAAGCTCTTAAAGAACTCATCGATTTCCTCTGAGTGAGCTTGAAACTCGCTATCCGGTCCTTCAACCGAAACTGCTTTGATGACTCCGTTTACTTCAAAAGCCTGAACGCGCCCGCGGACTTTTGTCCCTTCCGTTGGCTTAATCGTGTACGTATAATCGCGACCAACGGCATCGCCTTCACGCACTTCAAAACGTTTTTCAAATGACGGTTGCGTTCCCAAACGACTCGCCGTCAGCGTAATAAGTCGTCGTACATATTCGAGCGCAGTCATTTGACCACCTGGCTCACCGGTTTTATCCATGTTATTGGGGGCACCCCAAACACGCCAGACCAGTTTTGAGTTTGGATCCGACAGGGCTTGCCCGATGGCTCCATCGCCGTTACGTGATTCGCGCCAACCAATATTGGGTGGGAAAACAGTTTTCATTCCATATCGACGATTCAAGTAGGCGCCGGTTTGACGCAGAACAGTTGATGTTGTTCCTACTTGGTTGACAGTGGTTCCTGTTGTGGCCACAGCCTTAACCTGTACGCCTGTGGATACAACTGCACCACCCGGAGGATACAGCAAGGGCGTTTCGCCTGAGGTAATTTTAGGTTCGACTACACCGGTGCTTTGCGCTGCGGCGGCTGTTACCTTGGTCACTTCCTCAGTAAGTTTATCAAATGTTGTTCCCTGTGCAGTGCCGTTGCTGTTAATCACAACTCGCCCATGGATTCCTTGGGGGAGAAGCGCTCCGCCCTGAGACTGGGTTGTCCAGTAGACTGGCAGTGAGCATTTGCGTTGCACCAGAGCTTCGGTGACAACATCAGGCAAGTCATCAGGTTTGAGAATCGCAATAGCAAACTTGGGACAACTCACTGTATTGGCAGACGTGCTTGCCCATGCGAGAAAACTGTCTAATGCTGCGAATCCTGCGTCGGTCGGTGCGAAAATGACCGTAACAGATGGCTCCATCTCTGCGAGTGTGGTACTGGGCGGAGCACCACCTGTCAGACTGAACGGGGTTAATCCCGCTGAAGTGTATGGTCCCGCGATTGCAACGGAGGATATAAGTATCACTGCCGAAGCCAAGACATAACCGATTACACGGTTTCTTTTTAACATATTGCGCATTGCCAATGTTTCTAATAATTTGTTTGTTGCCTATGAAGATAATACTATTTAATTATTAATTCGTTCAATTGTGGCGACTCAAATTAGTATGTTGAATCGAACTCAAACCATTCCAAATAGGTGATGACGGAGTTGTCAATCGTCATGACAGCCAGAGTCGGTTTGCCATTTCTCGGTCTTGTCGGAGAGCCGGGATTGATAAAGCGTACTCCCTGATGGACAAAATCCATCGGCTTGTGCAAATGTCCAAAAACAATGACATCCGGTTTTTCCTTGGGTAATTTGTGTTTGTTCGCGTAGAGCAAACTGTGTGCAATGGCTGTATCCCATGGTTCTTCGGCATAAGCGAAACGATGTCCATGGCAGAGATAAATCTTGACGCCGTCAATATCAAAGTATTGTTCTGCCGGATATGATTCGTCCCAATCACAATTACCGCACACTGCAATCACCGTTGGCGCCGGTTTTGTTGCGTCGTCAGACCAACCCAGGCTCTCGATGCGCAGAGGTTCGTGGTAATCGCCGGCATGAAGGATTATCGAGCAGTCGGATAATGCGGCATAAACATTTTGCGGAATGCGACCGTGTGTGTCGCTGACTAAGCCGACTTTAGTCTTCATTGCTCCGTAACCACCTTTTGCTCTCTTGCCGAAGAACAAAATCCGCCAAGACCAAAGCCGTCATTGCTTTCATCACCGGAACGATGCGCGGAATCGCCGAAACATCATGCCGTCCCTTGATGTTGATTGTGATCGAATTGCCTTGTGTGTCGACGGTGTTTTGCTGAAGCGGGATGGAGGCAATTGGTTTGACCCAACCACGGATGATGATGGGTTGGCCATTGCTGATGCCGCCCAGAATGCCACCTGCGTGATTCGAAGCAAACTCGTTGAGGCCTGTCATCGCATCATTATTCTGTGCTCCGGAAAGTCGTGCGGCTGCCATTCCATCGCCAATCTCCACAGCCTTAACAGTTCCGATTGACATAATCGCCTGCGCAAGAATCGCATCAAGCTTATCAAAAACAGGTTCTCCTAATCCGGCGGGAACACCTGTCGCTTCGATTTGCACAACGCCGCCGATGGTGTTTTGCTGCGACACGGCTTCTTCAGTGAGGACTCGCCATTTGTCGACAATACCGTCATCGGGTGCAAAAAACAAACGATCGTTTGCGCCTTCACAATCCGTCAGAGGAGCTGCGACACCACCATATTCGCAGGTAAAGGCATTGACTTTGATATTCAATTTTTTCAAAAGCGCAAGGGCTATTGCGCCACCGGCAACACGAGACACTGTCTCACGACCCGAAGAACGGCCGCCACCACGCCAGTCACGAATTCCATTATATTTAGCATGAAAAGTGTAATCCGCATGACCGGGACGAAACACATTCGCTAATTGCTCGTAATCGTTGGAATGTTGGTTCTGATTCTCAATTATGAACGCAATCGGAGTTCCTGTGGTCACCCCCCCGAAAACGCCGGACAAAAGACGGACTTTATCCGATTCTTTGCGTGATGTTGTTCCTGCCGCAGACTGTCCCGGCCGACGCAAGTCTAGTTCGCGTTGGATGTCCTCTTCCGAAAGAGCAATGCCCGCCGGACAACCGTCAATGGTGCCACCAAGCGCCGGACCATGAGATTCTCCCCATGTTGTTAAGCGAAAAACGTGACCAAAAGTATTGTCCATATTTGATGTTGCTCTTCCTTCCACATCGTGATGAATAAAGCCGCATAGCGGTTACCATTGTATATTACAAAAACTATTTGGATTTATGGAAGTTCAACCTATGTCAGCGAATCGTATGATTTATTTTAAGTCTGTCCCATTTGTAAAAGAGGACGTTACCCTCGCACTGGAATCGGGAGTCGACTGCCTGATTGTTCCTCAGAAATTCGTCGATTCGACTCGCTCGCTAGCACGTTGCACCGTTCTGCCCGAAGAGGGTGTTGAGACAATTGCGCTGACAGAAAAGTCGGATGAATTGCGAGCCATTGATGGTTTGAAGTCAGGCAAGCCAGTGGTGATTGCTCGAGGTTGGGAAATCATTCCCATCGAGAATCTGATTGCTCAGAGTGATAAGGTTGCCGTGGAAGTGGGAACGTTGGACGAAGCGAGACTGGCTGCCGGAGTGCTTGAAAAGGGTGTTGCGGCGCTGGTTGTTTTGCCGTCTGCTATCTCGGAACTCAAAACAATCGTCAAAGAACTTGTACTTGTCACGGCAAAACAGAATCTCGAAGTGGCGGAAATCGTTGAAGTGGCATCGGCGGGGATGGGGCATCGCGTTTGCATTGATACTATGTCGCTGCTGCAGCGTGGGCAGGGAATGCTTTGCGGGAATTCGAGCGCGTTTACCTTTCTTGTTCATGCCGAGACTGAACGTAATGAATATGTCGCGGCACGTCCTTTCCGCGTAAACTCAGGTGCGGTTCATGCTTACGCTAAACTTGCCGGGGACAAGACAACCTATTTGGGTGAGTTGAAAACGGGCAATGAAGTCATGATTGTTGATTGCAATGGCAATGCGTCGCTGGCAACCATTGGCCGCGTCAAAATCGAAGCACGTCCTATGTTGCTGATTCGCGCAAAAGTGGGCGAGACCGAGGGCGCAATCTTTTTGCAGAATGCGGAAACAATTCGCCTGACAGCGCCCGATGGAACGCCGATTAGCGTTGTGACGCTGAAAGCCGGCGACAAAGTGCTTGTTCAGACGGATCAGGCGGGCCGCCATTTCGGCATGCGCATCAATGAGGATATTAAGGAAAACTAACGCTTCGTACGAAAAAGGGTCTGAGTATATAAGACCCGTTCACGTTATTTTCTATGCTTGCCATTTGATGCCCAGTGTGGTGATGCGTTTTGCTTCAATGGGCAATTCAAGCGAATTATCTTCGCTAAGATTTAGCTTTTGCAGCGGCAGTTCTTCCATGGTTAGCAGAGTGACTTCCTTGACCGGCATCCCAAGGATAATCCTTGCTTTGCGGGCATCGTCAAACGGATTGTAGAGGCGGACAACAAGGTCGTTTCCATTCTCGGCTTGTTTGATTCCACTGATTTGCAACCCGTCCGAAACAACCTCGAGCATCGAATGACGACAGGCAAGTGTTCCTTTTGTTGGGGTGCTCTCCAAGGCATACACAGGCGTTTGCCATGCTTTGACCAGAGCCGGAATTTCTGCGTCTGCCCATGTGCCACGATGAGGAACAATTGCGAAACGATAGCTGTGCGGCCCTTTGCATTGCGAACCGGGCGTGAGACGTCCGTAGACAAATGCGCCAAATGTGCGCATAAGGGTAATCGCAATCGTGCGTTGAGCGTCGTCCAGAACCTCGTACTCTGTCAGTCCGTCCTCGAGTACGGTGAAGCCATTCCCGCTTGCGCTGACGCCGACAAAGCTCCACATCGGATGTGTCGGGAAGGGTTTCTCTTTCCATCCGTCCGAATTGGGCAACTTGATAACACGTTCCAAAACATCAAACTGACCATCGGCGTAACTGTTGACAGCGTCGGCAATACCGGATGGCATCATCAGGCGTAAACGATGATTCTCAATCTGATTGTCAAGATTTAGTGCAACCTCGAGCATGCGACTGTCCTTGTGCAAAGTCAAATCGAAAGCGATTGGCATTTCAACGAGTTTCTGACTGCGCTGTGTGCCTTCCTTTCCGGCGGGCAAGGGCAACGAATACTCTATTTTCAGCGTGCTTGTTAATGCGCCACTGACCACGACAGACGTCTTGGCTGTGACAATATCCTTTGACAAAATCGGAACTTCACCTTCGGGGAACTTACGATTCCATGGGTCACCAAACTCGGCAGCATCTTCCAAATAAAGAAGTTCGTCCATGACACGATGATTGATTTTGTCGGTCAAACGCACTGTTCCGTTTGCGTTTACTTCTACCCGCAGATAATCATTTTCGAGGCAGGTCTCATTCTTGACAAGCGACGACGAGGGCTCTTTTTCTTCTGCCATCGGCCGCACCGCATACACATTCCATCCGCATGCAGGCAAAGCTTCCAATTGCAACGCGACACGATGCCGCTTCACCATAAACTGCAAGGTTGTTTCGTATCCGCTTTCGATTGTCGGATCATAGTCGAACGCGCGGAGCAGTTGCATTTTGAGAGGAGTGCCATTCAAATCAAAAACGCCAAAGTTTTCCATCATTGGCTTTCCATCTTTTATGGGAATATCGATGTCAAGTTCCGCCGTGACCGGACGTTCAACGGGCAACGTGTTGAAAACTGTCAACTGGATATCATCGGCGGCTAATTTGTCGATTCCATTGATGCGAGTGGCGATGTCACGCATCGAGCGGCGCGATAACTCATCCGCAATCGTTTCCACCTCATCCCAACGTGTCATCATGGCCGCATGAACCTTGTCAACCGAACATCCACCAATGGCGTCATGGGCTTGATTGGCAAGCATGTGGCGCCAAGCAATCTCGAGAAAACGTTTCGGATATTTACTCCCCGTAATCCATGCCATTGCGGCAAGCGGTTCCGCTCCGTCCAACACCATGCGGCTCACTTGCGCGTTGCGTTGTTTGAGGTAGAGGCGACAACTCAAAATCAAAGCCATGAGCGTCGTCCACAATCCCTCTTTCAGCGTGTGGCGCATCTCGCCGGTAACTACCTTCAAGTCGACATCCTTGACTTTTTCTCGAAATGCTTTCATGTAATCCAAAAGCGACGAATGGAAAATATGTTCCCCGTTCGGGCCAGCCTCTTTGACCAATGCCTTAATCAGTTCAATTTCTTCCACTGCAGCAAACGAGTGGTCATGTCCCATCATATAGAGTAATTCGGTCGTTTGCGCATCAGGCTCAGTCATACGCACGGCATCATCCATGGCATCGCGAAGCATATCCGGGTGCAAACTTAACTTTTGATTTAGCCAACCATATTGGCGATCCTGTTGCTGGTCTGTGGCAACATGATAGGGTGTTTCGTCTCCGCACCACTTGAAATCGCGATCCGAGCAGGTGCGCCCAAATAGGCCGTTGCGATACACAAGGTAATAGTAATTGTAGCGAGCATAATCGCCGAAGCGAAAGGCGAACAGGCGCGAGCCATCCGGGCCTTGCCAGATAAAATCACTTGGTGCGATGTGTTTGCCGATACCGCGATAAAACATAATCGAATCAATCCCAAAACC
Source organism: Candidatus Sumerlaeota bacterium (assembly GCA_012513815.1). Classification (GTDB taxonomy): domain Bacteria; phylum Sumerlaeota; class Sumerlaeia; order Sumerlaeales; family Sumerlaeaceae; genus JAAZBM01. The sequence goes on along the minus strand of JAAZBM010000014.1, from coordinate 120,962 downwards.
ACGATAGAGTTGTGGCATCTGGCTGATTTGTCCATTGCTAAAAGGTGTGTAACCGACTTTTGCTGTTCCGCCGAGATCCGCGGAATCGCGATGCCCGAACAGTAGGTTGCGCACAAGTGCCTCGCCGGGACAACCCCAGCAATCGGGCAGTGTATACCATGGCCCAATTTCCAAACGATCTTCCATGACAAAACATTTGATGCGTTCACGATTCTCCGGCCGAATGCTCAGATAATCTTCAAGCAGCAAAGTCTGACTGTCCAGATAAAACGAGCGATAGTCGGGATGCTGCTCGAGTATGTCCAACAAACGATCCATAAAGTCGACCAAATCCATTTGGTACGAACGGAAGGGATAACGCCATTCGCGATCCCAGTGCGTGTTGCTCAGCACATGACAATTCAATTGATTACGTTCAGTCATGATTATTAATGCCCCTTAGTATTCTTTCCGTGGTAAAGAGACTTTTCGTGTTGCGCTTCATTCAACAAAATATCAGCGTTTCACGACTTGTTCAAATAGAGCGTAGTACTTTTGCGCGATGACAGTGGGGCACATCTGGGCTCGCACTTGTTCCTGAGCTTTTCCGGCAGATGCATAGCAGAACGTGCGATTTGTCATCAGACGTTCAATCATGGCCGCCATACACTCAAGGTTATCTTGACAATAATAGCCACAGGCGGGCGCAGCGGTGGCGGCGTCATCCAGCGTCGCGATGGGCGTCAGCCATGACGAGGGGTTGAGTAGCGTCGTCAAGAAAGGTGCACCATTTGCCATCGCTTCCGCCATCACATTCGGAAAACCTTCGGACTCGCTTGTCATAACAGAAACCCGTGCCTTGGCATACTCGTTGCGTATTTGTTCCGGAGGCAACCCAGGAATCAACTGTAGGTTGTTGATGTCTTTTGCCGTCTCTCGAACTTTGGCATAATAGTCGGCTTCGCCCGCGGTTTCGGGGGCAATGGCCACAAATCGGTATTTTGGCATTCGCCTCGCAAGCTCAACAAACACTTCAAGACGCTTCATGTGATGCGCCCGTCCAACCCAAAGAATTGTCTGTTTCGAATCAATGTCAGTTTCCGTCACATCAACAACGGGCATTGTCAGCATATTGCAAACAACGGGTGCAATCCGATGAAAACGCTTCTCGAATAATGCGGCCTGTTCCGGTGTTTGTGCGACGACCAAATCCGTCCGGCGCAAAAACGACTCGAACAGTTTGGCAATGCTGGCATGTCCCCAGAAGATGACATTCTTCAGAACGTCGTAGTCGAGCTCCATGGAACTGGCAAGACGGTAAACAACAGGAATGCGCAACCACCGTGCCGCAAGATAAACAACCATCGTCTCAATAGCCGCCTGACTGACGCAGACAACATCAGGCTTTGCATGAACAATAGCGAGAAATTCGTCCCAAAGAAACTTCAGCAATAAATCGGGGCGCTTGCTCACCCCAAGGAGGGGCTTCTTTATGTGGTGCAATGGCAACACCCTGATATTGTCGATTACGACAGGGGCATGCAAATCATTGGCCTGAGTGACCATCGAAACACCCACCGAGGGACTGATGGCTGTCTGGCGAGCCAAATTGGCCATTGCTCTTTCGGCACCGCCGATGGGACCAGAGGCATTTGTCAGAACATTATAGGCGTATCGGTTAAAGTAACAAATTTTCATTGTATCGTTGCTATTACCTCATAATATAACACTGATGAAATGCAAACATTTTAGGAGCGCATCGAAGGAATTCACTCGTAATCTTGTGTGATGAAGGACGGCGAATTGTGAAAATGTTCAATATCCACAAAATGTGTTTAGCACGAATGTTTATATTCTATCATGACTGAACACACCACACAAAGTCCGACACAGACATACTTGTCTGCCTATTTTGAGAAGTTAGGCAATACTGCCTCAATCGAGTGTTTTGAGATTCATGCATCACGCTATGCTCACAATTATAATTCGTTGCTTTGTGATGTTCCCCGAACCGGGCGTGTTCTTGATGCCGGCTGTGGCGTGGGCCAGTTTTTGTATTACTTGCACAAACAGGGATTTGAGCATATTGATGGGATTGATTATGATGCTGCAATGGTGCCTGTCGCGCAGTCCATGGTTCCCGATGCTCATTGTGCCCATGCGTCGGTTGGCGAATACTTGGCGGACAAACCCGATTCGTTTGCACTTATTACGATGAATGATGTTATTGAGCATTTGCCATATGAGGCTGTCATTCCTACGCTGAAGTCGATTTATTCGGCACTGACTCGGGAGGGTGTGGTTGTTCTGAAAACGCCTAATCTTGCTTGCCCGTTAGGGACAAATCTTCGATATAAAGATTTTACTCATCGGTTGGGATTCACGGAGTCAAGTTTAGCTCAAGCCCTAATGGAAGCAGGGTTTTCTAATATACAGTGTTTCGAAGAAGAGGGCCCTGTGACCAGTTGGCGTGCTGCTCTGCGTAAGAAAATCTTTTTACGTGGTGCTCTGCGCTTGTGGCGATTCCTCTATTTCTGCCTCGAAGGATTACCCGCTCCCAAGGTCCTTACACAATGGGTGATTGTCAAGGGCACAAAATGTGTTTCACACAATAAGAGTGACGCATGCTAAAAGTCTTGTTTTTCATTCAGGGCTATGAGGTTCCCAGTGCGCGTTTTCGTGTACTTCAGTATTGTGATTTGTTCAAACAAAAGGGGATAGAATCACGTGTCGTGGCCTGTTCGCCGCCGTTTTCATCCGAACCAAAGTACTGTCGCATCTCATTAGTTTATCACTTTCGCAATGTGCTCAAGGCACTCTCGTATGTCAAAGGGTTGCTGGCTGCCGAACAGTATGATGTCGTTTTTGTTCAACGCGAATTGACCCTATATTCGTGGACTCTATTTGAGAAATACCTTGGGCGCCGTCATCGTCCTGCTTTTGTTTTTGATTTCGACGACTCGATTCAACTGCTTTACGACAACCCTGATAAGGCATATGGAAAAATCCCTAAGATTCTCAAGGCAGCCACTCTTGTCATTGCCGGTAATTCTTACTTAGCCAACTACGCACAACAGTTTCAGCCGAATGTTTGTGTCTTGCCAACACCTGTGCGCGTGAAACAAGATACCGCAGGGATGGATGCTCGCCTCAAACGGTTGCGGGAGTATAAACTTGGAGCGCCCTATACGATTGGTTGGAGCGGGACGCGAAGTAATTTACCATACCTGAAGTTGCTTGCACCGGCCATGTCTGCGATTAAGGAAAAGTATCCTTTCGTTCGTTTTCATATCATGTCCAATTTCGAAACAGGCAAGCTGCCTGTGCTGCCATTTGAGTATCAGTATACGCTTTGGACTGCAGAACACGAAGACGAAGTCATTCGGAGTTTTGATTGCGGCGTGATGCCACTTGTCGATGATAACTGGACGCGGGGAAAATGCGCTTTCAAACTTTTATTATATATGTCTCATCTTGTGCCAAGTGTCGCGTCTCCGGTAGGCATGAATCTCGAAGTAATTCATCCAGATTCAACTGGGTTACTAGCCGGTAACGAAGACGAGTGGTTTTCTTGTTTTGAGCGTTTGATTGAGAATCCCGACTTGTCTGCCTCATTGGCCGCCAATGCGTTTCAGCAAATCAAGGCGAACTATACGGTGGATTGCTGTATGTCAAAGCTTGTCGAGTATTTGTATGAGGCAGTCGATTTGAAGCAAAAAAATTGCCGGAACATGTTTGGGGGAGAGCAATTGCCTCTGAATAAGTAAAAGTCATTGTCTGTTAGTCAATGCAGTTTGCGTAGTATAATATCGGAGCATTTTTGAACACAGTTAGGAAATATTTCGACGTCTTTTTGTTGAAGCTCGTCAAGCCGGAATCACTTCAGAGCCTGAAGCAGTTCATGCTCAATGTGAGCAGCCTGGCGTGTTTTTTCGTCGGTGCCAAAGTCTTTAGCGTTTCTGCGGGCATCATCGCTGCCCGCATTCTTTCCAAAGATGACCTTGGTGTGGCTAACCTTGCCATGACTGCTGGTAATGCGCTTGCAACTCTTGGCGTTTTTGGTTTTGGCTCGGCCATCGTCAAATATGGTGCCCCATCTTCCACACCGGGGCGTTTTATCTCGACGGGCATGTGGACAGTCATCATCGCGACTGCTGGTTTTGCGGCACTGGCCATGATGCTTTCTCCGTTTGCTCATATGTTCAAGATGTCCTCGCATGTTTACATCTGTGGTTTGGGTATGGGTGCCTTCTCCTCATTATTCGCGTTCGCGGCTGCCGGTCAGCAAACACTGTCGCGTTTTAGCTTGCGTGGAGTGATGGAACTAAGTCTGGCGATTTCCTATGCGGTGATACTTTGCACCGTTTTCCTGTTTGGATTCCGCTCGTGGGAGTCCATTGCCTACAGCTGGATGATTGCCTACAGCATTGCGCTTTTCATCGGTGTGTTCCCCATGCGCAAAGAATGTAGCTTCGGCTTCCAAAAAGACGCCTTCAAGACAATGCTTCCTTTTGCGCTGCCTACCTTTGGTGGTGCCATTGGTTTCTTTTTCTGTGGCCAGATTCAGCGGTTTGAGCTGAGCGCGTTGATGACCGAGGAAGATGTGGCAACCTATTCTGTTTACTATGCGCCATCCGTTGTCCTTGCCACTTTTGTCTGGGGCATGATTTCGACGGTGTTTTTCACTAAATCAGCGACGACGAGCAATCGCGAAAATCTGTGGAACATGACAGCGCGAGCATCCGTGATGGGGGCGATTCCCGCATTCTTAACGATGTTTTCTGTCACTGCGTTTTACATTTACCTTTGCGGCGACAAGTATCCCTTCGATTGGATTCTCGCAACGTTGTTTACTACTGCGGCAACAATCACCGCCATCGCCAGTGGTTTGGGGCAGGTAATCGGCGCTCATGGGGTGCGTGCTGTGCGCATCGGTTTGGCGATGTCACTAACGATGGGCGTCATTACAACTGTTGGCACATGGGTAATGCTACGATATACAGGACTGGGATTGTATGCCACGCCGATAGCGATTATTGCTGCTTACACCACTAATTTGGTGTGGCTATGCGCCATCAGAAAAAGCTTTTTTTAGTTGATACTTCATGTCACAATTATGTGTCATTTACATGATTCTATTGAAGTAAAACCGATTATTGTTGTTCTCAATAGACGGTACTTTTGTGCCGCTATTCTATAATCCTTCTCTACGACAATGAGTAAGGATGGGGACCTTATCAAACTAATATGGCTATTGCTCCAGAATTCTTGCGCAATGTTGCAATCATCGCGCACATCGATCACGGGAAGACTACACTCCTTGACGCCATTCTCCGCCAGTCCGGTATCTTTCGAGACAATGAAGTTGTTGCTGAAAGAGTCATGGACAGTAACGACCTTGAACGTGAGCGAGGCATTACGATTTATGCTAAACATACATCCGTGATGTATGGCGACTACAAGATTAATATTATCGATACTCCCGGGCATGCCGACTTTTCCGGCGAGGTGGAGCGTGTTTTGTCCATGGTGGATGGTGTGTTGCTGTTGGTGGATGCCGTTGAAGGTCCCATGCCTCAGACACGTTTCGTTCTCCGTAAAAGTATGGAACAAAAGCTGAAGGTTATTGTTGTCATCAACAAAATCGACAGACCAAATCCAAGATTTGAAGAAGTTCTCAGCGAGACACTAGACCTGTTTATCGAGCTTGGCGCCGATGATGATCAGATTGATTTTCCCGTTGTTTATGCAAGTGGGGTTGGTGGTTTTGCGACCAGTGACCCGCACGAAGAAAGCAACTCTCTGGAACTGCTGTTCAAGACAATCATCGAACAGATTCCTGCGCCGACAGGCGTGATGAATGCTCCACTTCTGCTGCAGGTGGCGACATTGGAATACAGTGACTATTTGGGAAAGATGGCTTGTGGACGTATTCTGCAAGGGACCATTCATCCCGGCGATAAAGTTTCGCGGCTTTGGACAAATGATATTCGTGAGGATACAATTCATCCCTTTACCGGCGATGATATTCTTGATGTCGAAGATGAGGAAGAGGAAGACAATTCGCTCAAGCGTTCGACTGGTCATGTTGTCAAGGCCTTCGGTTATCAGGGGCTCAAGCGTATGGAGATGTCCGAGCTTGGTGTCGGTGATATCGTGCTTTTCTCCGGTTTGGAAGATGTCAACATCGGTGATACCATCTCTGGTAATCCCGAGTTGGACGAGCCTTTGCCTTTCGTTCAGATTGACCGGCCAACACTGTCGGTCAACTTTTGCGTGAACGACAGCCCGTTCTCGGGACGCGAAGGCAAGTACATTATGATGAGGAAAATCCGCGAGCGTCTGGAAAAAGAACTCAAGACAAATGTCAGCCTTATGGTTGAGGAAACGGGCAGCAATGACGCTCTTAAGGTCAGCGGTCGTGGCGAATTACATCTGTCTGTTTTGATTGAGCAAATGCGCCGTGAAGGTTTCGAATTGGCCATCTCACGTCCTCGAGTGATTCTGCGTCGTGTTCATGGCGTACTTCAAGAGCCCATCGAATATATGCGCCTTGATTTGCAGGAAGAATATGTCGGTTCACTGATGGAAGAAATGGGTCGCCGCAAGGGTGATTTGATTAACATGATTAACTATGGCACCGGACTTGTTCGCCTCGAATATCATGTTCCGACACGTGGCTTGATTGGTTTGCGTGGTTTACTGATGAATGCGACCCGTGGCACCGGTATCATGAGTCACCAGTACGAAAAGTACGGTGAGTGGCGTGGAGAGATGCTCGGCCGTGCCCGCGGTGTTTTGGTCGCTCAGGAACCTGCCAAAGCAACTGCCTATGCAATTGGAAATCTTCAGGACAGAGCGATTATGTTTGTCGCCCCGACTGACGAAGTCTACGAAGGTATGATTGTTGGCGAGAACTCACGCCCCGACGATATGGTTGTCAATGTTGGTCGTGCGAAGAAGCTTAGTAATATGCGTGCTGCCGGCAGTGATGAAAACATTCTTCTGACACCACCCAAGATTATGACACTCGAACAATGCTTGTCATACATCGAGGATGATGAACTTGTCGAGGTTACCCCACTGAGTATTCGTTTGCGCAAACGCGATTTGACGCATGAAGAACGCGTTCATGCCAAGAAACGCATGCAGCAGCAAGCCGAAAAATAGCAGTTTCATCTTCGCTGCGCAGCTGCATAAAATTTGCAAATACGTGTGAATTTGTTTGATAATGCTGAATATTTCATACTAAATCTAAATTTGTGTGAGTAGACTATGAAAAGTTGTAGCATTACAAATGGCTTTACCCTGATTGAACTTCTAATCGTTGTGGCGATTATTGCGATTCTGGCTGCGATTGCGGTGCCCAATTTTCTCGAAGCACAAACACGTTCAAAAGTCAGCCGGTGTGTCAGTGATATGCGCACGATGGTGACAGCGATTGAGTCTTACGCTGTTGATAATAGCAAGTATCCGCCTTATGGTCGTATCACACAGGGTGGACAGGTTGAGATGATTTGCGTTGGTGTCGGTGGAAAGAGTGCTCCGGACCAAAACGAGTTTGCGGGAGTTATCCTGACAACGCCCATTGCCTATATTCAGACCATTCCTCTTGACCCGTTTGCCTCTGTGTTTGAAGGTCCCAAACCCTTCATCAACCAACTGAATTACATCTCGATGCGGATGCATCTCGGATTGCCGGGCGCTCCGGGAGGCACGACTGCGCAAGGATTACTGGATCAAACGGGGGATTGGCGGATGATTGCTTGTGGCCCCGACTGTGACCGCGGCTATGATTGCAAATTCATGAATCTCGTCTACGACGCGACAAATGGAACGGTCAGTGACGGGGACATTGTTCGGACTCAGCGCAACCCGCAGAGTGCGCCTCGTCTCTAGGCGGCTGAGCGCTTTTGCCCGTTTTGCATTGCTGAACACGATATGGTTTTTGTTGGGTCACAACACAGAATGTTTCGCTGAGTTGTTCCAAAATGAAACCTGTTGCCATGAAACCCATGGATGCCAAGAGAAATAGAATCGAAAATAAAAATGGCGGACGTGTGCCCATGTTAATTCCCATAACGAATCGTTCGAACAGCAAATAGGCGATGATGACTGCGCCCAAGAAGAACAGAGCGAATGCAATGCGCCCGAATAGATAGAGGGGTCTGGATTTGAAAGAGTTCTTGAACCAGAGTTGCATAATATCGCACGCCACGTCAAAGGAACGTGAGATGCCATAATGACTCTTGCCTGTTTTGCGTGGTGGGAAAGAAACCGGAATCTCTGCCAAGGAGCCACCGAGACCCCACACAATCGCGGGCAACAGCCGGTGATGTCCGGAACGCATGTGAATTTTTCGAGCGATATCGCCATTAAGGCATTTGAACCCGCCCATATCTTTAGCGGGACATCCTGTCGTTGTCCTCAGAAGCCAGTTGGCTATGGCAGAGGGAACACGCTTGAGTAAAAGCGATTCTGTGCGGTGCTGGCGGAGTCCGCTTACAATATCAAAGCCTTCTCTTGCCTTGTTGACAAGTAAAGGAATTTCCTCCGGAAGATTCTGCAAGTCTCCATCCATAATAACAACATACTTGCCGACCGAGTTTTGCACCCCGGCATAGATGGCAATTCCCTGACCATTGATGCGTGTCAACCGCAAAACTTTCAGGCAAGCAATCTGTCCAAGCAATTCATCAAGAATGGTGGGAGTGGAATCATCCGACGCATCATCAACGATAATGATTTCGTAGGAGCAACCATCGTTCCGGAGAGTTGCGTCGATTCTCGTACACAATTCACCAATGGTCTGCTCCTCGTTGTTCACGGGGCAGACGACGCTAATCTCAATGTCAAACGGCTTGTCAGAATAATCGTTCATGTAATCTAATTACAAAAAGCAGAATAAAAAAAGCGAACAAGGTGCAAAAACAGACCTTGCTCGCCTAATTTTAAAGCAGTTAAGAAGACAACGCTATTTGTCTTCTTCTTCGTTGTCCAGCTCTGCACCGACTTCGATGCGCACAAACTGCTTCACCGCTAAATCAGCGACGCCAAAAGCCTTGGCTTTTTCGGCGATGAAATCACGAACCGACTGCTTGCCATTCGGATCCTTCAGGAAAACCTGATCAAGGAGGCAGGACTCGGCATAGAACTTCTTGAGGCGGCCTTCAACAACACGATCAACGAAAGCTTCCTTCGTTCCCTCGTTGAGTGCCTGAGCGCGATAAACTTCTTTTTCTTCTTCGATTCTCTTGGCAGGCATCTCAGCAGGGGAGAGGCAGAGCGGACCACAAGCGACAGCCTGAACGGCTAGGTCGCGTGCAAAAGCCTTAAACTCGTCTTTTGCGGCCAGTTCGGCACTCACCGGAGCCAACTCAACCAATGCGGAAATCTTGTTGTTTGTGTGCGAATAGCTAGCGATGTAACCATCGGGGCTGCGCAACACGGCGGCGCGAGGGCAAGACATATTCTCACCGATTTTGCCCATGATTTCCTGAACAAGGTCATTGACCGTTTTGCCGTCTTCGACGACTTTCGACGAAAAATCACAGCAGCATTCTTGTGTTCCGGCAAAAGCGGCAAGCTTTGCGGCAAGGTTCTTGAAGTCGTCATTACGTGCGACAAAGTCAGTTTCACAATTCAGGTCGGCAATTGCGCCAACATGGCAATCATCAGAAATCCAAATCTGTGCCAATCCTTCTTTGGTTGCGCGTCCGGAGCGTTTGCCCGCAATCGCTGCACCGCGCTCGCGAAGAATCGTCATTGCTTTATCAAAATCGCCATCATTCTCCACCAGCGCTTTTTTGCAATCCATCATGCCAGCACCACTTTTATCACGAAGCTGTTTGACCATTGCGGCAGTAATCTGTGCCATTATTGTATTATCCTTTTCTCTTAGGGAGTAAAATTTCGTACCATATACGGATGTGCAAGTACAAAAAATAGTTATAAATGTAACAATTGCACCTTGTTTGAAAACAGAAAACAAGAATAAACATTCATTCTATATGAGCGAAAAATGGTGTTTTCTTCGTGTTCATGCGAAAAGTCACGAGGAAGTCAAAGGATTTTGGGCAATGTCACAAAAAACACACAAAATGCGTTTTTCTTCATGCAAACTCTCGCCAGAATGTTAGATATATAATAAAAGCTAGAGAGAGGAATTGACATGGATACAAATCGAATGGAAAGTCTCGTAAAGGCTTATGCAAGTACGGTTCGGCTGACAAGAGAATCTAAACGCAATCTGCGTGTCGGTGCGCTTCCGGCTATTGTTATTTCTCGCGAGGTCGGCAGCGGTGGACGCTTTATTGCTGCGGAACTTGCTCACGCATTGGGATTCAAACTTTGCGACAAATCTATCGTGGAGGTTATCGCGAGTCATGGCGGTGTGCCGGTAGAGTTTGTCCACAAACTGGATGAACACGCAACAGACACATTGAGTCTGTTTGGTGTGGGACTCATTTCCGGTCCATTTTTGAGTGCCGGTGAATTTGGAACTTTGTTGAAAAAGACAATTAATGATTTGCTTGAGGAAGGCTCTGTCGTAATCGTTGGGCGTGGTTCCGCGTTTTTGGCAAAACCGCGTATGGCATTGCGTGTGCGTATTATCGCACCAATGGCGATGCGAGTGCACAATCTTGCCGCATATCTCAAGTGTGATGAGGCTCATGCTGCAAAAGAAATGCAGAAACTGGAGTCGGATCGTGACCGTTTCCACAAACAGTTGTTTGGTAGCACGGAATTGCAGGCGGAAACGTACGATCTCTCAATCAATACCGCCACGGTCAGTATCGAAGAGGCGACTAAGCTTTGTCTGAGCGCTTATGAGATGGTGACAGGTGTGAAGCCCAAGATGTCGCAAGAGCCTCGTGACCAGAGGTTGATTGACAAAGAAAAAACAGAATCTGACTTCAACACTTTGTGTTTGCGTAAGAGCGATTTGCATAAATAACCTTGCCCGAAGAAATCAAAAATGGGAATGCAGCGATGGAGTTGCATTCCCATTTTTGTTACAGAGAAGTTGCCCACTATTTCTTCTGGGCTTCTTCGGCTGCCTTTTTGAGTTTAATTTTCGAGAGCTTTTCTTGTGTCTCACTCTTCGTCCGTCTTGGGCTGTTCGTTTTGTCACGCAACACCTTGAACAGTGCTTCGTACTTCTTGGTAACAAAATGCTCAGGTCCCATTTTGGGGTTGTTTGTTGCGTCGCAATACGCTTGCCATGCACGCATTTCTGCGACTTTCAAATCGCCCTCGGCCATCTTAACGAGAGCCTGACGATAAACGGCTTCCGCCATATCAAGATTGGTATTCTTCTTCTCATTGTCGGTATCCGAGCCGGTCAGTCCGGCTTTTTCCGCCATATGTTCGATATGCACTAACGACTGAATGTTCTCTTCGACAAGTGGCGCTGCATGTGTATAGTCTCCTCGGCGGATATACAGTGCTGCCATCTCTCCATAGAGTTGCGCGGAGCGAGTGGTTCTCATCGTAGCGGTGGTAATCTGCGACAGTTCCTTACGAATGGCTTCCTCGGTACGAATGGCTGTCGCCGGCATAAACTTTGGCATTTCTTCGGGCGAAATCTTTACGAGAGAGGCACTCGTTTTCTTAAGTTCGAGTTCACGCAATTCTCCTTCGCGCTTAGCCCTCTCGTTTCTTTCCTTCATCTGCATTGGGCTAAAGACACCTTCAACGACTTCTTTACGGTCGCGACCGGACCAGCCTTCAACCACAGGAATATCATCGCTCTTTTTTTTGCAGCTAACAAAAACCGGTACGCTAAGCAATGCGACGATAGCAAAAAGAAAAAACTTGTTGATGGATACTATTCTCATTGTTTAATAACCTCAGTGTATCAATGATACAGAACAAAAAGGATAATTTATCTTCAAACAACAAATCAGAGCAAACGGAGTCTAATGAAAAAGGTTCTTTTGATAAATAGTTTTCGACGAAATTAGTTGATTTTATCTCTGACTTGTAACAATATATATATGAAAGATTTTCGAGTCGGCTATACGATGATATGCCAGGACTAAGCTGAGGGAATAAAATGCTTGTAGGAAAAGAAAAAGCCAAAGGCATGTTGTGCATGATGTTGCATGCGCACCTGCCCTTTGTTCGTCACCCCGAGTATGATGATTTTCTCGAGGAAGATTGGCTGTACGAAGCAATAACAGAAACATATATTCCGCTTCTGGATATGATGAATGGTTTGTTGCGTGATGGCGTTGATTTTCGCCTGACCATGAGCATGACGCCTCCCCTGACGGCGATGTTGCGTGATGGCCTGTTACAACAGCGGTATCTTCGTAATATTGAGAAGTTGATTGAACTTGCTGAGAAAGAAGTTGCACGGACACGTGTTTCTCAGAGGGAGTGCTACGATACCGCGCAAATGTATCTACGCAAATTCAGGCGCTGCCGTGAAGTCTTTGTTGACCAGAATGGCATGGATTTGACACGCGGATTCCGGGCAGTAATGGAAACCGGCAAACTGGAAATCATCACTTGCGGCGCGACTCATGGATTCTTCCCACTCATGCAGACAGTCCCCGGGGCTATTCGTGCGCAACTGGCTGTCGCCACAGAAAGTCACCGCCAAGCATTTGGGCGCTCGCCGCGTGGTATCTGGAATGCGGAGTGCGGGTATTTCAAGGGCCTAGATCGTTATCTGGCGAAAGAGAAAATCCGTTTTTTCTTTGTCGATACTCATGGTATTCTCAATGCAAGTTGTCGGCCGGCATACGGAGTTTATGCGCCGTTGTACACACCGACAGGTGTTGCCGCATTTGGTCGCGACATTGAAAGCTCGAAGTCGGTTTGGAGTTCCGAAGAAGGCTATCCCGGTGATGCCAATTATCGCGAATTCTATCGCGACATCGGTTACGATTTGGATTTGGATTACATTCGTCCCTATATTCATGAGAGTGGCTTCCGCAAGAATACGGGTATCAAGTATTATCGAATCACGGGAAAGACTGTTTACAAACGTCCTTATGTGGAACGTTGGGCACAGGACCGTGCCGCGACGCATGCGGGCAACTTCATGTACAACCGGCAGCAGCAAGTCAAGCATCTGGCTGGATTTATGGGTGACCGACTTCCGATTGTGGTTAGTCCATATGACGCCGAGTTGTTTGGGCACTGGTGGTACGAAGGTCCGGACTTTCTGAACTATCTGTTCCGTAAGATTCATTTCGACCAGAACGAACTTGATTTGTGCACTCCGAGTGAGTATCTCAAGCGTTATTCCGTCAATCAGGTTGCTTATCCGTCGATGTCCAGTTGGGGCGCGAACGGGTATTGCTCTGTGTGGTTAGAGAGCAGTAATGACTGGATTTATCGTCATCTGATTAAGATGGCGGAACGCATGGTCGAGCTTGCGAATACTTATCGTTTTGAGAATGATGGCTTACGGATAAGGGCACTGAATCAGGCGGCTCGCGAAGTTTTGCTAGCGCAATCGAGCGATTGGGCATTCATCATGAAAACACGCACCATGGTGGAGTATGCAGTCAAGCGTACAAAAGAGCATGTGAACTGGTTCACAGAGCTTTACTATATGCTCAAAGAAAACCGTGTCGACGAAGGATTTGTGTCATATCTGGAAGGCAAAAACAACATATTCAGCTTTATGGATTATCATGTTTATGCCAATCCAGAAGACTAAACACAACAATATTTCTTAACAACAAATTTCTCCGGGTGGGTCAATGACTCATCCGGACATTCTTATGAGGAAAGATTATCGTGAAAGCAGTTACCTATAGCAAACTGTCGATTATGATGGTGTTGCAATATGCCGTTTGGGGAATCTGGCTCCCAGTCATCGCTTCGTATTTGCAATCTCAAACAGATAAAGGCGGATTGGGATTTACGCCCGGACAAGTTGCGTGGATACTTGGTTCAGCCGGTTCGATAGGTGCCGTGACCTCGCCGTTCATTGCGGGACAGATTGCCGATCGTTGGTTCAGTGCCGAGCGCTTTCTTGCGGTATTGCTCTTGTTGGGCAGTATCATCAAATGGGTGACAGCCTATTGCACGGATTTCAGCGCATGGCTGATTCTGTCCATTTTGTACAGCATATTGTTTATGCCCACCTTGGCGTTGACAAACTCAATTGCGTTCAGCCATATCGACAACCCCAACACCCAATTCCCACGCATTCGTATGTGGGGCACCATCGGCTGGATTTTGGCAAGTTGGATTTTTCCAATGGTATGGCTGCAATCCAATTTGCATTTCTCGTGGCTTCCGCCATTCCTTGTTGGCGACGAACTTCCCGACTCGATTTCTCGTCTGGTCGACTCAATGAAAATCGCAGGTGTGACATCCATCCTTTACGCGGGCTTCTGCTTGTGTTTGCCAAACACGCCGCCCAAACGTGACAGCGTCGAGCCGCTGGCATTTCGCAAGGCATTCGGGCTATTTCACCACAAATCATTTGCGGTGCTTGTTATTGCCAGTCTGATAATCAGCGTTATTCATCAGATTTACTTCGTTGAGACTGCACCATTCTTCCAGTCCATCGGATTGCGCCCAAGCAGCATCGGCCCCGCCATGAGCATCGGTCAGTTCGCGGAATTCACCATCATAATTTTCCTCGGATGGATGCTAACAAAGTTCGGGTTCAAATGGACACTGTTCCTTGGCTGCATGGCTTACGTTCTGCGATATGCAATCTTCAGTGCGACCTTCCTGCCCACTTGGGTCATCGTTACGAGTCAGCTTTTTCATGGGTTCTGCTATGCTTGTTTCTTTGCTGTTTCCTATATCTACGTGGATCGACTTGCGGCGCATGATATTCGTCACTCGGCACAGACGGTGTTTTCCATCATCATCTTGGGTATCGGCCCTGTGTTGGCTGCTCCGACCGTCGTCATACTCTCCCGATTTTGTCAAGGCGCCACGGCCGGTGACCTCAATTTCTCCCGTATGTGGCTACTGATTTCAGCGCTTGGCGCGTTAACGGCGTTCATCATTGCAACATGCTTCAAGGACGAAACGAAGAACAGCCTTCCCGCTGTCGAGGACTAACTCATCCGTTTTCTTATGCGGTTGTCCAACGCCGACAGTCGCTTGTCGCCAGTATTTGCCAGAGCCATGGCGATTGCTTTGCGTTGTCCGACAACAATGACATGTTTGCGTCCGCGTGTTACTGCGGTATACAGCAGATTGCGCTGCAACATGACAAAGTGCGATGCCATCAGCACGAGAACAACACATTTGTATTCGCTGCCCTGACTCTTGTGCACTGTAATCGCATAGGCAGGCTCGATTTCGTCTAATTCCTTGAAGTCGTAAGTCACCGGACGCCCGTCGAAACTTGCCGTCAGCTGTTGCTCTACAGGCTCAATTGAAGTAATTGTTCCGATATCGCCGTTAAAGACTTCCTTGTCATAGTCATTTTCGGTCTGCATGATTTTGTCTTTGACCCGAAAGAAAGCCATTCCACGTTGCACGGAAACGCCACGAGGATTCAAGGCTTTTTGCAATTCGCTGTTCAGGTCTGCGCACCCGACACAACGGATTTTATGCATCGGTGACAAGACTTGAATATCTTTCATGCTGTCATAGCTAAAGCGCTGGGGGAGATCTTGCGCTACAAGCTTGCGGACTTTTGCCGCAGCCTCTTCCGGGGTTGCCGCATGAACAAATAAAAAGTTTCCGTTGCCATCGACTTCGTTGCCGGGCAGAATCGGGAATTCGCCCTTGTTGATGGTATGCGCATTGCTGATGATGAGCGAGTGCTGTGCTTGACGGTGAATCGTTTCCAGTTTGACAACAGGGAACATCCCACAATTGATGATATCCTTAAGGAAACTACCAGGCCCCACCGAGGGCAACTGATCGCTGTCGCCGACAAAGATAATAGAGCTTTGCGGGCGAATGGCCTTGAGTAAAGCATCCGCGAGACTAATGTCAATCATCGACGATTCATCGACAAGAACGACATCTGTCTTGATGGGATGAGCGGCATTCATTTGCCAACCGCCCATGTCCGGCCGGTAATTTAGCATCCGATGAATCGTCATCGCGAATTCATGCGAAGTCTCCTGCATACGTTTGGCGGCGCGACCCGTTGGGGCTGCAAGCTTGAACGAAATGCCATGCGCCTTGAATGCGTGAATGATGCTGCGAATGATTGTTGTTTTACCTGTTCCGGGGCCACCGGTGATGATGAGTACGCCGCCTCGCAAGGCTGTTTTGATGGCCTCGCGCTGTTTGGCATCCAACACAAAGCCCGTGCCCTCAGATTCCTCAAACTGATGACAAGCCTCGTCACCGTTAATCGTTGGGATGCGTTTCTGAGTTCTCGCAATCTTGACGATATTGGCTGCGACACTGACCTCGTGCTGATACCATTCCTTAAGATAAATCGCGTGATGTTCAGCATCGAGGATGACGATTCCATCACTGTTCAAAGCATTAATCCCTTGAACAACCAACTCTTGCGGCACATCAATATCCATTGCGGCACGCTCGATGAAATCATCCGCATTCGCGAACGTGTGGCCGCCGCTTAATGTGTTCTCGCTGAGGAAAAAGAAAACGCCGGCCTTCACCCGTTCAATCGAGTCGTGCGGGATGTTCAGCTTTTTCGCGATGCTGTCTGCCTTCTTGTAAGCGATGCCGCGGATATCCATTGCCAGACGGTAAGGATTCTTTTTCATCTGTTCGATGGCACCATTACCATATTCGCGGTAGACTTTGGGCGCCAGAGTGATAGAAATCTCATGTTGTTGCAAGAAAATCACGATGTCACGCAATACTTTATGTTCTTCCCAACTGGAAAGAATATCCTTATAGCGTTTGTTGCCAATCCCCTCGACTTCCCGCAGTCTTTGCGGCGCGTTTTCGATGATGTCAAAAACATCTGTTCCAAAACGCTCAACGATGCGCCGTGCGTACTCTTGGCCTACGCCGCGGATCACGCCGCTTGCCAAATAACCCTGTATGGCAGTTGCTGTGGTCGGCAAAATCTTTGTGTATGACTCAATCTGAAACTGGTCACCGTACTTTGCATCAGTCTTCCAAATTCCTTCGGCGTTCAGCGATTCCTGTGCGTGTAGTCCGGCAAGAATCCCAATAATGGTAATCATGCGTCCATTCGCCTGTTTGAGTTTCGCGACAGTATAGCCTGTTTCCTCATTTGTATAGACGATGTGGTCGATGACTCCGGTGATGCGCTGAGAAGTTTTATCTTTGTCTGTTTGGGCGACGTGATTGTTTTTGCTGGAATTATTCATACGGTTATCGCAACATCATTCCTTTGCTCGACGGAATTTCCACAGCATACTCAAACCAAGGAATACTCCCACTGTCAGCAAAAGAATTCCCAGTCCCCTAAAGAATCCAAAGCCTCTCATTGAGTCCTTTATCACTTTCTTTAGTTCAGCGTTATAGGGCATCAAATCAGCACGAAAAGTTGTACGCAATGCAAGTGCCTTTTCGTAAGCAACCGATGCTTGCGACAAATTTCCGTCGTGTTCCAGAGCCATTCCAAGTGCGAGCCAACCGTCCGCAAATTTTGGATTATACTTGAGCATTTCGCAAAGCCCACCGATTTTGACATCCGGAAAATCCGTCAGCGTTTTCATCTGACCTGCCGGTGTCGGCCGTTTTTGCCACGCTGCCGCCAATTCCGGATACCAGTACGAAACCGTGGGGCTGTCGCCATCTTTCGGCGCGGCTGCAGATTGCGCCCTCGTCATAAACTTCAGTCGCATCAGACGATACTTTTCCGCGTCTGCCCGAAGGTGTGGACGCAGCTTGACGATTTGCTCCACAAAATGAATAGCAAAATCCGTTTTGCCTTCGCGTTCTGCTGCCGTTGCCAGATTTCCGAGAGCCGCGATATTCTCCGGATTATCACGCAGTAACTCTTGCCAAATAACCTTGGCTTCGTCGCGATTTCCGTTTTCGTAGGTCGCGACGGCATACTCGTTCTTCCACTCCGGCGTACTGCCCTGAGACGCTTTGTTAGCGTTGATTTCCGCCATCCGTTCACGGTAAAAAGAGGCTTTTCTATTTTTTGATAAATCTTGTGAGTTCCCCATAAGCAAGTCATGTACGGAGATTTCCGCATCATCGGTTACTTTGGCGCCGTAGCTGCAATACATATCCGCGCTTGCCACAACCGCAAAAAGCATCATTGCGAAACTAAGTAACAGCCGTTTGGATAGACACTCGTGGTTCATTGCTTACTTTCCATTAATCTTGTCGAAAAAGTTCAGCACCTCTGACGCGACATATTCTCCGCGATGCAGAATTACCGGTGCATCATCGGTTCCGTCGACAATCAGTTCAGGGCCAGTTCCGTCCATCCCCGTGTCAAGGATCATGGCAAGCTTACTGGCGAATTCTTTGCGAACCTTATTGGCATTATCACATCCGGAATCAATCACCGCAAGAGGACGCCCCATCATACTGATAATCGCCAACACAGGATAGGATGCCGGTTGACGCAAATACAGATTGCCATCAATCCCCGCATGACGCAGTGCATTTCCCTTGCGCCGCAACTTGAGCACCAACCCTCCAGGCCAGCCGATATTGGTCAGCTTGCGAACCTCCGGCGAGTATCCGGTAATCATATTTTGTAGCGCGGTCGGTGTGTCAAACAGCACAACAAGCGGCGTCTCGTCAGTTTGTGCTCTGAGAGACAACAAGCGCTCCACGGCTCGGGCATTCGTTGCGTCAGCCGCCAGTACATAAGTTGTATCTGTGGGCATTCCGATAATACTGCCACCCAACAATGTGTCGCAGACTTGCTCGACTAAATCAAGTGGAGGATTGTCTTGTGAAAATCGGCGAATGCTGTTTGGTGTCAGAACGGCCGGCTCTTTGATTGCGGACTTTTCGAGTTTGATTTCCTTCGGCGCCGCCGCCTTTTCCTTTCGCGGCTCAGGCATGGGCTGAGACCGAGGCAACAAGTGTTGAGGAACTTGTTGCATCAGTGCCGACAGTTCGCGTGTTGACAATGGCTTACGTGGCCGAATTCGCTCGTGTCGCTCTTCTTCCTCGCGTACAACTGCATACTCATCAATCAAGTCAAAAGGCAACCGGTCGTCCAGTAGTGTTTGCGGTTCGATTCCCCAACCGCGCAATAAATCGTTATGCTGCGTACTCATGAGCAGCATCGCCCGCATCACGTCAAAAGTGTCAATGTAGATGCGTTCCTTTTGACGGGCATATTTCTTGGCTTGCTCGATACAGTACATGGTTTGTTCAGCAAGCGGAATGAGAGCGACGGGTTTTCGCAAATTGATTCGTGGAACATTTGCCACAAACTCATAAATCAAACGAGGTTCTTCGCACAGTTGGCGTAGGGCTTCCCCACAGGCGCTGTTGTCAGTTGCGATAAACGCCTCCAGTAGTTGCGACGGCGAAATCTCGTCCGTATTGTCGCGAATTGCCAGATGACGTGACAGCATAATCGCTGAGCGCAATGCCGGTGTATAGTCCAGAATCGTATGCTTCCTGACTTTCGGCGTAGGCGGTTCTTCCATTTTGGGGGAGAGCGAGTGGTTCTCACCGGAAAGCCAGCTCTTATCCTTGAAGGCTTTGTCAATTAACTCCAGTTCTTCTTTGTCTTCGGCCTCCAAAGCGGCTTCGTCCACAGGCTCCGATTCCTCAAAAAACAAATCGTTGTGGTTGGGCGACACTCGAGGTTGCTCGTCAGAGTAAGAATCCGTTTCATGCACGAATCGCGACAGATGCAAAATTGCTTGTTCGATTGTTCCAATTGCGGGCAGATGATTTATTGCCGCGACTTTTTCTCTCGGAATCCTGATAACCGGCAGATGTGTGAACCCATAGAGCAGAACCCCAAGCGTTCCTGTCTGGTCATCCAAAGCGATAAACGCAAAACCATGCGCCTTGTGGCAATCCTCAACCCAGTCGCGAAATGCCGCGATATCTTTGATGGGGTCAACGACCTTAATCGAACACTCAAATCCTGAATCACGGGCAACGGTCTGCAATTGCTCTTGATTGAGTGCGCTTTCGTCCTCCGGAGCGGACACAATTCCGATAAGATATTCTTTCATAAATAAATAATAACCATAAATGCTCTATAAGTTTCAAAAGCAAGATGAGATTCTGCGGTATTTTTACAACAGCTACTAAGTCCGAATGACATTTCCCCGACTGGGATTCGTCTTCGGAACATAACATAATGCTTGAGAGGTTTTGCGTGGGACTTTTGTTAAGGAGATTGGGTTATCTGATTCAGATGTTGACATTGATGTTTTGTGGTTGTTCTTTTGCCTTGGCGCAAGCTCCGCAAAACGCAACAATGCCGCCGCCTGCGTTCATGCCCGGCACATCTGCAAGCAACCTGATTTCGCCGGATTTTACACGAGCAATCATTGTCGACTCAATGAATTCCGCCATCCATACTCCGGTCGGAATCAGAGACTTCGTACAAACGGCTCGGCTATCTGGGTTTGATACAATTATATTCCAAGTTCGCTCTACCGGAGATGCTTGCTATAAGTCATCTCTCGTCCCGATGGCGCAGGGGATAGACCCCAAAACCGGATTCGACCCACTGGATACTGTCCTCAACGAAGCACATTCCGGCAAAACACCCATGAAGGTTTACGCGATGTTTACGGCTTTGCGCGTCTGGAAAACGTCCATGGGTATACCTCCGACGGATCATATCGTGTCCAAATCGCCGACATGGCTGACTGTTTCTCAGGATGGAAACAATATGGTGCGGGCTTCGGAGCAATGGTTGGATTGCGCGTTGCCGGCTGTTCAGGAACACTTAACTGCCGTCGTAAACGAATTGGTTGCAAGTTATGCTCTGGACGGAATCGTCTTCGACCGTATGCGTGCCCCGGACAATTCGTTAGTTTATGGGTATTCGTCAGAGGCCGTGGCGCTCTATAACTCCGAGAATCATTCGACGGGAATCCCCGTTCCTACGGATTCGAAATGGGGGCAGTGGCGCCGAGATAAACTGACATCACTGGTTAGCAAGCTTTCGGTAGCGGTCAAACAGACTCGCCCAACATGTCGTGTCGGGGTCATGGCTGGCACCGGTGGTACGTTCCCCAAGGGGCGTGACGAATGGATGATGCGTTCTGAACCCTGTGCCAAGCAATTGCAGGATTGGGTCAAGTGGTGCGAGATGGGCATCATCGATGACTGTGTGCTCAGCAATTTGCGTCCGGCAGAAAACATGGATGACTTTATCGGATGGATGCGTTTTGCCATTGCCAATCGTGGCAAGAGTCGCATGGTGATTGCACTGGCTTCGTGGATGAACCAGCCGCAAGTTCTTGCGGCAATGATGCTTGTTCCAATTGTCGAGCCCAATGCTGGTGGCGTCGCGCTGTACTGTTCCGGCGCACTCAACGAAAACAATTTGAACTCATTGATGACTCATATATTGAAATCAACCAATGTCGCGAATATCGCGCCTCTGATTTCTACAAGCTTCGCACCCGGGTCAGCTTTTTCGAACCCGAAGTTCTGGGATGGTATTGTCAATGGAGCCGGACTGAACAATCTGTCCAATGTGCCCACCTATTCTTCTCCGGCGCAACCGAGAGAGGAGAATAGTTCTGTTTTCTCGTCCGAAGAAACAACGGCCTCCGGCTTGTCTGAGGAAATGCTTCCGCCCCCGGCGGCACCGGACACTGTCACTCCCTCCATCGTTCCGGTTATGCCCAACATCAACGAGCTGAATCAAGTGGATTTGCCCGGTTTGGATGGGGCAACAGCGCCTGTGTCAGGGACTCCGACACAGGGACTGGAAGATGTGGATGCTTCTCAGTTAACACAAGATGATACACTCTCCGATGTGTTACTGCCGAGCAATGTCCCTGTTGGCGGTAAGGTGTCCATTCCTAATGAGAATTCAGGAATGACGAATTTTATGGGGATACCCATGCAAGAGGAAATGGATGACTTCCAATCACCGAAATTTAGTGCTCCGAAAATTAAGTCTGTCGATGACTTGGGGGCATACACGGAGTTGGGAGTTCCGGTTCCGGATGCCCAAGCGCCCGGGCGTTCACGTTCCAAAAAAGACGTCGGTACGGGAGGTTTCCAGAGTTACATAGATCGTCCCGCTTCGATGAAATCTTCGGGATTACCCAATCCTTCTGTGACCCAGTCCGCAGAGACAATTCTCTTGAAAAGTGGTCGTCAGTTTTCGGGAAAAGTCACCAAACGAGGTGCCGATGCGTGGACAATCAAATTGCCGAATGGGAGCGAAATTAAAATTCCTTCTTCGCAACTGTCAACAACCCTGAAGCCGGAGACACCCAAAATTACTCCGCCACCCTTGCAGAATAGTAAGGCGCAGTAATGGCTAAAATCGCTAACAAAACCGTTCCGGCCGAAACGCTCCTCAAGGCTGAAGCCCAATCCTTTGACACAATCGCAGGTCACAAAGAAGCCAAACAGTATTTGATGCGTGCAGTCGAATCAGACTCACTGCCGCATGCCATGCTCATTCATGGGGCAAAAGGTGTCGGCCGAACGAGCATGTGTTATGCTCTCGTGCGCTACATCTTGAAGCATTATGTCGAGAGCAAACAAGGAAGTTCGATGAAGTGGTACGATGATGTTTCTCGCCGTATTACCTCCGGTGTCAGTGTTGACCTGCAAGTCATCGAGCCACGTGGGCCTTCTCGCCAGATTACTCTGAACGGATGGCGGCCCGGCAAAGATGACCCGGATGAGTTGCAATACTATCGTTTCGTTGAGGTGCGCCCGATTGAGTGCCCCCGTAAGTTCTTGATTTTCCGTCAGGCCGAAAGAATGAATTTGGCACTAGCGAATTTTCTGCTCAAACTCATTGAGGAGCCGCCGGATTGGCTGACAATCATCTTACTGACAGATCGTCAGAGTGACATCTTGCCAACGATTAAATCGCGATGCGCAATGGTGCAACTCAGTCCGTTGAAAAAGGATGAGATGGCTCAATTTGTTCACGGCAATTTGGGTCTCGATATGTCGCCGGACAAATTGGAGAAAATTCTTCATTATGCGGAAGGACGTCCGGGACGTCTGTGCGAAGCCCTTAAGTCTTCGCAAACCGGCTCGCAACTTGCCTTGGCAAACCTGATGCTGTTCTTTCAGAAGGAAGGCTTTTTGTCACTCTTTCGTGTGGCGTCCGACCTGATTCGTTTGTGTGAGGCAGATATCCCCGAAAGCGACCGAGCAAATACTACGGCGATTGAATCCGCTTTGGCGTTTTTGCAGGGTTGGATGCGTGATGCCTACATTTGCAAATTACTGGGCGCAGATTCCGCTTATCCCTTGCTCCTAAATAAAGAGACTGCCACACAACTGACAGAATTCGCTCATGATGCAACATTGTTTGGCCTGTCTGAAGCGATGAAGCATTTGGATTCCGCAAGCGCGTTCGCCTATAGGCAAACAGATTCGGCCTATGTTCTTGAAACACTTTTGCTTGAAATTGGCAAAAGCCTGAAGAAGACATCATAACTCACAGTCGGAGGCGTGAACAATGAATGAGCAATTGGAAAACAAAGTATGGGATGTTCTGAAAAGCGTTTATGACCCGGAATTACCCGTTAATATAGTTGAACTGGGCTTGATTTACAAAGTTGCTGTTGATGGCCAAGGCGCTGCAAAAATCGTTATGACTCTGACCAGTCCAACTTGTGCTGTCGCTGAAATTCTTCCCCGAATTGTCGAAACCAAAGCAAAATCTGTCGAGGGAATTACGAATGTCGAAGTCGAGATTACGTGGGATCCTCCTTGGACAAAAGACCGGATGAGCCATCTGGCAAAGGTTGCGCTCAATCTACTGTAATCGGAGCAATGAAAGATTAAATAATACCAAATTCCCAAAGTAATTGATATTACCTCAAAGTGGAGTTCAGTACGATTGTATCACGACTCACACAGACTTCTTTACTCCGTCCGATGTCAGCCATTGGTCTCATTTCTCTTGCGCTTGCTTGTACACTGCATGTACTGGTTGTCGTTCAAAAACATATACACAGGATACATTGAAATCGCAAACCTTCCTAGCAATAATACATATGGAGAAATGGACTTTGGACATGACGATGCTTCCATGAACTCCTCTTAAGAAAGGATTTTGACATGCAAAGTTTGAAACTGTTTTGTCTGGTATTGCTTGTATCCCTTCCTTGGTCCACTGCCTTTGCATCACGGTTATCGAGTCTGTTGCCTGACCCGACAGGCAATGTCATTACGGCTGATATTGAGATTCGTCCGAACAGAAGTAATCCAAACTACGATGCAATTGTACAGAAAGTATTGCATAAAAAGCAAGTCAATGCTAAGGTCACTGCCTTCTATTTTCCGAATGCTCTTGTTTGTGTGATTAAGAGCGCTGCCGGCGAGGCTATTATCCACATGGAAGATGAGAATAATGGACTTGAAGTACGCACAGAATACTTCACGAAGGGCAAAATTGATTTTTGGGAGTCTCCCGGGAAATGGATGCCGGATAGTTTGTTGACATGTGTTATTCCCTTTTATCAGGAATCGTTGCTGAGAAAAGGGTTTTATGGGATTCGGGATACAGAGAGTTTGCCTTTGGAGAACGGGATTGAGGAGTCTCGTGTATGGGCTGATGGACATCTCTTGAAACAGGATTTTCGCACGATGCAGATTGCGCAGTTTGCGCGGGATGATAATCGTATTACTTCCTATACACTGCAAGGAACAACAGTTATGGATGCAACTGACAAACAAATGGAACAAATCGATTTTGTGGCACCGTATGCATCTGTTGACCCGTCGCTGGTTGTCACATTTGGAGATTACCGAAATGGGTTGCCTTTCAAGATTAACTATTGTTCCACTTCTTCTATGTCTGAATATGGTGCCGGTCAATTGCTGGCCTATGATGTGAATATTCAAGTAACGAGTGTTCGCCCGTTCGATTCCAAAACGACGCCTGAGAACCTCATGCAAAACATGATTAAGGGTCATAAGAAATTGGCCGATTTACAAATGGATTCCACCAGAAATGTAATGCCTGTTAATACTATTGATTGGGGTCGGTGGGGTGTTGGTTGTATAATAGGCATTTCCTGTTTGGCGTTTTTGTGGTATTGGCGTCGGCGTCGGAATGATTAAGTGAAGGTTGCGCTGAGAGATAGACATGAAGAGATACTTAGCCATTCCATTCTTTTGTCTGATTGTACTATATCCGATATTAACAGCACTTACTTTCGGTGTTAGTCCATTACTGGCTCCACAACGCTGGCTGTATTCTCATGTCTCATATGTGCCGGATTACTTACTGATTTGTCTTGGTTTCTGTTTTGCGATTTCCTGTTTGTGCTTACGTGGGGGACGTCTTCTTTTGATGTTTCTTTTTTTGTTAGTGTTGGGCATGAGTATCATCCATGGGTATAATTACAGGGTATCATGCTCACCACAGGGAGTTCCCTCAGAATCTGTTCGTGATGTCAGTGTTGCCGTGGAACTCTTCTTCTTGTGCCTTATTCCATTTGTTGTCTGTTTGTGGCATTGGCACTATCCAGTACAGCATTGGGTGCGTTTTGGGTTGTTCTTATTCGCGTTCGTTAATGTTATCTACCTTCTGTTTCAGTATTTGGGCTAGCACTTTGCCGATTCTGAATGGATGAGAGAACAAGGATTCTTTAAACAAGTCGTTATTTTTGTTCGTAATAGTGAAAAGAATTATGGTAATGCTCCTCGCTTTACCGGTTTGCTTGCGTCTCCAAATTACTTAGGGATTTCCCTAATACTTTGTTGGCCTGCACTGTTATCAAAGATGAGCGACTTCTCTCCTAATAATCGTGTTTTGGAATGGGGTCGTCGTGTGCTATTGGCTTTGGTCGCCTTAGCTATTGTTCTTACCTATAGTCGTAGTGCTTACTTATCTGTATTCGTACAGTTTTTGGCATTATGCGCTTGGTTTGTCTGGCGTAGGTACTATTACGCTGATACTCGTAATGAACTTCGTCCGGTGATTTGGCAGACTGTCTGCTTTTTCGGTTTCTTTTTAGTGTTCCTGTTTTTTCTTCCGCAGGCCGCAGGGCGTATGGGTGCAGTCGCTGATAGCGTGGATTTATCCATTATGCACAGATTGAAAGTTCTCGGTGTTGGCGCGGAACTCTTATTTGAAAGCCCGCTTTGCGGTTGGGGTGCGAGTACATTTGGGATCTTGTATCAGTATTTGTATCGTATTCCGTATGAGACTTCAGGCTTTGGAAATATGCATAGTGCATTCGGGATGACGGTTTACGAACTTGGTCTTGCAGGATGCCTTTTAGGTGTTTTAGCGATTTTTGGACTACCTAATCGTTGGCACAAACTTCCACTATTTGTTGGGTTGGCATGGGTCGGATCATTGGTTTGTCTTGTTGCCGAGAACCCGGCAAGCATTACTTCCACACTTTTCCCTCTTCTTTGGCTTCTTGGTGTGAGTGCTTACAGCACAAGCGATGGTGAGCGTGGAACTCGCGGCGAGCGATGGGGTCTTTGGATTGGTTTAGTTGCGGCGTTGTTGTGGATTATCGGTTATACTCGGCCTTTGCCATCGTTGGACACGATGTTTGAGAAACGATTGCAATCCTTTATTACTCTTGATGGCATGTGTGAGAACTCGGCGTACTACATTCTTGACCATTGCACGGGTCGTTCGTGGTCTCATCGTTGTGATGAGCCAATGGATGCCGGAACTTTGAGTAAACTTACTCTGGCGTATGAATGCGTTACAAGCAGCGCGAGTTCTGATTTGATTCTGGAGCCATGGATGAGTGACAATGCCGATGACGTTTACTTCTCTCCCGCTTCATCATTGCCTCGTTCTCAAGCTCTTCGCGAATTGTTGTCGCAAAATAGTAATCGTGCCGCGAATGCGCTCTTATCCGCAACAGGAAGCTGGGACGCCCTGAGTTCTAGTGTTATGAAGTTGACCGGTTCACCACTTGTAATGCATGAACTATTGTTCGAAAATCGACGCCAATATGGATTGTCACGTGATTATTATCCTTTGCGGTCCAACCTTGGCGCTTCGTATCTTGTTGATGATCGATGTGGCGCGGGGTTGTGTCTTACTGCCCGACAGGGTGTTCGGTTACTTGATGCTCTACTGTCCGCAGATGTACAAAGTTCAGCCTCATATGCGTCAATTTCATTGCGCTACAATACCAATGTTGGCAGTCTGGCACGCCACATTAGTGACAGAACTGCTTCAGGTTCTTCCATCTGGCGCTTTGGTGGTTGCGGCAGTGGATATCGGTATGATGTCATGCGTGTTCGTGGCGGGGATGAGCACCCTCGCAAAGATTTTACCGTGTGTGTTATTATGCCGGTTCAATGTCGCTACGCGCCTCTTGAAGACCGCTCCACAAAAGCTATGGCGCAGATTGGATGGCTCTGCTGGCTATATCTAAAGTAGATTTGTATATATTGCGCCCTGTGTAGACAAATATAGTCGAAGAGACATAATAACTTTTGCAATTCTGAGTAGTCCCAGTCCTTCGCTGTGTTTCACACTAGAATGAGTTGACCGTATATATGTGCGACTTTTTTCTTGACATAATATCGGGTTTGCTTCATACTATCACATAAATGAAAAGAATAAGGGGTTGCCATGCGCTACGGGTATTTATGTTTTGTTGTTAGTTTGTTGATGTCGGTTAATTCGTTTGCGGTCCAAGATTCGGAGATGAATCTGCCGCCCGCTGTACATCTGCCGGTTCCACACATTTTTCAACCGGATAATCAGACCTGTTTGCCAACAAGTCTTGACATGGCACTGCATTGGTATGGTCGTGCCGATTTGACGACCGACACAATTCAGGCTTTGCAGAAACGTACTTGGTATGACCGATATAATGTTCCTGCGATTGCCCGTGATTATGGTCTGTATGCTTTGCCGAGTTGGGAAGAACTCGGTTGGAAAAAGATTGACATCAAACGAGAACTCGCCTCCGGTCATCCTGTCATTATGGGTGTGAATACGGGGCGTGGGGGGCACTTTGTGCTTGCTGTTGGCTATACGGTTGATGACAAACTTATCATTAATGACCCGACTCGCATGCGCGCGGATTATCTTCTGGGTGGCGTGGGGCATGCGGTTGAATGGACTGATATGCTTTGGCGTAATGGGGTGATGATTCGTCCCGAACCTTTTGATGCTCAACCGAGACCGATTTCCGGTATGGCTATTACGACGACGGCTCCGGTTGTGTTGCGCCCCGGTGAGATTGCGAAGTATGAGGTTTCTGTGCGTAACAATGGTAGTCAACCATGGCCTGTCAATATGCGGTTGTGTGCGATTAATCCGTTTGGCGATGGTGGATGGCTCAAGAGCAAAAGCGATTTGTTTGACCGTAACACATGGAAGAGTCAGTCTTGTGCCGCCGAGGTTCCAACCACAGCTCCGCTGGTACAACCCGGTGAGGTTTATACATTTAGCTTCAATGTCAAAGCGCCTCAGGTGGACAAGGCAATGACGATTCATGAACGGTTTGGATTGGTTGACGGTAGTGGGCGTTGGTTCTTTGAGGATTATCAGGCCGGCCCCGGTCCGTGGAGTATCGCGGACATGATTGTCATTGCGCCCAATACCTCTGACACATTGCCAATCGCAAGTAACAATGTTCCATGGAAAACCAAGTATGGCACTCCTGTCGAGGAGGCTTCGACTACGGCGTCCGTGCCGACTCCTCCCAAGGGCGGGAAACTGATGTATTTGCCACCGGGTAAGGAGCTTTATAACAGTGCATGGGTTGGCAACATGAACTGGAAGGACTATCGAGTGTCGTGTTGGGTTTGGTTTGATTACGATGGCGAGAATTACAAGACAGACGGCTTTACTCGCGTTGGTGTTTTTGCCCGTGACAACGGGATGCATTCCCCTTGCCGCAAGAATCTGACAGAGCTTGGCGTGGCAATTGTGACGGGTTATGATAGCGATGATGGCGCCCTACGCTTTGGCGATTCCGACAACGGCTACATTGGTGATGGTATCGGCGATGTCATTCCCAAGAAGGGCAGACAGTATCTGAAGAAGAGTGGTTGGCACAAGATTGTGATGGAATGCCGCGGCGACGAAATCAAGTATTACATGGATGAGGAACTGAGAAGAACTGACAAGGCGAATGAGAAGTTTGCTGTGGGCGACTGTGGTCTATTCGTTGATTCGTTCCGGACAAAAGAACCTCGTGGATTGTACTTCTCGGATTTTAGCGTGGAACCCCTTGACTAACCGGCAGTTTGTCGGCGTGTCGGATGCTATTCTTTGTTCGTAGGTTCCCTGTCATCGTTATCCAACGCTGCATCACGGCGGCGTTGCATGGCGTCAGTATCCATTGTGAAATACTTGCCTAGGTAGTATTTTTTCGCTTCATCATTGTTAATAAGCTCTTTCGCTTTGCCCGAGAGCATAACACGACCTTCGTGAATGATGTAAGTTCTGTCGGTGACGGAGAGAGTTTCGCGAACATTATGGTCGGTAATCAGGACGCCCAGTCCGCGCGCTTGCATGTGAAAAATAATGTCCTGCAAATCTTCGACAGCTTTGGGGTCAACACCGGCAAAAGGTTCGTCCAACAAAATGAAGTCAGGATTGGTAACCAGTGCCCGGGCGATTTCCACACGTCGACGTTCACCGCCTGATAGAGAATAGGCGATACTCTTGGCAAGTTTGGTGACACCCAGTTCTTCAAGAAGAAACTCCAGACGCTCCTGCCGTTCTTTTCTCGAAAGAGGGGTGGTCTCCAGAATAGCCATGATGTTTTGTTCGACGGTCAATTTGCGGAAGATACTGACATCCTGCGCGAGGTAGCCCATTCCCAAACGCGCTCGTTTGAACATAGGTGTTGCCGTGATGTCATTGTCGTTGAACAGGATGTGTCCCGAGGTTGGACGAATCAGACCGACTATCATATTGAACGTGGTTGATTTTCCCGCTCCATTGGGACCGAGCAAGCCGACGATTTCGCCTTTGTGAATTTCAATATTCACCTGATCCACGACTCTGCGGCTGCCGTATTCCTTAACAAGATTGTCCGTTCGAATGGTTGACACTATTTATCCTCGAATGTAAAGCAACAAAATAACTAATAAATGATACCAAAATAAGTGGTTCATGTTTAGGCTTGAGGACGATTTCGCAAATAAAAACGACTCAAATATCGAAAAGGAATGAATTTTCGGGGTTTGACAAAGTAATTTTCCAAGCATTAAATCGGAATAACCGAAGAATTTTATGGAGGAAAAGCCATGCCTGTTCCAAGGCGGCGGCATTGTCCGTCTCGTCGGCGTCGCGGCCGCACCAACAAGAACATGACGGCCATCCAGGGCCTGAGCAAGTGCCCTAACTGCGAAGCGTTAATATTACCGCATCGTATGTGCCCCTCATGTGGGACATATAAAGGTCGTCAATATATGACACCGAAGGTTGAAAAACAGCAAGCATAGCTGTCATCTCCTTCGAGACGCATTAGGAATTAATGTTATTTTGTGTTCTAAGTGACTTAGCCCGACTCGAATATGCTCATAACATATCCGAGTTTGGGCTTTAGTTATCATTCTGGGCTTTTAGAGAAGAAAAATGGCTAAGTCTTTTTCGCAGTTACGGCTCGAAGTCTTACGCAGACGTTTAAAACGTGCCACCGGTCCTGTTGTGCTTGCGTTGGATGCAATGGGCACAGATCATCACCCCTCAGAGATTTTGCATGGCGCGTATGATGCTGTCGTTTTATACCCCAACATGACTGTCATTGCGACAGGTCCTCAGGATTTACTTGAGTCCATCATTGAGACTTATGGTTGGAAACATCCTCGCCTGATGGTTGAGAATGCAACGGAAGTTGTTGCGATGGGTGAGCATCCGGCGGATTCTCTGAAAAAAGAGCAGTCAAGTATTGCTGTTGCCTGTCGTCTGGTCAAGAACGGCGTCGCGCACGGCATCGTTTCGCCCGGCAATACTGGTGCAACTATGGCGCATGCTTTGCGCCAGTGGAAGCGTTTGAAAGGAATCAGCCGTCCGGCAATTGTCGCGTTTATGCCGCATCCAACCAAGCCAACCATCATGATGGATATGGGTGCTAATGTTGACTGCCGCGCGCAACATCTGTTGGATTTCGGCATCATGGGAACAGCGTATGCGAAATGCATTTTTGGGCGACGTGACCCAAAGGTGGGGACCATTAGCAACGGTGAAGAAGATTCCAAAGGCAATGCTGTTGTGCAAGAAGCGCATCAGTTGTTTCATGATTCCCCGTTGAATTTCGTAGGAAATGTCGAAGGTCGCGAGCTTTTTCGCGCGGCGGTTGATGTTGCCGTTTGCGATGGATTTGTTGGTAATGTTCTTTTGAAATTCGGCGAAGGAATCGTTGAATTTATTTTCGGGCAAATCCGCAAGGGGATTGCCGAAACGAATATTGTGTCGAAAATCGGAGCGTTTACCATTTTGCCCGTTTTCCGTTCCATGAAGAAGAGCATGGACTCGGTCGAATTTGGTGGAGCACCACTGCTTGGGCTGAATGGAACTTGCATTATTTGCCACGGGTCTGCCCGTCACAAAGCTATTACGAATGCATTGCGAGTTGCTAGCGAACTAGTGAGCACCCACTTGAATGACCATATTCGGGTATTGGCCGAAGCCGTGAATGGTCAAAAGAAGGTTGACCAGCTCAGAAGCGGTAGAATCGAAAACGATTGATTCCCCCAAGGTATTGTATTATATGACTGCTTTTCGTAAAGCACTCTAATTTAATTATAGAAAAGAAGACAGTAGTTCACATTATGATCACGAAGATTATGCAAAGTTTATTTGGCAATAAGCAAGCCCGCGATATGCGTAGACTGCTTCCGCTCGTAAGAAAAACGAATGACTTTTACGGCAAATTGCACGATTTGAGTGATGAGGAACTGCGCGGCAAAACAGAAGAATTCCGCAAACGCTATAAGGATGGCGAAACTCTTGAGAAGTTGTTGCCCGAGGCTTTTGCCGTTGTCAAAGAGGCCTGCCGTCGTCATGTTGGCAAAACATGGAATGTGGCCGGGATTGACATTGAATGGGATATGATTCCTTACGATGTGCAGCTCGCCGGTGGTATCGTTTTGCATCAGGGTAAAATCGCCGAAATGGCCACAGGTGAAGGTAAAACACTTGTCGCTATTTTGCCGTTGTATTTGAATGCGCTTGCAGGTCAGGGTGTGCATCTGGTTACGGTGAACGACTACCTTGCCCGTCGTGACAGTCAGTGGATGGGCGAGATTTTTAGATTCTTGGGCATGACCGTTGGTTGTTTGGACGATACACGTCCGTCCACGGAAGAGCGCCGCGCTCAGTATGAGTGCGATATTACCTATGGAACAAACCACGAGTTTGGCTTCGATTATTTGCGTGATAATATGGTTCAGGAAGCCAATCAGG
The DNA here is from genome assembly GCA_012513815.1 of Candidatus Sumerlaeota bacterium. Lineage (GTDB taxonomy): Bacteria > Sumerlaeota > Sumerlaeia > Sumerlaeales > Sumerlaeaceae > JAAZBM01. The sequence continues at coordinate 88,582 of JAAZBM010000014.1, read as the reverse complement.
TTGTGCAGCGTCGCGGACATTTCTTCGCAATTGTTGACGAAGTTGATAACATCCTGATTGATGAAGCCAGAACCCCTTTGATTATCAGTGGTCCTGTGGATAGAAGCACACATCGCTATGACGAAATCAAGCCTTTTGTTCAACAACTGATTAAACTTCAGACAGACTTAATCACCAGTTTTGTTGATCAGGCTGACAAGTTGATTAAAGATGGCGCTCTGACAGATCCCGAGCGTTCACGTTCGTTGGGCTTGTTGCTCTTGCGTTGCCAGCGTGGTTTGCCGAAGCATCGTCGCTTCATGAAACTGTTGCAGGAAACCGGTGTCAAGGCGCTGATGGAACAAACTGAATTGGACATGATTCAGGAAAAGAAGATGAACGATGTGGACGAAGGCGTCTACTTTGTCATCGATGAACGCCAACATCAGATTGATTTGACAGAAATTGGCCGTCAGGCGTTGTCACCGGATAACTCCAAATTGTGGGAGATGCCCGATTTGGTCGAGGATGCGGCCGGGATTGATGCCGGTGATTTTGAAATCATCGAACTTGCCGATGGCAAGAAATGCCCGTTGTTTGGCAGACCGGAAGTGCGTGCTGCTTGCAAAAAGGAAGATGGTTCGGTTGAAATTCAGAATTATCACGGCAAGTTTACGATTCCAAAAAATCAGATTACCGGATATGTTCAGGGGGTAGATATTCCCAAGCAGGAACGCGAACAGATTAAAGACTTTATGCGTATGGACCAGGCGATGCAGTCTGAGAAGTTGCATAATATCAGTCAGTTGTTGCGCGCCTATACGCTGTACGAACGTGATGCGGAATATGTTGTTCAAGACCAGAAGGTTATCATTGTCGATGAATTCACGGGTCGTATGATGGCCGGTCGCCGTTGGAGCGATGGTCTGCATCAGGCTGTGGAGTGCAAGGAGAATGTTGAGATTGAACCCGAAACACAAACACTTGCGTCAATCACACTGCAAAACTTTTTCCGCCTGTACAAGAAGTTGTCCGGCATGACCGGTACGGCCGAGACCGAAGCCGCAGAGTTCAACCATACCTATAAGATGGATGTGGTTGTTGTGCCGACGAATCGTCCTGTATCACGTAAAGACCAGAATGATTTGATTTACAAGACGAAGCGGGAAAAGTATAACGCGGTGATTGATGAAATCAAGCATTTGCATTCGGAAGGCTTGCCTGTTCTGGTTGGTACGGTGAACGTTGATGTTAGCCAGTTGCTAAGCCGTATGCTGTCGCGTGAGAAGATTGAGCATAACGTTTTGAATGCTAAGAATCACCAGAACGAAGCAGAGATTATCCGCTTCGCCGGTCAAAAAGGCAGCGTCACCATTGCGACAAACATGGCAGGACGTGGTACCGATATCAAACTTGGTGAGGGAGTCATTCGTAAGGATGCCAAAGGTCGCCCCTATGGCGGCTTGCAAGTTCTTGGAACCGAGCGTCACGAAGCCCGCCGCATCGACCGTCAGTTGCGTGGTCGTTCCGGTCGTCAGGGCGACCCGGGGCGTTCGCAGTTCTTCCTTTCGCTTGAAGATGATTTGATGCGTTTGTTTGGCGGCGACAGAGTGTCCCGCTTGATGGACCGCTTGGGAGCACACGAGGAAGGCGAACCTATGATGTCCTCTTTGCTGACAAGATCGGTGGAGTCCGCTCAGAAGAAAGTCGAATCACGGAACTTTGAAATCCGTAAGAGAACCTTGGATTATGACGAGGTTATGAACAGCCAACGCAAGGCGATTTACGGTTTGCGTCAGCAGGCATTGTTCGAGAGTGATTTGCGTGGAACCTTGCTTAATGTCTTCTTCAAATGTCTCGAAGGCGAGATTAACAATTTCGGCGACCCGACTCGTTTACAGTCTGACGAATGGGATGTCGATGGATTTATTAACTATGTTCAGCGTTGTATCCCCTATACAAACCTCATCGAGCTGAAGTCGGAACTCAAGGGTTTGGATGTCAATTCTGTTCTGGACAAAGTCATGGAACGTGTGTCGGAGGGCTATGACAAAAAGCGTGAGCAGTTAGGTGATGAACTGATTCATAACCTTTCCAAATGGGTTGTTTTGAACCGGATCGACTCCAACTGGATCGATCACCTTTTGGCGATTGATGATTTGCGTGAACACATTCATCTGCGTAGTTATGGGCAGACAGATCCGTTGGTTGAATTCCGTCGTGAAGCATCGCAGTTCTTTGAGAATTTGATGGTTATTGTTCAGCGCGAAATTTTCGAACAGTTTTTCCTGTTGCAGCCAAAGACCGAAGAGGATGTTCCGCAACCAACCGCTCGCATTCAGTCGACGGAAGTCCGTCATGACAAAATCGCGGCCGTTGGTGAGGATGAGGAGTTGCCGGAGGAAACCAAGCCGCCGGAGAATCCACGTGTGCAGCGTCCGCTTCAGCCTATTCACCGCAAGAACCCAGTTTCCCGCAATGATCCATGTCCATGTGGAAGCGGCAAAAAGTTCAAAAAGTGCTGTGGCGCTTTGCACAAGAATGAAGAATAAAACTCTTCAGCGAATTTGAAATGTGAAGTCCGGTTTCGTCGACAATGATGAAACCGGATTTTTATTGCTAAGAGAGAAAACGTTCTTTCCAGAACGACAGAAGAGCGTTGTCATTGGACTCGTGCTCTACGAATTTATCGGGCGCAAAGACAGGATGATTAATCCAGTTTGCCAAAGGTTTGCCGAGTGTTATCGTGTCAAAATGTTCGAACACGAACTCCCGACATTTTTCGCCAAGGGTCGGCAAATCGTTGCGTCTTGCAGTCTCGACTAGCGCTTGACAAAGGCTATTCGGATTCTCAGCTTCAAACGGAATGATTAGTTGTCTTTCACGGAGAATCTCCGTCAGTTCCGTTATGATGGTTGAGATAACCGGCAAGCCTGACGCCATGAAATTGACGATTCGTGTGCGGCTACCCAGAACCGCTTCTGCCGTCCGACGGTCAACATTCAGCCCCGCATTACATAGGCTATAGAGCTTGCGGGTATTGTTCAGCGGCTGCCAGTCGTACGAGATGATGCGCTCTGCCGTAATCGCGTCCGAGAATGCCGCGAGGCTACTCTGATAACTAATGTCATTGTAGTGAGGAATCTCTCCGCCGACAATCATCAACTTCAATCTCGGTTCCTTCTTCAGAGCGGCCATAAATCCTTGCGTAAAGGTGTTTTCATCCATCCATGTGTTAAAGCTCCCACACCACATAATCGTTGTTGACGATGGTGCTTCGTCGGGTTGGATTGCGCAAGGGCATTCCTCCGGGATGATTCCGTAAGGGATGGTACAGACCATATCCTTTTGCGCTGTATGCCTGTTGAGACGTCCGACGCATCCTAATTGCCCCAAAAGGCTGTATCGTTGACGTTCGGATAACCCAGAGAAAAAGTCGCCCTGACGAAGGGCCGTGAGGAACAGACGCCAGACATGGAAGTGCTGATTGTTGTTTGCGTCGACGCTTAGTTGGTCAAGCTCGAATTTGCTTTGAATCTCAGCAAGAGGGTCTCCAAAAACATCTACCCACAGGGGGAGACGGTTTGCCTCCGCATAGAAAGCCGCCGAGGCGCATGGCTGCACCGACGCGCAACCGACGACACAATCGCCGGCGTCACCCGTTGGCTTTTTGTTTTGCTCAATGACTCGTATATCGTCAATCGTAACAGGCAAATACTCAATGATGCAATCATATTTTTCGATGGTGTAATGACCATCTTGGCGAGCTTCAGACTCCAACCCATAGACCGTGATTCTTGGCGGCGGTGCTGAAGATTGCGCACATTCTTTTCCTAAGGCATGCGCAACCGTATGGACAATCTGCCAAGTTCTGGCACCCGGTGCCATTACCGGCAAATTGTCGCTATGCGGTGTTGGACCGCAACCAAAAACAATTACGTGACGAGGAATGATGCCCAAACACAATTCCTCAGAACTACTTCTGTAACTCTGCAATGCTACGCAGATAGTCTTCGATTCCTAACGCAATACCATTTGCGATTTTCTTGCGGACGGCTGGATCAAGCAACATTGCTTCATCTTTGGGGTTGCTCATGAAAGCTTGTTCAACCAGCATGCCGGGCATATCGGAGGAAATGCGGATTGCGCTGTAGTTGAAATTGCCAACAACTCCCCAGTCCTCAAAGTGTGTCGTGGAAATGATGGCCTCGTGAATGGCTTGCGCTAATGGCGCAGAGAACTGATACTTATAATAATCGCTCAAACCTGATGCGGAATAGAATCCGCCTGATGAACCGGCCGAGTTGGCATGGATTGCGATGAACAAATCTGCTTTACCCGCACGAGCACGGCCAATACGCTCGGAGAAATTAGGATTCTCGCTGCCAACGCGAACCTGAATAACATTGGCGCCTTTTGCCTTGAGCTCTTTCTCGAGAGCTTGCGCTGTTTCCCAGTTCACCATCTGTTCTTCAGAACCGCTGACGCCGCGCGCACCAATATTCTTCTGTCCACCATGTCCTGCCTCGATGGCGATTGTTCTGCCACGCAGCGGAGCCTTTCTGTTAATCTTGGGGGCTTTGCGTGTGTAGACAATCAAACTGTTACCGCTGACTTCTGCACTGTAGCCCCACATGATTGGCGTATTTAGCTCAGCGTGAATGCGCAGCCATTCGGGATCCATTTGCTCCGTCCATGCTCTTTTGATAACTTGTCTCGAACTTTTGTGCGAGGCCCATGTTGTTGCGTCATGAGCTCCATAAACATCAATGACTAATTCCGCATTGCCATTAGGGGCGACTCTGTCAACCACACTGTAAGGCTGATGATTCCAAGGGATAGACAACGAATCACTCGTTTCATTTCCCTTAGCTGTAAGGCTCGTAAAGAAACCATGAGGTGGCACTTCGCCATTCGCGACTTCTACGGATTTTTCTGAAGCCGAAATCCATGCTTCTTGTGTGGGGGAGAGGCGTACATGATACATATCATTGACTTGGCCAATCACACGCAACAGTGTCCCTTTGGGGAGCGCCGCCATATACGGGCCGCCGAGACGTACTTCGTGCAGACCATAGGAAAGATATTCCAAATCTGAAATCACGCGAATCATCTTGAGTTCGTTAGGATTCATGACCGAAATCACGCCTTCAGATTTTGCAGTGAAGGTTTGGGATGTTTGTTCCGATGATGCCTTGAATTCGATGGGAGCAGCGTCCGGTGTGGTTAGCAAGACTGTCGCCGCTTCATAGAAACTCTTTACTGATTTCTCGGCCTCGCTTGGAACCTCAATCATGTCCTTCCAGTCTTGGCCGGGGAGAAGATACTGCGCTTTCATGCCGGGCATTCCCTGAAAAGAAATCTTCATTGTTTCGCCAGGCCAGAACGCTCTTGTTCCCTTGGGAGAAATGGTGTCTTCCGCGATGCCCGTAATTTGTTTAGGTGGTGCTGATAGCGTATGCTTTGCGTAATTGACCTGTAAGGTTTCGCTTGACACTCCATCTGCATTTTTCGCAGTGATGACAAAACTGTTTTCGCCTTCTTTTAGCGGCAACTTATCAATAGCGAACACTTGCGTCGTGGCGAAAACCTCGACTTTTTGGTCGTTGATGGTTACTTCTTTTACCCCGGTTGCCTTGCCCATGATGTTGACAGAATCCTTAGACAAGGATGCCGGATTCTCACGTGGAGACAGAATTTGAAGCGTTGGTGGGGTTGCGAATACGATTGATGTTGTTCCCCATAGAATGGCACCAAACAATAGGGCGCGCGTATAATTAGTCATGTTTGTAGTCCTTTCTACAACTGGTAATAGTATAGACAATTGAGCGTGATTTTGCAAGAGAATAATGGGTTATTCGTCCGTGTTTTTGACAAACGCGACATAGGCCAATTTGAAGACTCGTTCATCGAAAAGCATTGATGCATTGTCAATGTTTAGCCTAATAAGTACCGTACGTCCGGCCCATCCTTTGGGTATTGGCGCATAATACGCAGCCGGTGCAAGCGAGTCCGTAAAACCTTCAAATACCGAGATGCTGCGTTTGGTCCCATCATTGGTTTTCATTTCCAGATAAGTATGCAATAGAGGGAACGATTCGTTTTCGAGATTGCCACGACCTACCATCCTCAAATGGGTGGCATCAGCTGGAATCGCCCATTCTTTCAGCGTCACCGTCGAAGTCGTAATCAGGCTCCTATTACGGTAGACTTTGGTGTCGAAGTCAGTTGCCACTAACCGCCCCAATTCTGTCCACGTGGTTTGCTTTTCTTGGTCGGGCATTCGGAAACGGTCAGACGTACTAGTAATTCCATCATCCTTGCGAACAAGCTGTAGTGCGGGATCGCCCAAGATGGTAAAGGTTTGATAATCGATAACAGATGGTGAAATGGGCTTTGTCGCTCTTTTCGCATGCATAAAGATGTCGCCCAAACGACCGTAATTCAAATCCGGATAGGCCTCGAACATATGCATGTTAAAGTCGTGACTGTCCGAAACTGAGGTCTTCCACGGTGTGCCTACTACCGCGACGCTTCCACGGTCTGGCTCCACAAGAAACGATTCGCCAAGGCTAAGCTTGTTGTCAAACGATGTCACATAGCAACTTGAGCAGACAATGACAGGATAATGATCCTTGTTGTTCAGTCGCTTGATGTGAGCCGGCGTAAAGAGGTCTTTTTGATGACGATAATCTGTCGGGCCAAAGCGCCAGACAAAGGAGCCACCATGCCCGAGATAGTAGACCATTTGTACTCCCGAATCAATCACCGAGCAAATGTTGTTCATATCCGCTTCCGAAAACATCTCAACAGTTGTCGTGAAGTGGTCTTGAAGTTGAGTTCCGGCTCCACGCACCAAATCCTGAAATTCATTTTCGACACTCGAAATCAACAACAGTTTGTCATTTGTGCTCATGCGTTTTTCTTCGTAATCAATCAGTTTGCGCAGATATGCCATGGCTTCTTCATCGTTGTTAACAGGGATTCTGCCGACAGCGACATCAGGCATGTTTGACCAATGGAATGCCCCATACCAGTTGTCGTCGGGATACCCAGCCGAATGCCGCGTTGCCGGATTCCGTACCCAGTGTATCGGGATGAGTATCTTATGCACAGCGAGATCAGGCTCGGTGCCTTTTTCACGCTCATCATACTGGATTTCTCGGTAATCATTGGTCGAATCGCCCATCAAGCAGATATATTGCAGATTCGGAGCCTGTTCATAGGCATATCGCAACCAACTCTTGAGAACTTGATCACTGATAAAGCCATGATTCAAAACATCAAAAATACGTGTGATGTCGTAAGCCTGTGTTTTCAGCCCCTGATGGTTTCGGTAATCGGTATAGATTTCGGCGCTCTTGGCTGTCTTCGGGTGATAGATAACGGTGCAACGTGTGTCTTGATTCACGTTGGTCAGGCTTGTGTCGGCTTTGCACATCCGAATGGAATCAACACTGTTCCAACCCTTGTTCGCAACGGCGAAGAGGGTGTGAGTCGTTTCTTGCAGTGGAATGTCAAGCGTCGAGTCATTCTTGTTGCCAGTCATGTAAACAGTGCTGTTGTCAGGACTGTAGACGCGAGTTGTCGGGAGGAGATTGAACAGCTGAATTGCTTCCGGTTTTGTGGCAGTGCCTGTCAAAATAACATCATCGGTAAAAGAAAAATAGGCCTGTTTGTCTGCATTGAGCGTTCTTGGCCATGTGAGAGTTATCCAGTCAAGTGCAATGGAATCAGGTGTCTGCCGACGCCACTCCGGCGATTCAATCAGGAATTTGTTGTTGCCTTTGGCGAGAGACAGCGGCACTGTTGTCGACCACTGATAGCGCTGCATGCCGGAAAACTCCATACTGCCCAGTTGCGTTTTGCCCAGAAAGACATCGAACAAGTGAGTTGTTTTTGTTGTGCGGTTATCATTCAATCCCACGACACTCATGGTTAGGGTTGGCAGTTCTCCGATCATGCTAAGTTGCGGAAAGCTTATCCATAAAGGGAACATTCCGGGCGCCGCGGACGTTTTCATAATCCAATAGTAATGGTCAGAGATTTCCGGTGGCAGCGACGTATAGGACAGGTACAGGTCTTTTTCGAGCTGTGTGTGGCAACGTATGGACGCATTCTTATCAGCTTTATCATATTTGGGGAAGACTACCTTATACTTGTCAAGCGGGCGTGTTGTCTCCTTATCCCAGGTCAGATAATAAACATTCTCCTGATTCTGTGCACGCCGCACGGTGACCTCGCCACGAGGCAAGTCCCCAATGAACTCAATGTAATTTCGAGAAGAGGTTGTGCCTACGTTTTCATAGTTCAAAAAATAGGGAACGGATTTTCCATTGTTTTCTAATCTGAGAGAATCAACAACCTGTGTGATCGGAACTCCGGCACGGTCTAATTCTTCAAAGTTCAGGCGATAGGCGCCGGGATAGCGAAGGCGTATCGTTGCGTAATCGTGATTGAAGAGAGACGAAGACTGCATGAGAGGTAGGCTTGCCGTTGTGTCTGTTTCTGTGGGTGCTCCCGTGGTGATGTTGATTGTGGCCATGAGAATACATGCAATGGCGAGGCGCTTAAGGAAGTTCATTGAATAACGGGTTTCTTCGGGAAATCTCATTAGTAAATCTCTTCGGAAGTAAAAAAGTTGCCAATCTCATATTTTGCGTTTTCAGGACTGTCGCTGCCATGAACCACATTCTCTGTGGTTGAAGCGGCATAGTCGCCACGAATTGTTCCGGGAATCATTTGCTCAAGTTTGGTTGCGCCATTGATGGCACGTGTCACGGCAATGGCCGATTCTCCTTCGATAACAAGAGCAACTAAACGGTCTCTGGTGATATAAGCTTCAAGTTCGGGATAGAATGGTTTGTGAATGTGCGCAATGTAATGTTTGCGAGCCAGTTCCGGACTAACCTTAATCATTTTCATCGCGCAGATGCGTAGCCCTTTGTTTTCATATCGGGAAATGAGTTTGCCGACAAGACCACGTGAAACCGCATCGGGTTTCAAAAGAATAAGAGTTCTCTCTTTGCTCATGAAGTTCCTCAAAATGCTTTTTATATATGCTTACTGAGCATAACAAATTTGATTGGTTTCTTTTACAGATTATAAGTAATTAATATGGAAAAGCAGTATCTTTGTGACAGTGTCGCTTGATGAAACAGGAGGAATACCCGACATGATTAATGTTGCTATCATAGGATTGGACAGCAGTCATACAATAGAATTCTCCAAACGGATGCTTGGTCTGGATTGCCCGGAGACGGAACGAACAACACAGCTTAAGCCTGTTTGTTGCTGCCGGTTTGATTCGCCCTTTCAAGGAAAAGAAGGGCTGGATGCTCGCGAAAAGTTGATGACTGAGATGGGCATTCCGGTGACGTTGTCTTTTGACGAGGCTGTCGAGAATGCGGATGCAATCATGTTGGAATTGAATGATCCGTCGATGCATTTGGAATACTTCAGGAAAGTCGCCAAATTGGGCAAACCCGTTTTTCTAGATAAACCTATGGCTCAGGATTTGTCGTCTGCCAAAGAGATTATGACACTTGCGAAACGACATGCGGTTCGCTTCTTTTCGTCCTCTGCATTACGCTTTGACCAAGCGATTCGTGCCGCTGCTCGGAATTACCCCAATCCGGCTCGTGCTATTGTTTGGGGGCCATTGGGGATTGCCTTAGCCGGGAGCAGTGTCGTCTGGTATGGCGTTCACACGATTGAGATTTTGCAAACATTGATGGGGCAGGGTGCGGCTTCTGTCAGTGCGGTGCGTGATGAACACGGTTGTGTGTTCACCATCGCCTATACTGATGGTCGGCGGGCTATCGCCGAAATGACTCAGGGCGTATGGCGTTATGGCGGAGTTCTGCATAATGCCGAGGGAACAGGTGAGTATCCATTTGCCGTCGAAACAGGGGCGGCGTTTTATGGTGAGTTATTGAAAGAGATTGAACGATTCTTTGCGGGCGATAGTGATGGCGTTGACGAGGAAACCATGATGGATTCGATGCGCATTCTTGATGCCGCCAACAGGGCATGGCTTTCGAATAATTCTGAATCTGTCAAGATATAGACGGAAATTCACGATTGCTATTTTGTCGTCTCTGTGTCGTCTATTGTTCCCGGCCATACGGGTATTGTCAGGATTGAACAATGCCCCTGTTTATCTACTTCGCAGTAGGGTTGCAACTGGGTGGTATTGTTGATTTCATCGTAGACTTCCTGCCCGATGATGGTTGCTCCTTTTGCTCCCCATTTGGTCGTAAAGCGTACCGCGGTTAAATCTTCTGTATCTTCAGTTGCGACTTCTGTGTCAGTCTCACTCGTCGAGGATAAGCGAATCATCGAGGGCAGCTGCACAATCATCGCCTTTTTGAAAGCGTCTTGGGCGGTTTTTGCGCTCAATGGCAAAACCACCAGAGTGGGCGTCGTTTCCATTGCGGCCAAAAACGCGACACGATCACCTTGTTGATCGAAACTCTCTGTTCCCAATTCAGGAAGAATTGATTTCGCATGGTGAAGTTCGCACAACCCCTGATATTCGGACAGCGCCGACTCGACACTTTTCAAGAACGGCAATCCGGGAACTGTATCTCTTGCGGTGTTGTTTATCGTCGGCAAATAGAGCGGAAACAGCGAACGATTACCGGAACCCCACGTCAAATTCTGTATCTGCAGTGATGCCGACTTCTTGTCGGTGTACTGTGTGAAGGACAGATTCTGCATCTCTTCTTCGACTTGCCCGGTGTTTCCCATCAGTTGCCGCACAATATCAGTTTCGATAAGTATCGTCTTATGCGAAGGCGCATGGTAATACGTATAGCCTTCAGAATTCTTGCCGACATTATAGGAGAATCCCACCCATTCGTTGTTCAGCCAGACAGGTGGTGTCATCGTTCGAATACGAGTTCCCTCGACGAGCCGTTGTTTGATACTGTTAGGGTCAGAGTTGCTACTGAGCTGAAGCATCATTTTCCCGGAGAACGGGTCATTGTAATCACTCAGGCGCTCAACTCGGAAAGTCTGCGACTTGTCCGGAGATTGAGCACTATTCTTGGACTCGAAAATCGAGGCGCTGAGTTGTTGAATCGTCGCGAGAAAGGCGATTGTTGTCGCCGCAAGAAGAAGAGATTCCAACCGATGCTTATACTGTTTCATATTTACTAATTACAACCAATCTCACAAAGAACGGCAATAGTATGGCGTTTTGTCGCATATTTACAGTAATATGAAAATGAAGGTTTATGTTTATTCTTGTCTTATCACAATCTTCCTTGGGAGCATGACAATCATGGCTGATGATATGCATGAACAGCATTCGGACAATTCTATTGAATCCTTGGCTTCGGCTCACGTGGCAGCCAATGACGATGCCAAGAATCGGGCACGTCACTTGTTAGCTGTGTATGGCGAAACAGGGCGTGGTTCTTGCGACAGACTGAAGGACTATATTGCAATCTATGGCAGACAGAACATATTTGATGCGAGGCTCGTCGTATACAACATTCATGCAACTTGCGAGAAAGCCGACAACGGTTCTGTTGGTAAGGTAACCCTGACGGGCGAAGTCTCTGATGTTCGCTATAAGAAAGGTCTTGAAGTCATCCTCAAGCGTCTTGGTTTTGATATTGCGGCAAATAAGATTGCGGTTCTTCCCGATGAGTCAACTCGGACGAAAGGGTGTTATCACCATGCTTTGCCGGGTAAGGGGACAATCGCCATCAGACGGGAACCGCAGAAAAAATCGGAACAGATGAATAGTGTTGTGTCCGGGGGATGGGTGCGGGTGTTGCGTGCCGCCAAGCGTGACGATATAAAAGAAAAACTATCCGATGTGTCAGTCGACGGTTGGCTAATGGTTCAGAGTGACGAAGGGTATGTTGGTTTTGCCCAAAGCGAATTGTTGGCACAGCCTGTGATGCGCCCGGAGATTGCCGATGGCTTCTTACTCGAAACGGCATTTGATGGCGAAACGACGGTTCCGGCAGGGAGTTTTCTATGTTCGTCCAATGGAAAATGGAGACTTGCCGGGGATTCGAGCAATCGTTTGTTACGAGATACGCCGAAGATTGTAGACCTCGCAACGACTGAAACACGCGAGAATATTTTGGAGAAGATGTCGCCGTTGTTGGGCAAGACGTATGTTTGGGGTGAGCGTAACATCGATGGTATCGATTGTTCCGGCCTTAGCCAGTGGTATGCCCGCACACGTGGTGTAACCTTGCCGCGAGATGCGGCAGAACAGTCAATTGTCGGCCGAATTATCGGATTCGATGCCGAAGGACTTAAGGATATTCGTCCCGGTGATTTTGTGTTCTTCGCCAATAATGAAGGACGTATCTCTCATGTTGCCATTTCTCTGGGAAAAAACGAGATTCTGCATGCAACAAGACCCAAGAGTGGCGTGGTGATTCAAGACATCGGCCCGGAGAATAGTGATGAATATGGCAAAACTCTTGCCCCGCGTATTGTACTCATTAGAAGACTAAAGTGAGAAAAGATATGAAGAAATATTTAGTAGCATTTATCATTGCAATTATGCTGAGCGCATATGACAGTCAGGCAAAGGAATCTTTGGATATGTTTAGTAGTTTTATGGTTGGTCTTGACCTTCCCGCAGAGCTAAGCAAACTTGAAGAGAAAGGCGAGATTTCGGCGGCGATGGCGTGGATTGAAAAGAACGACGCCAAAAAGTATGTGGTGGAACACGAAAGATTGCGTCGTATGAAACGCGATTATAAAATGACTGCCGAAGAGATGTTGGCAAAGATTAAGCTTGATGTGCCGGACGTCACCATGGCTGATCTTGAGCGCTGGACTTCTGCCGGAGTCATTATGACCGAACCTGTCGACGGAACTCTGTGTTATTTCCGCCGTGAACCTTCGAACCTTTGGCGTCGTTGCAAGGAAGCCCGCGAAATGAAGGAAAAGGTTCAAGCACGGAAAACGAATGTGGCTGACCCCGCTGCGGCAGAGAACATGAGTCGGAAAGATTGTGTCGAGAATATCGTCGCCGGTAAAGATTTGTATACGCGTACTTTCAAAGTCAAGCATGTCATCACAATCCCCGGCGGAACAGTCCCCGAAGGTGAAGAGATTTTGTGCTGGATTCCACTGCCACAAGATTATCGTCATCAGACCGGACCTTCCAAACTGGTGACATTGCCTGCTGAGCATCAGTGGGATAGCAAGTCCACCGCAACGATGCGTACAATGTTCATGACGCAGAAGAGCAAAGGCGATAAGCCGACAGTCTTCAAGGCTGAGTATGAGTATAGCATGAAGCCTTTCTATCCAACGCTCGATTTTGATAAGGCGACTATAGACAAGAATGACCCACTCTATGCCAAATATACTCAAGCCTTCCCTCCGCATATTCTGGTTAATGACGAAGTGACCAAACTTGCCAAAAGTATTGTAGGCGAAACCACGAATCCATTGACGCAGGCACTGACTTTGTGGCGTTGGATGCAGGACAATATTCAATATGATTCAGAGAGAGAGTACTCGACAATCCCGTCCGCGACCCGCAAGATTATGTCAACACGCTCGGGTGATTGCGGTATTCAGGCTCTGATGTTCATTTCGATGTGCCGTAGTTTGGGCATTCCGGCTCGTTGGCAGAGTGGTTGGGTCACCATGCCTGGTAATTGGAATATGCATGACTGGGCTGAAATCAATATCCAGCCTTATGGTTGGTTGCCCGTTGACCCGAGCATTGGATACATCAAAAGCGATAATCCCAAGGTCCACGATTTCCTGTTTGGTGGGATGGAACCCTATCGTGGCATTCTCAATACGGAATGCGCAGTCGATTTTGTCCCGCCGACATTGCACTGGAGAAGCGACCCTGTTGATAATCAGGTCGGCGAAGTCCAGTGGAAGGGTGGTAACCTGTTCTATGACCAGTGGGAGTATGACGTAACCGCCGAAGAGGTTATGAAGTAAGCCTATTTATCGGCTTCAGGGTAACTGTTAAACCACGCACGGTCGTCAAAGGGTAATTTCTCTCTGGCGGTGATTGGCTCTGCCGGATAACCGATTGGCAGTAGTATGCGAATCTGCTTTTCAGTAGGCAAATTGATGTACTGTCCGATGACTTCACTATTGTTGTCAAGACGTAGCCATCCATCAATCCAGACCGACCCAAGCCCGAGAGAGCTGATGCACAGGAGCATATTTTCTGTGGCCGCAGCGCAGTCTTCAACGGCAAAACTAAACTCATGATAAGCGGGTGGCGGATTCTTGTCAATGATACAGCAGATAAAAGCTTGCGCTGTCTGAACAGCCTTATTTGTCTGGTGTCTCTGGCGAATCTTTTCGACAATGACCTTATCATCGATAACAACAAAGCTGGTTGTTTGCTTGTTGCATCCCGAGGGTGCTGCCAATCCTGCGTCTACAATCTGTTTGAGGATGTCGCGTGTGACTTCTTTATCGGAAAATGCCCCTCTGTACGAATGTCTGGAATAGAAAATGTTGAGTGGTTCTGTCATGGATGGGAACTCCCTTAGCAAATGAGTTTGTGATGGTACAAAGTAATATACAGACTTCTCGTGTGAAGTATTATAAGTGTGTTTGGAGTGTAGAGTAGAGGGATGAATGTCACGGTGAGACCATGATTATTAAGAAACTCGACAGAAAAACGGCAATGCGTATTATGCGTGCCGGAGGATTAGCGACACAGCTGCCCGTATCGATGGCATTATGCGTCATTCTTGGCGCAATTATTGGATTGTATATTGATAAGTTTTTCGACACGAAACCATGGTTTTCGCTGCTATTTACCGTTTTCGGGATTGCTGCCGCAATCAAATCCGCAATAAGGATTATTCGGGAGTTGCAGAAATTGACAGATGAGGAAGATAAAGAGTGAAACAACAATGGCGCTATTTTAGTATTATGTCGGCGGGAGCGATGCTACTGTCCCTCTTGTTTTGTGTGTATTTTGCGATAAGCTACACACGAACGGAGGTCATCCTTTGCTTTCTAGCGACTTTGTGGAATCTTGGGATGTTTGCTCTATTAGTCGGCCTTTTGGAAGGTGTCTTTTATCATCCGGATGAAAAAGAGAGCCATCACCGTGGATGTCTGAAGGCTTGTCTGTGTATATTCGGTAAAATGGTTCTGCTTGCCATTGGTGCTGCCACCGTTTATTTTTTCTTTACACCCCTAAAGCCCTCAAGCGTTTTAGCGCTGTGTTTGGGCGTCTCAACGGTGGTGCTTTCCGTTACAATTGTTGGCGGTTTTTTTGCAATAACAATCAAAGATTAAGTTTATATGTTTCTACAGGCAAATCTTTTCAGAGGAATAATTGTGTTATCTTATCAGGTCAAGTCTGTCTATGACAAACTAAAATATATGTTGAGTGTTGCGTTGCTTAGTTCTTGCTCGTCCGCGCTTTTTGCGGCCGAAGAAGCCGAAAGCGCATCAACCGAGTTACCTTCTTTTGTGTCGGTATTCTTGGACCTAAAGATTAACGGTGAGATGATTCGCTCAACGCCCTTTGGGCATACCATCGAGGCTTGGAGTGCGCAGATTGTCCTGATTTTCATCACAATTGTTTCCATCATTTTCATGCTGCGGGTTAGCCGCAAGCTCGTTGTCAAACAAGTCCCCGACAAACTACAAATAGCCATGGAGATGCTTTGCTCCTCGATTAAAGGTTTCCTGTTTGGCCTCCTTGGCGAGCACAACAAAAAACATATCCCGATTTTTGCGACCTTCCTTATGTTCATTATGATTTGCAATATGTCCGGAATCATTCCCTTTTTGTGCGCACCGACAGCGAAGTACGCGACGACCGTAACATTAGCGATTTTCATCATGATCTACTATCATTACTTTAGCTTTGAACTTGGTTGGAAACACGTGCTTATGCATTTGCTGAACAATCCGAGCAACCTTATTATGTGGATACTTTCGCCTCTGTTCTTTTGCGTCAACAGCATCGAGATTGTTACTCGTCCCTTGAGCCTGAGCCTTCGTCTCTATGGCAATATGATGGGAAAAGACATGCTTTTGGGCATTTTTATGATTATGGGTGTTCAAGTCACCGTTGCCATGATTCCGGGGACAATTATCGGCATTCCCTTGCACTTTCCCTTCCTGTTTTTGGGGTTGCTCCTTGGTGTTATTCAGGCACTTGTTTTTACCATTCTGTCGGCAATCTATCTTTCTCTGTGGACGACCCACGAGGAAGAGGAACCGACCAATTCGCAAGAGCAAAAGCAGCAAGTTGAGGCTCAACAAGCTGTTTCATAAGGTTGTCAGTGAACGACCTTGGTTTATAAATGTAATAGAAAAAAGAACAAAAAGAGGTTTTGTATAAACCTCGGAAATTTAGGAGATCAAAATGATTGATAAAATAGCACTGCTTCACGTAGCTTACCCTGTTGGAATGGGACTTGCCGCATTTGGTTGCGCCATCGGTATGGGACGCGCAATCACTTCCGCACTGGAATCCTCAGGACGTCAGCCCGAACTCTATGGAAAACTGATGCTTTTGATGATTATCGGTTGCGCACTGATTGAGTCCTTGGCAATCTATACTTTGTTAGTTCCATTTATCCTGAAAGCTATCTAAAAATTTAATTGATGACCGTTGTTGCATATGACAGCGGCAAATACAAAACTGTGTTGGAGTGACAAGAAATTGTTTCATCGCTTGAACAACATTAAAAGAGAAAGACAGTAAGGGTCATGATCGATAGAACAGTCATTGCCCAAATCCTGACAACACTGCTTGCGTTTGCAGTGTTCATGTGGGTATTTATAAAGTATTTTTGGCAAGGTATTTCGTCCGCCATTGAGGCACGTCAGCAATACATCGAAGGCAAGTTCTCGGAGATTACTGCTCGTCAGAACCAACTTGACGAACAGCAAGAAGAGTATAACCAGCGCATTTTAACGATGGAACAGGAAGGCGAAAAACTCAAGCAAGCCGAAATCGCGCGTGGGCGTGAGTTGGTACAGCAAATTGAGGCCGAAGCACGTCAGCGCGGCGAAGACGCGATGAAACAAGCCAGTGAGCGTGTGGAACTGGAGATTGCAAAGGCGCGTGAAGAACTGCGTCAAGAAGTCGTCTCCATTGCTATCACGGTTGCCGGACGTATTCTTAAAAAAGAAATTGATGAAGTTACGCAAGCCAGACTCGCGGCAGAGTTCATAGGTCAGGTTAAAGAGCTACAAAAGAGTGAGGCAGAAGGAAGAAAGTCCCGTGAGTAGTGGAATGTTTTCCGGTGTCAGTCCTATCCTCGTAGAACGCTATGCACAAGCGTTGTTTGACTTAGCGCTCGAGAACAACGCACTCGTGTCCATCTCTGATGATATCAGCAACTTGCGACTCTCGGAAGATGTACAAAACAGAACTCGCGTTTTGTTCGAGTCGCCACGGTTTACCGATGCGGAAAAAGAGGACTTCATTCGCCGGTGTTTCACAGGGAATATTCATCCGATTCTTCTCAACTTTATGCTACTTGTCCTTAAACACGACCGCATGTTGGGTCTAAGCGCGATGCTGACACTTTTTGTGGAAAAGGTTAGCCGCTACAGGGGCATATGGCGTGCGGAACTGGTGAGTGCCGTTCCTTTGACAGATAATGTGAAACAGATAATTGATCAAACAATGGAAGCATATATGCGTCGGCAGATGAGCCTTTCTGACAGTGAGCCATTGAATCTCAGTATCGACTTTAAAGTCGATGAGAGAATGATTGGCGGCTTGCGGTTTATGTGTGGCAACATACTTCTCGATGACACCGTACGAGGCAAACTCGATCGTACTCGTACTCATCTTATGACGATAGTGCGTCAGTAGTAAATTTAGAGGAAACATGATAAAATGACAATTCGTCCCGAAGAAATAACAAGAATCATTAAGCAGGAACTGGACAAGTTTGGTACTGATTTAGAGGTTGCCTCCAAAGGTACTGTTCTAAAGGTCGGCGATTCGATTGCACAGGTCTATGGTCTAAAGGACTGTATGGCAAACGAACTGTTGGAGTTCGAGTGCGATGACGGAAGCGTGATGATGGGTTTGGCAATGAACCTTGAAGAGGCCAGTTTGGGCGTGGCTTTATTTGGGCCTGATACTCATATTAAAGAAGGCGGCGTCGTGCGTCGCACACAGCGTGTTATGAGTGTTCCCGTTGGTCCGGCGCTGATTGGCCGTGTCGTGAATCCGCTAGGACAACCGGTGGATGGAAATGGGCCTATCGTCTGTGATGAAACAAGACCTGTCGAAGCCGTCGCCCCGAATGTTATTTCGAGACAGTCCGTGAAAGAACCGTTGATGACGGGGCTTAAAGCTATTGACGCGATGATTCCCATCGGAAGAGGTCAGCGTGAGTTGATTATCGGTGACCGTCAAATTGGTAAAACAGCCTTGGCCATTGATACGATTATCAACCAAAAAGGGACGGGCGTTATTTGTATTTATGTCGCTATTGGTCAGAAAGCTTCCACAGTTGTCGATGTTCAAGAAACATTGGCGCGTTACGGAGCGATGGACTATACGATTATCGTTTCGGCGCCTGCGGATACAGCAGCTCCTTTGCAGTACATCGCACCCTATGCGGGATGCGCCATGGGCGAGTACTTCCTTTACAACGGGCAGCATGCGCTGTGTATCTATGATGACTTGAGCAAACAAGCGACAGCCTACAGAACCATGTCTCTGTTGCTGCGTCGTCCGCCCGGACGTGAAGCGTATCCCGGTGATGTTTTCTATTTGCATTCCCGTTTGTTGGAACGTGCTGCGAAGTTGAATGAGAATCCCGAGATTCTCAAGTTGTCTTGCCCTGAAGCGAAAAAGCCGGGTGGTTCGTTGACTGCATTGCCTTTGATTGAAACTCAGGCGGGTGACGTGTCTGCGTATATTCCGACCAACGTGATTTCGATTACAGATGGACAGATATTCCTCGAACCGGACTTGTTCTATTCGGGCGTCAAGCCTGCTGTTAATGTCGGTATCTCCGTTAGCCGTGTGGGTGGTAGCGCCCAGACAAAGGCCATGAAGAAAGTCGGCGGCAAGTTGCGCTTGGATTTGGCACAGTATCGTGAATTGGCTGCATTCGCGCAATTTGGTTCTGATCTTGATGTCGCCACAAAAGCACAGTTGACGCGTGGTGAGCGGTTGGTTGAAGTTCTGAAGCAAGACCAATTCAATCCTTATCCCTTGTGGAAACAGGTCGCGATTATTTATGCGGCAACAAATGGATATCTTGACGATATGGAACTTGACCTGATTGCTGATTTCGAAAAAGGGTTGTTCCCGTTCATTGACAAGAACTTTAATGATTTTGCGATTGAAATCGAAGCAACGAAAGACTTGAGTAACAGCTTAGCTGAGAAACTGTCTAAAACTATTTTAGAGTGGAAGAAGCAGTTTTTACAATCTGTTAACTAACTGATAAAGTCGTCCCCAAACAGGAAGCTGACTGGTATCGCAGACAGCTTCCTATTTTCTTCTTAGGAGAAAGATAAATGAGATATTTTGAGAAGGTAGTATTGTTCATAATGCTTATGCTTACAAGCCTGACAGGTGGTGCTGCTATAGCCCCGGAAGAACGATTTATTACGTCTTCCTATGATGGTTCGCAACAACCATACATGATACTGACTCCCGAGAAGAACGACAAAGGCGAGACAGATGGTGTCTTTCCACTTTTGGTTGCGTTGCATGGTTACGGCCCGGACCACAAGGCTTGGATGGGATTAGATACAGTCGTCGAGGCTTGCAAACGTAATGGTATCATTTTGGTGACGCCATATGGACGTGGCAATTGGTTCTACAGACAATCGGCAGAACAGGACGTTCTTGACATCATCGAACAGGTCAAAAAAGATTATTCGATTGATGTGAATCGTATTGCTTTGATCGGGCATTCGATGGGCGGCTGGGGGACAAGTTGGATTGGTCTGCGTCATCCAGAGTTGTTTTCGACGATTTTGCCGTTTTCCGGCTGGACAAGCGAGGAACTGTTGCCTAACGCGATGAATCTGGATCCATTCATCATGCACGATTGCAATGATAAGGTTGTCGACCCGAACCTGAGCCGACGTGAAGCCGCTGCATTAACAAAACTTGGCATCAGCTTACGCTACTTGGAAACGGCCGGATACGGTCATTCAACGGCGATGTTATGCGACAACATCGACGAAATTTGCCAATGGATTTTGAATCATCGTCATGTGCAGTTCCCAAAAAGAATCTCCCTTGCGACACGCACGCCATGGGAACGCAAAGCCTATTCTTGGCTCAAACTCTTAAGCTTGGAAACTTTTCCGGATATCGCTGTCGTGAAGGCAGAGCTGACATCCGGTTCTGAAGTTCTGACAATCTCCACCAAGAATGTCAAGAGTTTTGCGATAGACATCGATGGCTTGACGACGGCGGGCGCGTCCGCAGATTTGAGAATACAGTGTGACATGCAGACTGTCCCATTCTCCAAGAAAAACAAGTGGTTAGTGTTCGAGAAAACGAATGGCATTCTTTGGGAAGAGATGACGACGTCCGACGTTGAGCCTGACGCCATACGCCCGGACATCTTCAAACTGAATTCTACCCTGAATGCGATTACGACAGTTGGAAAATCAAAAGAAGCGGCCGACGCAATTGGTGCAGCTTTGCTTGAACGATTTGCTAATCAAGTAGATATCATTGTTTTGTATGAACCACAGTTCATGGTTCCTCCCGGTGGACTTAACACCCCGGAACGAGCGTTGGATGTCGCTGTAGGCAGACGTAACAAACTGGAGAAGTTTACTGTCACAGGCAAGGACCTAAAGGCTGTTATTGTCAAAATAGAAGCTGCTGGTGACAAGAATGACAACCGTATTTATCCGTCTAAAATCGATATTGTTGACAATCAAGAGTATCGCGTCATAGCTTCCGAGGGCACCTATAAAGATGTCTTTGAGAGATATGGTAAATGCGAGTATATGCCCAAGGAAATTGGCATCTATCTAGCGGAACTCTTTCTAGAAAAGTAACTCTCGCGCATGACGCGGAAGTTTCTCGGAATTACATTCCCATCGCAAGGCGTTCGGCAAGTTCCGTAGGCAATCCTGCGTGACGGATTGCTACTTGCGCCGCCTCGATATCGTATCTTGTATGTAGGACTTCAAGTGTGCCTTTATCACGATCCAGAACCGAAAAGCATGCATCAGGGTTTCCGTCACGTGGTTGGCCAACACTGCCAACATTAAAGAGATAACGATTCTGTGGGTCCAGTTGCACAAGTTGTCTGTCAATACAAGACAGCGTTTCTTCTTCGGGAACGAGCTGTACAATAAACGGTGTGTGCGAATGCCCAAGGAAACACATTCTCTGTGAGAAGTGTCGGAAGTTGATTCTTGCGTCGCCCATTGTGATGATGTAGTTCCATTGCTCTGGCATGCGCGGTGATGCATGCACAAAAAGTGCGTCATCTGAATCAAGCGCCAAGGGTTGGTTCTTGAGAAACTCGAGATTCTTTGGTAGCAATGCTTCTCGTGTCCAAAGTAGCGCACGCTTCGCAATCAAATTGAAATAGGTAATGTCCACTAATCCAAGCGCAGCGAAATCATGATTGCCTGCGACGCAAAATATATTGCGTTCACGAACTCTCTCGACACATTCATTGGGGAAGGCACCGTAGCCCACAATATCACCACAGCATATCAGATCCTTGACGCCAAGCGCATCATATGCTGACAAGACGGCATCCAACGCATGTAAGTTGCCATGGATGTCTGAAAAAACGCCTATGCGGTTTGAGAGTTGTTGTTCAAGATGCATAAGATTACTTATTAGATTATAAACCAAAAACAAATCGAATTCATATCTTTGTTTATTTAGTTGCGGACACAAACAGTTTAGATGGTGAAAAGTATATAATCTTACAACATAAATGAGGTTAGAGATTACTATGGTTTGCAGTATGACCGGATATGGTTCGGCAAATGTTTCGAGTGAATTTGGCGAATTCTCGATTGAGATGAGAGCTGTCAACAACAGATTTCTTGACACGGGAATCAAGCTTCCTCGCGAGTTGTCGTCGCTGGAACCACAGCTACGTGACTGGGCAAAGAAAAATGTTCTTCGCGGAAAGTTTGAAGTAAGTATTCGCTGGACAAACAATGCGTCACTGCTTAGCAAGTCGGTGATCAATATACCATTACTCCGAGAATACTATAGTGATCTTGAAAAAGAGTTCGGTCATGATTTTGCAGAAGCGGCTGTTCCCTCACTGTTGCGTATCCCAAGCGTTTTGGATTGCGATGAAGGCAATACATTAAGATTTGATGAAGCGACATTGGAAAGCATCAAGTCAACAATCGATTCGGGGATTCAACTTGCATTTGAACAATTCCTCATGAACCGCAAGCGTGAAGGCGCGTTTCTGGTCGAGGATTTGTCTGCAAGGATTACTCGTTTGAGCGAGCTTTGCGACTTGATTGCACGTGAACGTGAACAGGTGCTTGAGGATTATGTTAACAAGTTGCGTGACCGTATCAAGGAGTTTTCGGCAAAGACAGACCTCGAGTACAACCAAAGCCGCTTGGAAATGGAAATCGTTATGTTTGCGGACAAGTGCGATATTTGTGAAGAGTTAGTACGGATGAAAGCGCATTTGGAAGCATTCACAAAACTAATCACAGGGCAAGATGATGCACTGATTGGGAAGAGTCTGGATTTTCTTGTTCAAGAGATGTTGCGCGAAGCGACGACAACCGCAAACAAATGCCGCAGTGTTGAAGCATCGGCTTTGTGCGTCGAGATGAAAACGGAAATCGAAAAGATCAGAGAGCAGGTTCAGAATATCGCATGAGACAAATTTTGTTGACACAAACGGTTAATATTGATGTTGTTCTGATTCTGCTCCTATGGTCGATGATTCTGAACGCAATCTTTGGCGGAGCCATTATCCTTTTGCTTTTCCGTCTTGCTCAATGCAAAGAGAAGCTTGATGTTTTTGTGCATGGCGACAAGAACAAAGACGACGACAAATCTTCCGAGGACTAAAGTTTATTCGGAATCTTTTGGCTCGGGTGGTGGCGGGACCGGAGGTTTCATCGGAAAAGATGCTATCGGAGGAGGCGTTGGCGAATGCTTCTCGGGAGGCAGATTTCTCAAGACTTCCTCTTCAATTTCTTCATTAGTCGGTTCTTTGGCTATCGACTCATAGTCATGGCGCATCTGTTCAATTTGCGTTTCCAAAGCCCATATTCTGCGTTGTTGTCTCTTCCTTCGCAAGATGGAAATCCATGCGATAATCGTCAGAATCAGAACAAAGACCCATGGTGTGTTTTCGCTCAGGATAGCGCTGACAAGAGCCTTGACTCCGTAATTACTCTTGAGCCATTCGTATTCAATTGATTCTCTGTAGTCGTATTGGAAGTAACTCTGCGCGTTGTTGATCCCCTGCGTCCCGCTGATGGTCGATAAGAACAGAGGTAAGCTACCGGCAAACTGTTTTCTAATGATAAAGTCTGTGACAGAATACGACTCGCAATAGGCCAGTTGTTGGTAATTCGCTTCCACAGGAAAAGATGATTCGAGATTCCGCAACGGAATCGTCTTGTGCATGAGTACTGCCCATGCCAACGTACTGTGATAATGCGGATTCCAGTCACCTGCGATACGCATGGCGATTCCTTCGTTGAGCCAGCGAGGGATGGGAGCTTTGAGCCGTATGCTGAGGTAAAGATGCGCCATCTCATGGGTCAAGACCTGAAGAATTACTTGAGACGATTGTGTTTGAATCGCATCGCAATTGATGATCATTTGCTGCGTCGAGGAGATGACGACGGCCGTGCTGTGCTCTGCCCAGTCGCCGACCATTTGCATGAGCGCTTTGGCGTCAGGAACGAGTATTATTTCCATCCGTATCAAAAAAGCATCCGCCACTGTTCTGGCGACACTTCGGCGAGCCGCATCAAGATTTTTGATAATCAGATTCAGTTGACCTTTGTTCTTTTGGAGATACTGAAACTCATATAGCCGTTGATGTGTGGATGAGAGAACAATGTCCTGACTGTACAAGGTCGAAAGACTCTTACGAGGCACCGTTGTCTCCGAGTCAGCTGCAAACGGACCTTGTGAAGCGGTTACAGATAGACATAATGTTAGCAGAATGAGAACGAAAACATATCGAAGACGATTACAGAACGCAATGCACGCCTGGTAATCTCTTGGGACAATCGAATGTAACTGGAGCATAGGGCGAAGTAAGCTAAGCGACAGATTAATTTTTGGACGGTTGAACCGACTTCAATTCCGTCATCGAGTCGGCAAGGATAGTCATTGTGTTATTGGATGTTTCGGCAAATCCTCCGGACAATTCTGCTTGCAAATAGCCACTTTTTCCGCTTTGTTGGATCGTAATCAAGCCTTTGCCAAGGATCGAGACCAACGGCGCATGATGAGCCAAAACGCCAAAATAGCCATTCGTGCTCGGTAATGTGACCGTTGTTACATTGTCGTCATATACCTTGCCTTCTTGTGTCAAAACGATAAGCTTGAATTCTGCCATTACTGTGTTGTCCTAAAAATGATTCTTTGTTACATAATAACAACTACAATCAACTAATCATGCACCCTTTTGAATATGAAACTACTTGGTCCGCGATATTATTGCAAAAGTCTCCAATGCGCTCGAGATTGCGGATAATCAAGACTTGCTTGATGCAAGCGTCCGCTTCCTCGGGGTATTGTTCTGCTAGTTCAATCAGCTGGCGAATCAGTGACAGGTTCAGCGAATCCACCTTGTCATCTCGCTTCATTACTTTTTCCGCCAGAGTTTTGTCGATATTTGTGTACGCGCTCATTGTGTCGTTAATCATCGTATTGACCGCTTCAATCATCTTGTAATAGCTAGCCTTGAAATCTTCCGAGGGTAATTGTCTCAGACGCAAAAAACCATCCACGATATTACCGGCCTGATTGCTCATGCGGTGTATGTCGTTATTGATTTTCAGCGAGATAACAAGAAGACGAAAATCCGTTTCGAGCGGTCGCTGCGTCGCCAATAGCTTGATGATACTTTCCTCGTTGATGTCCTCCAACTGAGCAATTTTCGTGCGGGTTTCTCTTGAGAGCTTTGAGCCGGTATTGGCATAGTCCTCGGGCTTTTCCATGATTTGACAACCAAGCTTCAGAAGACTCTTGACATCGTTGGCCATTGTAACAATGTTTTCAGCAAAGAAATGAAGTTGCTGTTTTTGAAAATGGAGGATAGGAAACAATTGTTCTTGTTTGATGATTTGTGATATATGCGATGTCATGTTTCAAATCCTTTCAACAATGGTCACAAAATAATAGAGGTCGATAGAGATAAACTTATCTGTAGATATTTCTACAAGCATAAAACGAGATAGTTGTGCAACAGTTGCATTTGGTAGTGGTATACAATTTTAGATGGTATATTTTGCCAGAATTGGCTGTATATAAATCCAAATTGCTGAAGAATTAATGTGGAGACAGAGCTTTGAATATATCGAAGTTTTTACGAAAAGGGCTGTTGATTGGCTTTGCGTTTGTAAGCGCCATGGCATGTGCCGAAGAATACGCGCTACCGGATAGAACAGAGTTATCTTCATTCTCAGAAGAGGCTCTTGCCTACTATACCAGTGGGGTACAGGCTTTGGATTGTGTTGATTATTACAATGCTTATAATAACTTCCTCAAAGCAAGCCAGTTGCAACCCGACGCAATGCGTCTGAATTTGATTACTGCGGCATTGGCTGTGCGTGAAGGGCGTTCGCTCAAGGCTCTGGATGCTCCCGAAGCGTATGAGAATGCGATTACGTGTTATCACAATGTTCTGCGTCAGAAAAAGCTCGATGAGTCGATGCGCCGTGAAGTCCTGAACAAGACAAAGCTTGCGATGCAAGAGGTGGATACATTGCGTCTTGCTCAACGTGATGCCAAACGTGAGGCTATGGGAACGCAGTTCATTACCAAACTCAATCAGGATATGATGTCTGCCAAGTCTCTGTTTGATGATAACAAGAAGAAAACAAAATCCAAGAGTGTAGACAAAACGTTACTTACAAGGCAATCGACAGGTAGTGATGGCAAGAATGAAGTTGCTAAGACGATTACGCAAAGTTTTGTGTCCATGCATAACCAGCAGATGCAGATGATGAAACAGCAGCAACAGCAAGGACAACAAATGGATGGCATGGGCATGGGTATGGGTATGCCGGGAATGGGTGGCATGGCTACCCCAGGTATGGGCCCGGGCGCAATGCCTGGAATGGCTGCCGGTGGTGGCGCAGGACAAGTAAATTTTTAGAATAAAAATGATATAGAAGTATAAGTTGCTGTAATCTAGTATAAGTGTAACTTTCTGCCAAGTATTTTTGGCATAGAGAAAGATGGGTTGACTTTACCCATCTTTTTCTATTTATTTATAGATAGTTTCATTTGTCAATTTTGGACGATTGGAGTTTACAATGAAACCTGAAGAACTGAAGAAATATATCTTTGCCGTCAGTAAGGATCGTGCTTTACCCGTGGAAGTTGTCTGTGATGCGCTCGAGCAAGCTCTGCTCAAAGCATTGGCAAAGGGTTTGCAAAAGTATCTCAATCCCTGTATCAAAATTGATAGAGAAACGGGTGAGATTTCTCTGTGGTCGGAGAAAGTTATTGTCCCCAAAACAACATTCAAGCCTGATACGGAAATCAGTCTTCGTGAGGCGACACGAGTGGGTTTTGAGAATGCTGAGGTTGGGCAGGTTGTGGTTGTCGAGGTCCCCGGATTCAAAATCACGGGGCGAATCACAGCCCAGCAGACTTCTCAGTTCATTCAACTGCGTCTTAGAGATGCCGTTCAAAAGAAAGTTTGCGATGATTACAGAAACAAAATCGGACAATTAGTTGTTGGTGTTGTCGAGTCAATCGAACGCGACCATGTGGTTCTGCGGATGCCGGATGGCGTTGAGGCAAGTTTGTCATACAAACATACGATAGGAAATCCCAGACACTATAAGTTGAAGGATTCCGTCAAGGCGATTGTCTGGAAGGTTGACCCGGAGATTCAACGTGGCCCAATCGTGATTGTTACCAGAACTGCCAAAGAGTTCATCCTTCGGTTATTTGAACAGGAAGTCCCAGAAATCAAGGACGGTACTGTGGAAATTGTTGGCATTGCACGTGACCCGGGCGTTCGCGCTAAGATTGCGGTCAAGAGCAAAAGACAAGATGTCGATGCCGTTGGCGCATGCGTAGGACAGCGCGGTTCGCGTGTTCAGCAGGTTGTCCGCGAACTGGAAATCGAGAAAGTCGATGTGATTGGTTGGAGCGA
This sequence comes from Candidatus Sumerlaeota bacterium, assembly GCA_012513815.1. Lineage (GTDB taxonomy): Bacteria > Sumerlaeota > Sumerlaeia > Sumerlaeales > Sumerlaeaceae > JAAZBM01. The sequence goes on along the minus strand of JAAZBM010000014.1, from coordinate 61,313 downwards.
GGATCCGGCTGTTTATATTTCGGAAGCCATCAATTCCGGCTGCTCCGAGAAAATCGTCACAAGTGTTGACATCGTTCGCCCGAAGGCCGAAGGTGTGACGGGTCGGGCATTGGTCAAAGTGAAGAAGAACAATGTCGCCGCGGCTCTTGGCAGAAAAGGCATCAATGTTGATTTGGCAAATGCGATTACAGGATATCGCATTGAGGTCGTTCCCGAAGGAAACGAGATGGTGAGAGATGCCGCCGATGTTACCCGCGACTACCTGAATGATTTCTTAGACCAGATGGGAGTCAGCGACACAATCAAAGCTTCTCTTGCGAATTCCGCGTTTAATAGTGTCGAAGCCTTGTCAAAGGCACAACCTGCAAATCTTTTGCATCTGCTTGATTTCAACAGAGGCTTGGCAATCAGCATTATCAAGAATGCCCAAGAGTACTTTGAAGAGATGCGCAAGTTGACCAGACACACAAAGAAAATTAGCACAAAAACTGAAGATTCCGATGATGATTCGGAAAATTTGAAATAGCCAAAAGTGCCCAAAAAGAGGAAAACGCGTGATGTGTTTTCCTCTAATCACAGGATATTAATAATGACAAAACCATCGTCCGCTATCAATAAAAACATAGGGTTGGCTGTTTATTTGCTATTCCTTGCGACAGGTGCCAGTGGCCTTGTATATCAAGTCGTATGGCAGCGCTATCTGTTGAACATCTTCGGTTCCACCATCTACTCAATTAGTACTGTTTTGGCGGCCTTCATGGGCGGTCTTGCATTGGGTAGTGTGCTGATGGGAGCGCTTGTTCCACGCATCCGCCGTTGCTTGCCCATCTACGGACTGTTGGAAATTGTTGTCGGTATTTCCGCATTGCTGATTCCTTTCATGCTCAGCATGATGGACCCTGTATTCACATGGTCCTATCAAACATTCGGCTCGCAGTTTACCATGTTCTCACTTCTGCGATTCGTGATGATTTTCATCATTTTGCTCATCCCGACAACCATGATGGGTGCCACACTTCCACTGTTATCCAAGTTCGTTTCGCCTGAGAGTGCGGGTGCCGGTCTCAGAGTAGGACTCCTTTATGCCCTGAACACGTGGGGAGCGGTTGCCGGAACTTTCCTGACTGGATTTTACTTCATACCACAATGGGGAGTTTCTCATACCGTCTGGTTTGCTGTTTCCATTAATCTGATTTGTGGACTATTGGCGTTCTTGATTTCGAGGAAAATCGAAAAGAATATTCCTCTATTTGCTCCGAAGGAGCCCGCCGCTGCCACAGCAAATGCCACCTCAACCAACGTCACCTCACAGGCTCGACACAATGCGATGTGGATTCTCGCAGCATACACCATCTCAGGCTTTGCTGCATTGGGTTTGGAAGTCGCATGGACTCGTGCCTTAGTGTTTTCATTTGAATTCCTCAAGAACACAACTTACGCCTTTACCGGAATGTTAACCACTTTCCTGATTGGTCTGGCCATCGGAAGCGCACTGATGACTTTTATTGTCGAACGCATCCGTCGTCCGTTTCAAGTCTTTGCGATATTACAGATTATCATCGGCATGAGCGCTTTCGTTTCAGTGTTCATCCTGTTTTATGTGACGCCAACTTGCACTGACAATCTCTTCTCACAATTCGACACAGACAGTGCCGCCGGCATTGTTTGGAGTTTGTCGGTATTGGACGTCTTTATTAAAACGGCATTAAGCATGTTTCTTCCCACATTCTGTATGGGGCTTGCATTCCCACTTGCCGTCAAAACGATTGTTGACGAGATTGGCGAACCTGGGAAATCTGTCGCACGGCTGTATGCCTACAATACTGTTGGGTCGATTCTCGGTTCGTTTTCGGTTGGCTTTATTCTTCTCCCCATCTTAGGCATTTGTAAAACAATTTTTCTACTTGGCGCATTGCAATTGTTCATGGGCGCAATACTGATTTACATCTCACGTCAAACGGAACAGATTCGCCGTATCACGTGGATAACAATAGCGGTATTAATTACGGTTGTTTGTTTTGTTCGCTTGCCGAAACAAACAAATTTCCAGCAAGACACCAAATTGGAAAAGATTATCTACTACAAGGAAGGTCCTTTAGCGACGGTTTCTGTGGGCGAAAATAGTTTGGGTTATCGTATGATTTATGTCGACAATGTTGGTGTTGCCGGCACAGATCCTATGTTGTTGACAGACCAAAAGAGTCTTGCCCATGTCCCGATGTTACTTCTGGAGAAACCCGAGAGTGTCTTGACGGTAGGCTTTGGCAGTGGTGGCGCGAGCTATTCCTATACGCTTTATCCCGAACTTAAGGATATTCATTGTGTAGAAATCACCAAGACCGTTATCGAAGCGTCTCCGTATCTTGTGGATAGTCATCGTGATGTGGTTATGCAGGAGGATATGTATCGGGCGAGAACGGGTATCGACTTGAAAACGATATCAGGCTCTCTTCCGTTATTCGCAGACAAGAAGAACTGGGATGGTTGGTATAAATCGGATCCTCGCTATAAGATTATTTTGGATGATGCCCGTAGCTATCTTCACTTTTCAGAGAAGAAATACGATGTCATTGCGACCGATTGCACTGACCTGAGATATAAGAGCAACGCCAATCTATACGACCTTGAGTATTTCCAATTGTGCCATGACCGCATAACAGATGATGGTATGGTTGTTGTATGGATGCCGATGGGCGGCCTGTCGCCAGCTGCGTTCAATTGCGCCCTCTACACATTCCAAAAGGTTTTCCCGGAGATGGAAGTGTTCTTCATGAACAATCAGCCAACACACTACGTTTTGTTGCTTGGCAAGAAAGGCCCTGTCAAGGTCAATCTTGATATCCTCAAAGAACGCATCAAGCGGCCTGCAGTTGCCCGTGACTTGGAAGAAATCCAACTGGCTCAGCCCGAAAAGCTTTTGTCCTGTTTCGTCACAGGCAGAGATGCCCTGAATTCATTGCTAGAGGGTTCTGAGGTCAACACGGGAGACAATCCTTATTTGGAATTCGAGTCTCCTCGGTTCGGTATTGCGGATGCTCCCGTTTTGAACAACCTTGATTCGCTATTCCAACGTCGCGAGAATCCGTCGCGATTGGTGGCGAATCCACAGAGTGACGTTGATTTCATGTCACGACTGCAAAAATACTATGATGCGGCACCTTTCGTTATTGCTGGGCATCGTGCGTATCGTGAGTTGCGTTTGGGTGAGTCTTGTGAACAGTATATGAAGGCAAAAGAAATAACGCCTGATGATGCTTCGTTGGCCGAATTGCTTAACTACGACGAGCTGCAACGCCGCATCAAAGGGCGTCCATATGATATGTGGGCACGGTTACAGTTGGCGTCAGCATACACTCAACAGCATCGTGACCAGGAAGCTGTCACCGAATACATGCAGGCTCTCGATGTCATGAAGGATTTGAAGTATGCCGAAAAGAGTGAAGAAACAAAGGATAAAAAGGAAATTCTTTCGAACCTTGTGACTCTTTATTATCGCAATGGACAAGCCGACAAAGCCAAAGAATTGCAAACGAAAATTGACGCGCTGAAGTAGGGTTGGTTTATTTTCTACCGAAGTCATCCGAGATACGAACGATGTCAAGTTCATCGCTTGGATGCTCCTTATCTACACTGTCCCAAATCTCGGCAACGATGCCCCATGAATCCATACCAATGAGGCGATGCCACTGCCCTACTGATAGATGAATAACATCGCCGCGCTGACAGACTTGTTCATGTAAATCCTTCTCGTTGGTTCCGATGATGACGCGAACCGGCTCGCCAACGACACGCCAGTACTCGGCACGGCGGTTATGATACTGCAAACTCAGGCGCATCCCCGGGGCAATGAGCAAAAGCTTTGGCGAGAGTTGATGCCCTGGGACATCGTCTTGCGAGGGAACACTAATCCCTTTCCAATAGCATTCCAAAAAACGAGAATAGGATGTCTCCGCAATGCGCAAATAGGCTCCCCACTTGGTATCCGGGTTACTGTCGGATTCCACAATCTCGATTCCCTGATGACGCAATTCGTCAATGAGTTTTTGGTACTGTTCTGCTTTTTGTGACATGTCGTTACCCATACTTCCTTGAGAACAATTTACCGTGAGATTGCCCTTCTCTTTACATAATAAGGGACATGATTCCCTCATCGAGAATCATGTCCCTATTACTGTTTATTGACTTCTTTTATTTGGTAGAGGTCGTCGTTGCGGAGTCTGTTGTTACGTTATCCGCAGGAATACCTTCTGCCGCACTTGCTGCTTCTTGTTCATTCATGATATCTTTGACAAGCACAGCTGTTTCAACCAAGAACTTTGACGGAATGCTTGTGCCGACCATGATAGAGTTGTCTTTCTTTGCTACAAAGAAAGAAAGGGTGGGCAGATTTGTCAGTCTCGCTTTGTTTGCCTCAAACATAGCCAGAGATTCTGTGCTGGTTTTGTCGGTTGGAATTCCTTCGAGAACCTGCTGCAGCATCTTGCCAATATTGGTTGAACTGAGCATAACAGCCTTTGCTCCGGCCGGGACTTTTGCCAACGCTGCCACTTCGGGGGTCTTTTCGTTCGGTGTATTTGCCAAGTCGATGAGCTTGTCAAGGTCGCCATTCACAACAAGCAATGCCTTGTTGTTAACTGCTGCCATCTTGATGGAGGAATTAAGCGCATCTATACCCTCGATTGTGATTGAGTCAAAGGGAACACTCTTGTATTCACCGACCTTCTCGTTATACTTTATCGAAATGGTATTGCTTGTGACTTTGGCAAACAGAGTCTTCAGCAAATCATTGCCAATTGTGCAGCAATCTTTGGCAAGAGCCTGAGCTTTTGCGGCATCTTTCAAATCAAAGACAAAGTACTGTGTCTGGCCATTGTTGTTGATGTTCTTCATGTCATAGGACGAAGCACCACATGCACTACCAAAAGCTTCATCGGAGAGCTTAGCCAAGCCTTTCAACTTCTCTATTGTCTCCTTGGCATCGATGCCAACCTTTTGCAGAATCGGTTCTATTTCAGTTTGAAAGAACTCGATTGCTTTGGCATTAGCGCCTTCTTCTTCGCTAGTATAAACGGAATAGCCAACGGTCTCGTCCGTAATTGGGACATACTTCAAGTAATCAAGATTGATTTCTTTTGTCGGCAGAGCAATCACATTGGCAAGGTTCGTGCCGCTCTTCGCTTCGATTGCATAATTGATATCGAAATTCTCTTGTCCAAACAGGAAGCTGAGTTCCAAGACGTTGAGCTGTTTTGCAAAGCTGTTAATAAACATCGCTACACCATAGATAAACTTTGCACTTGCCTTATCATCATCTGTCGCTTCTTTGCTCTCAGTCACCTTCTTTGCTGTTTCTTCCAATGTGGCAATCGTCTTGTCAACCTGAGGGCCAAAGACATTCAGAAAAGCGTCCACATTCATATTGGCCTCAATAGCCGGGGCCTTTTCAACCGAAAGATAAGCTTTTGCCAGAGGCGCATACTTCTTGGCGGCACTGACAGCGTTTTTCTCTTTCGCGGTCGAGAGCATTACCATATCATCAATGACTTCCGCCGAGATGTTCATCTTCTTAAGGTTACGGACATACTCAGGGGCTTTATCCTTTGACACTTCTAAGAAAGCAACGATACTCTGGTCTTCGGTGAAGTAACCTACAGCACCAGCATTGTTGCCAAAACCAGAAAGTGATGGGTCGTTAAATGTCATTCCAGCTAACATTTTAAGCTGTACGGCTGAAAATTTTGCATCAAACTTCTCCGTCACAACACTGGCATTATCAATGATACTATTGATATCTGTAATACCAATGGTGGCCATTGCTGTGGGAAGTTCTTGCGCGACAACAGGGGCTCCTAAAGTCAAAGCAAGGCATACTGTTGCGGTTTTGACGAAGCTCAGTGGTTTATACATCTGAGATCTCCTTAATATAGTTTTATGGTGTTTGGATAAACATCAATTAATATAGAATACAATATCGTTGAGGCTTTCATCAACGAACATAAGTGGTTTAGTCCCGTGGAACTGTCATCATTCGTTCGAGCGCTCGTCGTGCATTTTGGGCAATTTCCGGGGCGACATCAACGGTGTGCAACTCCGGATGAGCGAAGCACGAAAGAATGCTGTCAAGGGTGGTCTCTTTCATATATGGGCACCTCATTCGCTGGCCGTTATCGGCGTCGGCAATAATGAAGTTTTTGTCGGGATACTGTTTGTGCATCAGGTATAAAATTCCACTCTCCGTTGCTAGCACAAAAGTCTTAATCTCAGGATGCATGCCAACGGCTTTAAACATACCCGAAGTTGACGTGACCATGTGTGCCAAACGTAAAACCTCGTCCCGACATTCAGGGTGCGCAAGCAACATCGCGTCCGGATGTTTCGCAAGGATTGATTGGACATCGGCTGCTCGTAAAATATCGTGAATTGGACAAGCACCATCATAAGCGATGATATTCTTCTCAGGAACTTTTGTCTGTACCCAGTGGGCAAGATTCCTGTCTGGTGTGAAGAGCACCGTCTTGTCAGGAAGGCTTCGAACAACCGAGGCCGCATTGGCAGAGGTACAGCAAATATCACTCAGCGCTTTGACTTCAGCGGTCGAGTTAACGTACGTGACAATGGGGGCGCCTTCTGGCTGTTGTGCCCGCCATGCGGACAAACTTTTTGCAGAGATTGTATCTGCCATCAGGCAACGGGCAGAAGGCACGGGCAGCATAACGGTTTTGCTTGGGTTGAGAATCTTCGCGGATTCAGCCATGAAATGTACGCCACAGAAAATAATGATGTCTGCCGTAGTTTTCTGCGCTTCGAGGCAAAGCGCCAAGCTGTCTCCAAGATGGTCAGCAATTGCCTGAATATCATCCGGTTCATAATAATGAGCCACAATGATGGCGTTATGTTCCTTGACAAGATGTCGAATCTGTTCTTGCTTTGATTCCATATTTATGACCTTTCCTCATTTCGAAGTCTGTTGCATAAAACATCCTAAACTAAAAATACACCAATCCACAAGTGACTGGTGTAAAATTTAGCACATCCGGAAGGATTGTTACTTCTCTTCCTTATAGAGCACATGCTTACGAACTACGGGATCGTACTTCTTAATTTCCATGCGCTGGGGCATTGTTTGTTTGTTCTTAGTCGTGTGATACATGTGGGGGCTTTCTGTGCTGCGAAGCTTAACATGTACGCGATTTACTTTCTTAGCCATGATCTTTCTCCAAAAATTGTCGCCGATTTAAGTACTTTGCTTTTTCGTTTCTATTCCAAAACAATGTCTATAAAATATACACGACCAGTGTGTATCTGCATACTGATAACTAAATACAAAGGTTTATGATGAAGAAATCACTATTGTTGGCCACGAATAATCCGAACAAGGTTGTCGAGGTCAAGAGGATGTTGGGGGAGCGCATTGAGGTGGTTACGCCTTCGTCCTATCCTGACATCAGCGAACCTGTCGAAGATGGTTCGACATTTCTTGAGAACGCGAAACTCAAGGCCGAACACTATGCCTTGCGTACGGGGATGCCCGCACTGGCAGATGACTCGGGGCTTGTTATCGATAGTCTTGGGGGTGCGCCCGGGATATACAGTGCTCGATACGCGGAGACCCCTCAGGCGAGAATCGATCGTGTTCTGAAAGAGATGTCCACGATAACAAATCCTGCCTTGCGTTCGGCACGGTTTGTCTGCGCCATGGCACTCGTAATTCCGAGCAAAACAGATTCTCAGGCAGCTTCCTGTATCGCCGTAGTTGGAACAGTCGAAGGACAGATTATTGACACAATGCGAGGAAACAGCGGCTTTGGGTATGACCCCATCTTTTATCTTCCGTCCTTCAACAAAACAATGGCGGAATTATCAATGGAAGAGAAAAACGCAATCAGCCATCGTGGAAAAGCATTAGCGACAATGCAACTTTTGATGTACAGCGCAATATAGTGGTATATTAACTGGTTATTAGCAAAATTATAATAGAGATAGTGTAATGGATTTTACCAACAAAAAACGGTCTTACTATTGCGGCCAGGTAACCGCAGCAAACATTGACGAAACAATTGTCCTTAAAGGTTGGGCTCACAGCCGCCGTGACCATGGCGGAATCATCTTTGTCGACTTACGTGACAGAACAGGCATCTGCCAAGTCGTATTTGATCCCGATGTCTTGGTTGACAAATTCGCGACTGCTCACGGATTGCGTGACGAATATGTGTTGGCAATCGAGGGAAAGGTTCGCCGTCGTCCCGAGGGAACCATCAACGCGAAAATGCATACAGGCGAAATTGAAGTCCTTGTAAAGGATTTCGAGATTCTCAACACTGCACGCATTTTGCCATTCAAACTGGATGATTATGCCAAAACATCCGAGGACATTCGCCTCAAATATCGTTTTCTTGATTTGCGCCGTCCTGAGATGCAGAAGAAGTTCATGATGCGTCACAAACTCTATCAGGTTGTTCGCAAGTCATTGAGTGACCAAGGTTTTATCGAATTTACGACTCCTATTCTGACCAAGAGCACGCCTGAAGGCGCCCGCGATTTCCTTGTTCCCGCTCGCTTGAGCCCCGGAAACTTTTTCGCTCTGCCTCAGTCACCACAGTTGTTCAAACAATTGCTCATGGTTGCTGGCTATGACAAGTACTTCCAAATCGCGACCTGTTTCCGCGATGAGGACTTGCGCGCAAACCGTCAACCGGAATTCACGCAGATTGATATCGAAGCTTCTTTCATTACTCCGGAAGAGATGTTTGACTATGTCGAGAATCTGGTGTGCAATGTATGGAAAGAATGCAAAGGCATAGACATTCCCCGTCCATTCAAGCGCCTTCCCTATGCAGAGTCGATGTTGAAATACGGCAGTGACAAGCCGGATTTGCGTTATGATTTGTCCATTACGGAAGTGACCGATTTGTTCCGCGATGTTGAAATCAAAGTCTTCTCGAATGTGATTGCCAAGCGTGGCCGTATTCGTGCGTTGCGCCTCCCGGGCGGAGCAGCCCTCAGCCGCAAGCAAATCGATGACTACACTGCTTTCGTTGGTGTCTACGATGCTAAAGGTCTTGCTTGGTTCAAGGTTCAGGAAAACGAGTTGCAGTCGCCATTGGCAAAATTCCTTACCCCCGAAAAAACAGCGGAGTTTGTTGCCGCTGTCAAAGCCGAAGTGGGCGATATCATCTTCATCGTTGCTGACAGAGAAAAAGTCGTTTGTGATGCCCTTGGTGCTTTGCGTCAAAAACTTGCAAGTGATATGAAACTCTATGACCCAAAGGCATTCTCCTTCGCATGGATTGTTGACTTCCCGTTGTTCGAGTATTCCGAACGGGACAAAGTGTATACACCTTCGCATCATCCGTTCACAGCTTGGGTGAGCGAGGATACTCCAAAAATGGAAGAGTATGTCGCGGATCCGGACAAGTTCAAAAATGTTCATCCTGACGATCATCCGCTCAAAGGCGTTCGGGCGCTTGCCTACGACTTGGCAGTGAACGGCGAAGAGATGGGCGGTGGCTCGATTCGTATTCATCGTGCGGATGTGCAGAGTTTATTATTCCGTGCCATCAACATTGGCGAAGAGGAAGCGCAGGACAAATTCGGATTCTTACTCAATGCTCTTTCGTTTGGCGCTCCGCCCCATGGTGGTCTTGCATTCGGCGTAGACAGAATGCTCATGCTCCTGTTGGGCGAGACGAATATTCGTGAAGTCATCGCCTTCCCCAAGACGCAAAGTGGCACCGACTTGATGTCGGAAGCGCCATCTCAGATTACGGATGCTCAACTTAAGGAAGTCTATATCAAAGTAGATTTGCCGCCGGAGACAAAGTAAAAATCATTCAGATAGATATAAAGCGGTGTGCGACTTAACTCACACACCGCTTTTGATATAATTTCTATAGAGACTCGACTATTTGGAGTCAGCATCTTGCGCGGCAAAATCCCGCGCCTTCTTGATTTTGTTAATTGCATTAACAAAAGCCTTGGCACTTGCGATAATGATATCTGTGTCTGCTGCTCTGCCACGCCATTTGCGATTGTCGGCATTAACCGAAACACTCACGAAACCCAAAGCATCAGTACCACCCGTGATGGCCTCGATGCTATACTCGTCCAAAGTCACGGCAATATTCGTGATGCGCTGTAACGTTTGGAAAACGGCATCGACAGGACCATTGCCAACAGCCGAATCGGAGACTGACCCGTCGGGGGTTGTCATGTGAACGGAAGCTGTCGGAATGGCATGATCGCCGCCATAGAAACTGATATGCTCAAGCACAAACGGCATCCCATCCAGTCCCAGTTCGTCCTGAGCCAGAGCTTCCAAATCATCATTAAAGATTTCTTTTTTCTTGTCACACAACGCCTTGAAGCGTGCGAATATTTTGTCAACAATGGCGTCTTGTAGATTGCTCCAACCCAGTTCTTGCAAACATGCTTTGACCGCATGACGTCCGCTATGTTTGCCCAAAACCATCGAATCCCCAGTCCAACCGACATCTTCCGAGCGCATGATTTCATAGGTGTCACGCGCCTTCAGCACACCGTCCTGATGAATTCCGGCTTCATGCGCAAATGCATTCGCTCCGACAATCGCTTTGTTACGCTGTACACGCAGACCTGTGATGTGTGTAACCAGTCGAGATGTACGGCACAATTCACGGCTCACAATCCCAGTAGTCAGCCCAAAGAAATCTTTGCGTGTCTGCAGTGCCATGACGACTTCTTCGAGCGAGCAGTTGCCGGCGCGTTCGCCGATGCCATTGACAGTACACTCGATTTGACGAGCACCGGCACGAACTGCTGCTAGTGTGTTGGCTACTGCCAGTCCCAAATCATTGTGACAATGCGCCGAGAGAATAATCCCTTGTGGATTTTTGATTTTGGCACGAAGATACTCGAAGTATTGTTCATACTGCCATGGCATTGTGTAACCGACTGTGTCGGGGAGATTAATCGTTCGAGCACCAGCCTCAATAGCTGCATTGATTACCTCGACTAAATAATCCAAATCACTACGACTTGCGTCTTCGCACGAGAATTCGACATCATCCGTAAAGGTGCAAGCAAGCTTCACGGCATCATAAGCAATCTGAACGACTTCTGCTTGGGTCTTCATCAGTTTCTTGGTCAGGTGCACAGGGCTCGTAGCGATAAAAGTGTGAATGCGTTTGCGTTTAGCTGATGCAAGGGCTTCGCCGGCTCGAACAATATCGGCCTCCATGGCTCGTGCCAAACTGCAAATGACCGGTCCTTGAACTTCGTCGGAAACGGTTTTGATTGCCTCGAAGTCTCCGGGCGATGCAATCGCGAAACCGGCTTCAATAACGTCAACGCCCAAACGGGACAATTGATGCGCAAGGTCAATCTTCTCACGCAGATGCATGGTGGCTCCAGGGGATTGCTCACCATCGCGCAGAGTTGTGTCAAAAACGATAACTTTGTTTTGTTGAATGGTAGGTGTTGTGTCTGTCATGATCTATACCTCATTTGATAAGCGACAAAAGGGTTTACGAAAACATCAGAAAAGCAAATAGAGTACAATGCTCTCTTTGTGATGTTGGCTATCAGGGAAAAAGGAATGGATGATTTTGTCGGTGCTACGAAATCAGCAACCGTACAAAAACAACAGCGGGGCACTGCCCCGCATTAGAGCGAAAGGCAGATACGTGAAAAAAACAAAAACTTGTTATTTCTGACAATGTGTCTCATGTGGTTTCATTATACATCGCCCCACAACAAATATTTATTAAGGATATCAGGCCGGTTGTGGTATTTCACAGAATAATCATGATGATAGAACTCAAAAATGTCAGCAAGTGTTTTTTGCCTCGTTCAACGAAGACCTTAGGCAAAATTCGTCATTCTATATTAGCGACTCATGACCCATTACGAAAGGAATCGGACAGTCGTGAGGTCTGGGCTTTACGTCATATTAATCTGACTGTCAATCGCGGCGAATCGTTGGGACTTGTCGGGAGTAATGGTTGTGGCAAAAGCACACTGTTGCGCCTGATTGCCGGTATCACTCATCCAACCTCCGGGACAATGCATGTCAATGGGCGTGTGGCCGGACTGATTGAATTGACTGCCGGTTTTCATGAAGACTTGAGTGGTATCGAGAATGTGTATCTCAATGGGGCCGCCCTTGGAATGAATCGCGAAAAGGTGACGGCACTCATTCCTGCAATTAAGGAATTTGCGGAAATAGGTCATTTCTTTTATGAACCTGTCCGCGTCTATTCAGCAGGAATGCTGCTGCGTCTTGGTTTTGCTCTGGCGATTCATGCCAATCCCGACATACTTGTCGTTGACGAGGCACTGGCGGTCGGTGATGTCCGTTTTCAAAATAAATGTCTTGAGCGTATTCGCAAAATGCAGGCAGACGGTATTACACTGCTCTTCGTTTCACATGCATCGGAACTTGTCGAATCCATTTGCGACACTGCGGCTTGGATACAAGATGGCGAGATTCGTCAGCAAGGAAAGGCTTCCGATGTGCTCGATGCTTATAACAGTGATATCTTCAAACGCCTGAGTATGAGCGAACGGCAGGAATACAATCATCTTATTTCCGGCTTGATGAGTGGGGGACGCTTCGGGCACGAGTCTGCTCCGCTGCGCATTCGCAATGTACGAATGCTGAATACCCACGGAGAAACATGTCATCTCTTTCATGCAGGCGCGACAATTAGAGTCGTTGTCAGTATTAGCAATAATATGATGACCGTATGCGACTGTATTCTCGCATGGAGTCTGAATCTCATTCGCGAAGGAGCTGTGTGCAAAGCATTCAGTTCAGACATGAACGTTGTCTACACTGTCTCAACTGGTGAGAGTCAGGTGTCATTTGAGTTCGCGACCGATTGTCTGCTTGCGGATAATTACTACCTAAATATAGGATTGATGCGTCCCGGTCAACCTAATGACCCGGAAGCAATGATTGACTCATACATGAATATTGTGCGACTTCAGATAGAAAACGATGGCATACAAACGGAACGTGGTATGATTTCGCTTCCCGTGCGAAGCCAATGCACAAGAGTCAAAGAAAAATAAAAAACGCAAAAGATGATTTTTCCCTTGACTTTACCCCGGCAGTTGATATATAACATAAGAAGGATAAAACAAGTTTTGGGTTTGTCCAAGTATTTATGCGTAGAACCTTATAGTTTTTGAGTCAAGTCACTGTAAGATAACTCAGTGACGCCCAGACTCCTCTTTCTTATAGAGAAGGGAGGGATAATTTAAAATAATGAAAAGGCTCCTCACAAGCCTATTTGCCGGCGCAATGCTTTTCGCCGGCCTGAACGCGGAGGCGAAAGTGCCCGTGATTTCGGCTTTGCCGGACATTCAGATTGGAAACATGGAGGATTTCGATCCATCCGGTCCCAAGATGTTTGTGTTCACAAACGCGTTCGACTTTGATACAAAAGTACTTTATAAGGGTGCAGCTGCAAACGTGGCCGACCTGAAGTGGTCTTTTGCGGAATTTAACGATCCCGACAATAGCACACATCAGTGGTTCACAATTAACAGTGTTGACCCAATCGCAGTTGGTGATTCCGCCGTTGTTGCTGCAGAAAATGCTAAGACACCCAATAATCCGGGTGTCAAAGATATTCGCGCAGCTGGCACAGGCGCCACCTTCCGTGATGTTGTTCTTTCGCCCGCAAGTGGCGATGCTCCTACCCCGGAACAGCTTTCTCAGCACGCTCTCGGTAAAATCGTTCGCTTTTATGTAAGCGATGGTGCCGGTGTTGCTAAGAAAGATGTTCTCGTCAAATCCGTCGATGGCGCTTATGACGAAACATCCTATCCGGAGTATGATGTCGACATTTGGAGAGTTGACGATATGGACGGTGTAACCATTTCCGGTACATCTTCTACATCCGCCGATTGGTGGTGGACAAAGACAACAATGAACATCGGTATGACGGCAATGCCCGATCCGCTTTATTCTTCATCAGCTAAAGCAATTCAGTTGAGAACTGGAACCAATAACCTTGATTCCACAAAGACAAAGCTTGGGTACTTGACGTTAGACTTGGTGGATAACGTAGCGAACAGACTGAAGTGGTCTGATATTGGTGCTACAGCAGAAATCGCTAACACCAAGATTGTCCGCGCAAAATACTGGATTTATGCCGGTGGCCAGTCCTCCTCAGGACAGCCTGCACAGACTATTCAGATCCCCAACGTCCGCTTCAAGATTCAGACAAACTACATGATTGCAAATGCCTTGGAAGTCTTCCCGGGCAACATCAACCAGTTTGCTGCTTCCGGTACGCAAATGCGTCCTCAGGACTACGAACTTGTTAAACAGATTGCTCCAAGCACTGATTCAGCCAACCCGTCAGCATATCGTGTTGACATGAAGCCCTTCAATGCTAGCTACATCTACGCCAACAACTTGCAGTCCAACCAGGACTTCGCGTTCATGCGTGCGGTTGAACTTTACCAGAATATGCCGTTCATGAATGGCAGCCTGTATCTGACAGAAAGCTGGGTCGGTACCTATTCGGCCGAAGCTCTGGCTCCTGCAAATGGCACGCTCATGAAGACATTCTCAGGTGATGCCTTGAAGAACTGGGGTACTTCTACCAGCTATACAACAGCACAGCAGAATGCTGACACAACATTCAATAATGGTGCCACATACTACAGTGGTATCACATACACAGGTCTTGGTAAAGACACGTCCAACCCGCTTGGTACGCAGTCAACAGACCTGACTAAGACAAAGGTCACTTGGAGCAGCACAGGTGTCGCTCTTGACGCCCGTTCGTTCCAGCCCAGTGCCTCGAATGGTACAGTTGGCTTGCTCGTTGCTGAAATCCCGATTATTGCTAAGGCATCCGGTTCTTGGACCGCTGCTGATTACGCAAATGTCGTCCGTGTCGCTCGCGACAAGGTCTACATGCTGCGCTTCACAGCCAACAACCCATATGTTGCCGCTGCTAATATGCCGGATATCCAATTCCGTGGATCTGTGTACTTCTATTGGACACAGCGCTTCGAAGTTAACGCCGCCAATACATTTGGTGACAGTGCAACTGGTAAGAAGGATCTCTACATCCGCAGCTGTATGCCTGGCTCAACAGCCAAGACATACGATGTCATTCTGCAAAGCCCGATGAACAGTGAAATCCAGGCTGATCAAAGCCTCTGGGATGCCGCACCTGGTTATGGTGTCGCTCAAGTCAGCGATATCCGTAACATCGGCATCATCGGTGTGTCAATGATTGATACATTGAGTGGTAATGACAACGAAAAGGGTTACATGAACCTGTCGAAGGTTGAAGTTTACGAATTCGACTTGGTCGAAGACTAACCTTTTTCGATAACTCGGCTTCGTGCCATCGCGTGGCAGACTGAAAAGTCTGCCACGCATTTTTAATTTCAAAATTAAGAAATGTTCTTCTTGTAACTATCAATCGATACGAAAGAGACAGTTCCTATATACATTGGACAAATGCTCTCTTTTTTTTGATTTTCGACGCGGAAAGATAACACAATGAGCAAAAAGAAACTGGTGTTACTATCATTCTATGATCAACATGCCTTGGGGTCACGGTGTTTGGCTGCCGCAGCAATTGAAGCTGGTCATGAAGCGACTTTGCTCATACTGAAGATTTTCAGACCAAAGTATCATCCACATGATCGATTTTCTGAATTAAAATGGATGTACGAACAGGGGCATATGCCTGTGATTGCGGTTCATCCGTTCGACGCCGTCGTCTGTCCATATCCGTATGAAGTGACTGACGACGAGTTTTCGATTCTTTGGAAGAAAATCGACGAAGAAAAACCGGATGTCGTCGGCTTCTCTATTACCTCTGTTTTTGTTCCGCTTGTCAAAAATGTATCTGCGCAACTTCGCCAACGACATCCGGAAATACTTCAGATTTGGGGCGGCATTCACCCGACTCTTGACCCTATTGGATGCCTCGAATTCGCAGATGCCGTGTGTGTCGGCGAAGGCGAAGGCGCACTCTTAGATTATTTACAGGACCCATCACGTAACGACATTCCCAATATTTGCAAGAAGAACCCGGAGACGGGAGAAGTTATCTGCAATCCACTGAGGCCGCTTATTCAGGAACTGGATACTCTACCTCTGCCACTTTATGGCAAACACGATTTTCTTATCGAAGACAACAAATGTATTCCCGTGATGGAATTGCCCGATGATGAACTTATGGAACTCCCCATCATTACCTCGACTCGTGGGTGTCCGTTTGGGTGTAGCTATTGCCTTCACGGAAATGTACGGTCACTGTATTCCGGACAAAAGTATCTGCGCCGTAAATCTGTCGACCGATTCTTGGACGACCTTGAGTATTACAAAAAGCATTTCCCACTTCCCGGGTTCAATATGTTTGATGATGTTTTTGTTATCGGTAAAGAATGGATTGACGAATTCTGCGAGAAGTATCCCAAACGGTTCCCCGGTGTCCCTTTTGCCTGTTACGCTCATCCCGCAACGTGCAACCTTGATATGTTGAAGAAAATTCGCAAGGCCGGTGCTGTTGGCGTTTCTCTTGGCATCCAGACAGGCAGTAATCGCCTGAACAAACAAGTGTATAACCGGAATACTCCTATGCATGAGTATATCCGCATTGGCAAAGAGATTGTCGAAGCCGGATATGATGAAATAGTTTATGATATTATGACGCACTGTGAGTATGAGACGGAAGAGGATTATAAGGCGACTGCGGAATTGCTGAGCCAAATGCCTAAGCCATTCCGCCTGAACATCAAACGCCTCATGGTATATCCGTTTGCACCAATCGGTGAGTTGCCATTGCAAAAGGCAAATGTGCCCGAAAAGGTCGCGTTCTTCTATGAGATGTTGTTCCTACTAGCCGAGGCCCCGGGCTTCGATCCAAAGCTGCTCCCGTTATTATTGCCAGCGGTCAACTCGGACAATACCATCAATGCACCGATGGAGTTAATGCGGCATTTATATCGTGACCGCGAACAAAGAGAACAGCTTCAGCATAAGATTCCTTGGGGGGTACGTCGTGCAGCAAAACACCTCTTCAATCAGATAGGTGAGTCCGTAAAAACTCATCTGTCGAAAAAGTAAAAGCCGGACAAGACTGACTCATCCGGCTATAGTACTGATTCTTTGCTGGGTTATTTATTGTAGCTACGCGATTGGATACATTCCCGACCATCGAGCAAGCGTGTCTTCACCTTGACCTGATGCAAACCGGGCTTCATCTTCTCGGGCAGTGTGCCCTGCCAGATGTGAAGGCTCTTGCCTTTTGTTCCCATCCATGAGGGGCCTGTGCTGTAGGGACCACTGAACAAGGCGAGGGCATACGGGTCAACCATTTCCACATGTTTCATCGTTTCCCAATCACCACCATCAACACTCATCTCCACTTTTGCGGTGGATGGCGCCATGAAGAAGTTCACCAAAACAGTGGTGCTTGCCATATCTTCAATACGCATTTCGGGTGTGTAAATACGAGCTTGGAATTCGTCATTGATCGCCGCCGGTTTATAATCACATTGATACTTTGTGCCATCAAAGCTCCAAACTGTGTAACCATTTGGGGTGCCGTCGGACTGGTCAGAAGATGGAATACCACGGTAATCCAATGGGCCTGACCACCAACTGCCGCAAACAGTCGGGACGATGACCATGCTAAACGAATGCTTGCCTTTGAAACCATCTTTTTCCGAGTATGTTATACTATTGTTTGTGTGCCAGTGCCCACCAATAGCCAGTATTGATGCCTCGCGATCAGCAAGCATATCGAACAGTTCCTGTTTGCCATGGAAGCCGCTACTATTGCGAGGATATTCAGGAGCAATCGGAATGTGCATCATTAACACAACAGTCTTGTCCTTGGGCACTTCCTGCAAATCAGCCTTCAACCATTCCAGTTGTTTCTTATCCATGCCATCCTCATACCATGCCTTCTTGTTATTGAAGAAAACGGTGTTGAGAGCAACGAAGTGTACATCGCCGCGATTGAAGGAATAGTAGTCAGGGCCATATGTTTCCTTGTAACTGGCCGAGCTTTCTTCCATGTTTGTCGCATCATAGTTACGATCGTGATTGCCAATGACACCATAGTTCGGGATGCCGGCCAGTGCTTGCGCCTGCGCGATTTTCGGGAAGAGCGTGAGTGCTTCGCCCGAGATATCGCCCAATGTGACCATAAAATCATAGCCTTGTCCGGGCATGAAATCCAGCACTTCCATACGGTAAAAATAAATTTCTCGTTCCGTTGGAATCTGTGGGTCAGAGTGTACACAGACTTTGAATTTCTTGCTAGTGTTCTCACGCTTGATTAAGGCAAAATCGTTGCCGTCTTTCTTGGCGCCGTTTGCCTTGAACAGACCACGGTCCTTCATGTGAATATTATGGTAGAATTTTGGCACGGCTGTTTTGGAGTCAAGTGCGACCATATACTCAGCGGGAGTCGTAACATAAATGGTAACGTTGTCGGCGTCCGGCAACTCATATTTGCCATCTTTGTCTGTTTTTACGATAACAGTTTGATCCGAAACAATAATACCGCTGATTCCTTTTTCGCCGGCATCTTGCACTCCGTTCTTGTTAGCGTCGTCAAAAACGGTTCCCGTGATACCTGCGTTGCAATACCCCGCAACCACGCAAAGGGCGGCGAGGAGAGATGTGCGCATAAACATAGTTCAATTTATCCTTTTCAAAAATGAGTTACTTCTTAAAGCTACGTGCTTGAATACATTTTCTTCCATCCGGCATTGTTGCACGAACGCGAACCTGATGCAGTCCCTTAAGCTTTTCCGGGATCTCTGCCTTCCACATATGGGGGCAGGGTAGAGGCATACGCCAGCCGGGGCCATTGCTGTATGGCTCATGATAAAGCGAAATGATATAAGGGTCAATAACATTCTCGGCTTTTTCCATCGGCACCCACTCTTCTTTATCCAAAGCCATCTCCACTTTGCCATCTTCGGGAGCCATGAAGAAGTTTGCCAAAACCATGGTTGTGCCTAACTCGGACACACGCATTTCAGGAGTGTAGATTCTTGCTTGCATATCATCGCTCAACGCGGATGGCTTGAACTTGCATGTGTACTTGTTGCCATCAAATGCCCATTCCATGTAGCCGTTTGGCGTTCCGTCCACCTGGTCGGTTACAGGAACTCCGCGATAGTCATATGAGCCGCTCCACCAACTACCACAAACTGTGGGGACGATGACCATGTTGAAATCAGCTTTGCCTTTCCATCCATCTTTCTCCGTAATGTGACGTGATGTGTTCAAATGCCAGTGACCGCCCCATGCCAGAATTGGGCCTTCGCGGTCTTCCAGCAAATCGAAAAGCTTTTGTTTGTTAACAAACTCGTCACCTGCAGTGAATGGAATGAATGGCACATGCATCATCAACACAAGAATCTTGTCTTTGGGAACATTTGCCAAGTCAGCTTTCAGCCATGCCAACTGTCCTTCGTCGATTCCTTCACGATATCCACTCTTGTCGTTGTTGAAAAAGACAGTGTTCAATGCCACAAAGTGTGCTTTGCCACGGTCAAATGAGTAATAATCCGGGCCGTATGTTTTCTGATAACTCGCTGAACTCTGCTCACGTGTTGTCGCATCATAATCACAATCATTGTTTCCGATGACACCATAGTTTGGGATGCCAGCCAATGCTTGTGCGCGGGCTATCTTCGGGAATAAATCCAGAGCTTCATTACTGATGTCACCTAAAGTAACCATGAAATCGTAATCTTTGCCAGCCATCTCGTCTATGACATCGGCACGATAATAGTCAATGTGTTTCTCCGAGGCCGTTTGCGGGTCAGAATGCAAACAAACCTTAAATGTGTCGCTTGTGTTATCACGTTTTATCAGAGCGAAATCATTGCCGTTTGTCTTTGCTTTGTTCGCCTTGAACAGACCATTGTCTTTCAGGTGAATCCGTTTGTAGAACTGTGGCACAGCGGTATCCTTGTCAAGCGATACCATATAATCTGCCGGTGTTGTGACGAAAATGATGACATTATCAGCATCCGGCAATTGGTAGTATCCTTCTTTGTCGCTCAGCACAACAGTTTTTTGATCCGATACCATGACTCCGGCAATACCCTTTTCGCCTTCGTCCTTAATGCCATTTGCATTTGCGTCTTCAAAAACTACACCTGTTATAGAGGCGTTGGCGCAACAGGCACTGCACAGTACCAAAGTTGCAATCGTTAGTTGTCTTATAATGGTCATTTGGAATTCACTTTCTCGTCTAGTACTGGTAGAAAACTTTGCCTTGTTCAATCACACGCCCATCCACTTGCGGGATGCGAATCTTTACATCATGATAGCCTGTCTCGAGTTTCCCCGTGTTGCCCTTCCACATATGCTGGCATGTCGCGACTGGTACCCATGCTGAGGTACTGGCGTATGGCCCGTTAAAGGACGACAGCGCAAAAGGATCCTGCATATTCTCCTTCTCCATGGTTTTCCACTCGCCATCGTCGATGCTCATTTCAAGTTTAGCTGTTTCATAGGTAAAGAACGCGTTTACAAGGATGGCGTCATTGGCGAGTCCATTGTAGCCATACTGAATTGTCCGCATATCGGGGGTGTAAATTCGTGCTTGGAAGGTGTCACTGTGAGTTGACGGCTTGAAGTCGCATTTGTATTGTGTGCCGTTGAATTCCCAGAGAGTCCAACCATTGGGAACACCATCCGTCTGATCGGATAAGGGCAGATTACGATAGTCTGTTGGGCCGCTCCACCAACTTCCGCAAGCATGAGGCAGTATGCACAGGTAGAATGGGGCTTTGCCTTTCCATCCGTCTGACTCATCCAGAACATAATTGCCACTCGTGTGCCAGTGTCCTGCTAATGCAAGTGTGGGCAACGGGCGATCTTCGACCATTTTAAAAATCTCATTC
Source organism: Candidatus Sumerlaeota bacterium (assembly GCA_012513815.1). Taxonomy (GTDB): domain Bacteria; phylum Sumerlaeota; class Sumerlaeia; order Sumerlaeales; family Sumerlaeaceae; genus JAAZBM01. The sequence goes on along the minus strand of JAAZBM010000014.1, from coordinate 40,421 downwards.
AGACCTTTGCAAGCGCCTTTACCACGTTTATGAATCAGTGGAACATGCATCATCATAACAATCAGTTTATCGTTGGGAACCATGCTCAAATCCTGTCGAATCCAATCCAACTGTGTCTTCTCGCATCCCCAGCCATAGGATGACCCCTTGCCGTTGAATAAGACTGTATTAAGCACAAGGAAGTGAACATCGCCACGGTTGAACGAATAGTAATCCGGGCCGAACACACGCTTGAATGAGGCAGAGCTTTGAGAAAATTCCGTGGCTTTGTAATCGCGGTCATGATTGCCAATGACGCCGAACAGAGGCTTTTTCGCATGATAGGTCAGTGCTGCAATCTTGTCCATGCTCTTCAGATTCTCGCTGGAAATATCACCCAAGATACTCACAAAGTCTGCGTCGATACCAATGATTTCATCAACAATATCGCCCGCATAGGCATCAAAGTGACGTTCGGGCAGTTGTGAGTCACCCATGATGATTGCCTTGAAATTCTTTGAATCTGCGTCGGGGCGTTCAATTAGCGCGAAATCGACCGATTTTGGAATCGGGCCTGTGCTCTTGAACATCCCTTTGTCTTCGGTATGGAAGTCCTTATAGAACGCGGGGACGCCTGTTATGGGATTAGGTTTTGCCATCCATTGCGCCGGAAGGTTGACATTGATGGTGACATGTTTGGCACCGGGCAATTCATAACGCCCGTCCTTGTCGGTCATAACGATTTTCGTTTGGTCCGAAACAGGAACATCGGAAATGCCTTTTTCTCCTTCGTCCAACACTCCGTTCTGGTTCGCGTCATTAAAAACGATTCCCTTGATGGGAGGAAGGTTTTCAATTGTTTCAGATGTTTGTACATCTTCTGCCGAAAATCCGACTTTAGGGAATGCGCATAAGCAAAACAAAACTGCCATTGCACAAACTACATACTGATGAATATGATGGGACATGGTTACTCCTTATGAATAGTTATCTGATTGGTGCACAACGACGTATATATAATAAAGAAACCCGGTAATGTCAATACCGGGTTTTCATAACAAAGCATAGAAATTAGATTTCCATGATTTCCTTTTCTTTTTTAGCCAAGCGGGCGTCGATATCCTTTATCCACTTGTCAGTCATATCCTGAATCTTCTTTTCTGCCTTTTTCATATCGTCTTCGGTAATAGTAGAGGCCTTTTGCAATTTCTTAACTTCTTCCATTGCTGTCCGGCGCACTGTACGAATTGAGATTCGTCCGTTCTCTGCCATCTTGTTCGCCATCTTCACCAGATCCTTACGACGTTCCTCCGTAAGCATCGGGATTGAGAGTCGAATCATCGAGCCATCATTATTGGGCATCATCCCAAGGTTTGCGCTGATGATTGCCTTTTCAATGATAGCGATTTGTCCGCGATCAAAGGGCGTGATGGCCAGAGTTCTTGCGTCTGGTGTGCTGATTGTTGCTACTTGTTTGAGCGGCATCTTGGTGCCGTATGCTTCAATTTGGACTCCGTCCACAAGCGCTGTCGAAGCGCGTCCTGTGCGAAGTCCTGTGAAATCATGCTCAACTGCGAGAAGCGCTTTTTGCATTTTGGCTTCACTGCTCTGATAAACATTGTTAAGTAGCATAAGTTATTCTCCTCCTACATAGGTTCCTATAATTTGTCCTTCAATAGCCTTACGGATATTTCCGGGTTTGTTCATATTGAAAACGATAATGGGTGTGTTGTTCTCTCGGCACAGGGCGAGAGCAGTGGCATCCATGACCTTGAGATGCCGTTCCAATGCTTCGCTAAATGTTATGGTGTGATAAAGTTTCGCATCGGGATTTTTGCGTGGGTCATCGCTATACACGCCGTCCACATTTGTGCCCTTGAGAATGGCTTCGGCACCAATCTCAGCGCCTCTTAGGGCAGCAGCGGTATCCGTTGTGAAGAATGGGTTGCCCGTTCCGCAAGCGAAAATGACAATGCGTTTCTTTTCCAGATGACGAATCGCACGGCGTCTGATATAACTCTCGGCAATCTCCTTGATTTCCAAAGCGCTGACAACTCTTGTCTGCATGCCTTTAGCCTCGAAAACAGCCTGTAGTGCCATGCTGTTAATCATTGTTCCCAACATGCCCATATAATCGCCGACAGCACGATCTATGTCGCCTTGCTGCCCTCCGCGAATATAGTTGCCACCACCAATCACAATGCCAAGTTCGGCATTCGTTGTGGTTGTAAGTTCCAGTATTTCGTCGGCAAGATGCCCAACGTACTCATAATCAACCCCAAAGGCGTGTTTGCCTTTGAGTGCTTCTCCCGACAGTTTGAGCAATACTCGTTTGAGGGGTTTGCGTTCAGTGACCATTATGGTTTGATCGTTCTCCTAAATCGTTCTTAATTCTTTTTACAGATTCCATGAAAATTCTTTACTGAAAGAAGTATAAAACTTTTTGCGGCAATCCACACAACCAACAAAACAATAATGGTCATTTGTCCGCCTAAGATTGTTCCTTGAGCGTGACCATTCAGAAAACTTCGTAGCATCCCGCCATACCAAACCCATTTCAACTGCTGAAGGTTCTCCGGAGACAGTAACATTTCCAGTGTTGTAAAGCTGTTTGTGTCAGGCCACTGCGGGTCTGTACAAACAACAATGAAATGAATAATCAATGCCGGAACTAGAAGGATGCTCATTGCAATGCCACATGCTCTGTTTTTGACATAAAAGGCAAACAGTGGCGCTGCAAATAGGATAGGCAGCATCGACAGGTGCCGTGGCGAAAAGTTCCAGCCTCCCCACCACATATAGTACGCGCTGTTGAACAAAAGATAAAAAACAGATACGACGAAAATCATCAGGCTAAGCGCCCTGAAGGATTTGTTCTTCCACAGGAAGCACAGTCCCGGAAGGGCGAGAAGTAAGAAGGGCGAATGGAAAAAGATACCACGGTAGGGTAGCACTGTCAGGTAGGCGAGTACTTTCAGATTTGGCCAACTGGCGCCCATGAATCCCTGAGTCATCGCTGTGCGAAACATCTCATTGCGTTCATACTCGTATGGAATCGTTAAGGTTCCAAAAATGGTCAAGCTGTAGAGAATGAATGGCATAACTCCCAAAAGCATTCCGCCGAGCAGTACCGGTGTAATTGTCATGAAACGGTGTTTCTCTTGCCATGCGATTACGGCGAGAATACCAACAGCGGCGACACCCCATAGCGTTTCACACAGTATACTAAGTCCTGCCAAGAGTCCGCAACAAAAGGCACGTTTGCATGAAAAACGATTACTGTTCAAACCAATTTGTATGGTGAGCATCGCAGCTGCCAAAAACATTGCTGCCGGGGCATAGGAAAGCAGTAGTGTCGCATGACCAAAGTATTGCGTTCCAAGCATTATCCCAACGATAACAGTAACTGCACCCCACAGGGTGGAACGGTTGGAGGCGCCAGTCAGGCGAAGCTGTGACAGATAGAGAAACAGGAAGAATCCGGCCAGTGCGGCACTGAGCGCACTAACACAAATCGTTGTCCAATAGCGTAATGTGCTGACCGAAAAATGCGTTTGTGCCATCCGTTCTATTCCACGCATCGCGACCATAGGGGCAATTGCCAAGAGGCTGACGCCAATCGCTTTGTCGGAGTAAAGATGCCCACGGAATTGTGCGACATCATCGGTTTGCATGGATTTGATGTTTGCGAAGTCGTCGATGGACAAACGCCCTTCATCAACAATGGCCATCGTCAGACAGAATCGCGAATTGACACTCCATCCGGGTTCTTTGTGGTCAAAGAGAACAAACGAAAAAAACAGCGCGACTCCCACAATAAGTCCTGCGATAATGGCTTGTCGCATAGTGATATTGGGGGCGTCGCTGTTCTCGTTTGCCTGCTCCATAAAATCAGTTGCCGATTCCGCGGAGTTTGAGTTTCAAGTCGTTTGACGAATCCGCAAACTTGATTGCGGTGTCCTCAGCGATGATACCGTCCTTGGTCAATTGGTAGAGTGCTTGGTCGAATGTCTGCATCCCGATCGTATTGCCTTTGGCCATTGTGCTCTTGAGTTCATCCAGTTTGTTGTTCAAAATCAACTCTTTGATGCGTGCGGTGTTCACGAGAATCTCGATGGCCGCAACTCGCTTGCCATCAATGGTCGGAATCAGTCGCTGACTGATAACGCCCACGAGGTTGTTGGAAAGCTGATAGAGCAATGCATTACTCTGTTCCGGTGGGAACAGATTTACCAGACGTTCGATTGTCTGGTTCGCGTTGTTTGTATGAAGCGTACACAAAATCAAGTGACCGGTATCGGAAGCATGAAGTGCGAATTTAGCTGTTTCGACATCTCGAATCTCACCGAGCAGAATTACGTTCGGTGCTTGGCGCAGAACGCTCTTCATCGCTTCGTCAAAGCTCAATGTGTCGATACCAATTTCACGTTGGCTGATAAGACAGCCTTTGTGTTCATGAACAAATTCGATAGGATCTTCGACGGTGACAATGTGTCCGGAAGAGTTTATATTACGATAATCAATCAAGGCGGCCAATGTGGTGGATTTGCCACTTCCTGTTGCGCCTGTGACAAATAGAATGCCACGTTTCATCATGACGAGTTCCGAGAAAACAGCGGGTAAATGCAATTCGTTAAGTGATGGGATAGCTGTCCGAATGACACGGGCAACAAGCGCAACATTGCCCCGCTGCATATAGATGTTCAAACGCCAACGTTGGTCATCAATTTTGTAAGCAAGGTTCAAATCGTGGGTTGCCTCGAATTCCTTCCACTGCTCATCCGTGCAGATTTCCTTTGCCAAATCACGAGACTGTTGTGAGGTGAGTACCTCGGTTCCTAAGTCGTTTAGTTTTCCATAAACAAGAGCCTTAGGAACTGCATCCGCAGTTACAAACAAATCAGAGCTTCCCATTTTGACCATTTCTAAAAGTAAATCTGTCATTACATACGACATTAATCAATCTCCAAATGTTTTGTGATGCACATGTAACACAATATACAAAATCTGTCAAAAAACTAAAGAAATTAGTAATTTCCTTTTGAAAACAAAACAGACCAGACAGTATGACAACTGTCTGGTCTCAAGCAATATTGCGTTTCTCGACGAATTACTTCTTATAGATTTTCATCCAGTCTTCCTCATGTGAGGCTCCCGGACTTGCTCCGACCGATTGTGGAGCGGGCTTTGGCGCAGCGGGTTTTTCTGGCAAAGGCGTCGGCGAAGACTGACGTACCGGTGTGATTGGTGTATTCTCGCCCTGCTCAAACAAAAACTTGTTATTGGCATATTCAAGAGCATCTTCTTTTGTGATGAGTCCTTGATACACAAAATTCTTCAACTGCTGATCCAACCCTTGCATACCATATCTGGCTCCGACCTGAATCATCGACGGAATCTGGTGCGTTTTGCCTTCGCGAATCAGAGCACGCACAGCCGATGTTCCCAACATTATTTCCATGGCGCAAACACGACCATTGCCATCGGCACGCGGAATCAGACACTGACAGATAACGCCCTGAATGGATTCGCTGAGCATGATGCGAACCTGCTCCTGTTGTGTCGGCGGGAAGACATCAACAATACGGTCAATCGTTTTGGGAGCGCTGCTAGTGTGCAGAGTTCCAAAAACCAAGTGACCGGTTTCAGCTGCGGTCAAGGCTAACTGAATCGTCTCTAAATCACGCATTTCACCGACAAGAATTGTGTCGGGGTCTTCACGGAGGGCCGCACGCAATGCATTGCCAAAACTCATAGTGCTCGACCCAACTTCACGTTGATTGACAATCGATTTCTTGTGTGGGTGCACAAATTCGATGGGGTCTTCCATCGTCAAGATGTGTCCGGCTTCAGTCTCGTTGATATAGTTAATCATTGCGGCCAGTGTTGTTGATTTACCGCTTCCTGTTGGGCCGGTCACGAGGACGATGCCGCGAGGCATCTCACACAAATCCTTCAATGTATTGGGCAGATTGAGTTCTTCCATCGTGCGAATACGTGTAGGAATCACACGGAACACAGCACCGTCGCCCAGACGATTGCGGAAAACATTTCCACGAAAGCGGACTTTGGGGCCGAGTTCGAGCGCAAAATCCAATTCCATGTCTCGCTCGAAGCGCTTCTTTTGTTCGTCGGTTAGAATATCAAAAATGATATCATGAACGCCCTCTGGTGTGAGCAATTCCTGATCGGTTAAAGGCTTAATCTTTCCATGCAATCTGATACATGGGTACTGATTAGACGTCAAATGTAAGTCGGATGCTCCCGAATCCATTGTGAGCAAAAGGAGATCTGCTAAATCCATAGATTAGGCTCCCTTGCCGTTTAAGATACGTAACCCACGATTCTTATCAATTTCAATGCCGGCGATGTTGTCATGACGGCAATCCAAAACACAGAATGGACTGCCTGCGGTTGTCAATAAATCGACAGCCTCCTGAGAGGGGGAGATTGTGTACTCATCTTTCATGAGCACACAGACATGAATATCGGGCGGATTCAGCATGGCAAATTGAATGCTCGCGATATCCGCTTTCGAAATCGGATGATCGAAAATGACAACTTTCGCGTTGTAGTATGCCGCTAACTGTGCAGGCTTTATGAACCCCGCGGGATAAGCAATTGTGCCACGGATGACACCACGTAGCATTTGCTGAATAATGAGCGCGGATGTTTTGACACAACTTACAATGTTTAGGATGTATTGCTGCATTGTGATTGGCGAATCAAAAATCGCAAACGTCAGCTTTCTTGCTTTGTATGGAAGAATCGCTGCTGGGTCCTCAATTCTCTCCAGAAGATGATAAGGACGCAGACGGAGGAAGGATGCTCCAATATCGTGCGAAACCGAAAACTCGATTGAGTAGCGGTTGCCTACAAATCTGAGAGGCGATCTCCAACGGAAAACATCGCTCTGTAAAGGTGACAGTGCAACACAGTTGCTATAAATCTCATTTAGCAAAACAGGAAACAGCGATGCAGATAACTCATGAATACTTGAACCGGGTGTCGGGGCTGTCATGCCGGCAGGAACCTGCGAAAAAACGAGTGTGCTCCGGCTGTCGTAGCGAATGATAACATCTTGTGAAATATCTTGTAACGTGAGTGCAAGCATCCAGTTCACAAACGAAGGTTCGCCGGGTTCAGGGGCAGGACCATCCAGATTGCATTGCTGAACAGGCTGAGTGCCTGAAGCCTCAATGCGTTGTAACGGATTTGTTGTTGTCGGATTCTCCGGTTCCGGCATCAAAGCGTCGATGCAACCTAAAATCTGTTCAGCGTCACCCAATTGAGGTGTGACTCTCTTGCTTGGAACAAAAGACCCAAATTGTCTCAACCCTTCAATGTCTTGTGGGTCTGCAATAAGAACAACGATTTCATCGCCAACTTCGACAAATGGCAACATTGTGTGCTTACGCAAAAGGCTTGCGGGGAAACGATTGAGCAACTCCAAATCAATCATGTCTGGCGTTATCATGACAGGTGTCATACCAAACTGCTCACCAATGGCAAAAGAAATATTATCGTTGGACACAAATTGAAGATGCTTTAGTGCGTCGCCAAGACGGATGTTTTGGTTGTGCGCGTAATCAAGTGCTTCTTCAAGCTGTTGTAAAGAGATAATACCCTTCTCAACCAGCAGCTGACCCAAAGCTTTATTGTTGACTCTCTCAAACATGAAGTTTGACATATTCGTACCTTTCGTTCACGGGGTTCTTTACTAATCACTTTCTGCATACGAAACGAAGCAACTACTTTATGATATACCGTCGAGAAAACGAATGTTGCAAGAAAATAGAGTCTTCACTCAACTAAATGATGACTTTTTGCTAACCTAAAAATAGTTTTATGATAATATGGCTTCAAATCTTGTATAAAAACTGAGTATGCGCGAATGGATTGTGAATTGCTGTCCACTCGTCCAATTGTTAGCGTATGTTATCATACCTGAAGAAAATAAACTTGAAATGGAGAAACCACTCCTGTGGCAGACGAAATGAAACAAGATGCTCCAGTGCTTGAAGAAGCAATTGGTCAGGCACAAAAAGCGAATGAAGTTGTGGAGCATAATATAGTCGAGACGAAGAGTTTACCAGATTCGTTTCTTGAATTGACAGTCGAGATTCCTGCACAAGCATGGGAAACACACCTGAATACTCTGTTTGGTGAATGGCGCAAACAGGCCCGCATCGAAGGTTTTAGACAGGGCAAGGCACCTATGGCGCTTGTTCGCAAGCGTTTTGAAGCCGACGCGAACAATGATTTGCTCGGCCGTTTGTTGGGCACAATTGTTTCCAAGTACGAGAAAGATAACAATCTTGTGATTTATGGCCAGCCTGCGATTATGGATGCAACCATTAAGAACGGAGAACCGGTCAAGGCCGTCGTTCGTCTGGAAGTCAAGCCGACCGTTGAAGCGAAGGATTACAAAGGTCTCGAAGTCGAAGCCCCGCGTGTCGCGATGGGCGAGGAAGAAGTGACCAAGAGAATCGAAATGATGCGTCGTTATTCGGCAAGCTATAAGCCTGTTGACGAAGAATATGCTGACGCAATGGGTCTGAAGGTTGACATCAAGGAAATCGACGCTAAGGGTCGTACAGTCCGTGATGACAAGGATTTCGTTTTGGATCGCCCGGCGGGAACTCTACCGGCTCGTCTTGTGGATATGCTTAAGGGCAAGAAGAGTGGCGAGATTATTGAAGCGTCCATCAACACAGGTGCATCCACACCACAGCCTCACAAGTTTACCCTCGAAATCAAAGAAGTCACCAAGATGCTCGAGCCTGAGTTGAATGATGATTTTGCCAAGGACCGTGGATATGACAACCTCGAGGACATGAAAAAGAAAATCTCCGACATGATGCAGACGAATGCGGTGGAGACTCAGGCGGAAGAAAGCTTTGAAGCATTGATGGTCAAAGTTATCGCCAGCCATGATTTCCAAGTTCCGCCGAGCATGAGAGCTTCATTGGCTCGCGAAATGTGGCGCCAAGATATGTTCATGATGCGTCAGAATGGTTATGCTGCTCGTCTGAATGGCGTCAAAACACAGGAAGAGTATCAGAACAGATTGCTCAATGACGCGCTTGACCAAGCGAAGGCGTATTTGCTGATTGAGTCGATTTCCGAAAAAGAAAAGCTTGAAGCGTCGGATGCCGACATCGACGCCGCTCTTGCCAAACGCGCCGAGCAGGAAGGCCGCAAGCCGCTGGCCGTTCGTGCCGCCCTCGAAAAACGTCGCGAATGGGATCAGTTTGTTAAGCAGGTTACCTTTGAAAAAGTACGTGACTTCTTGCTTGCGAACAACACCATTAAGCTTGTGGACCCTAAACCGGCCGAAGAGCCTGCTAAAGAAGGTAACAAAGCCGAATAACACCCGTTTATCGGACTTAAGCACATTGATTCGAGGACAACAGGTTGAGAACTGTTGTTCTCGAATTAGTTTTATTAATCATAAGGATTATGCATTAAATTTGTTCAAAAGCATATATTAATGATATTCTACAAGGATAACCGTACTATGAAAACAGGTTTGCTTAAGTCAGCTATTATTGCTATTATTGTTTGCGCAAGTGCCTCAGGCTGTTATGCGCATAGCTATAATCCCGGTTCGCAGAACGAATTTACTGATCCGTTACGCATTGTTGCATTGCCTGTTCATGCGGCCGGTACAATCGTCGAGAATGTCGTTTTGCGTCCTATCCATTGTTTTGTTTCCAAACCATGCTTCCGTCGTTATTTTGGGCATGTAACGAACAAAAATGATAATTATTTGATGAAAGAGAATGACCTGCAAAAAGCGGCTTGGTAGAGCCTTCTTTTGCTGGAAAAAAGCTGCTTTTTTAGGCCGTTTCTTTGAAGACAGAATTCGTATAATTGTATATAATTATATAGTAACAATACGGTTATGACAAACGCTTTCTGTCAAGCCATAATTATGGAGTCACTAGGGTCTTGAACTCTGCCCTGAAACAAATAAGTATCATCATTCCGACCTTTAACGAAGCACAGACAATAACCTGTTTATTGCGTTCCTTAGCGCGTCAACAACGCATTAATGATGCCGAAGTCATTATTGTTGACGGTGGCAGTGAGGATGCAACGCGAGACAATGTTGCCGGTTTTCCTTTTGCTCGGGTGATTCAGGCTGAACGTGGATTGATGAAACAGTTGGATGCCGGTGCAAAAGCCGCGTCAGCGCCAGTCCTTTGGTTTTTACATGCAGATTCGACCATTCCACGACAATCGTCAATAGACGCGATTCTGGAACTGTTACAGGACTCCAATGTGCTTGGCGGTTGCTTCGAGTTTAGGTTGCGCGGTGACGACTTGTTTTATGCAGTCATTTCGTTCCTCGTCAATATGCGTACACGGTTGTTTAATCGTGTCTATGGCGACCAAGGGATATTCTGCCGTCGTGATGCCTATATGGCCGTTGGAGGCCTGCTAAGTGGCCATGCGTGCGAGGATGCCGATTTGTATATCCGTTTGAGTAAGAAGGGACAGATGAGGCTATTGCATCATACTGTCGAAACCAGTGCCCGTACATGGCAACATTACGGTAAGTGGCACACACTGACATATCATTTGCGTGAATGGTTGTCCTTCGAATGTTCACGAGGAAACAAACTGTGACGGTGATTACCGCACGAGACAAAGATTTCCGGATGATTCCGTTCCAAGCGGAGTTGCCAAATATTATACAGAGATAAGATGGAAGAATGAGCGAAAACGATAAAGAGACAAAATCGCAGGAATATGCTGCCGGTAATATCAAGATTCTTGAAGGTCTGTCAGCGGTGCGCAAGAGACCTGCGATGTACATCGGTTCAACAGGTCCAATGGGCTTGCATCACTTGGTTTATGAAGTCGTCGATAACTCGATTGACGAAGCATTGGCCGGCTTTTGCAAAAACATCATTGTGACGATCCATATTGATGAAAGTATTTCTATTTCTGATGATGGCCGTGGAATTCCTGTTGCCGCGCATCCTGACCGAAAGAATATGAGCACAGTAGAAGTCGTCATGACTGTTCTGCATGCCGGTGGTAAATTTGATAACGACGCGTACAAGTTCTCGGGTGGTTTGCATGGCGTTGGTGTGTCTGTTGTGAACGCACTTGCGGAATGGGCCGAAATCGAAGTCAAACGTGATGGCGGTCTCTACACGCAGCGTTATGAACGCGGTAAGCCTGTGTCAAAACTCGAACGTGTGGGCGATGCCAGACGGTCCGGAACCACTGTACGTTTCAAGGCCGATACCCAAATCTTTGAGACAGTCGTTTTCGATTATGATGTACTTGCCAAACGCTTGCGTGAACTGGCGTTCCTGAACAAAGGAATCACGATTACCATCGCTGACGAAAGAACCGGCAAGAGCCAGTACTATCGCTATGATGGCGGAATTGTTCAGTTTGTGAACTCGCTCAATGAAAAGCAAAAACCAATCATTGAGAAACCGATTTATATCTCTCGTTCACGTACCATCAAAAAGCAATTGCTTGATGGGAAAGAGAAAGAGGAAGACGTTATTGTCGAGGTTTGCATTCAGTACAACGAGAGCTTCAGCGAAACGATGTATTCGTTCGTCAACAACATCAATACGATTGAAGGCGGCACACATGTCTCCGGCTTCCGTAAGGCTCTGACACGTACTCTTAATGATTACGCGACGAAGAATGAACTGATGAAAAAGATGAAGGAACCGTTGTCGGGCGATGACATGAAAGAGGGTCTTGTCTGCGTTCTGAGTTTGAAAATCAGTGACCCGCAGTTTGAGTCGCAAACAAAAATCAAGCTTGGTAACACGGAAATCACGGGTCTTGTCGAGCAGATTGTCAATGAAGGACTTGGTACCTTCTTGGAGGAGCATCCCAAGGAAGCTAAGAAAATCGTTGAGAAGTGTGTGATGGCCGCGACGGCACGTATCGAGGCACGTAAGGTTCGCGAGACAGTCCGTAAAGGCGCGCTCGATATGGGTGGCTTGCCCGGAAAGCTTTCCGATTGCTCCGAGAAAGATCCAGAGTTGACCGAAATTTTCTTGGTCGAGGGTGACTCCGCCGGTGGCAGTGCAAAGCAGGCGCGAGATCGCCGTTTCCAAGCGGTTTTGCCTTTGCGTGGTAAGATTCTCAATGTTGAGAAAGCCCGTCTGGATAAGGTGCTTAGTAGCGATGAGATCAGAAAAATGATTACCGCGTTCGGTACCGGTATTCGCGAAAACTTTGACATCACCAAATTGCGTTATGGCAAGATTATCATCATGACTGATGCTGATGTTGATGGCGCGCATATTCGTACACTTTTGTTGACATTCTTTTATCGTCAACTTCCGCAACTGCTTGAGCGAGGTCATATCTATATCGCTCAACCGCCGCTGTTCCAAGTTAAGCGTGGCAAAGTTGTTCAGTATCTGGACAGCGATGAAGAGAAGGATAAATTCCTTCTCGATGTCGGATACGAGGAAGTGGAAGTGACAGCCCGACTGTCGGGTTCAATCAACGATCAGGAAAAAGTCTTCCGCAAATCTGACATCCGCCAACTTTGCGAGTATGTCATGTTAGCAGATACGATTGACCATGCGTTACAGCGCAAGGGGACAACACTTGCGGAGTGTTTGAAGATTCGTCAGCAGCGTGATGATTTCCGGTTCCCAATCGGATTGTTCACCTATGAAGACGAACGTCGATTTGCTTTCAACGAAAAAGAGTTCAATGATTTCTCGGAGATGCTGGACGAGGATTGGGTTGAGGAACAGCGAGCATTGCAGGCCGCTCAAGCCCAAGCCAAAGCTTCTCAGGAAGCATCCCAAGATGATTTGCCAAATATCGATAACGAAGTCGAGCAGGATGATGACGAAATTGAACAAGCTCGTCATAAGTATGTCCGTGCCGATTTGCGCACTGAAATCAATCAGCTTCGCGACCTCTCGCTGAAGCTTGAGCGTATGGGGATTAATCCTTATCGCTTGCGTGTTGATGTGGCCGAGTTGTACCGCATTACAAATGACATCGCACCGTTTGTTGTCGAGGCGGCTAACCGCCCTCCCGATTACTGTGCATGCCTGAAGGATGTTTTCGAGAAGGTCAAAATCTGCGCGACAAAGCGTGTTGATGTTCAGCGTTACAAAGGTCTTGGTGAAATGGCTCATGAACAGTTGCGCGAAACCACAATGGACCCGGCAACTCGCCGGTTGTTGCGTGTGTCCTATGACAAGGCGACCAACATTGATGCCGATGAAACATTTTCTATTTTGATGGGTGACGATGTGCTTCTTCGCCGGAAGTTCATTCAACATCATGCTCCGGAAGTCCGCAATCTTGATGTGTAATCGGTAGCATAAACAGACGAAATGCAAAGCGGCACAATGAAGGAATTCTTCACTGCGCCGCTTTAAGTTTTGTTTGCTTCGATTATTTCATATGCCGCAACTTGAGAATCAGTTCGGTTTTCTGTTGGTAGTATTTCTCTTCCAGTCCTACCGGATAAGTGTGCGGATTAATCAATCTCTTGACACCCGAATGGAAGCTATTTAACTGCGTTTGCACTCTGGTTCGCATTTCTTCGATACTTGGCGCTTCATAGACGCACTCTCCTCCTCGGAATACAGGCACAAGCAATTCTGTCGATTTTGTTCCCGCCGGGAAATTTCTTTGTCTTGTTGCGTCAAATGGGTCAATCATGCGATTGGGAACATCTGATTTGATACTCTTGCGAATATCGTATATCATGTCTCCCATGGCGTTTCCATCAGGATAGTAATAGCGTCGGATTTGTAGGATGCCGGGGTTGGTCATTTTGTTCAATTGTTCCGACAGCTTCAGGCGGCTCTCCCATTCTCCATGAGCATTTTTGACTGCGGTTAACTTATAGACGCCACCCAATGCCGGTTGGTCATAAGCCGTCACGAGTCGTGTCCCGACTCCCCATGTTTGCACCTTCGCTTTTTGTTGTTTCAGACTGCTGATAATTTCCTCGTTCAAGTCATTTGTGGCCACGATTTTCGCATCCGGGAATCCGGCTGCATCAAGCATCTTGCGTGCTTCAATACTCAGATAGGCAAGATCGCCGGAGTCGAGACGAATGCCCGCGAAGAAGAAATCTTTCGACGCAAGCTTTTTCGCGGCTTCAATCGCATGCCGCACACCCTCGAGACTGTTATAGGTGTCTGCGAGGAAAACACAGTTGTGGGGCATGGCTTTGCCATAGGCCAAGAAGGCTTCTAACTCATCTTCGAACAGCATGACCCAGCTATGTGCGTGTGTTCCCTTGAGTGGAATGTTGTACAGTTTGCCTGCCAGTACATTGCTTGTTCCGACGCAACCACCGATGTAGCTTGCTCTGCTTGCGGAAACACCGCCATCGAAACCTTGGGCACGTCGCAATCCGAATTCGAAAATGGGATCACCTTCCGCCGCTTGAACCATTCTCGCTGACTTTGTTGCGATAAGCGACTGGAAATTGAGAATCGTTAAGATTGCTGTTTCAACAATCTGAGTTTGGAGGATGGGGCCTTTGATGCGTAGCATTGGCTCCTGAGGAAACACAACAGTACCCTCGGGGATTGCATCAATATCGCATGAGAATTCCATCTTGCGAAGCAAAGCGAGAAACTCTTTTTCGAACAGTGGGCGTCCGCCGTCGCCTGTCAAAGTCTGTAGATAGGCGATGTCATCATCAGTGTATCGAAAACATTGCAAGAACTCGATAACTTGTTGGAGACCGCATGCAATCGTGTAGCCTCCCTTGAATGGATTGGTGCGAAAGTGCATTGCAAAAACGGTCTCTGTATTTTCGATGCCTTCTTTCCAATAGCCGCATCCCATTGTCAATTGGTACAGGTCCGTAAGAAGTCCCGGTGAGAATGTGGTGTAAATGTCTTTCGTTGTCATAACAGTATTTTGTCCTACAAATCCTTCGATAGGATAATTGTTGCTCCTGCCTTAATCATGTCGGTATAGGCGGCAATGCAGTCATTCTTGTCTGCGTCAATACCACGACATAAATCCTTAATGACGAAGGTCTTGTACCCTAACTCACAAGCAGCAAGGACTGTGTATAGAACGCAATAGTCTGTCGCAAGCCCACCGACATACACATCGGTGATTCCCTTTTGACGCAGAAAGTCATTGAGTCCTGTTGCCCGTTTCTTTGCGTTGTCAAAGAATCCACTGTAGCTTTCAATGGATGCGTCAGTCCCTTTGTGGAAAACAGCAGTGATTTTTGTCGTATCCAAATCGGGGTGAAATCCTGCACCATGTGTTCCTTGTACGCAATGCACAGGCCACAACATTTGTGGTAGGCCTCCCAGTGTTGTCATGTCGCCAATCTTCTTGCCAGGATGAGAAGCCGCAAAACTACCGTGATTTGCCGGATGCCAATCCTGTGTGGCAACTACAACAGGAAAGATAGATGACAGTTGGTTCGCAACCTTCACAACAGCGTCTCCATCAGGGACTGCTAAGGAGCCGCCTGGCATGAAATCATTTTGTAAATCAACTAAAACCAATGCACTCTTTGTGGTCATAATACTTAATACTCTCTTCCAATATTACATACACTACTGGATGGTTTTGGCGCTCGAAAACATATGTCGAAACTTGCGCAGAATCAATTCATAGAAACCGACGGTCAGCTTCCAAATTCTCTGAAAAACGAGTGGACATCCGGTGTGCCAATGACTGCAAGTCGTAAATATGAATTTGTACGCAGAACGATGCTTGATAAGTACTTTACGCAGTGTCTTGTAGTACGAGTGGGGGAGCGGCCCCAACGATAACACAATCTGCAGTCTCTTTTTCCTTATGCCGGAAGACTGATGATAAACCAAAAGCGGCAAAACATAAGTGTCTAAACCTAATGCCTCTTTGGCTGAGAGTGAGTAGTCAACGGCATACAAATGCCAACTGTCACACGTACTGCCGTCAAATGGCAGCTGCTGCAACAAAGCGCGCGGAATAATAAACAGTAGCTCGTCTACGGTTTGAACTTTTGTAGATGCTGTAATCTCATTCCCCCACGGCCACCATTCTTGTACTTCGAGTGAAACTCCTGTACGAACAACACTACGACCACGTTGCTCGTTTGTTTCCCCCTCGGGAACCATGCCCGCAACTCCCGCTACAGCCCAATTGCTCAGGGTGTACAACATATCCGCGCATTGTTCCAACCAATGCTCTGATAATAGCGCGACGTCCTGATGAGAAAACAGAATCCATTTCCCAAGACATTCCGGCAAAACACTATTGAAAGCCTCAACAGCACTTTCGAAAATATTCTGTCGATTGTCAACCGGATGCAAGCGAAACAGAGCGTCATTTTTGTTGTTGATGTAGTAGGGCAAGAAGACGTCGTCCAAAACTTGTTTGTTGTTGTAAACGCAAACAATATCGAACGAATATTCGAGTGGTTGCTCCTCGATGTCCATTAGCTGTAACGATGTGACCATTCAAGTGAAATTAACTGAATCCCGCTTTCTTTGAACGCCTTTGCTAAATCTTCGCCTTTACGGTCTCCATACAGGTAGTTAGCAGGCGGCGTAACGATTAATCGTACTTCAATCGTTTCGTGCACTTTATCTAGTTGATAGTCATAGCGTAACACACTAAGGTTCTCGCGGGCAATCACTTCCTTAATCTGGTCAGTCGAAACTTGCGTTGGAATACGAATGCTCAAGACTCGTTCTTGCTTTTTTGATTTGTCGACATACTCAGCTCCGGTCAGAGCAACCAAAGCAATCACGGTAATGGCTAACCCCATCACATAGAAGCCCGCACCTACGGACATTCCAATCGATGCAGCCACCCATAGCGTTGCCGCTGTGGTTAGACCTTTGATGGTAAGACCATCGCGAATGATGGCACCTGCACCCAAGAAACCGATACCGGAAATCACTTGTGCCGCCATTCGTGCCGGGTCTGATTGGCGCGGAGTATTTCCAAAGACTGCCGGAACTGCATCAGGCATCCAACGAGAGAGTTCCATAAAAGCAGCAGCACCCAGTGCGACCAGTAGATGTGTACGCAATCCCGCCGGGCTAGCACGACGCCCACGCTGAATGCCAAGAATGGCACCAAGCAATGCAGCGTAGATGAGCTGTATTGAAATCTCAAGGTTAAACCAAGCTGAAGTCATAACATAACCTCCTTAGGCGTCCGGCTTCACAAAGCCGCAATACTTCTCTAAAACCTGAAGCAGGTCTTTGGGACAAATCGGTTTTGGTAGATAGTCATCCATTCCCGCCGCGATGCACTTTTCCTTGTCCTGCGGCATAGCATCGGCTGTGAGGGCTATGATAAGCATGTGTTTTGCTTTCGACTGTTCCTCAAATGCACGTCTGGCTTGTGTTGCTTCGAGTCCACCCATGACCGGCATTTGCAAATCCATCAAGACCAAATCATATTGTTTTTTGGCCATGGCATCAAGCCCTTGCGAGCCATCCTCTGCCATATCACATTCGAGACCAAATTTTTCGAGAATGCGTTTCATGACCTTGCGGTTGGTCGAGTTATCCTCAACGAGCAAAATGTCAAGATGAGAGGCGACAGTGCTGTCCATATTCGATTTATTTGAATCAGTCGTCTTGTCCGTCTCTTTCAAAAGCCCCAAAACTCTTGCTGTCTCTTTTGCAAATGACTCAATTTGAATCGGCTTGCCAACGAAGCCCATTCTTTCCGAATGAGTGATGAGATGCAAATAGCTCTTTGCTCTGCCGAGTGATACCATGAACAGAATCGAATTGGAGAACGCTGACAGGACTTTATTTGCGGCAATACTTGCTTGTCCGTCTTTATCTTCCTGCAACGCATTTGTCGAAATGTATAGCAGGTCGAAGTTCTCTCCGCTTAAAATATGCCCGTAGGCTTCGTCGCATGTGCTCACTGTGGTTGCGATTCCGCCTAGGAAGGCAATCGTGTTAACCGCCGCATTCCGTGCTCCCGTGTTTGGTTCAATCAAAAGAACTCTTTTGTCCGCCAAAGAAACGATTGGTGGTGTGGGCGGTTCCCAATGAATCACTTCGAAGGGAATATCGACCCAGAAAGATGACCCTTGATTGGGCGTACTCTTGACGGCAACTTGTCCACCCATCATCGATACCAATCTCTTGATGATTGTCAGCCCTAAGCCAGTGCCACCAAACTTGCGAGTTGTACTGTTTTCTGCCTGATGGAAAGGTTGGAACAGTTTCTCGATTCCCTCTTTCGTAATGCCGATACCTGTATCTGTGACTGCAAAGCGAATGACCGCGCGTCCATCGTTAAGCTGTGTTTCGAAAGAAACCGACAGGGTAATGGAACCTTGCGAAGTAAATTTGATTGCGTTGGAAAGGAAATTCGTTATGATTTGTGTGATGTATGTCGGGTCGCCGGAAACGACGGCAGGTGTTTCCGGAGTGACATTGACTATTGCCTCGATGCCCTTGTCCCATGCCTGATAAGCTTGAATCGAAAACGCGTTCTCGGCAAGAATACGAGGGGATAGCTCCAGATGCTCAAGCGCGATTTTGCCGGATTCAATACGGGACAAATTCAGAACATCGTTGATGATTGTCAACAACAAATCGCTCCCACGCCGAATTACTTCCACACACTCTTTCTGTTCAGAAGTCAGCGTTGTGTCCGCAAGTAAATCCGCCATGCCAACAATTGCATTGAGTGGTGTGCGAATCTCATGACTCATGTTGGAAAAAAAGGTGTTGCGTTGATCAAGGAGATGTTCTAAGTCGGTCATGGCCAACCGATAACTATCGCCCAATGCCTGCAAGCGGGCATTCTCATTCTCCAGAAAATGAATTCTGTCCGGGTTTTGATCTACGATTTTGTTTTCTGGCTTATCAAGCAATGTAATGTAATTCCCTAATCCTCATCATCCACAGTTGCTACCGGCGGTAATAATTCAAATTTCACAGCGTCTACAGTTACAAACTCCGACTCGTTCGCATATTCGTTTGTGACAGTGACACGGGCTGGCGTATCCGCCGAAAACATGAAAGTTCCCAAGACTTGCCATTCGCCTTTACCTAGTGATTGGTCCTTGTAGACTGTGGTTTTATCATTGAAATAATCAATTGCGTAAGGAACTTTCGACGATGCTTTTTTTGTCGATCCCCAACGGGCATAAACTTTATAGGACGCCTTCATCGGTAAAACTGTTTCAAACACTGCTTTGGCTGTACCATTTCCTGAGGCTTGGACACCGCTTTTCGCGTACAAATCATTTGATTCGATGCGTTGCCAATCGCCTTCGAGGCGAATAGAACTTGTCACAGTGTCATCAATGACAGTACAGGGAACAACTGCCCAGCAGAGCGGAACAGAACGCTGCGTTGTCTTTCCTCCGGGGCGATTCATAAGAGTGTTATTCACAATCATGGCCGATGACCCACCACCGTCATAGTTTACAGCTTCGGTGCACCCAAGCCCTTTCATGAAGTTAGCCAGTTCTTCGAAAGTCATACCCACACTGTTCGTAGCACGGCCGTCAATGACAGCCATGTACAGCTTATTCGTATTGGCGTTGAATCCCATCGCTGTTCGAGGATTTCGTCCAGCAATCGATGTATACTCACTGCTGATATCAATTTTATTATTGACAACAAGTGTAGGACCACCGGCAACGGCGTCCAAAATGCTCTCTGTTTTCCATTTAGATGTCGGACGAACTGCGGTTTCTTGCGCTGTGATGTTCGCCACAATGGGCACATTCTGTGGACGACACGGAATCCCAATGACACCATACGGGGTGCTATCATTCTTGCGAATGGTTACGCCATCCTTGCGGTAGTAGCCATAGGCGACGCCGGTGTCTATCGAGAAGAAGCTCGAGTTCACAACGACTATCGCGTTGTTTTCCTTAGCCATAGTTGTGGGAACAGCCCTGACAACACCTTTGGGAGTGACAGGGACAATCTGAATGTTCGGGTTTGTTGTGTCGATTTCGGCCACAAAAACGTTGCATTGCGGAGACTCACATCTGCCTGTAAAATACTGAGTGCCCGTTCCGACGGTCTGTTTGTCGGAGAAGGTAAACTCGAAATCTGCGCATGTCGCGACAGAAGTCAAAACAGTAAGGATTGCTATCAATCCCAAGTGTAAAGTTTTTACAGGTGTGTTCATTGATGTTCTCATAATAATATTAAGTTATTACGAATCAATACTAATTAGTATTCCTCAAATTACCCATTTCGATTCCAATTGAGAGGAATCAATATCTTGAGAGCGAGGCGGGTGAATCGTTTTCTTGATAATAGACATCCAAATTGCGCCGTCGTAAACGAGGACCCTTCTGTTCATTGTCTTTGGCGATGCCCAAAAGAATTCCGACAGCAACGAGGTTAATCACCAATGATGTGCCACCGTAGCTGATGAGTGGGAGAGTCAATCCCTTTGTCGGTGCAAGACCAATGACAACAACGATGTGAATCATGGACGAAATGCCAATCATTGTGGTGATTCCAACCGCAACTAAGCGGGCAAACATGGTCGTCGCATTCTTTGCGATAAGCAATCCAATGGTAACAAATGACGCATAAAGCAGCAATACAATCGTTGTCCCGACGAGACCAAATTCTTCGCCAATGAGGGCATAGATAAAGTCGTTTTCCACTTCAGAAAGATACTGATACTTTTGTTGCCCGGCGCCTAAGCCGACACCCCAGATGCCTCCGCTGCCCAAGGCAATGAGGGATTGCCGAAGCTGATAGCCCGCGTTGAGCTGAACCGTCGGATTGTCCATATCAAGAAAGGCCGTCATTCTCTCGATACGATATGATTCGACGTGCAACCCGAGAGTACCAAGTCCCACGACGAAGACACTGATGATAATAATCCACTTCTTTGGTAAGCCATACGCAAGTGCAATCGCACAAACAATGGCTATCAAGGCGATGGTGGCGCCCATGTCGGGTTCGAAAAAGACGACGAGACACATGGCGCCAAGAACAAGCATAATGATACAAGTGGAAGACTTGAGCATCCTGCCGATTTTACTAAATCGGCTGCTGACATCCTCATGAAACTGGGGGATAGTCAGTATGCGTGAGGTCCACAAAACAAGTACCAGTTTTGCCAACTCCGAAGGCTGCATTGTAAGATGCCCTAAGTCAATCCATCGGTGTGCGTTGTTGCGTGCCTGAAAGAAATAGGTGCTCAATAGTAGCAAAAACGTTATGAGCATACCGAGATTTAACCACTTGAAACTGTAACGGTCAATGTTGACTTTGAAGACAAAAAACATTGCGATGAGACCAGCGATGAAAGCGATAATCTGGTTCGTTAGTCCGCTTTGACTATGTAGGGAGCTACGAACAATCGCTTGGAAACTCTCTTCGGACAATGGGTCTTCTAGTCCGCCCGCTTCAATCGTATGTCGTAACGTGTCCAGTGTCGAGCCCTGTCCGTCTTGCCCGGACACACGCGCGTTTATCTGCGGGATTGTCGTCGCAAGAGGTCTTGGCGTCTGCTGCGCTTTGACAAGTGCACTCGTCGCCGCGCTTGTGGTGCTTTTTTTGGCTTTGGCAATGGGAGCACTGGCGCTGTAGACCATAATCAGCCCTATCGTTACCATTATCATGGTAAGCGCGAAAAGGATATTGGTTTGTTTATGCTTAAACATTATGATTATATTTCCCGCTTTTCAGGCTTAATTCCGATGTCGAAATCAATTATTCCTCTGTGATAAGGCTTTGAAGTCGCTGCATTTGATCTTCGGAAATCAAACTGTCAAGAACCGTATCAAGGTCACCTTCCATGATTCTGTCTAAACTATAGAGTGTCAGGTTAATTCTGTGGTCGGTCAGACGATTCTGTGGAAAATTGTAAGTGCGGATGCGTTCGCTTCTGTCACCACTTCCAACCATCTTCCGGCGCATACCGGAAATAGCGTTCTGTTGCTTTTCCATTTCGGCTTCGAGCAGACGAGAGCGCAAGACCTTCAGAGCCTTGGCTTTGTTTTTCAACTGGCTCTTTTCATCCTGACAGCTAACAACCAAACCTGTCGGCAAGTGCGTGATACGCACGGCCGAGTCCGTTGTGTTGACGCTTTGTCCGCCGGGGCCACCACTGTGAAAAACATCAATTCTCAAATCGGTTGGGCGAATCTCGACGTCAACTTCTTCGGCTTCGGGCAATACCGCCACGGTGGCTGCACTTGTGTGAATACGTCCTTGCGCTTCTGTTTCGGGGACACGCTGGACGCGATGTGTGCCAGCCTCAAATTTCAATCTGCTATAGACTTTGTCACCGGAGACAAGGAAAATGACTTCCTTGAATCCATTAAGACCACTCTCGCTACTGGAAAGAAGTTCAACTTTCCATCCTCGCTGTTCGGCATAGTGCGTGTACATTCTGAACAAATCATAGGCAAACAGAGCGGCCTCTTCCCCACCTGTACCGGCGCGGATTTCAAAGACGGTATTACGCTCATCAAGCGGGTCTCCGGGCAACAGGAGCAACTGAAGTTCCGTCTCCAATTTGTCCCGCAAAACTTTTGCCTCGGCAGCCTCAATCTCAGCCATTGCAGCCATTTCGGGATCGGGGTCATTGCGTAAATCGATAGCCCCCTCCAGATTCTGTTCCGCGGCCTGTAGTTCGTTCCATTTCTCCACGATTTTGCCCAAGTCAGCATGGATTTTGCTGTTCTCACGTAATTTGGCTGGATTGTTGACAACCTCAGGCGAAGACAGGGACGCTTCAACCTCGGCGAATTTCGCCTGGACTTCATGAATCTGTTTAGAAAAATCAATTGTAGACATAGCTTTTCAGAGTACCGCTTAACGAAGTTTTAATTGCACAATAATATAAATATAAACTTAACGACGCTTCCTATTGACGGATTGTATTTCTTCGTTAAGAATCAGAGAGATTGCAACAGTACAAGGAATGACATTATGACACTACATTCGCGTTTAGAACGCATTAACGAGGAAATTCGAGCCGGGTTGTCAGAGGTATTGGCGCAATCAAAGGATATCCGTTTTCAGGACAGAATGATTACAGTGAGTGGTGTCAAAACGGCACCGGATTTGTCTTTTGCCAAAGTCTGGATTAGCGTGTACGGCAGTGAACAGGACAAAAAAGAAGTCTTTAGCGCTCTGGAACATGCCAAGGGATTTTTGCGAACCCGTCTGGCACACACGGTCATCTTGAGGGTTGTGCCGCAGTTATCGTTCGTTGAGGATACTTCATTTGAGTATGCGGACAAAATAAACTCTCTCTTGAAGAAAGCTCTTCCCTCTGATGTTTCTACCACTGACGTCGGCGATACGGATGCCGCTGAAGACAATGATGAGCAGTGACATGTGTGGCTGCATTGCGCACAAGACAATTATTGGCGCAATTGAGGGTACTAAAAGCTTAGAGGAATTACGGTAATGATGTCAATACAGTGGGTGAAGAACCAGAGGCTCTCGACCACAGCAATGTATGTTGTGTGGGGAGTTGTCTTTCTTATATTTGCGTTGGCATTATATTTCCCCGGTCTTGGCAAGGAATACTTGCTTTACGGAATCGAAACGACGGACCATGATTACATCATGCAGCTTTTTGGGTGGCAGAGTATTCTGAAAGAGGGTCGTCTTCCCATCTGGAATTCCTATGCGTTTTTCGGTTTCCCCATGATAGGCTCATATGCATTATTTCCATTTTATCCGTCCCAGTGGCTGAACTTTATTCTGCCGTTTAACAGCGCTTTCACAATGCAGTATGTTTTGGCCTTGACAGTTGGCGCGATATGTATGATGGCATGGCTACGTACACTCGGGTTCCGTATTGCCATTGCCGGCTGGTCGGGGTTGGCGTTGATGTTCTCCGGTCATTTTCTCACATTGACATATGCCGGACAACTGCAAGAAATGATTACCATTGCTTGGGCACCGGGGGCATGGGCGGCAACGCTTGTGCTGATTCGTCGTTGCATTAAGGACGGGAAGCGGTGCGGGGGGCCATCGTGCCTTTTGGCGCTGTGCCTGACGATGCAGTTGCTTGTTGGGAATATTCAAGTATTCTATGCCACAGTGCTTATCTGCTTAACGCATTTTGTCCTGATGACAATTCCGTTAGCGATTCGGGCGTGGCGTGCTCCCGATCCGGGATTGATTGCATTCTCACGTACTCCGGAAATTATGTCCATCCGTGCTATGTGTAGATGGCTGTGCGCAACCTTAGTTATTTTGGGGTTGTTCTCATCGATACAGATGCTGCATAGCATGGAGATTTTGTCTGCGTCTAACAACAGTTGGGCAACACTTACTCATGAGGAAACGACAGATTATAGTTATCCTGTTTTGGAACTGGCCGAGTATGCCGTGGCTGGTTTGTGGGGCGATTCGGTTATCGAACCGACCACACTTCATGCGGCAGGAAATTCCTACACAGGCACGTGGGGGGCACGCTATGTCAGTGATTTCCTTGGCATTCCGATTCTGCTGATGTGCTTGTTTGCCTTCGTCTCCACACGCTCGTTCCGTTACCGTCTTTTCCTTGCCATGTGCCTTGTTATTTCGTTACTGCTCGCATTGGGATACGCCACGCCACTTCATCTGCTTTTCTATTACTTGGTTCCATGGTTTGGAGCGTTTGCCTCTCCACGTGTGTGGATGTTTGTCTCGAATTATGCGCTCCTTGTTTTAGCCGCATACGGCCTAGAGGTGATTCTTGATTATGCGAAGAACTGGAGTTACCGTCCGGCGGAAATTCCATCAGCAAGAAAAGACCCGCAGATTTTGACGGCAATTCGTCTATTCATCACACTGATTACGGCTCTGGGAGCCGCGGTTTTTATCATTGCGTGGTACCGCAATTTTGGTGTCAATTTGGATATCGCGACCTATGCCGAACAAATGGCATACAAGCGTCATGCCATGTTTGGTAAGTACGGACTTCAGACTGCACTGAGTGGACTTTTACTTAATCTCGCTTTGGCTCGGTATATGCCATTACACGATTTATCTGCGCGACTTCGTCGGTATTGCAGCTACACCGGGATTGCTTTTGCGGTGTTGGCGTTGATTGTGCCACTGGTCATCAACTATCACTATATACGTTTTGATTACCTCGATCGTTACATGGAACTGCTTAACTTTCAGGAGTACTACAAGGAACTTTCAGAATCGAAACATCTTCCTCTACGCATGATTGATGAGCATCGTCAGGAACTCAGGCACATGCTACACAAGGTTGGCGTTCCTGAGGGCAAACATACCGTACAACTGAATTCGTACAAGAAACTGCTTGATACTGTTGGTTACAATAGCGCTCGGTTTGGGCAATTGATGGCGGTGACGTATACTCGTACTATCAGTGGCGCAGAACCTGAAGGCGGTACTTGGCAGCCAATCTATCAAAAAGCTCGTGAGAATCTTTGGCGTTGGGGTGGAACGCAGCGTCCTTATGTACACAATCGCGCGAATCTCGTCCTTGCGTCTAATGATGACGGAGTCAACGATATCCTCAAAAACGGTGGTGAAAAGGACTTTGTCGTCTTGGCTGACGATGCGAAGATGGTGGGGGCCACTAACGGTGTGCAACCCATTATGTCTTCTTTGGTTTCGTGGAAGTCAGGAAGCTCGGTTCTAAAGGTAAAAGGAATGAAACAGAGTGGCATCGGCATTTTGCCCATTGCGGAACCCTATGCGCCCGGTTGGATTGTCAAGCTGAATGATGGGACACAATTGAAAACGTTGCCGGTCGATGGTGGTCTGCTTGGGATTGCTTTGCCGAGCGATATGCCGGAGCAGAATGTGTATGTCGAATACTCCCCACGCTCTCTCTGTTTTGGTATTTTCATCACGTGGATGACACTTCTCTCGTTTATTTTCTTGCGCTCGTCCAGAATTGCTGCATGGCTACGGTTACGTAAATTCATTCGCTAAAAATCTTTTTGGTCGATGGGATATTGAGGTCAATTGCGAATTAAGATATGGTAATACTATAAAGAATACTAAGCACTAATAAAACGGGTATTGTCGTTGTTAGTTGCTATATTTGCCGGTTATAGAGGAGCAACGAATCTTATGTCGTCGATAAACAATTATATCTGTATTCACGGCCATTTTTATCAGCCTCCACGTGAGAATCCTTGGTTGGAAACAATTGAGGAACAACCGTCTGCCGCTCCGTATCATGACTGGAATGAACGCATTACTGCCGAGTGTTATCGCCCGAATGTGGCGGCGCGTATTTTGGATAAACGAGGCTATATCAAATCCATCGTCAATAATTACGCATCCATGAGTTTCAACTTTGGCCCGACCTTGCTGTCTTGGATGGAGGTCAATGCTCCCGAAACCTATGAAGGAATTTTGGAAGCCGATGCGCAAAGTATGTTGCGTTTTGATGGGCATGGTTCGGCAATGGCACAGATTTACAATCACGTCATTATGCCTCTGGCCAATATGCGCGACAAACGCACACAGGTGCGTTGGGGGATAGCAGATTTTAGGTTGCGTTTTGGACGAATGCCCGAAGGTATGTGGCTTTCGGAATGTGCTGTGGATTCCGCGACTCTTGAGATTCTGGCGGAAGAGGGAATTAAGTTTACCGTTTTGTCGCCATTTCAGGCCAAACGTGTTCGCCCGCTTGGCGCAGACAATATGCCATGGCAGGACGCATTAGGTGGCTCTATTGATTCGAGTATGCCATATCTTGTAAAGCTGCCATCGGGCAAAAGCATCGCAGTGTTTTTTTATGACCATATCGTTTCGCAAGCGGTGGCGTTTGAGGGTTTGCTCAATGACGGCGACCGTTTCGCACAGAAATTGTTGGGACGAATCGATGACAGCATCCCAAACGGACGGCCTTATCTCATCAATATTGCGACTGATGGCGAAAGCTATGGGCATCACCACAAATTCGGCGAGATGGCTTTGGCCTATGCATTGGATTATGTCGAGAATAGCAATCAGGCAAAACTGACAAACTATGCGGAGTTCTTGGAGATTTTCCCGCCGTCCTTTGAAGTCGAACTGATTGAACCTTCTTCATGGAGTTGCGCGCATGGCGTCGAACGTTGGCATTCAAATTGCGGTTGTCGCTTGAACAATACTCCCGGTTGGACACAGGAATGGCGGACGCCACTGCGTGAAGCACTCAACTGGTTGCGTGACGCGACCGCGCCCCTGTACGAGTACGCATCACGCGAGTTGATGTCGTCACCGTGGGAGGCACGCGATTCCTATATTCACGTCTTGAACGACATAGTTGCAGCAGACAATTTCTTGCGTCGTTACACCCCGTCAGTTTCAATGGAATCCGAGCAGATTAGAGTCTTGCGGCTTATGGAGATTCAACGTCATGCGCAACTCATGTTCACGAGCTGTGGTTGGTTCTTTGATGATATTTCCGGTATCGAGACTGTTCAGATTTTGCGTTATGCTTCGCGTGTGATTGACTTGGTTAAGAAAGTATTTTCCATCGATTTGGAACCGGAGTTTCTTGAGCGCTTAGCCGAGGCACAGAGCAATATCGAGTCGGAAGGCGATGGCGCAAGTGTTTATATGAAACATGTCAAGGATGCTCAGTTCTCGTTTACCGGCGTTGTGGCGCAGCGCTGCATCATGGAGTTGTTTAGCCCGGGTTTCTCGGATCGTGATGTTCGAGCCTTCAATGTTGATTTGGTCGATGTCACAAGAAGAGAATCCCTGATGATTGGCCGTGCGATACTTCATTCCAAAGTGACACGTGGTTATGGAGAATGCGAATATGTTTTGCTCGGTGAAGCAAACTTCGATGTTATTTGCGCTGTTCGTGAAAAGTCAGAGGGCGGCGTTCAGGAATTACTGGATACATTCAAGGATTTGCCGATAGAGCAAATCCCAGCGACCATTCGCCAGTATTTCCCCGAATCATGTATTTACACACTACAATCTTTGCGCCCGGAAGCCCAAGGCAAGGTACTCGATATGCTCGCAAGCAAGTCACAAGAGCATTTGCGCACAGTTCTTCGTGATGAGTTTGAGAAAAACAAACCCTTACTCTACAAGTTGCGCGATTATCAACTTCCTTTGCAAAAACATCTCAAGCTATTGGCAGACTGTTTTGTCAATGATATGCTTCGTGCGGAAATCACAACGCCCGGCACGATTGATGAAAAAGAGTTGGATATGCTTGCCACATGGATAGAATCTGGGAAGATTTATCTCAACGAAAACGAGTTGTTGTTTCTCTTGCGCAGTCGGTTGATTGAAGTCGCGGACAAATGGGCAGAGTCTCCCCGTGATGAACAGTTGTTGGATGAGTTCACTAAACTTGCCTCTCTTGCGGATTTCTTGCCCGCAAAACCCGATTGCACACATGCCCAAAATGTCTTCTGGCGCCTCAAACAACAAGTCTATGTTCGTATGAACGAGAATCAGAAGACAAAAATGAAACGCTTGGGGAATCTGCTGAAGGTGTATGTTGAAGCGTAAAGGTTATGAACACATTCGATGAGTAATTATCAAACTGAAGAATTGGAAACACTTGCCAGTAAAGTCGGAACACCCTACTGGATTATCGACGCGGAATTGTTGCGTAAAAGGATCGGCGATCTCAAAAAAATCGCGGCATTATCCGGAGTTCATTTGCGCTATGCGATGAAGGCGTTATCTTGCACTCGTGTGCTTGAGGAAATGCGCAAGGCAGGTCTGTGGGTCGATTGCGTCTCAGGGAATGAGGTATTACGTGCACTCAAGGCTGGATTTCCATCGGGAACCAATCCGCCTGTTATTCAACTAACGGCGGATGTTTTTCGTGACAGTGCATTGCGTGCTGTGACAGACAACAACGTGATTGTCAATATCGGTTCTGCGGGAATGATATCTGCCCTGAAGGCTGCGGGATGGCAAGGTCCTGTCGCCGTTCGCGTCAATCCCGGCTTTGGGCACGGACATGTCAGTGCCTGTGATACAGGCGGCCCAAGCAGTAAACATGGTATTTGGCCTGATGATTTGCCTGATGTCATTCGTGCTTGCCACGAGGCAAGATTCAAAATTGTCATGTTGCATGCTCATGTTGGAACCGGAGCGGAGCCAACGGAATTCTTCACTAATATGCGTCGTCTTGGCGAGTACTTTGCCTCATTGATTTCGTTGCTTCCTGACGTCAGGATATTCAGTTTAGGGGGAGGCCTGCCATACAACTATCACGAAGACCAACCCGATGTTGACTATTCCGTATTGATTCCAACATTGCAGAAGGTCAAGACGATTCTTTCGTCTGCGGTTGGTTCGGAGATTCAGTTGGAACTAGAGCCGGGACGTTACTTTGTCGCTCCTGCCGTGACTTTGGTTACTCGTGTGACTGATGTGAAGAAAACAACAACCAATGCCAAAGGACCCGGACAAACGTTTGTCATGGTTGACGCTGGTTTTGTTGATTTGGTGCGTCCTGCGATGTATGGTTCGTATCATGCGATTTCGATTCCTGCTCGTGAGGGAATGCCAAAGATTCCTTTGAATGTTGCCGGGCCACTTTGCGAATCGGGTGATGTTTTTACCCGAGACCAGTATGAGCTACTGGCACCTCGCCTATTGCCGTTGCCACAGATTAATGACTTGTTATTGTTGCATGATGTTGGCGCGTATGGCTACAGCATGAGCAGCAATTACAATAGTATCGGACGTGCTCCGATACTTTGGAAAGATTCGGACAGAGTCACGATGATTGTTCGCCGCGAGACAGTTGATGATTTGCTGCGCACGGAGTGCAATGAGGAAGTGAGTTTGTTGTGATTGAGTTATCAGCTGCCGTTAAGAACGATTTGCCTCGTATTGCTGTTTCGCTTGGTGACCCCGGCGGTGTTGGCCCAGAGGTCGCGTTGATGGCTGTACATAATGCGGAAATACAATCGATGTGTACGCCCGTCCTTGTCGGTGATGCCGCAGTAATTGAGCAAGCCGCCCGTGTAACCGGATTGATGACGGATTCTGTTATATGGCGTGAACCAATTGATTCTCCTCGTGGAAATTACCTGACAGGACAGGTTCATGCCGCGAATGGCGCATTTGCCTATACCGCAGTTTGTACAGCAGCTAAGATGGTTCTCAATGGCGAGGCAGTTGCTATGTGTACGGCACCGCTCAACAAGGAAGCCATGTTCGAAGCTGGTTATGATTTCCCCGGACATACAGAATTGCTCGCGCATTTGTGTGGGGACTTACCTGTTCGCATGATGCTCGAAGGCGGTGGAGTTCGTGTCGTATTAGAAACAATTCACGTTGGGCTTGCTTCAGTTTCGTCAATGTTGCGTATCGATGGGATTGTCGACACTTTACAAATGTGCGATGCTTGGGGACAAATGTTCATGGGAATCGCACATCCACGAATTGCAGTTTGCGGATTTAATCCTCATGCCGGCGAAGGTGGAAAGTTCGGAAAGGAAGAAATCGTAGTGATTGCGCCTGCCGTGCGGCAAGCCGTTCAGAAAGGCATCTGTGCTTGTGGTCCATTGTCGGCAGATACTATCTTTCATCGTCAGATTCAGGGCGACTTCGATATCGTTCTCGCGATGTATCATGACCAAGGCCTAGTGGCCGTTAAAACGGTTGGTTTTGATGATGGCGTCAACATTACGATGGGACTTCCCATCATTCGGACTTCTCCTGACCACGGAACAGCGTTTGATATTGCCGGGACGGGCAAGGCCAATCCGGCAAGTATGATTTGCGCCCTGAAGCGTGCGGCGCAATTCGCCTCGGTACGGGCAAAACAAGTTCGTGCATAAAAGCAATTGAATGCATTTTCACTGAAGAAAATGGAATGAATTCTGTCTATCTTTCAAAGATAGATATAAACATAACATTGTAGGAACAATTTGTTAGGAGTGCGTCAACAATGAAGAAATTAATGTTACTTAGTTTAGCAGCGATAATGGCTGTGAGTGCCGGTTGTGGGGCATGGCGTCCTTGCGCGAGCGTAACACCGCCGATGGCACCAAGTTATTGTGCACCAGTCCCGAGCTTTGGATATTACAGCCCTTGCGCGGTTAAAAGTCCTCCTCCTGCGAAGTATTGCAAATAGGTCATTCGTTGGCTGTTAAACATAACTATAGAATTTGAAAAACAGGCGGTCATTGCGACTGCCTGTTTTTAATTTTGTCGAAGCTTTTTCGTGTTACAGTTTTATATTTTAGACTATGTTGTATTGTGAGAGTTTTGCACTTAAGTCATGGAATTAGTTCATCCACATATATGCATTGCGTCAATCCTCGGGCGATTGGACTATTGGGTTGATGTTCCCGCTGTAAGCTATGCCTGTAGTGGAGTTCAAACCGTTCCGGATGTGCTTCCTATCCGAATCGAGTTTGAAAACTCTGAGTTTTTCAAAGCGGATAAATTGATGTCTCCAGCTGCACCTTATCCCGCAGAAACCTTGTTGGAAACAGCAACAGTCGAGGGGTTTAGGAAGTTTGTTGAAATTGTCTCTCCCGGTCGTGTTCGAGTTCATTTTGATTTGCCTGCTTGCGCATGGTGGTTTCTTTCTCGGCATGAAGAATCTCGCATAGAAAAGCGCGACAGCCATGGACGTTTTCTGTGTTCTTATTCGACACTGCCGCCGGAGCTATATGATCAGCCACTGGTTACTCGCTGGTTTGAACGCGTTGAAGATTTGGTTCGTAAAATCAGCGGTTTGCCTGTACGTGCTCCCATGGTTGGGACGGCACCCATTGCAGTGACACATGATGTCGATTTGTTACGTAAATTTCCTTTGTTTTCACCACGATGTTTGGTGCGGTCTTACCGTGAGGGGAGACTTGGTGAGTGTCTCAAAGTTTGGTTTCGTAGGCAAAAAGACCCCTATGATGCCCTCGATGCTCTGACTCATTTGCATGACGAAACAGGCATTCCTGGGACTTGGTTTCTGATGGGTGGTGGAACACACCCGTCAGATGCGGACTATACTCTTTCCGACCATCGTCTGGCACCGTTGGGCACACGGCTCGATTGCGATACTTTTGGTCTGCACGGTTCATACGATTCCTATCTCGATGCCAAAAAGATTTATCACGAGGCAGTCTCGCTTGCGGAGGCACTGAAGCAGCGAGTCAAGCCCATCATTCGGCAACATTATCTGCGTTTGGATATCCCAAACACGTGGCTGGCTCAATCAGAGGCTGGCTTCACTGTCGATGCGAGTGGCGGTTTTGCCGACCGATGTGGATTTCGGCATGGATGGACAGGAGCATTCCGCCCTTACAGTCCGCTGACCGGACGTGAGCTGCCAATGACCGAGATTCCCCTGAATGCGATGGATATGACATTGAGCCGGTATGAGCGGCTTGACCCTGAATCCGCATACAAGAGGATGCAGACGCTACACGCTAATTCTTTGTCGAGGCATGGCGGTGTTTTTACGATACTCTGGCACAATACGTTGAATGACAGAGTCGTTCATGGGGACATGTACGATGTCTTTGATTCATTTGTCCGCAACACATCTGCCCGATTTGTAAAATTAGACACAATATAATTATTTCATTTACATCGCACATAAGAGTATTTTTTGTGTAAATAAACTTAACGAGCGTGAAATGTGTTGCCGTTTTACTTCTCGGGTCACACTGTAAAGAACAATAACTGAGGCGATGTGTTATGGCATTTAAACCGAAAGATTTGACAAAAAACGAAGAAGCCGGTCGAGTTGGTAGTGGAGGTTTTGTCCCCGAAAACGAAGCAGCCCAATCACTAAGTTCGGTCGCGCTAAATACAGGGCTTGCAGATAGTGATGATTTCCTTGATGTTCTGGCTTCAACTCATGGCTATGAACGTTTAGATCTGGCTTCTTTCCGTGTTACCCGTGACTTGGTGGAGCAGATTCAACCGCAGCACGCAATGCGCTATAAAGTTTTCCCTGTGCGTTATGACGATGACACGCTTTGGGTGGCTCTGGCTGACCCGCTAAACATCATGGTCACAGATGATTTGTCACGTATTACCGGAAAACGGATTATGCCTGTGGTCGCTCCGGAAGAAGATGTCAAGCGATTGATTTCGATGTACTATGAGTCTTCAGATATCGAGAATATGTACTCGGAGATTGCAGACCAAGCTGTTGCCGAGGAAGTGGCTAAGCGCGAAGCAAGCGAAGAAGATCAATATTCTGATGCCAAGTTGAGCGCCAAGTCCAAAAAAGAAGCTCCTCCGGTTGTGACATATGTCGATATGCTCTTCAAACAAGCTGTCCATGAGCGCGCAAGTGATATTCATGTCGAGCCTGCAAAAACAGGTGTGACCATTCGCTATCGTATTGATGGTGTGCTTCATGATGTTCCCGCTCCACCCAAGCGCTGGCAGAACGCGATTATCTCACGTCTGAAAGTGTTGTCCGGAATGGATTTGGCGGAAAAGAGAATCCCACTCGATGGACGTATTAAGTTGGATATTCCCGGGCGTAATCTTGACGTTCGTGTCAGCTCGCTGCCAACGATTTATGGTGAGTCCATCGTCATGCGTATTCTTGACCAAGCCAGCGTTTTGATGGGTTTGGGCGATGTCGGCTTCCTGCCGGATTCAATTACCAATTTCGAAGAACTGATTCGCTCGCCCAACGGCGTTATTCTGATGACAGGGCCTACAGGTTCCGGAAAAACAACAACACTTTATGCTGCTCTTTCGACTATCAATAACGCTGAGACAAAGATTGTGACGGTGGAAGACCCCGTGGAATACATGCTTGATGGTATCAATCAGGTGCAGGTGAACAAAGAAGTCGATTTAGATTTCGCTTTGGCTCTGCGTTCTATTTTGCGTCAGTCACCCGATGTTATCATGGTTGGTGAAATGCGTGACTTGGAAACAGCAGAAATCGGTATCAGTGCGGCCTTGACAGGTCACTTGGTATTTTCGACACTGCACACAAACGATGCTCCAAGTGCTTGTACACGTCTGATTGATATGGGCGTGAAGCCCTTCCTTGTAGCAAGTTCTTTGCAGGCCGTTATTGCTCAGCGTCTTGTGCGACGCATCTGCAATCAGTGCAAAACAGCTTATGACCACAAGCCCGAAGAACTCAAAGCGCTTGGCTATACGGCAAAGGATGTCGAGGGGAAATTCTTCTACATGGGCAAGGGATGTGAGCGTTGCAGTGGCGGTTATCGTGGTCGTACTGCTATCCACGAAATCATGCGCAATGACCCGGAATTAAGACAAATGATTATCCGGATGGAACCCGCTTCTCGTCTGAAAAAGGCTGCAATTCGTAAAGGTATGCGTTCCCTGCGTATGGATGGATGGGAAAAAATCCTCTTAGGGCAGACAACCGTTCAGGAGATTCTTCGTATTACCGCTGAAGATAGCGCAGATTAGTTTTGCGTCAGTCAGGAGCATAGAAAGGTTCATAGCAAAATGAAGTTCCATCTTATTCATATGTCGGGGCCACAAGAAGGTCGTACTATCATGTTTGAGAATCCGACTGTCATTATTGGCCGGGATCCCGGCTGTGATTTCAGATTCCCAGCTGATTTGTACCCGACCATGCCACCACAATTCGCTCAGATTGTGACTGATGGCCGCGGTGCATGCGTGATTCAATATATCGTCACACCTGATTCTGTGGCTTATGGAACAATCTCATTGAATGGGATTCCGATGGAACGCCCCTCAGAGATTTTGCCGACAGATACTGTGATTCAACTTGGCGTACAGGGACCATCGCTGTATTTCAGAATTGGAATTCCCACAATCGGAACCAATTCTTATGTGCTCACCAAACCAAAGGTTTTGGCAAAAATCGAGATGCTATCCGGCGCTGACAAAGGTCGTGTTTTTGAATTGACGTCTGCTGGTCCATTTCGCATTGGACGCAATATCAATATGGAATTGCCGCTGAGCCCAATGGGCGATATGTTTGTTAGTGGGCGCCACGCCATTATTGATTTGCCAATGGATGGACGATGGCAGATTACGGACACAAGCCGTTATGGTACTTTAGTCAATGGTCGTTTGATTGGAACAGCCGCGCTACATAACAACGATGTTATTGGCCTAGGCAAGAAAGGTCCTCAGGCACGGTTTATCACTGGTGAAGGGTTAGCAGAAGCAACTGCCGCGGCTCCGGAGATTCAGATGCCTGTAGCACAAGAGCGCAGGACTCTGACCCGTGAAACAACAGTTCCTCCGATGCCTGCCGGTCCTGTGCCACAAGCCGTTCCTGAATCGGATCGGATTCAGCCCAAACCTGCGGCAGATATGGATTCGCCGATTCCTATACCGGTTACTGTTTCCGCACAGCCTACAAAGAAAGAAGAGCCTGTCGTGGCCGCTTCACCTTTTGCTCGCAGTGGAGCGCCGGGTGTGCCGCCAAATCGAAGCGAAAGATCTATGCCCGGTGTACGTCGAAAACGCGGTCGCCGCATTAAACCAATGCAAAAAATAGCTTTAGTGTTGACGGTATGTTTTGTGGTGTTGTGTCTTGGATACTGGGGTGTCTCAGCGTTGATGAGCACTCGTGAAAACGACATCGACAAACCGGCTACGAAAAATAGAGTCACTAAACCTACGCCTCAAGCACAAGCGACTCTTGTCCCAACAGCGACTCTAGCACCTGTCGTTGTTAAGACTCCCGCACCGGTATTGCCTATCGTAGAGAAAACGGCTCTGCCACAGGCGCCAGCTCCTCAGGTTAACGAGACTGCTACGACCGGCGCTACTGCTGAGACGACGCCCGGAAAGCTTTTTGCACCAGAGGATGGTATCTCTGTCAGACTTCCATCAGCGGAATGGGAAATTAAACCCAAAGTAAATAACGCCTATGTTATCAAAACACCATCCGGAATCCGTTTGCTGCTGAGTATCGTTTCTGATACGAGCAAAGAGCAGATATTTGAATCGTTCGAGAAGAAATGCAAAGAAGCGGATATTGTTTGCAAAAGAAGCAATAATGGTACTTCCATTTTCTACAAAGGTGAAAACTATAATTACGTGATTCCAATTGAAAAAAACAACGGAAAGGTTGTCAATATCGTAGTTGTCGAGAACAAGCGGTTGAGCAAAGAATCGATGACAGAGGTTGTTCAATTTGCAGAGTTGTTATCAAAATAGAGGAATCATCAGAGAAAGGATTAGTCTAATATGACTATTAATGTAGGTATTCTTGGTTGTGGAAGTATTGCACAGTTCCATGCACGGAGCTGGCAGGCCGCTCCGGATGTTAAAATCGTTGCATGCGCGGATATTATTCCGGAACGAGCCAAGGAGTATGCCGAGAAGTATAACATTCCAAATCATTACAATTGTTTGGAAGATATGCTGGATGCTGGCGGCTTTGAAGCGATGAGCGTTTGCACGCCAAACTATTTCCATGCGGAGCCGGCAGTTGCTGCCCTTAAGCAGGGTTTGCATGTCATTAGCGAAAAGCCAATGGCGATGAGTGTCGATGAATGCCGCTCGATGGTATTGGCTGCCCGTGAGTCAAAAAAGCTTTTGACCATTGGGCATAACTCACGCTATGTACCGGCGAGTTTGCTCTTGAAACAAATGGTTGAAGCGGGCGAACTTGGCGAATTGTATCATGCAAAATGTCAGTGCTTGCGTCGGCGTGGTATGCCCGGTTGGGGAGCATTCCATATCAAGGCCAAAAGCGGTGGCGGCCCATTGATTGATATCGGTGTCCACGCACTTGATTTGACAATGTGGCTCCTTGGAAGTCCTGAACCGGTCAGTGTCTGCGGTGTAACTTATTGCAAGATTGCAGACCGTGAAGACTACTGGAATCCATGGGGAAACGATTATAAACGTTCTGACTATGATGTCGAAGATTATGCATCGGGACTTATTCGTCTGGCAGGAAACATGACATTGCAAGTCGAAGCATCGTTCGTTGCGCATATCCCACGTGATGAATACTATCAGCAATTGATGGGAACAGATGGTGGTGCGTTGCTGCGTCCACATCCTGGAAAAGACGAACCCAATCTTCTCATGTTGACAAACAAGGGCAAGACTGAGGTCAACGGCTCAATGTCTGGATTCCCCGAAGTCGATTCCTATGCCGAAGAGATGAAGTATTTCTCCGAAGCAATTCGCGGCGAGCACGATGTTCTCGTAAAACCGGAGGAAACCTTGCGTGTCCAGAAAATCCTCAATGCGATGTACATGAGCTCGGAGGCCGGCAAAGAAATCTCGGTGCTTGACGCCTTTGGCAAAGATCCATGGGATTAAGATTTGAAAGTACTGTAATAAAGAATTAACACCTTGAATACGCTGCTCGCGATTTCTATTGTGAGAAGCGTATTCATGTTTAGATAAGGATGAAGATGAGAAGAATATTTGCTTTACTGATGATGGCTCTTTTGATGGTCAATTACACCTATGGAGTCGACAAAACGATTTCTCGTGATGGACTGAGAGTAACGATGGGGAAACTCGGCCCAATCGTTGATGTTGACGGTGTGCCATTCAATATGTATAGCGAGTTTTCTGTTGTCGATTTCGAATGGCATACACACTATTTCGGCTACGAAATGATGGATATGCCGACTCTGACCGAAGCCAGCGAAACAACGATGATTACTAAGCTCAGCGGCATAAACAATACATTTGTTGGTGAAGAGCGTATCTCGATTTTGCCAGAGAGAGTGTTGAGAATCGACATTGATGGGAAACTCGATGTCAACACTTCCGGAAAACTGCAACTTATCTATGCCTCCATTTATCCCGAGTGGTTTGCCGGAGCTCATTACACATTAATTGATGCGGATGACAAGACCACTACTGGCATTCTTCCTGTCAAGATTACCTACTCGGATTATGAAACTTTGACACTCACACGAGGATTCAAATTGCTTGCAATTGCCGGGCCGCTCGGAACGGTAACATTCCGTCCTTCCGGGACATATCCAACGCGATTTGTCGACTATCGCGGCAATCCTTTTTCCAGTTCTAATATGCAGTATATTGTCGGTCCAATAGGTGAGGAAATGGAGAACCCGACAACCTTTACTGCCTGTTTGGATATCCAGTTTGGGAGAATTGCTCCCATCGAACAGCGCGATTTGATATCGTCGTCGCCAGTCGTCAAGGCCGAGAAAGTTCTATTGCATAAGAGTTATGAAGACCGCATTGTTCCAACTCCCAAGAATGTCGAATGGCAAGAGGGCGTCATGGCGTTGACTATAGAG
This sequence comes from Candidatus Sumerlaeota bacterium, assembly GCA_012513815.1. GTDB lineage: Bacteria > Sumerlaeota > Sumerlaeia > Sumerlaeales > Sumerlaeaceae > JAAZBM01. The sequence continues at coordinate 2,356 of JAAZBM010000014.1, read as the reverse complement.
ACGGGGCTATTGACAAAAGGCGGGGAGAAAGACAACGAGTTCCTCACGAGTGCCGCAGCCAATTTGGCTATGACCGTTAAACGTCGGACGAACATTGATTTGGCGCTAGACAAAAAAGATGGCGTTAACACAATTGAACTTGTTTTGCAAGGAGAGCCTATTGCCGACAAGACGGATCATTACAAGGTAAACATTACTCCGGATAGAACCATACTTGAGTCTCCAACGACATCGGGGCTTGTTTGCGCAATCAAAACTTTCCGACAGTTGATGCGTCCCGCCGATCGCACGGTGCGATGTGCCAAAGTTGAAGACTGGGCTGCAATGCCTGTGCGCGGAATTCACTTCTATACCGGTAGCGGTGACAGTGCCCGCAAGGCGCAAATCAATCTACTGCAAAATGTTCTCAGCGAGTTCAAACTCAACACACTGCTTTTTGAATGTTCACACGTCAACTGGAAGTCACTGCCTTATGAGAGTGAGAAACACAACCGCGCAATGGATTTAGACATCGTTAAGGATTTGATACGTACAGCTCGTGATGAGTTCATTGAGATTGTTCCTCTCATTAACACTTATGGCCATTCAGAGTGGTTCCTAGATAACAAGAAGCGTACCCATTTGGCGGATGATTCCGAGACAAATTATACTTATGATGCAACAAATCCCGAGGTCTATCAGTTGCTTGAACCCGTCTATCGTGAATGCGTCGAACTCTTCAAACCAAGAGCTGTACATATCGGGCACGATGAGATATCGAACAGTATTTTTTATCCCAAGAAAGAAGCTGCCAAAGCAATTGGAAAGCAAGAACTGTTTTTCCGTGACACTATGCACTGGCACGATTTCCTGACAAGTATGGGAGTGAAGATGTGGATGTGGAGCGACATGCTTTATCATTTCTCGGAAGTCCCCGATGCCGGAAATGCGCCAACACCCGAGGAAGCCAAGACTTTGCGCGAACGTTTGCCTAAGGATATCGTCGTCGTTGATTGGCATTACGCACCAGTCACTCCGGACAAATTTACCGGACTCGCAATCCTGAATAAGTTAGGAATCTCGGCAATTGGCGCCACATGGGATACTGTCAAAAACATCATGAATTTCGCACAAGCTGTTGCCAACGCCATTGCATCTCCCGAGGGAGAAGGCAAGACTCTTGGCATGATTCACACAACATGGTCAGGGTATAACCTAAACGAACAAACTATACTCGATGCCTACAAGCAATATGCCCAATATGTCTATGCGGCCGAGATGATGTGGAACGGTGGACACTTTGGCGGTGATGGAAAAGAATACGATTGGGGAGCAGTATTTGCCTCCGCCATTGGTTCGAGTTTGTTGAGCGACAGTGACGAGAGTGGATTTGTCGTCCCGCTTGTGAGCGATCCAAATAAGACAGGCAAACCCTATATGACAATTGAAGATTGCGGTGCCTTTGCGGATCGTGTCAATGTGGGAACCGCAGCCGTACAGGGGCAGAGCAATGGACTTCTTCTTGCTGGGCTGTTCAATAGGGTTGGTTCGGACGGAGGACGCGGCATCACAAAAGCAGAATTACCCATCAATGCAACAGCCAAACAGATTGTCATCACTGGCGCTGTCGTCAATACCGTTCCGCCGGGAACAAAGGTTGCAACCATAGCAATGGAGTACGAAGATGGCACAACATCAACCATCGCACTTCATGCAGAACACGAGATTGTGTCTTTGCTGAGCGAGATGACTAGGCCAAACTTGACGGCCGTCAAACTGCCTACAGTAGCAGAACAAGCCGATTGCTATCTGCACTACTATACGTGGGCAAATCCTAATCCCGAGAAATTGATTAAGAAGATGACAATCAAGTCTGAATGCACACAGGCCGGGGTATTCATCCGTGGTATCACAGGGATAGAATAACAGTGTACTAAAACACAGTATTTGCTTCCGCCGGTGTGTTTATTCACGTCGGCGGATTGTGTTTAGGGTCAGTTGTGGTGCGGGGGTGGTGGGTTTTGTAAAAAATAATTTTTAGTTTAGGAATAAATTTTTGTATGGCGTGTTATATGTTTTCCGCTTGTTTGGGTGACGTGATGTTGCCGAGGTGAGCGGACGTGAAGTGATGAGAGATTTTCTCTTTGCGTTTTTTTCTGTCAGAATGTTTTTTTTAGCGAATATGCTGAGGATGTTTTGGTAGATGTATTTTCGCCACTGAGATTAGGCACTCTTGGTTAGGGTGACTTAGATGTGTGGTGAAATGTTCTTTGACATGATGATGCCGTGAATCAGACAGCAATAGTCTGACTGATCGAGACGCCGTCGAATTGAGAAATTCGACATTATAAAGATTAGCGACGAGAATAAAAATTGT